>DATBAI010000074.1:0-104673 GCA_036271595.1 Usitatibacter sp.
TCGCACCGTCCACGTGAAAGCCCTTCAGCGCCTGACAGCGCCCCCAAAGGCGATCGCCATCCTGCTCGACGATGATCTCGAACTTGAGCTTCATGAAACCCTCCTCCAACCCATCAATGCCAAACGCCGGCGCGAAGCGCCAGCAGGTTCGCGGCAAATCCGTGCAATACGCGGGAGTTCCTGCAGGCAACGGCGGCACCAGGCATTGGACTGCCGGCCCCTCGCCCCCATCCCGGCATACCTAGCAAATTGCTCACGCCCGCACTCTAACGCGCAATTTGCGATTTCGACAACACGTTGTGTAACAGCCACCCGGTCTCATCACCCATGGTACCCCGCACGCGTAGCACCGCTATGACTTAGATCACGCGGTAGGGACGCCATATGGCGCACCCGATTTCGCAGGGGTTCCGGTGAGTTGACCAGGGCCGCAAGGGGTGGTTCCAGCCCCGCAGGTGGGGGCGCAGGTGCCATTTTCCCAGGATACCGCTAGACGGGGCCGCGCTCCCTGAACGGATGCACTGCTGCCTGCGGCAGCAGTCGTGAGAGTACCACGCCGGCTCGCTTGGTCTGCTCGGCGGCGCATATCCCCTAAAGTGTTCCCGGAGGTGTTCCCGATAGCAACATGAGATGGTCGAGGAGCGACCCTGAATGGATGTATGTCCTTGATTTTAAGTGGTGCCGGCACCCCGAATCGAACGGGGGACCTACCGCTTACAAGGCGGTTGCTCTACCAGCTGAGCTATGCCGGCCCGTGTGAGTGCTCACTTAATCACCTTGAGCCGTGCACGCCCTGTTGTTCCGGTGGCGGGCGGCCGGGGCGGCTCGGACTCCACCTCGATCGCGGCGACCTGCGGTGCCACAGGCGCGGCGACGAGCGCCGCCGGCGATTCCACGGTGAAGAAGGCGCCCTGGCCGTTTTCCCGGGCGAAGATGCCCTGCACTCGGTCCACGGGAATGGTCACCTCGCGGGACACCCCGTTGAAGCGCGCCGAGAACTGGATCAGCTCGTTGTTGATGGTGAGGTTGCGCGTGGCGTTGAGGCTCACGTTCAGCACGATTTCCCCGTTCTTCACGTACTCCAGGGGAATGCGCGTGCGCTCGTCCACCCGAACGCTCAGGTAGGGCGTGTAACCGCAGTCCGAGCACCATTCGTAGATGGCCCGGATGAAATAGGGCTTGGTCGAGACGTCCGCCATGGCGAAAGCTTAACCGAACCCAAGCGGTCCTAGCGTCGCATCGCCTTTTCAGATGCAGTCATCGAATCGATGAAGGCCTGGCGGGAGAAGAGGCGCTCGGCATACTTGAGGAGCGGCGCGGACTGCTTGCTGAGGCTCACCTGGTAGTGGTCGAGGCGCCAGAGGAGCGGGGCGATCGCCACGTCGAGCATCGAGAACTCCTCGCCCAGCATGTATTTCTGCTTCACGAAGATGGGCGCGATCTGGATCAGGTTCTCGCGGATGTAGAGGCGCGCCTTCTCCTGGGCCTTCTGGGTGCCCGATTCCAGCGTCTGCACGTGGTTGAAGAGCTCCTGCTCGAAGCGGAACAGGAAGAGCCGCGCGCGCGCGCGCATCACCGGGTCGGCCGGCATCAGCTGCGGATGCGGGAAGCGCTCGTCGATGTACTCGTTGATGATGTTGGACTCGTAGAGCACGAGGTCGCGCTCGACCAGCACCGGGGTGCGGTTGTACGGGTTCATCACCGCGAGGTCCTCGGGCTTGTTCATGAGGTCCACGTCGATGATCTCGAAATCCATGCCCTTTTCGTAGAGCACGATCCGGCACCGGTGGGAGAAGGGATCGGTGATCCCCGAGTAGAGCGTCATCATGGCTAGTTCACCTCTTCATCGCGCGGGCGGGCGCCCGCGCGTCGTCCGTCAGCGGACGTCCTTCCAGTATTCCTTCTTGAGCATCGCCGCGAGCAGGTAGAAGCCGACCAGGAAGAACAGCACCAGGATCCCCCAGTGCTTGCGGCTCTGCTGCGCGGGCTCCCCCATGTACGCGAGATAGTTCACCAGGTCGGCCACGTAGCGGTCGTACTCCACCGGCTTCATGGCACCTGGGCGCTGCATCACGATGCGCGTCGTGACCTTCGCATCCCCGGTCTCCTCGTCCATGCGCCGGGTGACCTCGAGCGCCTGCACCCCCTGTTCCTCGGAGAGCACGTGCGGCATGGAAACGTTCGGGAAGACCGTGTTGTTCCATCCCGTCTTGGTCGACGGATCCGCGTAGAAGCTTCGCAGGTAGGTGTAGAGCCAGTCCGGGCTCCTCGAGCGCGCCGCGAGCGAGAGATCGGGCGGCACGACGCCGAACGCGGCCTTGGCGATTTTCGCATCCATCGCCGTGCTCATCGTATCGCCCACCTTGTCGGTGGTGAACATGAGGTTGTCGCGGATCTGGGCTTCCGAAAGGCCGAGATCCTCGAGCCGCGCGTAGCGCATGAGCGAGGCCGAATGGCAGTTGAGGCAGTGGTTCACGAAGATCTGCGCGCCGCGCTGGAGCGAGATGCGGTCGTGCGGATCGATGGGCGCGCGATCGAGCTGCGGCCCGCCTTCGTCGGCCAGGACGGGAAGCGCCAGGCCCATGAGGACGATCGCGAGGATGTTCCTCATCACCACACCACCCGCTTCGGTTGCGGCTTTTCCCGGTCGCTCGCGGTGTACCAGGGCATGAGGAGGAAGAAGCCGAAATAGGCGACCGTCAGCACGCGCGCGACCCAAAGCGCCACGTAGTCGCCCCCGACGATCGGCAGGCCCTTGGCAAATTCACCCCAGACCGTCGTGGGCTCGACGCCCAGGTAGCCCAGCACGAGGAACGAGAACACGAAGATCGCGAACCACGCCTTGTATTTGGGGCCGCGATAGCGGATCGACTTCACGCGCCCGCGATCCAGCCACGGCAGGATGAAGAGGATCATCGTCGCCGCGCCCATCACCGCCACGCCCGGGAATTGCGACTGGAACATCGGCGGCACGGCGCGCAGCATCGCGTAGAACGGCGTGAAGTACCAGACCGGCGCGATGTGCGGCGGGGTCTTCAAAGGATCGGCCGGGATGAAGTTGTTGGACTCGAGGAAGTAGCCGCCCATCTCGGGGCCGAAGAAGACGATGGCCGCGAAGACGATCAGGAACACGGCCACGCCCGCGAGGTCCTTCACGGTGTAGTAGGGATGGAACGGAATGCCGTCGCGGGGGCGCCCGGAGGCGGGATCGATATCGTCCTTGATCTCCACGCCGTCGGGGTTGTTGGAGCCGACTTCGTGCAACGCGAGGAGGTGCGCCGAGACGAGGCCCAGCAGCACCAGCGGCAGCGCGATCACGTGGAGCGCGAAGAAGCGGTTCAGCGTCGCGTCGGACACGTTGTAGTCGCCGCGGATCCAGATGGCGAGCGGCTCGCCGATGAAGGGGATCGTGCCGAAGAGGTTGATGATCACCTGCGCGCCCCAGTACGACATCTGGCCCCACGGCAGCAGGTAGCCGAAGAAGGCCTCGGCCATCAGGGCGAGGTAGATCATCACGCCGAAGATCCAGAGGAGCTCGCGCGGCCGGCGGTACGAGCCGTACATGAGCCCGCGCACCATGTGCAGGTACACGCAGATGAAGAACATCGACGCGCCCGTGGAGTGCACGTAGCGGATGAACCACCCGCCCGGCACATCGCGCATGATGTACTCGACCGAGGCGAAGGCGCTCGCCGCGTCGGGCTTGTAGTTCATCGTGAGGAAGATGCCCGAGACGATCTGGATCACCAGCACCAGCCCCGCGAGCGAGCCGAAGTAGTACCAGAAATTGAAGTTCTTGGGCGCGTAGTACTCGGCGGCGTGCTCCTTCCAGAGCGCCACCAGCGGGAAGCGCTGGTCCACCCACGTCACCACGCCGTTGAGGGGCCCCATGCCGGTGACCGGCGCCTTCGGCGTCGCCATGGTCATGCCCCCTTGGTGTCTTCGCCGATCACCACCAGCGCGTCGGTGGCGTACCGGTGCGGCGGGATGACGAGGTTCTTCGGCGCGGGAGAGCCCTTGAAGACGCGCGCCGAGAGGTCGAAGCGCGAGTTGTGGCACGGGCAGAAGTAGCCGCCCGGCCAGTCGGCGCCCATGTCGGAGGCGGCGCCGATCTCCTTCTTCAGCGTGGGCGAGCAGCCCAGGTGCGTGCATATGCCGACCGCCACCAGCGTCTCGGGCTTGATCGAGCGCGTGACGTTCTTGGCGTACGCCGGCTGGTCGGATTGGTTGGATTGCGGATCCACGAGCTCGGCATCGTGCTTCGGGAGCAGGTCCAGCATTTCCGGCGTGCGGCGCAGCACCCAGACGGGCTTGCCGCGCCACTCGAAGGTCACCTGCTGGCCGGCTTCGATGCGAGAAATATCGGCCTCCACCGGGGCGCCCGCGGCGAGCGCCCGCGCGCTCGGGAGCCAGCTCGCGAGAAAAGGCACTGCCGCTGCGCCGCCCAGGGCGGCCCCGGCGGCGGTGGTGGCGATCAGCAGGACGCGGCGTCTCTTTTCATCGACGTCGTCTCGGACGATGGCGGTCATGGGCTTGGAGTGCGCTTGAGCAAAACGGGGGTGAAAAGGGGCGGGACCGAGTTTAATCCGGCATTTTACTGGATTTGACCGGGCAAACTGAAGCCCCGCGGTTGGGGACGCATTGACGCGCACCCGGGCGGCCCCTAGATTGGCGCTTCGTTCGAGGGAGGATCCATGAGCTTCGCTTCGGAATTCCGGGAATTCGCGGTCAAGGGAAACGTGATGGACCTGGCGGTCGGCGTCATCATCGGCGCGGCGTTCGGCAAGATCGTCGACTCGCTGGTGAACGACCTCGTCATGCCCGTCGTCTCCAGGGTCACGGGGGGAATCGACTTCGCAAGCCACTACGTCGTCCTGGGGACGGCTCCCGCGGGCGCTGCCACGGTGGAGGCGATCCGCAAGGCGGGGGTTCCCGTGATCACCTACGGCAACTTCATCAACGTGGTGCTCAACTTCGTGATCCTCGCCCTGGTCGTGTTCGTCATGGTGCGGCAGGTGAACCGGATGCGGCGCAAGGCGCCCCCGCCGCCGGCCGCCACGCCCGAGGACGTGCTGCTCCTGCGCGAGATCCGCGACGCGCTCATGCGAAAATAGGAGGGCATGCGCAAGCTCTGGCTCCTTTTCGCCCAGGCGGTCACCCTCACCCTCGCCGCCCTCTTCGTCGTAAGCCTGGTGAAGCCGGACTGGCTCGCCTGGCGCACGCAGGTGGTCGAGGTCCGCGAGGCGGTCCCGGGCGCCACGATCTCCCCCGTCGCCTCCACGCAGCTGCGGCTTTCGTTCAGCGAGGCCGCGCACAAGGCGACGCCTTCGGTGGTCAACATCTCGGCCACGCGGCAGGTGAAGCGCGCGCGCAACCCGATCCTCGAGGACCCGGCGTTCCAGCGCTTCTTCGGCCCGGCGCTTCCCGAGACGCAGATGTCGCTGGGCTCGGGCGTGATCGTGAGCCGCGAGGGCTACATCCTCACCAACGAGCACGTGGTCGAGGGCGTCTCCGACATCCAGGTGACGCTCGCCGACGGGCGGCTCGTGACCGGCAAGATCGTGGGGAGCGACCCGGAGACCGACCTCGCGGTGGTGCGTGTGCCGGCCACGGGGCTCACGCCGATCACCTTCGGGTCTTCCGAGCAGGCGAAGGTGGGTGACGTGGTGCTCGCCATCGGCGACCCCTTCAGCGTCGGGCAGACCGTGACCATGGGCATCATCAGCGCCACGGGGCGCGAGATCGGCGGCCAGTCGAACCCGTACAGCACGTTCATCCAGACCGATGCCGCGATCAATCCCGGCAACTCGGGCGGCGCGCTCGTGGACGCGGGCGGCAACCTCATCGGCATCAACACGCTCATCTTCTCCCGCTCGGGCGGATACCAGGGGATCGGGTTCGCCATTCCCGTGAGCCTCGCCAAGAAGGTGATGGAGCAGATCATCGAGACCGGCAGTGTCACGCGCGGCTGGTTCGGCGTGGACGTGGCCGACATCAGCCCGGAGCTCGCCGACTCGCTGGGATTGAAGAGCCGCCAGGGCGCGATCGTGGGCGCCATCGAGCACGGCAGCCCCGCCGACCGAGGCGGCATGAAGCTGGGCGATGTCATCGTCGCCGTGGCGGGCCAGAGCGTTCCCGATGTCACGTCGACCCTGAATGCGATCGCATCGGTGCCGCCCGGGAAGTCGGTGCCGGTGAAGGTGCTGCGGGGCCGCCAGGAGCTCTCGCTCGACGTGGTCGTCGGCAAGCGCCGCCGGCCGAGCGCGGCGAGCGATTCCGAGTAGCTATTCGGCGCGCGGCTCGGCCGTGCCTTCGTCGGCCGCGGGCCGGCGGCGCCGCTCGACCATCTGCGCGGCCACGATGCCCGCTTCGTAGAGCAGGCACATGGGCACCGCCAGCGAGATCATCGAGATCGCGTCAGGCGGCGTGATGAACGCCGCGAGCGCGAAGATCCCCACCACGACGTAGCCGCGGAACTCGCGCAGCTGCCGGGTATTGATGATGCCGGAGAGCACGAGGACCACGACCACGACGGGGACCTCGAATGCGATCCCGAAGGCGAAGAACATTCCGAGCACGAAGTTGAAGTAGGCCTCGATGTCGGGCGAAACGTTCACGCTCTGCGGGGCGAAGGCGGCGATGAACGAGAACACGCGCCCGAACACGATGAAGTAGCAGAACGCCATCCCCGCGAAGAAGAGGAGCGTGCTGCTCACGATGAGCGGCAGGACCAGGCGCTTCTCGTGCGCGTAGAGGCCGGGCGCAACGAACGCCCACGCCTGGTAGAGCACGTAGGGAAGCGCCGCGAGGAAGGCGGCCAGCCCCGCGATCTTCATCGGAATGAGGAAGGGAGTGATCACGCCCGTGGCGATCATCTTCGAGTTCGCCGGCAGCGCGTGCATGAGGGGCGCGGCGATGATGTCGTAGAGCTCGGAGCTGAAGTAGAGCGCCGGGATGAGCATCACGCCGACGGCGAGCAAGCTCCTGATGAGGCGCTCGCGCAGCTCGATCAGGTGGGAGAGGAAGGTCTCCTGGACTTCCTGCATCGCGCGCGCCGCCTCAGCCCGAGGCGCGGTCGAGCGTGGGCGGCGTCGCGCGAGGCTCCTCGATCCCGAGCTCGAGCTGCGGCGAGGGCGGCGTTTCCGGCGCGGGAGCCGCCGGCGCTTCGTTGGCGGCGGCTTCGTTGGCGGCGGGCGGATGCACGTCGAGCGCACGCTCGACCGAGGCTTGCGCGTCGCGGACCTCCCTGTCGACGTCCTGCATGCCGGTCTCGACCGTCGACTGGAACGAGCGCGCCGCGCTTTCGAATTCCGTCTTCATCTTGCCCAGGTCGGCGTTTTCCATCTCGCGGTGGATGTCGGACTTCACCTGCGTCACGTAGCGCTGCAGGCGCCCGTAGAGGTGCCCCAACGTGCGCGCCACGCGCGGCAGGCGCTCGGGGCCGATCACGACCAGCGCGATCACCGCGAGGATGAAGAGCTTGGAGAAGCCGAAGTCGAACATTGCGTCGCGGGGCGGGCGGTCGCCCGGCGGAATACGCCGCCTAGCCCGGGTGGCGGTCCTTCACCTCGCCCTCGATCGTCGTGCCGGGGCTGGTGCCGGTGCCGGTGCTGGTGAGCTCGCCGGGCTTCGCCGCCGCCTCTTCGTCGCCGCGCATTCCGTCCTTGAAGCCCTTCACCGCGCCGCCGAGGTCCGCGCCGATGTTGCGCAGCTTCTTGGTGCCGAACACGACGAGCACGATGACCAGAAGTATCAGCCAATGCCAGATGCTGAGTCCGCCCATTTGAATTCTCCGAAAGCCGGCGTCCTATTCCTTCGCGAGCATGCGCGGCAGGGGATCGGGACCGCCAATGATATGGATATGTAAATGATACACGTCCTGCCTGCCGATTCGCCCGGTATTCACGATGGTGCGGAAGCCATCCGGCGAGCCTTGCTCCGCGGCGAGGCGCCCGGCGCGCGCCATGATCCGCCCGAGGAGCGCGGCATCGGCATCGCCCACGTGGGCGAGGGAGTCGATGTGCTTCTTGGGAATCATCATGAAATGCACCGGCGCCACCGGGTTGATGTCGTGGAAGGCGAGCATCTCGTCATCCTCGTAGACCTTGCGGCTGGGGATCTTGCCCTCGACGATCTTGCAGAAGATGCAGTCGGTCATTCCTGTCCTTTCGGGCGCGAGGCCTTCTCTTCGAGACCCGGGCGGCCCTCGCGGCGCTCGAGCTCGGCGAGGACCTCGGCGAGCGCGATGCCGTGCCAGCCGAGCATCACCAGGCAATGGAACCAGAGGTCCGCGGTCTCGTGGACGATCGATGCGCGGTCCCCGACCTTCGAAGCGAGCACCGTTTCCACCGCCTCCTCGGCTACCTTCTTCAGGATCTGGTCGAGGCCCTTGGCGTTGAGCGACGCCACGTACGAAGCGGCGGGATCGGCAGTGCGGCGCGCGGCGATCGCCGCCTCGAGGCGTTCGATGACGTCGCGGTCAGCCATCGCGGAAGGTCCCCGGATCGGCGAGCACCGGGTCGGTCTCCACCCATGTCCTCCCCGAGCCTCTCGTCTCGAGCTTCCTGAAGAAGCACCGCCTGCGGCCGGTGTGGCAGGCGATGCCCCGGGTCGATTCGACCCGCAGGACCAAGGCGTCGGCATCGCAATCCATGCGCACGTCGACCACGCGTAGCACGTGGCCCGAGGTCTCGCCCTTCTTCCAGAGCGCCTTGCGCGAGCGCGACCAGTAGTGGGCCTCGCCGGAAGCCACGGTGCGCTCGAGCGCCTCGCGGTTCATCCACGCGAGCATCAGCACCTCGCCCGTCGTGGCGTCCTGCGCCACCGCGGGCACGAGGCCGTCGGAATTCCACGCCACCGCATCGATCCAGTCGCCCATGTTCAGGGAGCCTAAAGCCGCATCTCGATTCCGCGCGCGGCGAGGAAGCGCTTCGCCTCGCCCACGGTGATCTCGCCGAAATGGAAGACCGAAGCCGCGAGGAGCGCATCGGCGTGGCCGCGCTCCACGCCCTCGGCGAGATGCTCGAGGTGGCCCACGCCGCCGCTCGCGATCACCGGAACGCTCACCGCGTCACTCACGGCACGGGTGAGCGCGATGTCGAAGCCGCTCTTCGTGCCATCGCGGTCCATGCTGGTGAGGAGGATTTCGCCCGCGCCGCGGCGCGTCATCTCGCGGGCCCATTCTACGGCATCGAGCCCGCGCGCCTTGCGCCCGCCGTGGGTGAATACCTCCCAGCGGCCCTCGCCGGACGCGCGCGCATCGATCGCCACCACGATCGCCTGCGAGCCGAAGCGGTGGGCCGCGCGCGAGACGAGATCCGGGCTCTCGACCGCGGCCGTATTGATGCTCACCTTGTCCGCGCCGGCGTTGAGGAGCTTCCTCACGTCTTCCACCGAGCGCACGCCCCCGCCCACGGTGAGCGGGATGAAGATCTCGTCCGCCACGCGCTCGATCACCTGCACGATCGTCTCGCGTGCGTCGCTGGAAGCCGTGATGTCGAGGAAGGTGAGCTCGTCGGCGCCCGCGGCGTCGTACTTGCGCGCGATCTCCACCGGATCGCCGGCGTCGCGCAGCTCGACGAACTTCACGCCCTTCACCACGCGGCCCGCGTGGACGTCCAGGCAGGGAATGATTCTCTTAGCCAGCATCGCCGCCGGCGAGCTTCACCGCGGCTGCGAAATCGAGCTTTCCCTCGTAGATGGCCCGCCCCGTGATACAGCCGGTGATGCCTTCGTTCTCCACCGCGAGGAGCGCCTTCACGTCGTCCAGGCTGGAGAGCCCGCCGCTCGCGATCACCGGCACCACCAGCGCCTGGGCGAGGCGCACCGTGGCCTCGATGTTCACGCCGCTCATCATCCCGTCGCGACCGATGTCGGTGTAGATCACCGATTCGACTCCGTAGTCCTGGAAGCGCCTGGCGAGGTCCACCACGTCGTGGCCGGTCAGCTTCGACCAGCCGTCGGTCGCGACCTTCCCGTCCTTCGCGTCCAGGCCCACGATGATGTGGCCCGGGAACGCGTCGCACGCCTCGTGCAGGAAGCCGGGGTTCTTCACCGCGGCCGTGCCGATGACCACGTACGAGACGCCGTCGTCGAGGCAGCGCTCGATGGTGTCCAGGTCGCGGATGCCTCCGCCCAGCTGCACCGGGACGTCGGAATCGACCGTCGCGAGGATCGACTTGATCGACGGCTCGTTCATCGGGCGTCCCGCCCTCGCGCCGTCCAGGTCGACCACGTGCAGGCGCTTGGCGCCCAGGTCGCACCATTGCCGCGCGGTCTTGCCCGGCTCCGTGGAGAACACCGTGGCCGATTGCATGCGGCCCTGCTCCAGGCGCACGCACGTGCCGTCCTTCAGGTCGATCGCGGGGATGATGATCATGGAGTGCGCGGTGGAATCACGAAGGATCCCAGTTGGCGAAATTGCTGAGTAGCGTGAGCCCCGCGACGCTCGATTTCTCGGGATGGAACTGCGTCGCGAAAATATTATCCCGCGCGATGGCGGAGGTAAAGCCGTCGGGATAGTGCGTGCTTCCCGAGGCGAGCGCGGCGTCCGCGGGGTCGCAGTAGTAGCTGTGCACGAAATAGAAGCGGCTGCCGTCGCCGATGCCGTTCCAGAGGGCGTGGGGCGCGACCTGCCAGACCTCGTTCCAGCCCATGTGCGGCACCTTGAATCCCGCGCGGTGCGCAAAGCCACGCACGCGGCCCGGAAGGAGGGCGAGGCCCGGCGTGTCGCCCTCGTCGCTGCCCTCGAAGAGCATCTGCTGGCCGATGCAAAGGCCGAGGAAGGGCTTCCCACGCGCGCTCTCGGCCACGGCCTCGCCCAACCCGTGCTCGGCGAGCGAGCGCATGCAGTCGGGCATCGCGCCCTGGCCGGGGAAGACCACGCGGTCGGCCGAGCGGATCGCGGCGGCGTCGGAAGTGATCTGCACGCTCGCCTCGGGAGCCACGTGCTGCAGGGCCTTCTGCACCGAGCGCAGATTGCCCATGCCGTAGTCGACGATCGAGATTCGCGAGGCGCGAGGCACGAGGCGCGAGGACCTAGAGGGAGCCCTTCGTGGACGGGATGACGCCGACGGCACGGGGGTCGGGCTCGACCGCCATGCGCATCGCGCGCGCGAAGGCCTTGAAGATGGTCTCGCACTGGTGGTGCGCATTGTCGCCGCGCAGGTTGTCGATGTGCACGGTGGCCAGCGCATGGTTCACGAAGCCCTGGAAGAACTCGTGGGCGAGGTCCACGTCGAACTCGCCCACCCGCGCACGGGTGAACTGCACGTGGAACTGGAGCCCCGGGCGGCCGGAGAAGTCGACCACCGCACGCGACAGCGCTTCGTCGAGCGGAACGTACGAGTGCCCGTAGCGGCGTATGCCCGTCTTGTCGCCGAGCGCCTTGGCGGCCGCCATGCCGAGGGTGATGCCGATGTCTTCCACCGTGTGGTGCGCGTCGATCGCGAGGTCGCCCTTCGCCCTCACCTCGAGATCGAGCCCGCCGTGGCGGGCGACCTGGTCGAGCATGTGGTCGAGGAAAGGAATGCCCGAGTCGAGCTTCGCCTCGCCTCGGCCGTCGAGGTCGAGGACGACGCGGATCTGCGTCTCACGGGTGTCGCGCTGGATTTCGGCCTTGCGCATGAGGTCAGGACAAGGCCTGGGAGAGCGCCTCGAGCATTCGCGTGTTCTCGTCGGGAGTTCCGACCGTGAGCCTCAAGCAGTTTGCGAGGAGTGAATGCGTGCCGTGCAGGTTCTTCACCAATATACCACGCTGCCGCAGGCGCTCGAAGGCGGCGGGCGCATCGGGCACGCGCACCAGCACGAAGTTGGCCGCCGATGAAAAGCGCTCGGTGCCCGCGATCGCGTCGAGGCCGCCTTCCAGGCGCGCTCGCTCGGCGACGATGGCGCGAGTCTGCGCCTCCAGGACGCCGCGGTGCTCGAGGAGCAGGTCGGCAGCGGCGGCCGTGAGCACGTTTACGTTATAGGGCATGCGCAGCTTCTCCAGCTCGCGCGTCCACTCGGCCGGCGCGATGGCGAGGCCCAGGCGAAGGCCCGCGAGGCCCAGCTTGGAGACCGTGCGCACCAGCACCAGGTTCGGGTGGCGCCCGACCTCGTCCAGCAGCGTCGCGCCGCCGGAGAACGCGTAGTACGCCTCGTCGATTGCGACCAGCCCGGGCGCGCGAGCGACGATGCGCAGGATCGCCTCGCGCGGGAAGAGGTTGCCGGTGGGATTGTTCGGATAGGCGATCCACGTGAGCGCGGGCTTCTCCCGGTCCAGCGCGGCCATCACCGCCTCCTCGTCCAGGGAGAAGTCGCGACGCAGTGCCACCCCCACATAGCGCATCCCGGCGGCGGCGGCGGCGAGCCGGTACACGACGAATGAAGGCTCGAGGGAAAGCACCGCGGCGCCGGGCTTCGCGAGCGCCACCGTGAAAAGCTGGAGGATCTCGTCCGAGCCGTTGCCGACCACGATCTCCAGCGCGTCGGGAATCGCCATCGCTTCGCGCAGCCGCCGCTTGAGGGCGTCCTGCGTCGGATCGGGATAGCGGTTCACCGCGACCTCGGCGAGGCGCCGCCCCATCTCCACCGCGAGCTCGGGCGGAAGCCGGTAGGGGTTCTCCATGGCATCGAGCTTCACGAGCCCCGAGGCCGGCGGCGTGTGGTAGCCCGTCAGCGCGCGCACGTCCTCGCGCACCAGGTCCGAGGCGCCGCGGGTCATCGCCCTTCCTTCGCGCGCCATTCGGCGCTGCGCGCATGCGCTTCGAGCCCTTCGGCGCGAGCGAGCGTGGCCGCCGTGGCGGCGAGCCGCGCCGCCGCCTCGCGCGAGACCGCGATCACGCTCGAGCGTTTCTGGAAGTCGTACACGCCGAGCGGGCTCGAGAAGCGCGCCGTGCGCGAGGTGGGCAGCACGTGGTTCGGGCCCGCGCAGTAATCGCCCAGGGACTCGGAGGCGTGGTGTCCGAGGAAGATCGCGCCGGCATGGCGGATCTTCGCGAGCCACTTCTCCGGATCGGCCACGGCGAGCTCGAGGTGCTCGGGGGCGATGCGGTTGGCGAGCTCGCACGCCTCGTCGAGGTCACGCGCCTGGATGAGCGCGCCGCGCGCGGCGAGCGAGGCCTCGATGATCGCGCGGCGGGGAAGCGCCTCGATCTGCCGGCGCATGGAGTGCGCCACGCGTTCGAGGAAATCGGGTTCGGGACTGATGAGGATCGCCTGCGCGACCTCGTCGTGCTCGGCCTGGGAGAAGAGGTCCATGGCGACCCAGTCGGCGTTCGCCGTGGCATCGGCGATCACCAGCACCTCGCTCGGGCCGGCCACCATGTCGATGCCGACGCGCCCGAAGACGCGCCGCTTCGCCGCCGCGACGTAAGCGTTCCCGGGCCCCACGATCTTGTCCACCGCCGGCACCGTCGCCGTGCCATAGGCGAGCGCTCCCACGGCCTGCGCACCGCCCACGCGCACGATGCGGTCGACGCCTGCGAGCGCTGCCGCGGCGAGCACCGAACCGTTGGGCTCGCCGCCCGGTGTCGGCGTGACCATCACCAGCTCGGGGACGCCCGCGACCTTCGCGGCGATGGCGCCCATGATCACCGACGAGGGATACGCGGCCTTGCCGCCCGGGACGTAGATCCCGACGCGGTCGAGCGGCGTGACCTGTTGGCCGAGCACCGTGCCGTCGCCGCCGTCCACGCGCCACGATTGGAGCGACTGGCGCTCGTGGAAAGCGCGAATGCGCGAGGCGGCGAGCTCGAGCGCGTCGCGCTCGCCCCGGGGAAGCGCATCGAGGGCGGCGCGCGCGACGCGCGGGGCCACGAGGAGCCCGGCCGCGTTCGCGGGCTTCCATCGGTCGAAGCGCTCGGTGAGCTCCAGCAGCGCCGTATCGCCGCGCGCCCTCACATCCTCGAGGATCGCCGCGGTGGCGCGCTCCACGCCCTCGTCCTGTGCGGCCTCGAACGCGACGAGGCCCGCGAAGGCCGCTTCGAACCCGGGATCTCCCGTGGAAAGCCGCCTCGGGTCAGGCACGCGCCACGTTCCTCAGCGCCTCGATGAGCGGCGAGAGGGCGCCGCGCTTGAGCTTCATCGACGCGGGATTCACCACCAGGCGGCTGGAGACCTCCATGATCTCCTCGACGACGCGCAATTTGTTCGCCTTCAGGGTGTTGCCGGTATCCACGAGGTCCACGATCGCGTCGGCGAGGCCCACCAGGGGTG
This sequence comes from Usitatibacter sp., assembly GCA_036271595.1. Lineage (GTDB taxonomy): Bacteria > Pseudomonadota > Gammaproteobacteria > Burkholderiales > Usitatibacteraceae > Usitatibacter. The sequence goes on from DATBAI010000074.1 coordinate 14,197, forward strand.
CCAGCTCCATGGAGCCGTAGAGGCGGATGAGGTCGACCTGCACGCCCTTGGCGGCGAAATGCTCGCGCGCGGTGCGGATGTACTTGGTGGCCACGCGCAGGCGCGCCCCGCGTTGCACCGCGGCAGCGTAGTCGAACGCCTCGGGCACCGCGACCGCCATCCGGCAGCGCGCGATCCCCAGGTCCAGCGGCTGGTAGAGGCCCTGGCCGCCATGCTCGGCAAGGAGATCGCGGCCTGCCACGCCGAGGTCCGCGGCGCCGTACTGCACGTAGGTGGGCACGTCGGCCGCACGCACCAGGAGGAGGCGCAGCCCCACGCGGTCGGTGGAGAAGACGAGCTTGCGCGAGCTCTCGGGATCGTCCGTGGGCCGGATGCCGGCCGCGGCGAGGAGCCCCAGGGCTTCCTCGAAGATGCGTCCCTTGGCGAGCGCGAAGGTGAGGGTGTCGTCGGCCACGGCGCCCTACGATACGCGCGTGATGCGGGCGCCCAGGCCCGCGAGCCGCGTCTCGATGTGCTCGTAGCCGCGGTCCAGGTGGTAGATGCGGTCGATCACGGTCTCGCCTTCGGCGACGAGCGCGGCGATCACGAGGCTCGCGGAGGCTCGCAGGTCGGTCGCCATCACGTCCGCGCCCGCGAGCGAATCCACGCCCGAGATGAGCGCCGTGTTGCCCTCGATCTCGATGTTGGCGCCCAGCCGGCGCAGCTCCTGCACGTGCATGAAGCGGTTCTCGAAAATGGTCTCGGTCACGTGGGCCGTGCCCGCGGCGATGCTGTTCAGCGCGATGAACTGGGCCTGCATGTCGGTGGGAAAACCGGGATAGGGTGCGGTACGAAGGCTCACGGCCTTGGGCCGCTCGCGCATCGCGATGCGCACCGTGCGCTCGCCCACCGCGATTCCCGCGCCCGACTCGCGCAGCTTGTCGAAGACGGCTTCGAGGCCGCCCACCGGCGCCTCGGTGAGCGTGATGCTGCCACGCGTGGCCGCGGCCGCCGCGAGGAAGGTGCCCGCCTCGATCCGATCGGGCATCACGTCGTATTCGACGCCGTGCAGGCGCTCGACGCCCTGCACCGTGACTACATCGCTGCCGTGGCCCTGGATCTGCGCGCCCATCGCGATGAGGCATTTCGCGAGGTCCACCACCTCCGGCTCGCGCGCCGCGTTCTCCAGCACGGTCTCGCCCTCGGCAAGGCATGCCGCCATCATCAGGTTCTCGGTGCCCGTCACGGTCACCGTGTCCATGAAGATGCGTGCGCCCTTCAGCCTCGCCGCCGTCGCATGGATGTAGCCCGCCTCGATGGCGATCTCCGCGCCCATCGCGGTGAGGCCCTTGATGTGCAGGTCCACGGGACGTTCCCCGATGGCGCACCCACCGGGCAGCGACACGCGCGCCTCGCCGAAGCGCGCGGTGAGGGGGCCCAGGGCGAGGATCGAGGCGCGCATGGTGCGCACCAGGTCATAGGGCGCGAATGGCTCCGAGACCTGGCCCGCATCCAGCTCCACCACGCGGCCCGAAGCCCGGGCCTTCACGCCCATGCGCTCGAGGAGCTTCACCATGGTGCGGACGTCGTTCAGGTCCGGCACGTTGCCGATCTTCACCGGGTCGGCCGTGAGGAGCGCCGCGGCGAGGATGGGCAGTGCCGCGTTCTTCGCGCCTGCGACCCGGACCTCGCCTGACAACGGGGTGCCGCCCCGGATGGAAAGTTTTTGCATCGTCCCTCGTTTGGGGCCCGCACGCGCGGGCGATGGAGTCAGTGCGCGGACCACTCCGCGGGCGACAGCGTGCGCATGGAGAGCGCGTGGATTTCCTCGCGCATCCGGTCACCGAGCGCGGCGTACACCAGCTGGTGGCGGCGCACGCGCGCGAGGCCCTCGAAGGCCGGGCTCACGATCACCGCCTCGAAGTGCGCGCCGTCGCCGTGAACCTCGAGGTGCGTGCATTCGAGGCCGGCGCGGATGGATGCTTCGATGGAGCTCGGTTCGACCATTGGGGGCGCGCGCGGGATTCCTAGTGGCGCAGGTTGTAGCCGCGGCGTAGCAGCCGCAAGGAGAGCCATGATAGGGCAGCGAAGGCGGCGCTCGCAAACCCGAGGCTCGTGGCGGGGGGCATGTCGGAGCGCCCGAAGAAGCCGTAGCGGAAGCCGTCGATCGCATAGAAGAAAGGATTCAGGCGCGATACCGCCTGCCAGAAGGGCGGCAGCGAATGGATCGAGTAGAAGACGCCGGCGAGGAAGGTGAGCGGCATCACGAGGAAATTCTGGAAGGCCGCCAGCTGGTCGAACTTCTCCGAGCAGATGCCGGCGATGATGCCGAGCGTGCCCAGCATGCCGCAACCGACGAAGGCGAAGGCGAGCACCCAGAGCGGATTGGGCACGGGCAGCTCCACCAGCCAGAGCGTCGCGGCGAAGACGCCGATGCCCACCACGAGCCCACGCACCATGGAAGCGAGCAGGTACGCCGCGAAGATCTCGCCCGCGGACATCGGCGGCAGGAGGATGAAGATGATGTTGCCGGTGATCTTCGACTGGATGAGCGACGACGAGCTGTTGGCGAACGCGTTCTGGAGCATGGCCATCATCGCGAGCCCGGGGATCAGGAATTGCACGTACGACACGCCCGGGAAGACGTCGACGCGGCCGGCGAGCGCGTGGGAGAAGACGAGGAGGTAGAGCAGCGTCGTCAGCACGGGCGCCGCTACCGTCTGGAAGCTCACCTTCCAGAACCTCAGCACCTCCTTGTAGAGAAGCGTGGGGAGCCCTGTCATGCCGCGACGCCGGGCGATTCCTCGCGCCGCATGATCTTCACGAACACCTCTTCCAGCTCGGGCTCGGCGACCTCGATCGATTCGACGCCCGCGCCCGCCTCACGCAGCGCGCGCAGCGCCTGCTCGACGTGGGCCACGTCGGCGATGGGAATGCGCCATGCGCCGCTCGGCTCGCGCGTGGCGCTTGCGGCGAGCGAGGGCGGAAGCGCTCCCCGCTCGAGCTTCACGCGCAGCACGCGCTCGGAGAAATCGGCGAGCAGGCGCGCGGTCGAGCCGAGGGCCACGATGCGCCCGTCCTTCATCATCGCGATGCGCGAGCAGAGCTGCTGGGCCTCCTCGAGGTAGTGCGTCGTGAGGAGGATCGTGTGGCCCGCCTCGTTCAGCCCGCGCACGAATGCCCAGAGCGCCTGGCGAAGCTCCACGTCGACGCCGGCGGTCGGCTCGTCCAGGACGATCACGGGCGGGCGATGCACCAGCGCCTGCGCGACCATCACCCGGCGTTTCATGCCGCCGGAGAGGCTGCGCATGTTGGCGTGTGCCTTGGAGGCGAGGCCGAGGCGCTCGATCAGCTCGCCGATCCAGGCGCCGTTGGCGCGCAGCCCGAAGTAGCCCGACTGGAGCTCGAGCGTCTCGCGCACGGTGAAGAACGGGTCGAAGACGATCTCCTGCGGGACTATTCCGACCGCGCGCCGGGCTGCGCGAAAGTCGCGCGCCACGTCGTGGCCCATCACCGCGAGCGAGCCGGCGTCCGGGATGGCGAGCCCCCCGAGCGCGGAGATGAGCGTGGTCTTGCCCGCGCCGTTGGGGCCGAGGAGGCCGAAGAACTCGCCCTCGGGAACCTCGAGCGTCACGCCGCGCAGCGCACGCACCTCTCCGAAACGCTTCTCGACGGCGCGCGCCTGGACGGCGAGCATCAGGCGTGGTGCGGCTGGATCAGCTCGGCAACGCCGTAGAGGCTGGCGAGCGCGACGAGGTTGGCTGGAAGGTTCACGAATTCCAGCGTCTTGCCGCGCGCGGCGGCGGCGCGCCGCCATTCGAGCAGCAGTGCGACCGCGGCGGAATCCACGGCGCCCACGCCGGAGAAGTCGATGGTGAGGCGCGCCGGGAGATCCGTGCGCGCGGCGTATTCCGCGCTCTGCGCGAGCACGCCCGGCAGCGATTCGAAGGAAAGGTCGCCCGAGAGTGCGAGCACCTCGCCGGGCGCGGAGGCGCTCACTTCGCGGCCGAGCGCGCCGGGACCGGCGAGGCGTTGCGGTCCTGGAGCGTCTTCACGAGCCCGTCGATGCCGCCTCGCTGAACCTGGTCGTTGAACGTGCCGCGGTAAGTCGTGACGAGCGACGCACCGTCGATCACCACGTCGTAGACCATCCACCCCGAATCCTTCTTCTCCATGGAGTAGTCGATCGGGATCGGCGGCCCGCCCTGCTGGACGATCTGGGTGCGCACCATCGTCTCCTTGTCGCCGGGCGCCGCCTTGCCGGGCTTCACCTCGATCTGCTGGTTGCGGTATTGCCCGAGAGACGACGAGTACGTGCGCACCAGCAGCGTGCGGAACTCCTTCACGAGGGCCTGCTTCTGCGCGTCGTTCGCCTGGGACCAGTTCTTGCCGACGGCGAGGCGCGTCATGCGCTCGAAGTCGAAGTGGGGGAGCACCTTCTGCTCGGCGAGCGCGACCACCTTCGACTGGTTGCCGTTGGCGACGTCCTTGTCGCTCTTCACGACGGCGAGCACCTCGTCGGAGACGCGTTTGACGAGCGCTTCGGGAGATTCCTGCGCGAGGGCGAGCGCCGGCAAGAGCGCCGCGAGGAGCGTGGCTAGGATTCGGAACATGGGGATTTTCCTAAAGGATGGGGAGCGCGAGTCCGTTCGACTCGACCCGCACGAGGGGGTTCCGGCTCACTTTTTGGGCGCCGCGGCCGGGGCGGGAGGCGGCGCGGCACCGGCGGGCGCCGGCGACTCCTGCGCCTTGCTGAACAGGAACTGCCCGATCAGCTTCTCGAGCACCACCGCCGACTGCGTGATCGTGATGCGGTCGCCCGTCTTCAGCTTCTGGTCCTCCGCGCCCGCCTCGAGCCCGACATAGGTCTCGCCGAGGAGGCCCGAGGTGAGGATCGAGGCGCTCGTGTCCTTCGGCCAGGTGTAGCGGCTGTCGAGGGCGAGCGTGACCTGCGCCTGGAAGCGCTCGTTGTCGAAGAGGATGTTGTCGACGCGCCCCACCAGCACGCCGGCGCTCCTCACCGGCCCGCGCACCTTGAGCCCGCCGATGTTGTCGAAGCGCGCTTCCACGCGATAGACCTGCGAGGCGCGCTCTGCGCCGAGGTTGCCCACCTTGAGCGCGAGCACCAGGAGGGCGACGAAACCGGCGGTCACGAAGGCGCCGAACCAGAGATCGATAGAGGTGCGTTCCATTTTTGCGTTGCCTTCAGTCTTGTCCGCTGAGCATGAAAGCCGTGAGCACGAGGTCGAGTGCCAGGACCATGAGCGCCGAGGTGACCACCGTGCGCGTGGTCGCTCCCGACACGCCTTCGGCCGTGGGCGGGGCGTTGTAGCCCTCGAAGGTCGCGATCACGGTGATGGCGATGCCGAAGACCACGGACTTCACGATGCCGTTCACGACGTCGCCCTTGAAAGTGACCGCGGCCTGCATCTGCGACCAGAAGGCGCCGTTGTCCACGCCGATCAGGACGACTCCCACGATGTAGCCGCCGAAGACGCCCATGGTCGAGAAGAGGAGCGACAGGATCGGCATGGAGATGATACCGCCCCAGAAGCGCGGGGCCACCACGCGCGCTATCGGCGAGACCGCCATCATGTCCATCGCGGTGAGCTGCTCGGTGGTCTTCATGAGGCCGATCTCGGCGGTGATGGCGCTCCCCGCTCGCGAGGCGAACAGGAGCGCGGCCACGACCGGGCCCAGCTCGCGCACCAGCGAGAGGGCCACCAGCACGCCGATCGATTCCGTCGCGCCATACCTTTGCAGGGTCTGGAAGCCCTGCAGGCCCAGCACCATGCCCACGAAGAGGCCCGACACGATGATGATCACGAGCGAGAGCACGCCGCTGAAGTACACCTCGCGCATCACCAGGCGGAAGCGGGCGAAGCTCGTGCCGGAGGCCGCGAGCACGAGGCCGAGGAAGCGCGCCATCGTGCCCACGCGCCAGACGCCCTCGATGAAGTTGTGCCCGAGCCGGGCGAGCGGGCGCCTCACGTCAAGCACCGGGACGCTCCTGCAGGCCCACGTCCGCGGCGTAGGGCCGCGCGGGATAGTGGAAAGGCACCGGGCCGTCGATCTCGCCACGCACGAACTGCCGCACGTACGGAAGCGTCGAATTGCGGATCTCGGCGGGCGTGCCCTCGCCCACGATCGCGCCGTCGGAGATGAAGTAGAGGTAGTCCACGATCTGCAGCGACTCCACGACGTCGTGGGTCACGACGATGGACGTCGCGCCCAGCGCATCGTTCAACTTGCGCACGAGCTGCCCGATCACCGCCATGGCGATGGGGTCGAGGCCCGCGAAGGGCTCGTCGTACATGATGAGCTTCGGGTCCAGCACCACCGCGCGGGCGAGCGACACGCGCCGCGCCATCCCGCCGGAGAGCTCCGAGGGGCGCAACCGGTGCGAGCCGCGCATCCCGACCGCCTCCAGCTTCATCAGCACGAGGTCGCGCACCATCGCCTCGGGGAGGTCGGTGTGCTCGCGCAGCGGGAACGCCACGTTCTCGAACACCGTGAGGTCGGTGAAGAGCGCGCCGAACTGGAAGAGCATGCTCATGTCGCGGCGCAGCCGGTAAAGGCCGCGTTCGTCGAGCGAGCCCACGTCGCGCCCTGCCACGCGGATCGTGCCCGACGTGGCGTGGAGCTGCCCGCCGATCAGCCGCAGGAGCGTGGTCTTGCCGCTGCCGGAGGCGCCCATGATCGCCACGACCTTGCCGCGCGGAACCCGCAGCGAGATTTCCTTGAGGATCGGGCGCCGGTCGTAGGCGAAGCTCACCGACTCGACTTCGACGAGGTTTTCGGACACGCGGGGAAAATGCCGGAAAAGGAACGACATTTTAGCAGTTCCTCGACCCCCGCTCCCCTATAATCGCCCCGTGGACAAGCCCCGCCTGCTGCTGGTGGACGATGATCCGCTGATCGCGGAGGGCCTCGCCTTCGCGCTCGGGGCAGACTATCGCGTGGACCGCGCCGGCGAGCGTACGAGCGCGGTGAAGCTGCTTCGCGAAGGGGCGAAGCCCGATCTCGCGCTGATCGACCTGGGCCTTCCGCCGTCGCCGCACCTGCCCAACGAGGGCTTCAAGCTGATCGGCGATTTGCTCGCACATGCTCCCCAGGTGCGCATCCTCGTCCTCACCGGGCAGAACGAGGAATCCAACGCGCGGCGAGCGCGGGCCCTGGGCGCGCTCGAGCTGGTGCCCAAGCCTTGCGAACCCGAAGTGCTGCGCGAGATCCTCGCGCGGGCGCTGCGCTCCGCGGGTGCAGGCCCCCGCGAGGACGCGGAGGATGCCCGTGCGATCGTGGGCGAGAGCCCGCCGGTGCGGCGCCTGCGCAGCCAGATCGACCTCTACGCGGCCTCCTCCTTCCCCGCCTTGATCGAAGGCGAGAGCGGGAGCGGCAAGGAGCGCGTCGCGTATTCGCTGCACCATCTCAGCCCCCGCACGCGCGAGCCGCTTCTCGCGCTCAACTGCGCGGCGATCTCGCCCAGCCTCGTCGAGCCCACCCTCTTCGGCTATGCGAAGGGAGCATTCACCGGCGCGCAGTCGGCGAAGCCCGGCTACTTCGAGGATGCCGCCGAGGGAACGCTCTTCCTGGACGAGATCGGGGAGCTCCCGTCGGACCTGCAGGCGAAGCTGCTGCGCGTGCTCGAGAACGGCGAATACCAGCGTGTGGGCGAGACGCAGACGCGAGTCTCGCGCGCGCGCATCGTGGCCGCCACCAATCGCGACCTGCGCGAGGAGGTGAAGGCCGGGCGTTTCCGCTCCGACCTCTATCATCGCCTGTCGGTCTTCGAGCTCGTGGTTCCGCCGCTTCGCGAGCTGGGCGAGGACCGGCTGCTCCTCCTCGACCACTTCCGCCCCGTCTTCGCCGCGAAGGCGGGCGCCACGCCTTTCGAGCTCGATGCCGCGGCGCGTGCACGCTGGCTCGCCTACGATTTTCCCGGCAACGTGCGTGAGCTGCGCAATATCGTGATCCGGCTCACCACCAAGTACGGCGGCTACAACGTGGGCGTGGCCGAGCTGGAGGCCGAGCTCGCCCCCGCCCTGCCCGCGTCGGACCCGCTCGCGCGAGCGCGCTCCGAGCTCCTGTCGGGCCGGCCGTTCAGCCTCGACGCCCAGCTGAAGAAGGTCGAGCAGTGCTACCTGGACGCGGCGCTGGAGATCGCCAACGGCAACGTGTCGCAGGCGGCAAAGTTGCTGGGCGTTTCGCGCACGACGCTCTATGGAAGGCTCGAAGCCGCCGGCCGGGGCGGTGCTAGACTTGGAGCGTCCGAAACCGGCGAGACGCGCGGCTAGGACTCACCCGCATCACCGACGGGCTGCTGCCGATGACGATGTACCTGGGACATTTCGGGCTGCGCGAGCCGCCCTTCCGCATCACCCCCCATACCGAGTTCTTCTTCTCCGGCGCCAACCGCGGCGCGACGCTCGAGGCGCTCCTCTACGCGATCACCGCGGGCGAAGGCTTGGTGAAGGTCACCGGCGAGGTGGGCAGCGGCAAGACGATGCTCTGCCGGGTGCTGATGGAGCGCCTGCCCGCGACGGTGGAGACCCTCTACCTCGCGGTGCCCAGCCTCACGCGCGACGAGATGCTCGCGGCGATCGGCGACGAGCTGGGCATCGAAACCACCGGCGCCAACACCACCAAGCTGATCCGCCTGCTCCAGGAAAAGCTGATCGAGATCCACGCCTCGGGGCGCCAGGTGGTGGCGCTCATCGACGAGGCGCACGCGATGCCCCTCGCCACGCTCGAGGAGGTACGCCTCCTCTCGAACCTCGAGACCGGGACAGAAAAGCTGCTGCAGCTCGTGCTCTTCGGGCAACCCGAGCTGGACGAGCACCTGGCGCTCCCCAACATGCGGCAGCTGAAGGAGCGCATCACCCATGCGTTCACGCTGGCGCCGCTTCCGCCGCGCGAAATCCGCGACTACGTCGGCTTTCGCATGCGCGCGGCGGGCTATCACGGCCCCGACCTCTTCGACGACGAGGTCCTCGCCATCATCGCCGAGGCCTCCGAGGGGCTCACCCGCCGCATCAACATCTACTCCGACAAGGCGTTGCTCGCCGCTTTCGCCGCGGGCACGCATACGGTGAGCGCCGACCATGCGCGCGCGGCCGTGAGCGACACGCAGATCGTGGTCACGCGCCGCGGCTCGCCGCGCAAGGTGGTGCTGGCGGCGGCCGCGGGGCTGGTCGGGGGCATCGCGATCGGCTTCACCGCCGCTCAATTCGTACGGGCTCCCGCCGGGGCAGGACAAGCGGTGGCCGCCGTCGCGCCGGTGAGGTCCGAGCAGCCCGCGCCGATTCCGGCCGCGAACGTCGCCGCCAACGTGCAGCCCGTGGCCGCCGTCACCGCCGTGCCGCTGGCACAGCCACGGGTCGGAAGTTCCGCGGCGACCGCGATGGCGCCGGACCGCACATTCGATGCGCGCCTTGCCGCCGGGCGCGAGCTCCTCGCCGGCAACGGGCATCGCTACGCGGTCCAGCTCATGGTCGCCGATGCGCGCCAGCGCGACTACGTGGCGGGTTACCTCGCCGAGGCCTCGCACGCGGTGAACCCGGACAGGCTCTACCTCGTCCCCGCGGGCAGCCCCGATTCACCCCGCCTGGGCGTGCTCTTCGGCGCCTTCGAGGAACGCGCCGACGCGAGTGTGGCCCTTGCCGCCCTGCCGGAAACCCTGAAGCAATTCCGGCCCTACGTGCGTCCGCTGGAAGGGGTGCGCGACGACGCCTTGCGCGCCGAGCGGCACTAGCCGGTTCCCGGCTGCCGGGGCCGGGCAAATCCACCCTGAAAAGGGGGATTTAACATTGCGTTTCCCCCTCGAAAACGATATAAAGAGGACAGAGGGTGGTTCTGTCCATAAAACAAACACTTACGAGAAATTCCTGCATGCGGTTCTCAGTTGTCGCACCGGGGTTCGCGCTGGCTTTGGCGATCGCCGGTTGCGGCCCGCGCCCGCTCGCGAAATCCGAAGGGCACCTGGTCACCGAGCCGCCACCGGCGGCCGCGGCGCAGTCGATCCCCGAGGTGGTTCGCAACGTCCCGCTGCCGCCTGCGCCGGTCGCGCGTGAAAGCGAGATCAAGTACTCGGTCGTCGTGACCAACCAGCCGGTGCGCGAAGTGCTCCTCGCGATGGCGCGCGAGACCAAGGTCAACTTCGACGTCCACCCCGGCATCGAGGGCACCGTCAACATCAACGCGATCGACCAGACGTTGAAGCAGATCCTGAACCGCATGGCCAAGCAGGTGGACATGCGTTGGGAGAGCGACGGCACGACGATCAGCGTGATGCCGGACACGCCGTACCTGCGCAACTACCGCGTGGACTACCTCAACATGTCCCGCGACGTGACCGAGACCGCCGGGATCGCGACGCAGGTGATCTCGGGCTCCGTGGCGGGAAGCGCGGGTGGGTCGGCCACTTCGGGCGCGGCGAACAATTCCACCCTCACCGTGAACAACGTCGCCAAGCACCATTTCTGGGAAACCCTCGAGAAGAATTTGAAGGACCTGCTGCGCGAGACCGACAAGCAGCTTCCCGAGGGCAGCAGCGAGACCTTCGTGCAGAACCGCACGCAGGGCACGACGGCTTCCAGCCAGACGCGCAGCACGGCCGCGCGGGCGCGCACCACCACGGCCGCGGCGCGGCCCTCGGCCACCGAAACGCCCGGCGACACCCAGACCGCGCAGGCGAGCGACTCGGTCGAGCAGCGACTCACCTTCCGCGAAGCCGCGAGCGTGATCGTGAATCCGGAGACGGGCATCGTCACCGTGCGCGCCACCTCGCGCCAGCACGAGAAGGTCCAGGAATTCCTCGACAGCGTGGTGTCATCGTCGCGCCGCCAGGTGATGATCGAGGCGACGATCGTCGAGGTGACCCTCAGCGACAACTACCAATCGGGCGTGGACTGGTCAGCCATCGGCCTGAACGGCCTGGGCTACACGATCCGGCAGAGCTTCGTGCCGCCGGACCTGCCGAGCGCGACCAACGCGCTTTCGGGTTCGTCGTTCTCGATCGGCTACAGCAATCCGAACGCCGCCGCGGGCGGCTCGATCGCGAGCACCATCAAGCTCCTCGACACGTACGGCAAGACGCGCGTGCTCTCCACGCCCATGCTGATGGTGCTGAACAACCAGACGGCGATGCTGAAGGTCGTGGATAACAACGTCTACTTCACGGTGAAAGCCGACACGGTCACGAACCAGACCACGGCGACCACGACCTTCACCACCACGCAGAACGTGGTGCCGGTGGGCTTCATCATGAACGTGACCCCGCAGATCAGCGACGGCGACATCGTCACGATGAACCTGCGCCCGACCGTCACGCGCATCATCAGCCAGGTGGCCGATCCCAACCCGTCGCTCAAGGCGGCCGGCGTGACGAGCCTCATCCCGGTCACCCAGACCCGCGAGATGGAGAGCGTGCTCAAGGTCGCGAGCGGCCAGACGGCCGTCCTGGGCGGGCTCATGCTGGACAGCTTCGACGGGCGCACCACCGGGCTTCCGATCGCCTCGCGCGTGCCGGTGGTGGGCGACCTCTTCAGCCAGAGGAACGACCAGGCGACCAAGACCGAGCTCGTGATCTTCATCCGCCCCCTCGTCGTGCGCGACGCGAGCATGGAAGGCGACCTCGCGCGCTACCGCCGGCTCGAGCCGGGCGACGACTTCTTCAAGGACACGCGCAACTTCTTCCCGTGCGTGGACAAGCAGCTCGAGCGCCTCGAGGACCGGGCGCGCAACGCGCCCTGCAAGGTCGAGCCCGTGCCGGTCGTCCCCGATCCTCCGAGGGCCACGCCATGAGCCTCTTGCTCGATGCGCTGAAGCGCGCCGAGCAGGAGAAGCTCGCGCGGCAGGGCGCGCGCCCCGAGGGCGAGCGCGCCGGGGAATCGACGCAAGCGCCTGCGCCGGCAACCCCCGCATCGCGTCCGCCATCCCTCGAGCTGCAGCCCCTGGGCTCCGCCCCGCCCGGCGCCGCGAGCGCCGCCGCCGCCAACTCGCCGCGCGCCGAAGCGAATGCCGCGCAGAACATGTTCTCGGCCAAGGCGGCGCCGGCCGATGCACCGCGGAAGGCGACGCTCCTCTGGATCGGCCTCGTCGCGCTGGTCGTGATCGTCGCGGCCGCCGGCGGCTACGTATGGTTCGCGACGCAATCGGTCACCCCTCGCGTGGTGGCCGGCTTGCGCCCGCGGCCCGCGCCGCTCACGCCCTCATCCTCGCCCTCGCCTGCGAATGCGCTGCCGGCCGCCGCGCAAAGCGGCAGCTTCGTCCCGACGCAGCAGCCGACCGCGGCGATCCAGCCGCCCGTTGCGCCCGCGGCCGCGCCAGCTCCCGAGGAAAGCGCGCGCCGCGCGCCGGGCGCACCGCCCGCTACGGTCCAGGACGAGGTGGCCCAGCTTCTCAGGGAATCGTCGCGCGCCGCCCGCCCCGCTCCGGTGAAGCTCTCTCCATCGCGCGAGATGATCCACGTACCCGCCGACGTCGCGCGCGGCTATCGCGAGCTCGCCGCCGGCGACTACGCCGCGGCACGTCCCGCCTACCGTGCGGCCCTGAATGCCGACCCGGCCAACCTCGACGGGCTCCTTGGCATGGCGACGCTCGAAGCCCTCGGCGGCAACCGCTACGCGGCCGCGGCCTTCTACCAGCGCGCGCTCGCCGTCGATCCGCGCAACGCCACCGCGCAGGCGGGCCTCTCCGCGCTCGACCAGGGCGAGCGCCCGGACGGCCAGGAGTCGCGCCTCTCCGCGGCCATCGCGCAGAGCCCGCAGAGCCCGCAGCTGCGCTTCGCGCTCGGCAACCTCTTCGCTTCCCAGTCGCGCTGGAACGAGGCCCAGGTGGAGTACTTCGAGGCCTTTCGCCTCGATCCGTCGAGCGCCGACCTCGCCTACAACCTCGCCGTGAGCCTCGACCACTTGAAGCAGCCGCGTCTCGCCGCCGAGTACTACGCGAGGGCCATCGAGTCGGCGCGCGTGCGGGCCTCGCAGTTCGATCCCGCCGCCGCGGCGCGGCGCCTCGCCCAGCTCCGGGGATGACCGTGGGAAGCGTGCAAGCCGCACCCCTCGCCCAGGTACCGCTCGGCCAGACCCTGCTCGGCAAGGGCATCATCAGCCAGGACCAGCTGAACATCGCCCTCACCGAGCAGAAGCGCTTCAAGGCGCCGCTCGGCAAGGTGCTCGTGACCCTCGGCTTCGTGACCGAGGCCACCATCCGCGACATCCTCTCCGAGACGCTCGGCCAGGTGTCGATCGACCTCGAGAACACCATCGTCGATCCCACCGCCATCGCGCTCGTGCCCAAGGACATGGCGCGGCGCTACCACGTGCTGCCGGTGAGCTACGACCTGGAGAAGAAGACGCTGCTGATCGCGGTCTCCGACCCGGCCAACGTCGTGGCGCTCGACCAGATCCGGGCGCTCGCGCGCGAAGACCTGCGCATCGAGCAGGTGCTGGCCCGCGAGTCCGACATCACCATCGGCATCGAGCATCACTACGGCTTCGAGCTCTCCATCGACGGGATCCTGAACGAGATCGAGACCGGCGAGATCGACTACCAGTCGCTCGCGGCCGACTTCGACGAGTACTCGCAGCCTGTGGTGCGCCTGGTGGACGCGCTGTTGAACGACGCCGTGAAGCGCAGCGCTTCCGACATCCACTTCGAGCCCGAGCAGGGGTTCCTGCGCATCCGCTACCGCATCGACGGCGTCCTGCGCCAGATCCGAAGCCTGCACAAGAACTACTGGGCCGCGATGGTGGTTCGCCTCAAGGTGATGAGCAACATGAACATCGCCGAGACGCGCGCGCCCCAGGACGGGCGGATCTCGCTCACGCTTTCGGGCCACCAGGTGGACTTCCGCGTGTCCTCCCAGCCCACCACGCACGGCGAGAACATCGTGCTTCGCATCCTCGACCGCGACAAGGGCATCGTGCCGCTCGAGGACCTGGGCCTGCACACCGAGGACCTGAAGACCCTCAAGCTCATGCTGGCGCGCCCCGAGGGAATCATCCTCGTGACGGGCCCCACGGGAAGCGGCAAGACGACGACCCTCTACTCGATCCTGAACTACATCAACACCGAGGGCATCAACATCATGACCCTCGAGGACCCGGTCGAGTACCCGATGGCGATGATCCGCCAGACCTCGGTGAACGAGGTGGTGAAGCTCGACTTCGCCTCGGGGATCCGCTCGATGATGCGCCAGGACCCGGACGTGATCCTGGTGGGCGAGATCCGCGACCAGGAAACGGCGGAGATGGCCTTCCGCGCGGCGATGACCGGCCACCAGGTGTACTCGACGCTGCATACCAATTCGTCGATCGGGGCGGTGCCGCGCCTCATGGACCTGGGCGTGCTGCCCGACATCATGGCGGGCAACATCATCGGCGTGATCGCCCAACGCCTGGTGAGGAAGCTCTGCGCGCAATGCAAGGCGCCCTACCATCCCGACGTGGGCATGCGCCGCCTGCTGGGCATCGACGCCGACGACACGCGCCCCGTCTACCAGGCCGTGGGCTGCGCGCGCTGCGACAACATGGGCTACAAGGGGCGCGTGGCGATCATGGAGCTCTTCAAGCTCGACGCCGAGATCGACGAGCAGATCGCGCGGCGCGCCACCGGCCGCGAAATCCGCACGCTCGCCGGGAGCAAGGGCTTCCGCACGCTCGCCGACGACGCGATCTCGCGGGTGCTGCTGGGGCAGACCAGCCTCGAGGAGATCTCGCGCGTGGTCGACCTCACCGACCGCGTGATCTAGTAATCTCCGGCAATGGCGCTCTTCGCCTACCGCGCCGTCGATGCCGACGGGCGCATTTCCACGGGAAACCTCGACGCGGCCAACGCGATCGACCTCGAGCTGCGCCTGAAGCGCCTGGGCCTGGACCTCGTCACCTTCTCGGGGGTGAAGCGCTCGCAGGCCGCGCGCAGCCGCAACGTCTCGCGCGCCGAGCTGATCACCTTCTGCTTCCACCTGTCGCAGCTGCTGAAGGCCGGCGTGAACATCATCGAGGCCCTCACGGACCTGCGCGATACCGTGGACAACCCCGGTTTTCGCCAGGTAATCGCGAGCTTGCTCGAGGATATCGAAGGCGGCCTCAAGCTTTCCCAGGCGATGGCGAGCCACTCGTACTGCTTCGACGGCGTGTTCGTGGCGCTGGTGCGCGCCGGCGAGGAGAGCGGCCAGATGACGGAGATCCTGGACGAGCTTTCCGAGAACCTCAAGTGGCAGGACGAGATGGCGAGCCAGGCGAAGAAGGCGCTCGTCTACCCGTCCCTCGTCTTCGTGGTGATCATCGCCGTGATCTTCATCCTCATGATCTTCCTCGTGCCGCAGCTCGCCTCGACCTTCAAGTCGCTGGTGCCGACGCTGCCGCGCGAAACCGTGGTGCTCGTCTTCATCTCGAACATCTTCGTGAAGTGGTGGTACCTGTTGCTGGGCATCCCGGCCGCGGCGGGCGTGGCGCTGGTCGTCGCGTCGCGCACGAGCGATCGCGTGCAGCGGCTCATGGACGAGGCCGGCCTCAAGATGCCGATCCTGGGGCCGGTGCGCCAGAAGATCATCCTCGCGCGCTTCTCGACCTACTTCGCGCTCCTCTACAAGGCCGGCATCAGCGTGCTCGACTGCATCCAGATCTGCGAGAAGATCGTCGGCAACCGGGTGATGGAGGAGGGCCTGCAGCGCGTGGGCCGCAGCATCTCGGAAGGCCAGGGGATCTCCCAGGCGTTCATCGCGACCAAGCTCTTCCCGCCGCTCGTGCTGCGGATGCTGCGCGTGGGCGAATCCACGGGCGGGCTGGACACGGCCCTCCTCAACGTGAGCTACTTCTACAACCGGCAGGTGCGCGACAGCATCGCGCGGATGCAGACCCTCCTCGGGCCCGCTACCACCGTGGTGCTGGGCGGGCTCATCATCCTCATCCTGTACGCGATCTTCCTGCCGATCTACGACGTGATCTCGAAGATCAAGTTCTAGCGCCATGAAACACTTCCTGTACCTCACCAACACCCGCCTCGTGAGCCTCGCCACGAGCGGCAAGCGCATCGTGTCGCGGCGCGAGTTCGCGGTGTCGGGCGCCGGCGCGTCGGCCTTCGAGCGCTACCTCGCCTCGCTCGCGACGGTGCCTGTGAACGTCTTCATCGACCTGTCCGAGGAAGACTTCCGCCTCGACACCGTCCCGCACCTGGGCGGGGGCGACCGCGACGCCGTGCTCGCGCGCAAGCTCTCGCAGATCTTCCGCAACACCCCCTACCGTCACGCGCTTTTGCAGGGGCGCGAGGCCGAGGGACGTCGCGACGACCGCGTGATCTACACCGCGGTCACGAACCCGGAGCTGCTGCGGCCCTGGCTCGACATGATCGAGAAGTACAAGGTGCCGCTGGAGGGCATCCACTCCGCGGCCGTGTTCAGCGGCGTGCTGCTGGACGAGCTGGATCTCCTCTTCCCCCACGCGCTGCTCGTGACCTTCACGCCCGGCGACGCGATGCGCCAGACCTATTTCCGCGACCGCGAGATCAAGTTCAGCCGCCTCACGCCCATCGACCTCGAGGAAGGCCAGACGCTGGGCGGGATGATCGCGGAGGAAACGACGCGCACCTGGCAATACCTGGACAGCCTGCGCCATTTCGGCACCGAGGATCGCCTCGAGGTCTTCGTGCTCGTGCACAAGAACGACCGCGCCGCGGTGGAGCCGGCGCTGCGCGACTTCGCGCAGCTGCAGTACCGCCTGCTCGACATGGAGGAGGTGGCGCTCAAGCTGGGGCTGAGGCCCCCGCCGCTCGATTCGACCTCCGAAGAGGTGATGGTCCACCTCTTCCTCCTGAAGCGCGCGGAAAACCACTTCGCCACGCCGGAGATGCGCCGCCACGCGACCCGCCGCTCGGCGCGCATCGCGATCGCCGCTGCCTCGGTCGCCGTCGTCGCGACGAGCCTCGCGTGGGCCGGGTGGCACCTCTCGCAGGTGATGCAGGCGACCCAGGCCGACGAGCGCCTCGAGCACCAGATCAGCGCCTTCAACCGCGAGAGCGAGGACATCACGCGCACGCTGCCCTCGTTCGGTGTCGGCGGGGCGACGATGCGCGATGCGGTCACCTTCTACAACGGCTCGCTGCGCGATTTCCCGCGCCTCGGCGATTTCCTGGCACCCGTCTCCACGGTGCTCCGCGACCATCCGCAAGTGCGGCTCACGCAGCTCGCCTGGACGGCGAGCGACGATCCCAAGGCGATGCCGCGCATCCACGCCATCGCTCCGCACGATGCGCCGCCCGTGAAGGCGATGCCCAGGCTCGCCACCGGCCAGGCGTTGAATACGCCCGAGGAAACCGCCAACCCGCCGTTCTCGGACGGGCGCTACCAGGTGGCGCTGCTGGAGGCGACGGTGCACGTGCCGACCGACGATTTCCGCGGCGCCACGGCGGAGGCCGAGCGCATCGCCACCGACATCGGCCAGCTGCCAGGCTTTTCCGCGGAGGTGGTCGAGAGCCCGCTCGATACCAATCCGGCCATCGCGCTCCAGGGCCGCTATCCCGAGCGCGAAACCGGGTCGATGGACGCGCGCTTCGTGCTGCGCGTGATACGCGAAGCGAGCGCGCCCGCCTCATGAGCCAGGTCTTCAGCGCCGCGGGATTTCGCGAGATGCGCCTCGCCTGGGCCGCGCTCGCACTCGCCATCCTCGCGGGCGTCGCGATCGTGGCGGGCAGCCATTGGTATGGCGAGAAGGAGAAGCGCGACAGCGCCGATTATTCACGGCGCTTGAGGGAAGCGCGCGCGCGGGTGGACTCGGCGCGCCGCGAGCGCGACAACCTGCAACAGTCCGCGGACGTCTTCCGCACGCTCGTCGACAGGGGAATGCTGCAGACCGAGAGCCGCCTGGACGTGGTCGAGCTGCTGAATACGCTGCGCGTGCGCTACCAATTGGTGCTCGACTACGAGATCGCGCCGCAACGCGCCCTCACCCTCCCGGGTGGACGCGTGTTCCAGGCGGTGGACGTGCTCGCGAGCCGCGTGAAGATCAAGGCGCGCGCGCTGCACGAGGGCGACATGGTGGGCTTCATCGACGCGCTCGAGGGGAGCTCGCGCGGCTTCTACCCGGTGGACCGCTGCAACATGCACCGCATCGACGTGACCGATCCCGATTCGCTGCAGCCGCGCGTCGAGGCCGAATGCACGCTGGAGTGGATCACGCTCAAGGACAAGCATGCGAACCGGCCTGCCTAGCGGCTACCTCGCGGCGGCCGCGTGCCTCGCCTGCGCGATCGCCTCGGCCGCGGAGCTGGGCACGCTCTTCAACACGCCCGAGGAGCGCCAGCGCCTCGACCGGCTGCGCCGCGGCGAGCCGACGACCGCGGCGGCGGCCGCGAACCGCGATCCCACGCGCACGCCGCAGGTCACGGGATTCGTGAAGCGCAGCGACGGTCGCAACACGGTGTGGATCGACGGCGTGCCCGTCGCGGTGAGCCGCCGCGAGGCCGCCCGCGTGCTCGACCAGGCCGGCGAGAAGCCCCGCAAGCCCGGACCGAGCGACGTACGCATCGAGCGCAACACCGCCAAGCCCTAGGCAGCGCAGTCAAAGCTTTTCCGCGAAGGGCATTTCGCGTTTTCGCATGGCGGCCGCGCGCGTGCCGCGCTGCAATGGGGCATGCGAAGCCCTTCCCGACAACGCGGCACCCTGCTCCTCCTCCTCCTGGTCCTGGCCCTTGCAGCCATCGTAGGTGTGGTCGCGATGGATCTCGCCGCGGCCGCGGGCGGCGCGCAGCGCGAGCGTTTGAGCGAGAGCGCGCTTGCGCAGGCCCGCGAGGCCCTCATCGCGTACGCGGTGGACCGGCCGATCACCGCGGCCGTCGGGCCCGGCTACCTTCCGTGCCCCGATCTCGACAACGACGGCTGGGCCGAGGCCACCTGCGGCTCGCTCTCCGGCGACACCGGCCAGGAGCAGCGCCTGGGGCGCCTGCCCTGGAAGACGCTGGGACTTCCGGACCTGCGCGATGGCTACGGCGAGCGGCTTTGGTACGCGGTGTCGAGCAAGTACAAGGGGCTGCTGAATTGCGGCGCGAGCCACGGCTGCCTCGACATGTCGCCGGATTCCGCCCTGGGGACGATCACCGTGCGCGATGCCTCTGGCGTGATCTTGCACGACGGCACGATCGCGGAGAGCTATCGCGCCAACGAGGGCGGCGCGATCGCGGTCATCTTCGCGCCCGGTGCGCCGATCTCGCGCGCCGACGGCACGCCGCAATCGCGCGAATGCGCGAGCGGCGATTGCGACACGGCCGCGCGTTGCGTCGCAATCCCGCCGCAGCATGCCGCGACGTGCGATCCGGGCAACTACCTCGACAAGGCCGCGGATGCGCGCTTTTCCTACGAGGACAACGCGGACTTCGTCGATCGCAACGACGCCGCCGGCCGGCCGCGCAACGACAATGGCTTCATCGCGGGGCCCGTGATGCTGCCCAGCGGCCGGCTGGGCGTGAACGACCGGCTCACCGTGATCTCCTACCGCGACCTCATGCCGCGGCTGATGGAGCGCGTCGCGCGCGAGGTGGTTTCGTGCCTCACCTTCTACGCCTCGCGCCCCGAGAACGGCGGGCGCCTCCCATGGCCCGCGCCCGTGTGCCGGCAATCGTCCGGCGATTGGGCCGGTCGCGCCGGCGTGCACTTCGGGCGTATTCCGGATACGCCATTCGACGCGATGTCGGCCAACGGCCGGCTCGAGCGCTGGTGGCGCGTGAAAAGCGGGGGGAACCTGACCGACCTGCCGAGCGCGTCGAGCGCTTGCCGGATCGCCGTGGCCCCGGACGACCCCGGGCCGGTCCGCGCGAGCCCGCCCGGCACCCCCGCCGACGAGGCAGGCACCGCGGGGCTCGCGGCGAATTCGTGGTGGACCGCCTGGAAACCGGCGGTGTTCTACGCGCTCGCGCCCGCGTACGGCGCGGACTCCGGCGCCGCGAGCTGCGACGCGGGCGCCTGCATCGATGTCCTCGACACCACCGGCCGCACCGTCGCCTCGCGCAAGCAGTTCGCGGTGCTCGTCTCCGGGCCCGCGCTCGCGAGCGACGGCTTCGTGCAGTCGCGCGGGGGCGGCGGCATCTCGGCCCCGGGAATGTGGCTCGAGGAATCCAACGCGCGGCTCGAGGCCGCGGCCGGCTGCGAGGGCGTGACCCCTCCCTCGTTCCCTTGCGAGGGTACGGGCACCTGCAATCGCGTGACGGCGGGGGCGCCGACCGCGTCCTTCAACGATGTGGTCATCGCCTCGCCGTAGCCGCGGCTTCACGCTGATCGAGCTCGCGGTGGCGCTCCTCGTGATCGCGCTCATCGCCTCGAGCGTGGCGCTGCCGCTCGCCGCGCAGCTGCAGGCGCGGCGTGCCGACGAGGTGCGCCGCCAGTTCGACGATGCACGCGAGGCGCTCCTGGGATTTGCCGCGGCCCATGCGCGGCTTCCCTGCCCCGCGTCCGCCACGAGCCGTGGCGACGAGAGCTTCGCCGCCGGAGGCGACGCGACCAACGGCGACTGCTCCAACTTCTACGACGGCTACCTCCCCGCCGCGGCGCTGGGCCTGGCGCCCCTGGATTCGCAGGGCTACCTGCGCGACCCGTGGATGACCGAGAAGAACCGCGTGCGCTATGCCGTGTTCGGCGGCGGTACCGCCGTGAATGGCGTCGTGAACCCGCTCACGCGCGCCAACGGCATGCAGGCCGCCACGCTCGCGGGCCTGGGCGCCGAGCCGCACTACATCTTCATCTGCTCGACGGGGGCCGCCGCGTCGGGCTCGGGCTGCGGGCCGGCCGCGAACCAGCTCACCTTTCGCGCGGCCTTCGTGCTGCTCTCGCTGGGCGCGAATGCCAACGAAACACCGGCCGCGGGCGGGGACGAGGCGCGTAACGTCTCGGGGGCGCCGGTCTTCGTCCATCACGAGGCGACCGTGAACGGGAACGCCGGCTTCGACGACGTCGTCCAATGGGTACCGGTCCACCTCGTGGTGCACCGGCTGCTCACGGCCGGACGCCTGCCCTGAGAGTCTATAATTGCGGTTCGCCGCCCATAGGACGCCTAATGAACCAGCGCGACGCGAAATTCCCCATCCCCGACGTGCAATCCAGCCCGGACACGCGCCATCTCGCGATCGATCGCGTGGGCGTGAAGTCGATCCGCCATCCCGCCCTCATCCGGGAACGCAGCGGCGGCGCGCAGAACACGGTCGCCATGTTCAACATGTACGTGGGCCTGCCGCACCACTTCAAGGGCACGCACATGTCGCGGTTCGTCGAGATCCTGAACGCCCACGAGCGCGAGATCTCGCCCGATACCTTCCGGTCGATGGTGCGCGAGATGGTGCAGAAGCTCGAGGCGGAGAGCGGCCACATCGAGATGAGCTTTCCCTACTTCGTCTCCAAGAAGGCGCCGGTCTCCGGCGTCGCGAGCCTCATGGACTACGAGGTCACCTTCCTGGGCGAGATCATGGACGGCCGCGAGAGCTTCACGCTCAAGGTGCTGGTCCCGGTGACGAGCCTCTGCCCGTGCTCCAAGGGCATCTCGGAGCGCGGCGCCCACAACCAGCGCTCGCACGTGACCATCGCGGCGAAGATCAAGACCTTCGTCTGGATCGAGGAGCTGATCGACATCGCCGAGGGCGAGGCCTCGTGCCAGCTCTACGGCCTCCTGAAGCGTCCCGACGAGAAGTTCGTGACCGAGAACGCCTACGACAACCCGAAATTCGTGGAGGACATGGTGCGCGACGTGGCGGCGCGCCTCAACGCGGACAAGCGCGTCGAGTCGTACGTCGTGGAGAGCGAGAACTTCGAGTCCATCCACAACCACTCCGCCTACGCGATGATCGCGGGCGGGGCGCCTCAGTAGCGCTTCGTGAGGGTGAGGTTCTGACCCTCGTTGCGCATCTCCATGCGCGAAAGGAAGCTCATCCCCAGGAGCGGCATGCCGTTGCCCTGGGTGACGGAGCCCTCGACGTTGAAGACGGTCACGTCGCCCACGGTCACGCTGTCGAGCGTCACGCGCCACGAGGGCACGCGCCGGCCGTCCGCGAGGATCGAGTAGCCCGCGCGTCCCTTCGTGTAGTCGATTCCCAGGCGCTGCGCGTCGGCGAGCGGGAGCGCGACGAGCGTCGCGCCCGTGTCGATCATGAAGCGCACATGCCCGCCGTTTACCTGCGCGTCCGTCATGAAGTGCCCGTTGCCGTCGCGCCCGACGGTGACGCTGGGGCGCCCGGAACCCTCGGAAGCCGCGGCGGTCTCGAAGTGCTGCCCCATCTCGAGCGTCTGCTTCACGCCGTCGATCTCCAGCACGGCGTTGTCCTGCCCGGTGGAGACGAGCAGCACACCCTCGGCGGTGCGTTCGCCCACCGAGATCGTGTGCGGCACGCCACGGTTCACCGTGATCACCGCCTTGCCGGGAAAGAGCCCGATCATGGTGACGTCGGTCGAGTGCGCCGGGAGGGCGAGAGCGGCAAGCGCGGCGAGGAGAGGGAGTCGCATCGATGAGCGGAGCACGGCCGATTGCGGTGTTTCGCTATTCCGATACCGAAGGGCCAGGCCATTTTGCCACATTCCTCGAAGCGCAACGCCTGCCCTGGAAGCTCGTGAAGCTCGATCGCGGCGATCCGGTCCCCGCCTCCAGCGAGGATTTCGCCGGCCTTGCGTTCATGGGCGGCCCGATGAGCGCCAACGACGAGCTCGCGTGGACCCAGCCCGTGCTCTCCCTGATGCGTGACGCCCTCGAGCGCGGCGTGCCGATGATCGGCCATTGCCTGGGCGGCCAGATGATGTCGCGCGCCGCCGGCGGCCAGGTGTCGGTGAACCCGGTGAAGGAGATCGGCTGGAACCGCGTGACGGTCGAGGACACGCCGCTCGCGCGCCGCTGGTTCGGCGAGGATCTCATCGAGTTCGTGACCTTCCAGTGGCACGGGGAGACCTTCACGATCCCGCCGGGTGCCGAGCGCATCCTCACGGCCGAGCACTGCCCGAACCAGGCATACGTCCTCGACGGGCGGCACCTCGGGCTGCAATGCCACGTGGAGATGACGCCGGAGATGATCGCGAGCTGGATCGGCAGCGGCGCGGGTGAGGTTCGCGAGAACCTCTCGAGCCCCGCGGTGCAGCCGGTCGAGAAAATCGTGGGCGAGATGCCAACTCGCCTCCCCGTGCTCTCGGACGCCGCCGATCGCCTCTACCGGCGCTGGCGGGAAAACCTCAGGACCTAGAGCGCCAGCGCCAGGAATCGCGTGCCGGCCACCGGATTGTCGTTGTAGGCCGGCACATCGCGAAAGCCCAGCCGCGCGTAGAGCCCCTGCGCGTCGTTCATCGACGGCAACGTATCCAGCTTCACTGCCGCGTAGCCCATTGCGCGGGCCTCGTCGATCACGATCTCGGCCAGCGCGCGGCCCAGTCCCATGCCCCGAAATTGCGGGCGCACGTAGAGGCGCTTCATCTCGGCGTCGCGCTCGCCCAGGGGACGCAACGCCGCGCACGCCGCGGGCATGCCGGCCACGCGCGCGATGAGGAGGCGCCCTCGCGGACGCGCATAGGCGCCCGGGAGCGTGGCGAGCTCGCGGTCGAAATCCTGGAAGCAGAGGCTCACGCCCAGCGCGCGCTGGTACTCGGCGAAAAGCTCGCGGCAGGCCTCCACGTCGGCGGCGTCCAGGGCCTCGCCGATCGTGAAGCCCGACGAATGGCCGATCGCCGCCACGAAAGCCTAGTCGCGGAAGTTCTGGTAGGTGAGCGGCACCTCGGTCACGCCCTTCCTCACGAGCGCGATCGCTTCCTGGAGGGAATCCTTCTTGGCGCCCGTCACGCGCACGACGTCGCCCTGGATCGAGGCGGTGACCTTCACCTTGTTGTCCTTGATCAGCTTCACGATGCGCTTGGCGAGGTCGCTTTCCACGCCGTTCTTCACGACCATCTTCTGCTTCACCTTGTCGCCGCCGATCTTCTCCGGTTCCTGGACGTCGAGGAAGCGCGCGTCCACGCCGCGCTTGGCCATCTTGGCCAGGAGGACGTCGCGCACCTGGCCCAGCTTGAAGTCGTCGTCGGCGAACGCCACGATCTCGTGCTCCTTCTCGTTCAGCTCGAACCTCGCGTCCGATCCCTTGAAGTCGAAACGATTGGCGACCTCCTTGTTGGCGGTGTCGACGGCGTTCTTCAGCTCGACGGCGTTCGCTTCGCACATGATGTCGAAGGATGGCATCGGTCTTCCCCCGGAAGTGTGAATCGCCGATTCTATTAGAATTCCCCATGGCCACGATCCTGCAATCCCTTCCCGCCGGCGAAAAGGTCGGCATCGCGTTCTCGGGCGGCCTGGACACCAGCGCGGCCCTCGCATGGATGCGCGAGAAGGGCGCGATTCCCTACGCCTATACGGCCAACCTCGGACAGCCGGACGAGTCGGACTACAACGAGATCCCGCGCAAGGCGAAGCAGTACGGAGCCGAGAAGGCCGTGCTGGTGGAGTGCCGCCCGCAGCTCGTGGCCGAAGGGATCGCCGCGATCCAGTGCGGGGCCTTCCACATCTCCACCGGCGGAATCACGTACTTCAACACCACGCCCCTCGGGCGCGCGGTGACCGGCACCATGCTCGTCGTGGCGATGAAGGACGACGACGTCCACATCTGGGGCGACGGCAGCACCTTCAAGGGCAACGACATCGAGCGCTTCTACCGCTACGGGCTGTTGGCGAACCCGGGGCTTCGAATCTACAAGCCGTGGCTCGACCAGCGTTTCATCGACGAGCTGGGCGGGCGCAAGGAGATGAGCGAGTACCTCGCGAAGCGCGGCTTCGAATACAGGATGAGCAAGGAGAAGGCGTATTCCACCGACTCCAACATGCTGGGCGCCACCCACGAGGCGAAGGACCTCGAGTTCCTGGACAAGGGACTTCGCATCGTGAGCCCGATCATGGGGGTCGCGTTCTGGCGCGAGGATGTGGCGGTGAAGCCGGAAACGGTGACGGTCGGCTTCGACGAAGGAATGCCGGTCTCGCTGAACGGCCAGTCATTCCAGGACGCGGCGGCGCTCTTCGCCGAGGCGAATGCCATCGGCGGGCGCCACGGCCTGGGCATGAGCGACCAGATCGAGAACCGCATCATCGAGGCCAAGAGCCGCGGCATCTACGAGGCGCCCGGCATGGCGCTGCTGCATCTCGCCTACGAGCGGCTGGTGACCGGGATCCACAACGAGGACACCATCGAGCAGTACCGCGGCAACGGCCGGCGCCTGGGGCGCCTCCTCTACCAGGGCCGCTGGTTCGACCCGCAGGCCATGATGCTGCGCGAGACGGCGCAGCGCTGGGTCGCGCGTGCCGTCACCGGCGAGGTGGCGGTGGAGCTGCGCCGCGGCAACGACTACTCGATCCTCGACACGAGGAGTCCCAACCTCACCTACAAGCCGGAGCGCCTCACGATGGAAAGGGGCGAGGCGTTCTTCACGCCGGCGGATCGCATCGGCCAGCTCACGATGCGGAACCTCGACATCGCCGACACGCGCGACAAGCTGCGGATCTACTCGGAGACGGGACTCCTCGGTCCCGGGGGCGGCATGCCGCTGCTGGGAGACGAGTCGGACGACACGCCGCAGCGCTGAATAGGCACGTTCGAACAAGCCTTTCGCAATATCGACGACGTTCTCCGCAAGGAGGCTGCACCACGCCATCACCCCCAGCCTGCTTTCCCTGGCCGAACCGCGGGCCGCCTAGGTATCGATTTTCCCGAGCAGCAGGTACTCCATCAACGCCTTCTGCACATGAAGGCGATTCTCGGCCTCCTCCCACACCACGCTCTGCGGCCCGTCGACCACGTCGGCAGCCACTTCCTCGCCACGGTGCGCGGGGAGGCAGTGCATGAAGAGGGCGTCGGGCTTCGCGAGCCGCATGAGGCTCGCATCCACCATGAAGCCCGCGAAGGCGCGAAGCCGCGCCTCGTTCTCGGCCTCGAATCCCATGCTGGTCCAGACGTCGGTCGTGACGAGATCGGCGCCGCGCACGGCCTGCGCCGGCGCGGTGAAGATCTCCACGACCTCACGGCCCACGCCCGCGAGCCGCGCGGTTGCGACGCCATATTCCGCGGGCGTGCAGACGTTCAGCTTGAACCCGAAGGTGACGGCGGCCTGGATCCAGGTGTTGCACATGTTGTTGCCGTCGCCGATCCACGCCACGGTGCGGCCCTCGATGGCGCCGCGATGCTCGAGGTAGGTGTAGAGGTCGGCGAGCACCTGGCACGGGTGGTACTCGTTGGTGAGCCCGTTGATCACGGGCACGCGGGACACGGCGGCGAAGCGCTCGATGTTCGAATGCTCGAAGGTGCGGATCATCACGATATCCACCATGCGCGAGACCACGCGTGCCACGTCCTCGATGGGCTCGCCGCGCCCTAGCTGCGTCTCGCCGGTGTTCAGCACGATGGACGACCCGCCCAGCTGGTGGATGCCCGCCTCGAACGAGACGCGCGTGCGCGTCGAGCTCTTCTCGAAGACCATGGCAAGCATGCGGTCGGCGAGCGGCTGGTACGCCACGTAATTCTTGAAGCGCTCCTTGATGATGCGGGTGCGCGCGAAGAGATGCTCGAGCTCGGGGCGATCGAGGTCCGTGAACTGCAGGAAGTGCTTCACGCGGCGGCCGCGGCGCCCGGCTGCGAGAGGAATTCCTTCACCAGCGGAGCGAGGATCGCCACCAGCTGCCGGGCTTCCTCCTCGCGCATGATGAGCGGCGGCAGGAGCCGGATCACGCGCTCGGCGGTCACGTTGATCACGAGCCCCGCGTCGAGCGACCGCCGGACGACCTCGCCGCACGGGCGATCGAGCTCGATGCCGATCATGAGGCCCATGCCGCGGATGTCCTTCACGCCGTCCACGCCGGAGAGCGCGGCCGCGAGGCCTTCGCGGATCACCTTGCCGACGCGCTCTGCGTTGGCGAGGAGGCCATCCTTCTCGATCACGTCGAGCGTGGTGATCGCCGCGACGGACACGAGCGGTCCGCCCCCGAAGGTCGAGCCGTGGTTGCCCGGCTTGAAGACGTGGGCCGCCTCGCCGCGCGCGAGGCACGCACCGATCGGTACGCCCGAGCCCAGGCCCTTGGCGAGGGTGATCACGTCGGGCACGATCCCGCACCATTGGTGCGCGAGCCACTTGCCGGTGCGCCCGATACCGCTCTGCACCTCGTCGATCATGAGCAGCCATCTGCGCTGGTCGCACAGCGCACGCACCCTGCGAACGTATTCGGGGTCGGCCACGTGGATGCCGCCTTCACCCTGGAGCACTTCCATCAGCACCGCGACCACCGAAGCGTTCTCGGCGAGCCGCTCGATGGCGGCGAAATCGTTGTAGGGAACGCGCAGAAAGCCTCCCATCAGCGGCTCGAAGCCCGCCTGCGCCTTGCGCGACCCGGTGGCGGACAGCGTGGCGAGCGTGCGCCCGTGCCAGGCCTTCTCCATCACGATGATGGTCGCGTTCTCGACGCCGCGCTGGTGGCCGTGCAGGCGAGCGAGCTTGATCGCGGCCTCGTTCGCCTCCGCGCCCGAGTTGGCGAAGAAAGCGTTGTCCATGCCGGCGATGCGGCAGACTTTCTCGGCGGCGCGCTCCTGCTCGGGCACGCGGAAGAGGTTGGAAGTGTGGATGAGCTTTCCCGCCTGCTCGCTCAACGCGCGCGTGAGCACGGGGTGGGCATGGCCCAGGCCGTTCACCGCGATGCCCGCGAGGCCGTCGAGGTATTTCCTGCCCTCGGTGTCCCACAGCCAGCAGCCCTCGCCGCGCGCGAATGCCACCGGCAACGGGGAGTAGGTCTGCATCAGGTGCGTGGCGCTCATCTTCGTCCCCCTTCGTGGCAACTCGGACCCTGAAAACGACAACGGCGGCCCGGAGGCCGCCGCCGCCGGGATCGGGATGGATCAGGTACGCGCGGTGCCGAGCGCCTTGATCTGCGCGGCCAGGCGGCTCTTGTGCCGGGCGGCCTTGTTCTTGTGGATGATGCGCTTGTCGGCGATGGAATCGATGGTCGATTGCTCGGCTTTCAGCGCGGCACGCGCCGCGGTGGCGTCGCCGGCGGTGATCGCCTTCTGGACCTTCTTGATCGCGCTGCGAAGGCTGGTGCGCAGGCTCACGTTGGCCGCGCGCTGCTTGGTGGATACCTTGGCGCGCTTGGCGGCCTGCTTGGTGTTTGCCATTGAATTTCCCGGGTTGGCCCGATGGGCCCGTAGGTGAAAGGTCTCGAAGCGAAGCCTGTTATCATACACTACTTGTCCATAAGAAACAAAGCCCTAGGCGGCCGATGAACCTCCTCAAGGCCGCCGCGTCGGTGAGCGCCATGACGCTCCTGTCGCGCATCACGGGCTTCGTCCGGGACACCCTGCTCGCGATCCTCTTCGGCGCGGGGCTCTCGATGGACGCCTTCGTCGTCGCCTTCCGCATCCCGAACCTGTTGCGCCGGCTGTTCGCCGAGGGAGCGTTCTCGCAGGCCTTCGTGCCGGTGCTTGGCGAGTATCGCACGCGCCGCGGCGACGAGGCCACGCGCGAGCTCGCGGGCAAGGTGCTCTCGCTCCTGGCGGCGGTCCTCTTCGCCGCGACCGCCATCGGAGTGATCGCGGCACCCGCCGTGGTGTGGCTCTCGGCTTCGGGTTTCACCGCGGATCCCGGCAAGTTCGACCTCACGGTCACCCTGCTGCGGATCTGCTTCCCGTACATCCTCTTCGTCTCGCTGGTGTCGTTCTCGGCGGGGCTGCTCAACACCTGCGGGGCGTTCAAGGCGCCGGCGTTCACGCCGGTGCTGCTGAACCTCACCTTCATCGCCTGCGCGATCTGGCTGGCACCGCACATGCGCGAGCCCATCGTGGCGCTCGCCTGGGCGGTCTTCATCGGCGGGCTGGTGCAGCTCGCATTCCAGGTCCCGTTCCTGCGGCGCATGAACATGTGGCCGGTGATCCGCTGGGCGCCCCATGACGAGGGCGTCGCGCGGATCGTGCGCCTCATGGCGCCCGCGGCGTTGGGCGTGTCGGTGGCCCAGGTGAGCCTGCTCATCAACACGCAGATCGCCTCGCACCTGGGCAACGGCGCCGTCTCCTGGCTCTACTTCGCCGACCGCCTCATGGAGTTTCCCTCGGCGATGCTGGGCGTGGCGCTGGGCACCGTGATCCTGCCCTCGCTCGTGCGCCACCATGCCGCGGATGATTCCCGCGCCTATTCGCGTCTCCTCGACTGGGGCCTGCGCCTCACGCTCCTCCTGGCATTGCCCGCGGCGGTTGCCCTGGGCCTTCTCGCGGTCCCGCTCGTCGCGACTCTCTTCTGGCACGGCGAATTCCTCCAGCACGACGTGATGATGACGAGGAATGCGCTCGTCGCGTACGCCGTGGGCCTTCCGGGAATCATCCTCGTGAAGATCCTCGCGCCCGGCTTCTACGCCAAGCAGAACATCCGCACGCCGGTGAGGGTCGCGATCGCGACGCTTGTAGTCACGCAGGTCCTCAACGCCGCGGTGGTGCCGTTCTTCTCGCACGCGGGGCTCGCGCTCTCGATCTCGCTGGGCGCCTGCTTCAACACGCTCTGGCTCTATGCGCTGATGCGCCGCGCCGGCACCTACGTGCCCGAGCCGGGCTGGGGTGCGTTCCTGGTGAAGGTCGCCGTCGCGCTCTACCTCATGGGCGGCGCCTTGTGGTACTCGATGGGCAGCGAATCGTCGTGGTTCGAGAGCTCCGCGGCCGTGCGCGCGGCAAGGCTCTCGGCGGTGATCGTCGCGGGAACCGTCGCCTATTTCGGGTCGTTGTGGCTGATGGGAATGCGGCCGCGCGACTTCTCGCGCCACGAGTAGCGCGATGCGCATCGTCCGGCGCCACGCCGCGCCCTCCGGCACCGCCATCGCCGTGGGAAGCTTCGACGGCGTCCATCTCGGCCACCAGGCCATGCTCGAGCGCGTGGGCGACGCGGCGAAGCGCCGCGCGCTCGTGCCCGCCGCCCTCACCTTCGAGCCGCTGCCGCGGGAATACTTCGCGGGGCGCGGCGCGCCGCCACGGCTTTCGAGCCTCGCCGAGAAGCTGGCGCTCCTCTCGCAATCGGGCATCGCGGAAGCATTCGTCGAGCGCTTCGACGCGCGCTTCGCCGCGATCCCGGCCCCCGACTTCGCCGAGCGGCTCGCCGGGCACTACGGTGCTCGCTGGGTGATCGTCGGCCCCGACTTTCGCTACGGCGCGCGCCGCCAGGGGGATGTCGAATCCCTGCGGGCCGCGGGCAGGAACCATGGATTCGAGGTCGAGGTGCTCTCGCCCGTGGTGTTGGACGGCGCACGCGTCTCGAGCACGCGGGTGCGCGAAGCGCTGGCCGCCGCGCGCTTCGAAGAAGCCGCGCGCCTGCTGGGCCGCCCCTATGCGGTTTGCGGGCGCGTGCTGCATGGCGCGAAGCGCGGCCGCGCCATGGGCTACCCCACGGCCAACGTGCGCTTGGCGCGCCCGCGCGCGCCGCTCTGCGGGATCTTTGCGGTAAGATGTTCGACTGCGGCAACTCGCGGACTCGAGGGAGTGGCGAGCCTCGGAAGCAACCCGGCCCTGGGACCCGGCGGCCCGGAAACTCTCGAAGCGTTCCTCTTCGATTTCTCCGGCGACCTGTACGGGGAGCGCCTCTCCATCGAGTTCGTGAAGAAGCTGCGCGAGGAAGCGGCGTTCGCTTCGCTCGAAGCGCTGGCAGCGCAGATCGCGCGCGATTGCGACGCGGCCCGCGCCCTTTTCCGGGCCCCGAGGACCTGATGCCGGACGACAAGAAGGCCGATTACAAGTCGACGCTGAACCTGCCGGAGACGCCGTTTCCCATGCGCGGCGACCTCGCGAAGCGCGAGCCGGTCTGGATCCAGGGCTGGCACGACACGAAACTCTACGAGCGCATCCGCGAGCGCTGCCGCGGCCGCACGAAGTACGTGCTGCACGACGGCCCCCCGTACGCCAATGGCGACATCCACATGGGGCACGCGGTCAACAAGATCCTCAAGGACATGGTCGTGAAGTCGAAGACGCTGGCCGGCTTCGATGCGCCGTATACGCCGGGATGGGACTGCCACGGGTTGCCGATCGAGCACCAGATCGAGAAGAAGTATGGCCGCAACCTCGAGCCCAACCGCCAGCGGAGCCTCTGCCGCGCCTATGCCGCGGAGCAGATCGAGCGGCAGAAGGCCGACTTCGTGCGCCTGGGGGTGATCGGCGACTGGGACCATCCGTACAAGACCATGGACTTCGCCACGGAAGCGGGCGAGATCCGCGCCATCGGCAGGATTCTCGCGAGCGGCCTGCTCTACCGGGGCCTCAAGCCCGTGAACTGGTGCATCGACTGCGGCTCGGCGCTCGCCGAGGCCGAGGTCGAGTACGAGGACAGGACCTCGCCCGCGATCGACGTCGCGTTCGGCGCGTCGGACTTGAACGCGGTCGCCGAGGCCTTCGGCGCGACCAGCCCTCCCGCGAAGGCCGCCGCCGTCATCTGGACCACTACGCCCTGGACATTGCCCGGCAACCAGGCGATCGCGGTGAATGCCGATGTCGAGTACGAGCTCGTGGACACCGAGCGCGGTGCGCTCATCCTCGCCGAAAAGCTTCGCGATGCGGCGCTGAAGCGCTACGGTCTCGCTGCGCGCGCCGTGCTTGGCCGCGCCACGGGCGTGGCCCTCGAGGGCCTGCGCTTCCGCCATCCGTTCAACGATCGGGACGTGCCCGCGGTGCTCGCCGAGCACGTGACCACCGAATCCGGCACGGGCCTCGTGCATACGGCGCCCGCGCACGGGGTCGAGGACTTCGAGATCGGCGTGAAGTACCAGCTTGCGCTCGACCAGCCGGTGGACGACCAGGGCCGCTACAAGCCGAACGTGCCGCTCTTCGCCGGGATGGGCGTGCGCGAGGCCGAGAAGCCGATCCTCGCCAAGCTGCAGGAGACCGGCGCGCTACTCGCGGCCGAGCCCTTCAGCCACAGCTACCCGCATTGCTGGCGGCACAAGACGCCCATCATCTTCCGCGCCACCACGCAATGGTTCATCGGAATGGATCGCGTGGCCCGGGGCGGCATGCCCGGAAGCGAAGGACACACGCTCCGCGAGATCGCGCAGCACGCGATCAAGAACACGCGTTTCTTCCCGGAATGGGGCCGTACGCGGCTCACCGCGATGATCGAGAACCGGCCCGACTGGACGCTCTCCCGCCAGCGCAACTGGGGCACGCCGTTGCCCTTCTTCCTGGACCGCGTGAGCGACGAGCTGCACCCGGACACTCCGGCGCTTCTCGAGAAAGCGGCGCAGAAGGTCGCCGAGGGCGGAGTCGAGGCGTGGTTCGCGGCGAGCTGCGAGGACTTCGGCGTCGATCCCGCGAAGTACCGCAAGATCACCGACACCGTGGACGTGTGGTTCGATTCCGGCACCACGCATTTCTCCGTCCTGCGCGGGCTTGCGGGGCAGAAGTGGCCGGCCAACATGTACCTCGAAGGCTCCGACCAGCACCGCGGCTGGTTCCAGTCGAGCCTCCTCACCGGGTGCGCCATGGACGGGCGCGCGCCCTACGATTCGCTCCTCACCCACGGCTTCGTGGTCGATGGCCAGGGCCGCAAGATGTCCAAGTCGCTGGGCAATGTGATCGCCCCGCAGAAAGTCTCCGACACGCTCGGCGCCGAGGTGATCCGCCTGTGGGTTGCTTCCGCCGACTTCTCGGGCGAGCTCTACCTCTCCGACGAGATCCTGAAGCGCGTCGTGGAGGGCTACCGGCGAATCCGCAACACGCTGCGCTTCCTGCTCGCCAACACGGCCGACTTCGATCGCGCGAACGACGCGGTGCCGGTCGGCGAATGGCTCGAGATCGACCGTTATGCGCTCGCCATGACGCGCGAAATGGCGATGGCGTGCATGCTCGACTACGCCAAGTTCGACTTCTACCTGGTGGCGCAGCGCCTGCAGACTTTCTGCTCCGAGGATCTCGGCGGCTTCTATCTCGACATCCTCAAGGATCGCCTCTACACCTCGGCGGCCAAGTCCCCGGCGCGCCGCTCCGCTCAGACGGCGCTCGCCCTCGTGACGCAGATGCTGCTGCGCCTCATGGCGCCGATGCTTTCGTTCACCGCCGAGGAGGCATGGGCCGTGCTGAACCCGCCGAAGGCGGGGGACCCGCCCGAGAGCGTGTTCTTCCAGACCTGGAAGGACGTGCTGCCCCCGCAGGCGGGCGAGAAGGAGCTCCTCGCACGCTGGAAGCGCATCCGCGAGATCCGGGCCGAGGCGATGAAGCGGCTCGAGGCCAAACGTGAGGCGCGAGAGATCGGCTCGTCGCTGCAGGCGAACATCGCCATCGGGGCGAGCGGCGATGACTTCGCCCTGCTCCAAAGCCTCGGCGGCGACCTCAAGTACGTCATGATCACGTCCTCGGCCGCGCTGAACCGGTCTCCCGAGGGGCTCACCATCGACGTCGCGACCAGCACCGACCCGAAATGCGAGCGCTGCTGGCACTACCGGCCGGACGTCGGCCGCGATCCCGCGCATCCCACGATCTGCACGCGCTGCGTGGGCAACCTCGCGGGCCACGGCGAGGATCGCCGCCATGCCTGATCGCGCCCCGCGCTGGAGCCTCTGGTTGGTCGTCTCCGCCGTGGTGGTGGCGGCGGACCTCGCCACCAAGGCCTGGGTGAGCCGCGTGTTCGCACCGGGCGAGGTGCTCGAGGTCACGTCATTCTTCAATCTCGTCCTCACGCACAATACCGGCGCGGCGTTCAGCTTCCTCGCGGGCGCCGGCGGTTGGCAGCGCTGGTTCTTCACCGCGATCGCGGTGGCGATCTCCGCGGCGATCGTGGTGCTCCTGCCGCGCCAGCGCGATCCGTGGATGGCGGCGGCGTTGGCCCTCGTCCTGGGCGGCGCGCTCGGCAACCTATACGACCGCCTCACGCTGGGGCGCGTCGTGGATTTCGTGCAGCTGCATGCGGGCGGCTACTACTGGCCCGCCTTCAACGTGGCCGATTCGGCGATCACGGTCGGCGTGCTGCTCCTCGTGTGGGACAGCCTGCGCGGGCGCCGCGTGCAGACGACGCAGGGAGAAAGGTCGTGAGCGAGCCCCTGGAGATCCTGCTCGCGAAGCCACGCGGTTTCTGCGCGGGGGTGGACCGGGCGATCGCGATCGTCGAGCGCGCGCTCGGGCTTTTCGGCGCGCCGATCTACGTGCGCCACGAGATCGTGCACAACAAGTTCGTGGTCGACGACCTGCGCGGCAAGGGGGCGGTGTTCGTGGACGAGCTGGCAGAGGTTCCGGCCGGCGCGACCGTGATCTTCTCCGCGCACGGCGTCTCGCTCGACGTGCGCCGCGAAGCGGAGGCGCGCGGGCTCAAGGTGTTCGACGCCACCTGCCCGCTGGTGACCAAGGTCCACGTCGAGGTGGCGAAGATGCGCGACGCCGGCCGCGAGATCGTGATGATCGGCCACGCCGGCCACCCCGAGGCCGAAGGCACGATGGGCCAGGCCGACGCCGGCATGTACCTGGTCGAGAGCGAGGCCGACGTCGCGAAGCTCGAGGTGCGCGATCCGGCGCGCCTCGCGTACGTCACGCAGACCACCTTGTCGGTGGATGACTGCGTTCGCATCGTCGCGGCCCTGCGGTCTCGGTTCCCGGCGATCGTGGGCCCCAAGAAGGACGACATCTGCTACGCCACGCAGAATCGCCAGGACGCCGTCAAGTTCATGGCTCCCCAATGCGACGTGGTGATCGTGGTGGGCTCGCCCAACAGCTCTAATTCGAACCGGCTGCGCGAAGTGGCGCGCAACCTGGGCCGCAAGGCCTATCTCGTGGACAACGCCGACGAGGTCGATCCGGGCTGGATCGAGGGCGCACGGCGCATCGGGGTCACCGCGGGCGCTTCGGCCCCGGAGGTGCTGGTGCACGAAGTCATCATGCGCCTGCAGTCGCTTGGCGCCCACCGCGTGCACGAGCTCGAGGGCATCGACGAGCGCGTGACCTTCCCGATGCCCAAGGCGATCAGCGCATCGCCGGACTGACGTTCGGGTTCTCGAGCCCGCGCACGGGCGGCTCGAAGTCCACCTCCACGCGCTTCACGCTGGGCACCTTGATGCCCCATTTGCGGGCCGGTTCCCACCCGACGCTGGAAAATGCGTGCACCGCCTCCTGCCGGAAAGCCTCGGGAACGGTGCTCCCCGTGGTATCGATGCGCTCGACCGCGCCGTCGGCCGCGATGAAGATGTCGAGCCGAAGCTTCCCGTAGTAGTCGACGCCGTTCTCGCCCTTGGGCGGCGGCAGGTCGACGCCATGCCAGGGGATCGCCCGCATGCCGACCTCGCCCGCGGTGAAATGGTGGTTGCGCAGGAATATCGCGGCTGCGAGAGCGGCGGCGGCCACGAACGCGAGCACGCCTGCCGCGGCACGCATGCCACCAAAAGAAAGCGCCCGGCTTGCGCCGGGCGCGGATGCTTGCGAAGCGCGCCTCAGTTCAGCAGCTCACGCCACAGGACCCGTCTACCCTTGGTGACCGTGTTCGGGTTGCTGGGATTGCCGAAGGTCGGATGCTGGTCGTCCGACGTCGTCACCGTCGTCACGACCTTGCCGCTCGGCAGTTGGTAGGTATTGAGACCCACCGCGATCGCGTTGCCGATGCGCTGGCCCACGACGCTACCCGTGGAGGTAGAGACGAACTGGCCCGTGCTGTAGTCGAAGAAATACAGGAAGCTCGAGCCGCCCACGGAGCACACGCTCGACTCCGGGATGTTCGTGGCGACGGCGAGCACTCCCAGCTGCAGCTTCGGGTCCACGCTCACGCGCTCGCCGGGCGTATTGCCGCCCGTCGGGTTGAAGTCCAGGAACCAGCCGCAGCGGGTCGTGAGGTCGACGGGCAGCGTGGACGTGGAGCGCGTGTTCACGTCGATGACCGTGAGCGACTGCTGCACGAGCGGACAGGTAGTTTCCGACCTCGCGTTACCCAGTCCGGTGCCGGAGAGCTGGTCCACGATCGCGTAGAGCGATTGCTGGTTCACGTCCGTGAGGTCGGAGACGCCCAGGTAGCGGCCCGTGCCCACGTATACCACCGGCTTGGTTCCCACGAGCCCCAGCTCGGGCACGGTCGTGATGGGCTGGAAGTACGTGCCCACCTTGAAGAACGCGAGCTGCAGCGCGTCGACGCCTGCCGGCAGGTAGATGTTGTTCACATCGAAACGCCACAGGTTACCGAGCATGTCGCCGCCGTAGACGCGCTGGATCGTGTTGTCCACCAGCCCGTTGTCCACCCAGCCGGCGATCTTGCCCAGGCCCGAAGGAGACGCGGAGGTGCCCACGCCGGTGCTCACCGTGAACTTCAGCGCGCCCGTGAACACGTCGACCACGTAGAGGCGTCCGACGCCGTCGCCGACGTTGTTGTACCCGGATGTGAACATGGCGACCCAGCTTCCGTCGGCGAGCTTGCCGATCACCGGATTGCCGTACGAGTAGCCCAGGTTCGCGTCCGAGTACTCCCACAGGATCGTGGGCGAC
Source organism: Usitatibacter sp. (assembly GCA_036271595.1). GTDB lineage: Bacteria > Pseudomonadota > Gammaproteobacteria > Burkholderiales > Usitatibacteraceae > Usitatibacter. Next base: position 50,623 of record DATBAI010000074.1, read on the forward strand.
GCCGGCGTCGTGACGTCCAGGGCGTAGTAGCCCTTGCCGCCACCGGCCAGGCCGCCGACGAGCACGGTCCTCCACGCGGACCCGTTCCACGCGTCGGTCACGACAGGCGAGCCGTCCACGTAGTACTGGTGGCTGTTGGTGTAGCCGTCGCCCGCCAGCGCCTTCAGGTTCGGCAGCACGAAGGACGGGATGTAGGCCCACAGCTCCTGGCCCGTGGTCGAGTCGAACGCGTGCAGCATTCCGTCGTTCGCGCCCACGTACACCATCCCGGTGCGGCCCTGCACGCTCGCGGACGCCTTGAAGGCTGCGTAGTTGTTTTCCCCGTAGTTGAACGGCGGGATGCGCATGTACACGGGCTTGCCGTCGATGATGTCGCCCAGCACGTGCGATCGCACGCGGAAGACCTGGTTCGTCCCCGGATTGGCGGTACGCTCCTCGAAGCCGGTCTGTCCACGGATGTAGTTGATCACCGTGTCCGGCGTTGCCGCGGCAAGCTGCGCCGCGGTCCATCCCGCCGCCTGCGAAAGGGCGGGAGCGGTCGAGGGCGTGAACCAGTTGGCCTTCTGCGTGGACGTGAAGTTGGCCGGGATGAATTCGGTCTTCGCGCCGCTCAGGAACGTGAAGATCTCGCGCGTATCCGACGAATCCGTCGTGGTCGCATCGAGCAGGGTCTGGGCCGACCAGTTGGCGGTGGTGGAGAGCAATCCCGAAGTGAGGTCGATGGTGCGCGCCTGGAGGTCACCGGTCCACTCCTTCGTGGTGTAGCTCGCGACGAAAGCGAAGTTGTCGCCCGCCACCGGCTCCAGGTTCGAGGTCGCCGCCGCCGCGCCCGCCGCGAGGCGCGCCGAGACCCCGGCGAGGGCCTGGTTCAGGCCCGAGACGAGCGCGTCGGGGTTCTTCGCGCTGAAGTACTGCCCGTGGCCGTTCACCGCGGCGTGCCACAGGTCGTCGATGGTGGTCAGCGTGTCGCCCACCGGCACCGGCCAGTTGGTCGGGCCCGTAGTGATGGCGTTGAAATCCGCCGAGCCGCTGCCCTGGTAGTTGGCGTCATAGTTCAGCTGGCCATTGGTGCCCAGGCCGAGCGTGAACAGCGTGATGTGCTGCCACGGGGCGTTGTCCGCATTCGGGTTGTCGGGTTGATTCGAGACCGGGACGTTGTTCTGGCACACGTCCGCACCCGCCACGCCCGTATTGCACGAGCCCGAGGAGGGCCGCAGGTCCGTGTTGTAGTAGTACCACGCGACGTCGGCCAGCGTATTCGACGAGCCCGAAAGGTTGCCGTCGTACTGCGGCCGCGGCGCCGTGGAGAGGCTGTTGTCCTGGTTGCCGATCGCCGTGGAGCCGTCCAGCTTCACGCCGTTCGGGGTGCCCGAGTTCCAGTAGCCGTCCGTCGAGAGCAGGATGAAGTTCTGCTGGCAGGAGTACTGCTGCGGGTCGGGGCCCACCTTGCCCGCCATGTTGCGCGCGGCCACCGACAGCGCCGTCTTCAACGGCGTTCCGCCGCCGGGCGACTGCGCGTAGACCTTGCTGAACCAGCTTGCCTTCTGGGTCGTGGTGAAGTCGTTGATCGACAGGTAGCCCGGATCCGAGGTGCTGTTGCTGGGCGTGGTGTAGATCGTCATGAAGCCCACGCGATAGTTCGAGCCGATGTTCACGAAGGCGCGCCCGAGGCCCGTCTTCATCATCAGGATGCGGATACGGTAGTAGCTGAACCAGTTCGCGAAGTTCTGGCGCTCGTCGCTGCTGGAGGGGCCCGAAGAACTGCTCACCAGGACCTTCACGAACGGCGTGAACGACACGATCGCCGCCGTCATGACGCCGGGGGGCGGGAACGACACGACGGCGGTCGTCATGGGCGAGGCGCCCGAGGCGAAGTTCGTTTCGTTGTCATCCATGCCGCCCGCGACGAACGCGGAGGTGGGGAAGGTCATGGCGCCGGTATCCGTAACCACCGGCGTGAATCCCAGGGCTCCGGAGGGGCCGCTCACCGTCACGACGTTGCCGGAGGCGGTCGCGGTGTAGCCATGGAGCGAGATCGCGGTCGCGAGCCTCGATGCGACGGTGTTCACGCTGGTGCTGGCGCTCGTTGCGCCGCTCGTGACGGTCACGCCGTTCACCACGACGCTCGTGACGGACGTGCTGCCGCTGCCGCTGACGGTGATCGTCGTGGTCCTTGCGGTCGACGAGGACGTGACCGCGGGCGTGAGCCCCGCGGCCGAGGGCGGGCCGAGGATCGTCACGACGCTGCCCGACGAGGTGGCGGTGAATCCGCCCAGGGTGATCTTGGCCGCGACTTCCGAGGCCTGCGTGGAGCTCGACGTGGTGGTGGTCGTCGCGCCGCTCGTGATAACCACGCCGTTCACCTTGACGTTGCTCACGACCGTGGTATCGGTGCCCGAGAAGGTGATCGTCGCGGTCTGGGGTCCGATCTTCGTCACCACGGGCGTGGCGCCCGCGGCCGATGCCGGCCCTGTGATGTGCACGACGCTGCCGACGGCCGTGGCGCTGAATCCGGCGAGCGAAATTTGGGCGGCGACGTTCGCGGCGACCGTGCTCGAGCTGGCCGACGGCACGGACGCGCCCGCCATGATCTGCGTGCCGGCCACGGTGATGCCCGTGACCGTCGTGGCGTTGGAGCCGGAAAAAGTGATGGTCGCGCTCGGCAGCGGAGGCGTGGCGTTGACCACGGGCGTAAGGCCGGCGGCCGACGCGGGACCGATGATCGTCACGACACTGCCCGACGACGTCGCGGTGTAACCGGCCGCAGTCACCAGGGCCGCGGTCGAGGTGGCGAGCGTGCTCGAACTCGTCGTGGCGGCGGTCTGGCCGACGGTGATCGTGGTGCCGCCGACCGTGATGCCGGTGACCGACGTCGCGCTGCTGCCGGAGAAGGTGATGGTCGACGCCGGGCCATCGGTGGCAGGGCCGTTGCACTCCTTGTAGAACTGGCTGCCGCTGTTCTGGTAGTTCAGGCCGTTCGCCACCTGCGAGCCCGTGTAAAGGTAGTAGTACGCCGGCTGGGCGGTATCGCTGCTGCCGCTGAAGCCCGACGTGTCGTCGTAGGCGTAGAAGCTTGTCGCCAGGTTCACCGTGCCCGCGGACGTGCTATAGCCGTTCACCCATGCGCTGGTGTAGGTCGCGTTCGGGAACGACGTGCCGTCGGCATTGCGCGGCGGCGGATAGATGATGCTCGGGTTGTAGTAGATCGAGTTGCACTGGAAGCTCTTGTACCCGACCTTGGTCGTCCAGGGCTGCGACTCGTCCGGGGCGTGGGTCCACGCCATCGACCCCGAAGTGTCCAGGACGTAGCTGATGTTCGGCTTCACGACGTTGCTCGCGGCACTCGAGAGCGGCGTCTGGGAAAGGTCCTGGAGGGCGGCGCTGGCGGCGAGGCTCGATCCGAGGAGGATCGCGGCAACGGCTTGCGCGAGGTTCTTGGGCAGTCGGGTGGAACTCATTCGTGTCTCCCTAGGGCGTTCGTGCGCGGCTTCAGAGAAGGACCATCGCCTGCACGTACGCGACGGTATTCTTGGCTCCGTTCACGCGCACGGTGATGCGGTAGTAAACCTGGTTCGTCGTGGTGAGGCCGAACGACGAGTAGTCCGGCGAGGCCTGCGTGCTTCCCGAGCCCATGCTGGTGGCGAAGGCGCACGTCTGGGGCGTTGCGTTGATCGTTCCGGTCAGGCGGCATAGCCGGTGGATGAGGTAGTAGACGGTATTGCCGCTGCTATCCACGGCTCCCACCGCGAAGGCCGCGGTGGTCTGCGACGAGTCCGTTCCATCCCAGTTCACGCCGTCGTGCCCGCCTTCGGTCAGGTTGCCGGTGAAGTCGAGGGAGTCCTGGCGGGTGGAGTAGTAGCCCGCTGAAGGGTTGTCCGCGTTCAACGTGGTCTGGTTCGCGAGCAGCCAGGCGCGCGCTGCTTCCACGCCGCTGTCCGCGCTCGCCACCGCGGCCTCGCGGTAACCGATGTTGCCGGCCACGATGGTCCCGGTATCCAGGGAGCGCATCATCCCGAGCGCGGCCAGCGTCATCGCCACCAGCACGATGAGCGCGATGAGGAGGACCACGCCCCTCTCGCCGCGCGGGCCGGTCCGCGCCTGGGGAATTTGGAAGGGACGCATCAGGACGGTCTCCAGATCAGGTTGCGAAGCGGCACGCTGGTCTGGAACAGGCGGTAGCGATAGCACTGCCAGTCGGCCGACGAGGCGGAAATGTCGATCGTGGCGCCCGCCATGGACTGGTAGAGCCAGTCCATGCCGCGATCGGGCCGCCCGGAGAAGAGGGTCGCGTTGCACGCCGTCCCCGACGTGGGCTTCTCCTTCAGGCTGTTGCGCGCCGTGATCTCGATGGTGGCCGCAAGCACGCGGCTGGGAAGAAAGACGTTGGTGGTAAGGGCGTTGCGCTGCCAGGTGATGGTATGGCCATCGCCAGGCAGGGCGCTCGGGGCGGTGTCGAGGTTCATCCCGTACACGCCGCGCAGGCTCACGATGTCGTTCACGGCGATATTGAAGTTCGCCGCATTGGTGCAGTCCGAGGCGATCCAGTCGCACATCGTGAGGTTGCCGCCGCGGATGGCGTACACGTGGACCACCGCGTCGCCCAGGCCGTACACCTGGCAGCCGCCCGTAGCGGTGCAGTTGGGCTCGACGGCCCCGCCCGCATCCGTGATGCCGGTGCCGTTGTTGAACGTCGACGCGGTGGTGACGCACCCGGCGGACGTGTGCTTCTGGTAAGAGGTCTGGCCGTGCTCCAGCATGCCCAGGGTCCCGGAGCTCGGTGGATGGCCGCAGTTGCCGGCCGCCGACCACGTGGCGGTCGCTTCGTGCAGGACGCAGCTCGCGTTGCCGCCGGCGCCTGCACCGGGCATGACGCTCACCAAGAGGTCGCCGTTCTGGAACGCGTCGTAGTTCGAGATGAGATAGAAGGGAGCGGCGAGGTTAGCCGGCGACGCCTGCAGCGTGACGCCGGAGACGAACGAGTCGCTGGTGCCGTAGGCGATCAACATCGTGTCCGTGTTGGCGTCGCCCGCGGGCACGAGCGTCGGATTGAGCATGAACGGGACGAGCGGCATGTCGATGCCGGAGCTCGAGGCGCTCCTGTAGACGCGTACGGACGGGCAGCCCATCGTCATGAGGCTGTTCATGCCGTAGCCGGCCATTCGCAGCTCGCGCTGCAGCATGTAGAGCGCGATGCCGCCGTTGATCTGGGCGTCGGTGCCGCTCGTGGCGGTGCGCTTGAAGCCCTCGGAGACCGCGAAGGTCTGCATGATCACCACCACGCCGATCAGTCCGATCAGCATGGCGATGATCACTTCGATCAAGGTGAAACCCTGCGCGAGGGTCTGTGAGGCACCGCGGCGAATGCGCTTCATGGCCTAGTTGCTCGCATTGAGGTTCGCGGCCGTGACGTACTTGCGGGTCACGGTCTCGTTGGGCATCTTCCAGTTGACCGTGACGGTCACCAGCGTGCCGACCACCGTGATGGTGCCGGTGCCGGAGGGAAGCGTCTTGGTGACGGTGGCATCCCACGCCGCGCGGCCCGACGCACCGGAGCTGGTGTAGGTCGAGAGGTTCGGCAGGTCGGTCCACATCTTGCCGACGATCTGGTTGGCGAGGTAGCTCGCGTCCATGCGGTACTTGGCCTGGGTCACCTGCTCGATGGAAACGGCCTGCATGCCCATCACGGCGACCACGCCGACGGAAAAGATGAGGATCGCGACCAGCGCCTCGAGGAGCATCACGCCCTCTTGTGCGCCCCGGATGGCCCGGCGGGCGAGGTTCGTTCTCATTGGCAGCCCTGTGGGTTGACGGCCTTGCTCAGCTTCGGATCGCAGACCCGGATCTGCCCGCTCGTGTTGACGAAGATCACCAGGCGGCGCTCGTCGGCGGTGGTGAGCACGGGATTGCGCACGTCGATGCGCATCACATTGTTCGGGGCGGTCGACGCCAGGCGGCCCAGGGCGTCGAAGGCGGAAGATGACGGCACATTGGAGCCGGCAGCGATCGGCGTCACGGGATCGGACAGGACAGTGTCGGTGCCGACCTTCGCGGTGGAGGCATCCTCGGTCGCATCGCGCTGCATGATGATGTTGGAGGCGCCGGCCAGGCAGACGTTGTTCACGGCGTCGTAGAGGCACACCGTGAACGCGCTCGAATTCGTGTCCGTGAGGTTGAAGGCAACCGTGGTGTTGCGCTTCATGGCCTCCACGCGTGCGGTCTGGAGCCCGCGCGCGATCGCTTCGGCGGCGCTGCGCAGGCGGGTGTTCTGGATCCACGTCCCCATGGACGGTCCGACCAGCATCATCACCAACGCCACGATGGCGAGCGTGATGAAGATCTCGACGAGCGTGAAGCCGCGGCTGCGGCCGATCGGACTCACGAGCACAGACCGCCCTTGCGGATGACCCAGCAGGAGTTGGGCGAGGCTGCGGTGTAGCCGGCGCTCGCGCCGCTGCCGGTGAAGGCGGACGTGCGAGTCCCGTTCTGGTCGAGGGTATAGGTGAACCCCACCATCGGGCCGACGCCCGTGGCGGTGACCACATAGGTAGTGGCGGCCAGCGTCCCGCAGGAGAGGGTGAAGTTCTGCAGCGCCTGGAGCTGGACCTCGGTCGCGCCCGGGGCCGTGGGCGAGATCTGGCAGCCCGTCGGATAAGTCCGGTTGTCCTGGAAGAACTGCTCCATCTTGTTGCGGGCGTCGCCCAGCCCTCCCGTGGCCTCGACGATCCGGCCGCGGGTTATGTAATCCCGGTAGTTGGGAATGGCGATGGCGGCGAGGATCGCTACGATCACGACCACGATCATGACCTCGATCAGTGTGAAACCCCGCTGGCGGCTGGACATGTGGACCCCTTTTCTTAGTGGTGGGAATCTAGGCGCATGGGCGCCCGGGGGAAAGCGGCTTCCGACGCGCGGCCATTCTAGGCCGATGGGCGGGCCGGGCGGCCGGATGAGCGGAGACCCCTTGGGGAACCCCCGCCGGGGGCTTCGTCTACGGCTCCCGGGAAGCTATAATGACCGGCTGCGCTGTTGTAGCTCAGCTGGTAGAGCAACTGATTCGTAATCAGTAGGTCGGTGGTTCGAATCCACTCAACAGCACCACGCATCCCTGGCCGCCTCGAACAGTTCCCTCCCCGTTCGAGGCGGCATCTCCCGCGCTGCTAGGTTTGCTCGGGCCAAGCCCGGATCCATCGCCACGCGTTTCCGGCGATTTTCGTCACAGCAGCGACAGGCGCGGGCAAGCCAGCTGAACGCCGGCGCCGGTCATCTCCATCGCGCCAGGGGGCTTCCTCGCCCTTTCGCTACGCACGCCCGCAAGGGCGACCAACCCGCACAGGATCGCGAGGGCGAGGACTGCCGCGGTTGCCGTGTTGCCCCGGTTCATGCCGGTTATCCCCTGTTGGTGGCTTCAGGGTGGAAGGCTAACCGTCAGGCGGCCTTGGCAGTATCCCGCGAATAAGCGCGGCCATCCCCTGAATGCGGGATGGGCTGCAACGGCAGGCTGAGGCTCACCGTGGTGCCCGCGGGGGAGGAGTGAATCGCGAGCGCCCCGCCCACCACCTGGGCGCGCCGGCGCATGTTGGCGAAGCCGTGGCCCGCGCGGTCGCCGGCGAAGCCACATCCGTCGTCGCGCACCCGGATGTAGACGTGCTCGCCCGCCGCGTCCACGCCCGTTTCGACCTCCACGTTGCTCGCCTTCGCGTGCTTGAGCACGTTGGTGAACGCTTCCTGCAGGATGCGCAGTACGTGCAGGACGTTTCGCGGCGTCATATTGGCGAGCTTCGGCACCTCGGTGATGCGCCAGTCGAGCTCGACGCCCTGGCGCTTCAGGCGTTCATCGAGGCGGTAACGCAGGTTGCCCAGGACGGGCAGGAGGTCGTCCTCGGTCGGCTCCAGCGAATCGATGGTGAGCCGCAGGTCGTCGAGGCATTCGCGCAGCGCCGCGGCGACTTCGGCGGCGGTGAGGTCGCCCTGCTCCACGAGGCTCAACGTCGAGATGAGATGACCGCCCACGCCGTCGTGCATGTCGCTCATGATGCGCTGGCGCTCGGCCGCGACCGCGCGCTGGCGCTCCAGCTCGTTCATGCGCCCATAGTTCAGCTCGAGCTCGGCGTGCTTCTCGGCCACGCGGCGTTCGAGCTCGGCGTTGAGCCGCTCGGACTCGTTGAGGGAGTGCACGAAGCGGTCCACCAAAGCCCAGCCGATGGCGATGCACATGGGAATCGCCCGGTACGGCTGGTAGGTGGAATCGAGCTCGCCCAGCAATTCGCCCGCGATCATGTCGCGGATGATGGTTCCGCCGAAAAAAGCCACCGCGATCAGCACCAGCGCGCGCTCGAGGCCGGGACGCTTGCGGCTTGCGTGCGCGAGGAGCATCAGCCACGCCGCGATCAGCGCGAGCCTCGAGTAGTCGAGGAATTTCTCGAGGACCATCATCCAGGGCGCGTCGGACTCGACGAAGACCAACGCCACCTGGACGGCCGCCCACGCCCAAAGCGCCTTCTCGATGCGCGGCCAGCGAAGCCCCGCGTAACGCAGGGCGAAGAGCGAAAGGCAGACGGTGCTCGTGCCGTTGCAGGCCGCGAGGAGAAACTCGAGGCAGTCGCGGTTGAGGATCGGGTCCCGCACGAGGTAGAGTGCGTTCATCGCCGCCCAGCCGAGCGCGCCCACGCCGAAATACGCGTAGAGCGATTCGGTGCGGCGCCGGAACCACACCATCAGCATGAAAATGCCGAGCGCCGCGGAGAGCGCGCTGGAGAGCTGGGCGCCCGTGATCTGCACGAAGTAGCGCTTGTCGTAGAGCGGACGCACCGCGGTGTCCTCACCCACCGTGAGCGGAGCGAGCGCGCCTCGCCACGCGTCGCCCACGAAGAGGCGCACGTGCAGCGTGTTCTCGCCCGCACGCAGGAGGTTGGGGGGAACCACGAAGACCTGCGGGTAGGGCGAGAGCTGGGGCGTGCCGAAGGCGCCGGTGCGGCCGATCTCCGTGCCGTTCACGTACACCGCTCCGATGGTTCGCATCCACGGCGTGTAGATCGCGTAGGGCGCTTCGGGCTTGGCCGAAAGCTCGAACGTGAGCCGGTACCAGCCATAGCCGAACGCCTTCGGCCGCGACTTCTTCCAGTTGTCGGGCAGCGCCTGCGCGCGCCACGGCGCGGAATCGGGCGGCGGCTCGGCGCTTTCGCTCCTCAGGAAGAGCGCGGTGTCGATCGCAAGCACCGGCGGCGCCGCGGCCGCCCACGAGGCGACGGCGAGCAGGAATACGAACCCGGCGCTAGATGAGACCCATCTTGCCGGCCTCATAGACCGCCTCCCCCCGCGAGTGCACGGCGAGCTTCTGGTAGATCTTCTTCACGTGCGTGGTCACCGTGTGCTTCGAGACGCCGAGCACCCTCGCTATCTCGCCGAAGCTGAACCCCTTGGCGATGAGCGAGAGCACTTCCGATTCGCGCGCCGAGAGCCCCGCATCCTCCGTGGGCCGCGCGCTCTCCTGGCCGCTCGCGGCCTTGAAGCGCTTCAGGAGCTGGCGCGCGATCACCGGGCTGATGGGCGAGCCGCCGGCGCGCAGCTCCTTGATGAGCCCCACGAACTGCTCGGGAATGCTGTCCTTGAGGATGTAGCCGGTGGCCCCGGCCTCGATCGCGGCGAGCACGTGGTTCTCGTCGCCGAAGACCGTGATCACGACGATGTCGGTGGCGGCGAAGCGCCGCGACGCCTCGCGGATGATCTCGATGCCGCTGCCGTCGGGAAGCCCCAGGTCGGTGAGCAGGACATCGGGCGCGGCACTCGCCAGCGCCTGCCGGGCCGAGGCGCAGTCGGACACGGCCGCGAAAAGCTCGAGGTCCGGGTCCGAAGCGATGATCCCGCAGAAGCGCTTCAGGAATGCCGGATCGTCCTCGACCACCATGACCGTGGCCATCGCTTTCCTTCACGTGCGGATTGCGGCCGATCATAAGCGATCGGCGCGAGCCCCGTATCCCGCGAAGGAGGGATGGGCGTACCATCGCGGCACCGGCCGCCGGCCATCCTCGGGGACACACTTCGTGAAGATCCAGCATTCCGCGGCGCTCGCCGCCGCAACCGCCGCCTTCGCCCTGGGCCCCGTGCTCGCCGCCCCGGCCGCCCCTCCCGCCCCTCCCGCGGTTTCAGACGCGATCGCCAACGTACGGCCCGAGGCGGTCCCCGACATGGTGGGGCTCCATTCCGCGGGCTTGACGTGGATGAAGCATTTCAACGCCGGCAACGCCAATGGGGTGGCGGTTCTCTACGATGAGAACGCGGTGCTCCTGCCACCCAATGCCGCGGCGGTCGAGGGACGCGATGCGATTCGCGTCTTTCTCGGCCGGGAGATGAACGAGGCGCGAAAGGCCGGCATCGTATTCCACATGGGCGCCCATCCGGCGGGCGGCTTCTCGGGCGACCTGGGGTGGCAATCCGGTACCTACTCCCTCACGGACAAGTCGGGAAAGGTCGTTGAAACCGGAAAATATCTCTCGGTGTCGAAGAAGCAGGGGCGCAAGTGGATCTATATCCGCGACACGTGGAACGCCGACGCGGCACCTTCGGCCCCAGTCGCCCCGGCGACACCCGCGGCCCCGGAGACAAACAAATAGGCCAGCCTTACTTCAGGAAGAAGCGGTAAGCGGGATTGCGCGATTCGTCGGTGAAGTCGTAGCCCAGCTCGCGCAGGAACTTCCGGAATGAGCCCTTCTCGCGATCCGGCACCTGCAGGCCGACGAGCACACGCCCCACGTCGGCACCCTGGTTGCGGTAGTGGAAGAGCGAGATGTTCCAGCCCGCGCCCATGCGATCGAGGAAGTTCATGAGCGCGCCGGGCCGCTCGGGAAATTCGAAGCGATAGAGCATCTCCGGTTGCTTCAGCGCGACGCGCCCGCCGACGAGGTGGCGCCCGTGCTGCTTCGCCATCTCGTTGTCGGAGAGGTCTGCCGCGGGAATGCCGTGGCGATGGAGCGTAGCCACCAGGCGCTGCGTCTCCTCGCGCGACCCGACCGAAACGCCGAGGAAGATGGCGGCCTCGCGCCCGGGCGCATAGCGGTAGTTGAATTCGGTCACGCTGCGCTTTCCCAGCAGCGCGCAGAGCTCGCGGTAGCTGCCGGGACGCTCGGGAATGGTGACGGCCAGCACCGCCTCGCGATGCTCGCCCAGCTCGGCGCGCTCGGCCACGAAACGCAGCCGGTCGAAGTTCATGTTCGCACCGGAGACGACCGCGACCACCGTGCGCCCCTTCCACTTGCGGCGTGCGAGGTCGCGCTTGGCGCCTGCGAGCGCGAGAGCGCCCGCGGGCTCCACGACCGTGCGCGTGTCCTCGAAGATGTCCTTGATGGCGGCGCAGATCTCGTCGGTGTCCACGAGCACCATGGAATCGACGTAGCGCCTGGCGAGGGCGAGCGTCTCCTTGCCCACCTGGCGAACCGCGACGCCATCGGCGAAGAGGTTCACGTGGGGCAGCGTCACGCGCCGCCCGGCCTTCAGCGACTGGAACATGGCGCTCGAGTCCACGGGCTCCACGCCGATCACGCGCGTGCGCGGAGAAACGCGCTTCACATAGGCGGCGATGCCGCCGATGAGGCCGCCGCCCCCCACCGGCACGTAGATCGCGTCGATCGGGTGCGGATGCTGGCGCAGGATCTCGAGGCCGACGGTACCCTGCCCCGCGATCACCAGCGGATCGTCGTAGGGGTGCACGAAAGCCGCGCGGCGCTTCCTCGCAAGGGTGCGCGCGTGCAGGTAGGCCTCGTGGTAGCTGTCGCCGTGGAGCTCGACTTGCGCGCCGCGCGCGCTCACCGCCGTCACCTTGATCCTTGGCGTGGTGACCGGCATCACCACCGTGGCCGCCACGCCCAGCTTCTGCGCGGCAAGCGCCACCCCTTGGGCGTGGTTTCCGGCGCTGGCGCAGATCACCCCGCGCTCGAGCATGGCCGGTGCGAGGTTCGCCATCTTGTTGTACGCGCCGCGCAGCTTGAATGAAAAGACCTGCTGCTTGTCCTCGCGCTTCAGCAGCACGTGATTGCCGCTGCGTCGCGAGATGGCGGGCACGGTCTCCAGCGCGCTCTCCACTGCCACGTCGTACACCTTGGCAGTGAGGATCCGCTCGAGGTAACCGTCGTCCTTGCGCGCGCGCTTTCGCATGGAACGCAGCATATCAAGAACGGTTATGCTGCCGCCCCATGGATCCGAACGCACAGAAGAAAGCGGCGGCTGAAGCCGCGCTCGCCCTCGTCGAGGACGACATGGTGGTGGGAATCGGCACCGGCTCGACGGTGAATTTCTTCATCGACGCGCTCGCGGCGAAGAAGGGCCGCATCAAGACCACGGTCGCGAGCTCGGAGGCGAGCGCCAAGCGCCTGCGGGCGCTCGCGATTCCCGTCACGGAGTTGAACGACACCGACGGCTGCGACCTCTACGTGGACGGCGCCGACGAGGTGACCGAGCACCTGGCGATGATAAAGGGCGGCGGCGGCGCGCTTACGCGCGAGAAGATCGTGGCGGCCGCGAGCCGCAGGTTCGTCTGCATCGCCGATGCGGGAAAGCTCGTCGGCGTGCTGGGCAAATTCCCGCTGCCGGTAGAGGTGATCCCGATGGCGCGAAGCTACGTCGCGCGTACGCTGGTGAAGGTGACGGGGGGAATGCCGGAGCTGCGCGCCGGCGTGACCACCGACAACGGCAACCTCGTCCTCGACGTGCGCGGGCTCTCGATCATGAAGCCCATGGAGCTCGAAGCCGAGATCGGCGCCATCGCAGGCGTGGTCGAAAACGGCATCTTTGCGCGGCGTCCCGCGGACGTGCTGCTGCTCGGGACCGACGGCGGCGTGAGGACGATCAACCGTCCGCGCTGAGGCTCACGGCTTCGGCACGTACCCCGTGGCCTGGTCCGCGCCCTCGCCGAAGAAGTGGTTCCTCATCTGCTCCTCGAGGTATTTCCTCGCGCGCGGGTCGGCGAGGTTCAAGCGGTTCTCGTTCACCAGCATCTTCTGGTGCTCGAGCCATTGCTTCCACGCCTCCTTGGAGACGCTTTCCCATAGGCGCTTGCCGAGCTCGCCGGGATAGGGCGGGACGTCGAGGCCCTCGGCCTCCTTCTTCAGCTTGACGCACTGGACCATGCGGGCCATCAGATCTCCTTCACGAACACCTTCGAACGGCGGTCGTAGTTGTAGAGCGCCTGCTTGCGCTCGGGAAGCCAATCGGTCGCCATCTCCGCGAAGCCGCGCTCGAGGAACCAGTGCGTGGTGCGCGTGGAAAGCACGAAGATGGACTTGAGCCCCTGGGCCCTGGCGTGCGCCTCGCCGTACGCGAGGAGTCGTTCGCCACGGCCGCCATCGCGGTAGAACGGGTTCACGGCGAGCGCCGCGAGCTCCGCCGTCTTGCGGTCGGGGAAAGGATAGAGGGCCGCCATGCCCAGAATGTTCCCGTCGGCCTCGATCACGAAGAAGTGGCCGATCTCGCGGGCGAGCTGCTCGCGGTCGCGCTTCACGAGGACCCCTTGCTGCTCGAGGGGCTCGAGGATCTGCACGATGCCCGGGGCGTCCGCGGGCGCCGCCTGCCGAATATGCTCGGGCGACTCGGGTACCACCATGGTCCCGATGCCATGGTGCGTGAAGAGCTCGATCAGGAGCGCCCCGTCCACGTGGCGGCTGATGAGGTGCGAGCGCTTCACCCCGCCGGAAGCCGCCCGCACCGCGCAGGGAAGATAGATCTGCACGTCTTCGGGCAGGTTGTTGGAGCCGATGAGGTCGCCGGCCTGCTTCACCGTGAGCTCGGAGATGAGCTTTCCCTTCGCATCGAGGGCCCCCGCGGTTTCCGTGAGGAAGATCAGCTTGTCGGCGCCCAGCGCAATCGCGGTCGAGGTGGCCACGTCCTCGACCGTGCAGTTGAAGACGTCGCCCGTGGGCGAGAAACCGATGGGCGAGATCAGGACCACCTCATGGTCGTCGAGCCTGCGGCGGATGCCTTCGGCGTCGATCTTGCGCACCTCACCGGTGTGCCCGAAGTCCACGCCGTTCACCACGCCGACCGGCTTCGCGGTCACGAAGTTGCCCGAGGACACGCGGATATCCGCGCCCCACATGGGGCTGTTGGCGAGCTCCATGGAAAGGAGCGCCTCCATCTCCACGCGCACGATGCCGTTGGCTTCCTTCACGCATGCGAGCGCGCGTTCGTCGGTGACGCGGCGGCCCGCCACGTAGTGCGGCGTCACGCCGTGCTGGCGCATCTGCTCCTCGATCTGCGGGCGCGTCCCATGCACGAGGACCACGCGCACCTCGAGGCTCACCAGCACGTTGAGGTCGTGGGTGAGCTGCTGGAACTCGCCGTCCTGGAGGACCTCGCCGCCGAAGGCGATCACGAACGTCGCCCCGCCCCACTGGTGGATGTAGGGCGTGGCCGTCCGGAACCACTTCACGAACGCCTCGGTCTTCAGCTTCGGGTTTCTCGCCATAGCGCGCGATTCTATCCGCGGAAGTCGCCCCACAACGCGTGGATGGCGGCGAGCGCTGCGATCGGGGCGGTTTCGGCGCGCAGCACCCGCGGCCCCAGGCCCACGGGAATGCCTCCCTGCAGGATCGCGAGATCCTGCTCACGCTCGGAAAGGCCGCCCTCGGGGCCTACGAGCACCTCGAGCGCCGAGTCCGGCGTGGGCTGCGCGCCCAATGGCGGCGCGCCCGGCGTGAGCACCCAGCGCGGCGCCGTGGCGGGCACCGCGACCCAGCTCTGGAACCCCAGCGTGGGGCGCACCTCGGGAATGCGGTTGCGGCCGGATTGCTCGCAAGCGGCGACCGCGACGCGCCGCCAGTGCGCCTCGCGGCGCGCGGCGCGCTCGCCGGCAAGCCGCACCACGCTGCGTTCGCAGACGATCGGCTGGACCCATGCCACGCCCAGCTCAACCGCCTTCTGGATGATCCAATCCATCTTGTCGGCCTCGGGCAGGCCCTGCGCGAGCCCCACGCGAAGGGGGGGCTCGACGTCGGCTTCGCGGAAGCTGCCGAGCTTCACGTCCACGCGATCCTTCTCGGCGCGCTGGATGGTCGCGTCGTACTCGCCGCCGCGGCCGTCGAAGACGACGATCGTGTCGCCGGCCTTCAGGCGCAGCGATTTCGCGACATGCTGCGCGGCCTCGGGCGCGAGGGCGAACTGCGCGCCGGGACCGAGGCGCAGGTCGCAATGGATCCTGGGTAGCGGCACCGCTAGAAGCTCATGCACGCCGCCGAGAGGAGGCCCACGGCGAGCGACAGGCTGCCGAGGAAGAAGCCCTGCGCGCCGTTGCCCGCGGGAATGTCGCGCGTGATCGAGGGAAGCATGAGCTTCACGGCGACGAAGGCGGCGAGCTGCACCAGGAGCGCAATCACGCCCCAGATCGCCATGTCGACCAGGTTCGCGCTGTGCTGCACGGCGGAGGCGAGCGGGGCGATGAAGCCCAGGACCGCGCCCGAGAGGCTGAACGAGGCGGCCATGTTGCCCTCGCGGATGAGCGCGATCTCCTGGTAGGGCGTGATGCGCACGTAGATCGCGATGAAGAGCCCGAGCAGCACCAGGGCCACGGCGAGGTACGCGAGGAACGCATCGAAGCCCGCGAACGAATCGAACACTTCTCTCATGGTGCTTGCCTCCCGGAAATCATTCGAAATAGTGCGGCACGAAGCGGCTGGAATTGCGGGTGATGGGCGAATCGTCCTCGCGGATGCCCAGGCCCGCGGGCTCGTCGCCGACCACCCAGGAGCCCAGCACGGTGTAGTTGCCCTCGAAGCGCGGGAGCTCGTGATACGCCTGCCAGATGTAGCCCTCGGCGCCGTAATCGCCGGGCGCCTCCACCGTGCGCCCGCCCGCGCTGATCGATACGTTCGCTCCCTCTCGCGAATAGATGGGCTTCTTCACGAAGTCCGTGGCGAAGCGGCCCGGCTCGAAGCTCGCGGCCAGCAGGTTCGGATGGTCCGGGAACATATCCCAGAGCACCGGGAGGATCGCCTTGTTCGAGAGCAGCATCTTCCACGCCGGCTCCACGACACGCGCCTTGCCCGCGAGGAGGTATTGCGCGAACTCCTCGCGCGCCATCCATTCCCACGGATAGAGCTTGAAGATGGAGGCGATCGGGTTCGTGTCCAGGTCCACGAAGGACCTGCCATCCCAGCCGATGTCCGCGATGTCGATGGCGCGCGCGTCGATGCCGGCCTGGGTCGCGGTGTCGCGGAGGTAGTCGAGGGTGCCCGCATCTTCCTGCGACTCGAGATCCCCGGTGAAGTAGACGGCGCCCACTGCAGGGAGGCTCTCGCGCACCACCTTCCAGCGCTCGATCAGCTTCTCGTGGATCGAGTTGAACTGGTCGGCTTTCGGCATCACGTCCTGCAGCCAATACCACTGCACGACGCTCGCCTCCAGGAGCGCCGTGGGGGTGTCGGCGTTGTACTCGAGGAGCTTGGGCTCGCCCGTTCCGTCCCACGAGAAGTCGAAGCGCCCATAGAGGGACTTGTCGCCCGCCTTCCACGAGCGCTCGATGGCCGCATGGAAGGGCTCGGGGATCGCGAAGCGGGAGTAGTCGCCCTTCCCCACGACGCGCTCGACCGCTTCCAGCGACCGCGCGTGAAGCTCCGCGGTGGCCGCTTCCAGCGTGTCGACTTCGGCCTCGGTGAACCGGTAGCAGGCGCGCTCGTCCCAGTAGACGCCGTCCATGCTGTGCCAGGAAAATCCGAGCGCCTCGACCTTGGCGGGCCAGTCGGGCCGGGGCACGCGGCTTTCGCGGCGCACGGCCCTTCAGCTTCCCGAGGAACCGCGCGCCGACGAACCGAAGCCGCCGCGCGCGATTGAAGAGGAATGGCCCGCGGCCGAGGTGGTGCCCAGCGAGCGCGTGGAAGACCAGCTCGACCCGTAGTAGCCCGGCAGGATCGGCCCGTACCAGAAGCCGTGCGCCGCGTGGGAAGGCTGGGTGGCGGGCTTGCAGTCCTCGGGCTTGTTGCCCCAGTCGGAGAGGCAATCCTCGCGCGTCTTGTACACCTCACGCTGAGGGTCCGGGGCGCGATTGCATCCCGTGAGCGCCGCGAGGCCGACCAGAACGAGCGTCACGCGCGAGCTCTTGCGCATCGCTAGGCGACCAGCTCGCGGATGTAGTTGGGAAGCGCGAACAGGGCCTGGTGCACGTCGCCGTTGTAATAGCGAAGGTCCTTCACGCCGCGCTTCGCGAGGATGCGGTCGGCTTCCTGCGGCGGGACCGTGCGCGGATCGAGCAGGTCGGAGGCGCACGCGAAGCCCCACACGGAGCCGTAGATGGGGATGTGCACGAAGTACGGCGTCACCTTCGCGAACACCTGGCGCAGGTTGGAGAGCGTGGAGCGCACGCGCTCGGGGTGCGAGAAGGGAGAGCCGATGTGGAGCGTAAGGGCGCCGTTGGCAGTCATCGCGCGCTTGGCGAGCTGGAAAGTGGCGGGCGAATACAGCTGCGCCGAAGGGCCCACGGGGTCGGTGAGGTCCATGCAGACCAGGTCGTAGCGAACCTCCGTCTCGCGAAGGTAAGCCAGGCCGTCGCCCACGGTCACCTCGAGGCGCGGATCGTCGAAGGCGCCGCGATGCACGGCTTCGAACCGGGCCTTGGAGATCTCGATCACCACCGGATCCAGCTCGGCCATGTGCACGCGCTCGAGCGTCGCATGCTTGAGCAGCTCCTCGGAGGAGCCGCCGTCGCCGCCGCCGATCACCAGCGCGCGCCGGGGGCCCGGGTGGGCGATCGCCGCGGGATGGACGAGGTTCTCGTGGTAGAAGAACTCGTCCTTCTCGGAGGTCATGTTGCAGCCGTCCAGGCGGAAGATTCGCCCGAGGTCGGGCGTCTCATAGACCTCGAGGAGCTGGAACGGCGTCTGGCGGCGCTCGACGAGCGTGCCCTCGAAATACACGCCGCTCCCGGCGGTGAGCCGCTCGAAGATCTTCTCGGACACTTCGCTGGGGCTATGCCACCCGCTTCTTGAGCGGAAGGTCGCGGCCGCGCATGACGCGCTCGACCATCACGTCGCCGGGCTTCAGGCCCTTGATGAGCTTGTCGTAGACCGCCTCGGCCTTGTCCGTGTTGTCGGCCGTGAAATTGCAGACGTATACGTCGAGCGTGGCGCCGGCGCGCTCGGGCCACGTATGGATCGCCAGGTGGGATTCGGCAAGCACGACGGCCCCCGTGGAGCCCCCGTTCTGGCCGCCATCGATGCCGTCGAATTGGTAAAAATGGTCTCCGAGGACGGTAAGGCCTACGTCGGTGCAGGCGTTGACGCAGAGGTCGCGGAGCTTGCCGGACGAGTGCAGGAGCTCGCCCTTCTGGCAGTTGTAGAGATCGGCAATGATGTGCAGTCCCTTCACTTCGATACCCCCTTCCAAGCAAAAGTCCGCGTGGAGGTGGACTGGTTGCGCGACCTCGGGCGTGCCGCCGAATGGCGGGACGCCCTCAAACCTCGGGCGGCGGGTGCAGTCCTACTCCTTGCAGAGGTTTACCCAAGCGAAAAATATCGCGGTGAAAAAGTGCGCAAGTATAATCGCATACTTCTTGCTACGTACAGTCCCTTCGGGCGTTTTTTCGCTCGTCCGCGCCGGAAAATCCATGCCCGACACGCCTTCCCCAGCAGCTTCCCATGCAGACGTCGTGAACGCCATCCGTGCGCTCGCGATGGACGCCGTCCAGCAAGCCAATTCCGGCCATCCCGGCATGCCGATGGGCATGGCCGACATCGCCGAGGCGCTGTGGCGGCACTTCCTGCGCCACAACCCCAAAAATCCCGCGTGGGCGGACCGGGACCGCTTCATCCTGTCCAACGGCCACGGCTCGATGCTCCAGTACGCCTTGCTGCACCTCACCGGATACGACTTGCCGATGGAGGAGCTGCGCCGCTTTCGCCAACTGCACTCCAAGACCCCGGGACACCCCGAGGTCAACCACACGCCCGGCATCGAGACCACGACCGGCCCGCTCGGCCAGGGGCTCGCCAACGCCGTGGGCTTCGCACTCGCCGAGAAGCTCGCGGCCGCGCGCTTCAACCGCCCGGGCCATCCCATCGTCGACCATTGGACCTACGTCTTCGCGGGCGACGGGTGTCTCATGGAAGGGATCTCGCACGAGGCCTGCTCGCTCGCCGGGACCCTGGGGCTCGCCAAGCTCATCGCGTTCTACGACGACAACGGCATCTCTATTGACGGCAAAGTGCAGGGCTGGTTCCGCGACGACACGCCCAAGCGCTTCGAGGCGTACGGCTGGAACGTGATCGCGCACGTGGACGGCCAGGATTCGCAAGCCGTGCGCAAGGCGATCGAGAGCGCGCGGGCCGCCGGCAAGCCCACGCTCATCTGCTGCAAGACGACCATCGGCTTTGGCGCGCCCACGCGCGCCGGAACGGCCAAGGCGCACGGCGAGGCGCTGGGCGCCGGAGAAGTGGCGGCCGCGCGCGAGGCGCTGGGTTGGAAATGGCCCGCCTTCGAGATTCCTCCCGCCGTCTATCGAGAATGGGACGCAACCGCCCGAGGCAAAGCGCTCGAGGATGGCTGGAACGCGCGCTTCGCGGCCTACGAGAAGGAGCACCCGGAGCTCGCCGCGGAGTATCGCCGGCGGATGGCGGGCGAGCTGCCCTCCGATTTCGCCGCCGTGGCGAAGGCGCTCATCGCCAAGGCCGACGCGAAGGCCGAGACGATCGCCTCGCGCAAGGCGTCGCAGGGAGCCATCGAGGCGCTTGCGCCGCACCTGCCGGAGCTCCTCGGCGGCTCCGCGGACCTCACCGGCTCCAACCTCACGAACTGGTCGGGCAGCAAGACCGTCACGGCGACGCAAGCGGGCGACTACATCCACTACGGCGTTCGCGAATTCGGCATGGCGGCCATCTGCAACGGCCTCGCGCTGCACAACGGTTTCATTCCCTACTCGGGCACCTTCCTCACGTTCTCGGACTACTCGCGCAACGCCCTTCGCATGGCCGCGCTCATGAAGGCGCGCAACATCTTCGTCTTCACGCACGACTCCATCGGGCTGGGCGAGGATGGCCCGACGCACCAGCCGATCGAGCACCTCGCGAGCCTGCGCCTCATCCCGAACATGGACGTGTGGCGTCCCTGCGACGCCGTGGAGACGGCCGTGGCCTGGGTCGCCGCGCTCGAGCGAAGCACCGGCCCCGCCGTGCTCGCCCTGTCCCGCCAGAACCTGCCCCACGTGAAGCGCGACGCCGCGGCGCTGGAAGCCATCGCACGCGGCGGCTACGTCGCCTCGCAGGCACAGGGCAACGCGCGCGCGGCGATCATCGCCACGGGCTCGGAGGTTTCCCTCGCGCTCGAGGCCCAGAAAAGCCTCGCCGAGGCCGGCATCCCGGTGCGCGTCGTGTCGATGCCCTGCACCAGCGTCTTCGACCGGCAGGATGCCGCCTGGCGCGAGTCGGTGCTGCCGCGAAGCCTGCCGAAGGTAGCCGTCGAGGCGGGCGTGCGCGACTACTGGCGCAAATACGTGGGCCTGGAGGGCGAGGTCATCGGAATCGACCGTTTCGGCGAGTCCGCGCCAGCCCCCGAAATCTTCAAGTTCCTCGGAATCGACGCGGCCCACGTGGCCGAGGCCGTGCGGCGCATTGTCTGACCTCGACGCACGCCTCTCGATCCGGTCCGCCGCCGCGCGGGACGCCGAGGCGATCGCGCGCGTCCAGCGCGATTCGTGGCGCACGAGCTACACCGGAATCCTGCCCCTCGAGGTGATCGCCTCGCATACGGGCGCGCGCGACCCTGCCGAATGGGCGAGGCGCATGGGCCGCGCCGGCACCGACGGCGCGACGTTCGTCGCCGAGCGCTCCGGGAAGGTCGTGGGCTTCGCCAATTGCGGGCCGGCGCGCGAGACCGTGATGGGCCTGGAAGGCGAGATCTACGCGCTCTACGTCTTGCAGGCGCACCAGCGCCGCGGCGTGGGACGCGAACTGGTACGCGCCTGCGCCAAACATTTCGCGCGGCGCGGGCTGTTCGGTTTTTTCCTGTGGGTGCTCAAGGCCAACCGGGCGCGCATGTTCTACGGCGCCCTGGGCGGCGAGGAAGTGGGCGAGAAAACCGAGCGGCTCGGGCGCTTCGATTTCGCCGAAGTCGCATACGGATGGAACGACCTCACTGGTCTTGTCGCCGAGCCGGAGTGAGGAAGGAAAGCCCTCGGCCTTGGGCTAAAATGGTCGTTTCCCCGCTGTAAATCCACGAGAGCCCTCCATGACCGTCCGCGTCGCCATCAACGGCTACGGCCGCATCGGCCGCAACATCCTCCGCTCGCACTACGAGAGCGGAAAGAAGCACGATCTCGCCATCGTCGCGATCAACGACCTCGGCCCCACCGAGACCAACGCGCACCTCACGCGCTACGACACGACGCACGGCAAGTTTCCCGGCAAGGTGGAGGTCGATGGCGACCACATGGTCGTCGACGGCGATCGCATCAAGGTCTTCGCGCAGCGCGACCCGGCGCAGATTCCGTGGGGAAGCCTCGGCGTGGACGTGGTCCTCGAGAGCACCGGCTTCTTCACGACGAAGGAGAAGGCATCGGCCCACCTGAAGGGTGGTGCGAAGAAGGTCATCATCTCGGCGCCCGGCGGCAAGGACGTGGACGCCACCGTCGTGTACGGCGTGAACCACAAGACGCTGAAGGCCTCGCACACGGTGATCTCCAACGCGTCGTGCACGACCAATTGCCTGGCGCCGCTCGTGAAGCCGCTCCACGACGCGATCGGCGTGGTGAACGGGCTCATGACCACGGTTCACTCGTATACCAACGACCAGGTGCTGACCGACGTCTTCCACGAGGACCTGCGCCGTGCCCGCTCGGCCACGCACTCGATGATTCCCACCAAGACGGGCGCGGCGTCCGCGGTCGGGCTGGTGCTGCCAGAGCTGAACGGCAAGCTCGATGGCTTCGCCATCCGCGTGCCCACCATCAATGTCTCGATCGTGGACCTCTGCTTCATCGCCGCGCGGGACACGACGGTGGACGAGGTGAACTCGGTCATGAAGAAGGCCTCCGAATCGGGCGAGCTCGCGGGCATCCTCGGCTACAACACCGGGCCGCTGGTCTCCGTGGACTTCAACCACGACGCGCGCTCGTCCGTGTTCGACGCCACGCTCACCAAGGTCTCGGGGCGCCTGGTGAAGGTCACCTCCTGGTACGACAACGAGTGGGGCTTCTCCAATCGCATGCTCGACGTGGCCGTCGCGCTCATGCAGGCGAAGTGAAGAACCCGTTCACCTTCCATCCGCGTTCGGTGGGCGAGTCCTACCTGGAGCATGGCCTCTTCGCCTGCCGCTACGGGGCGAAGATGACCGCGGGGGGCGTCGCCGCGCTCCTGCACGGGGTCTTTCCGTTCCTCTTCCAGACCACCGGCAGCCGGATCACGCGCGAGCTGAACGCGAGCCTCGAGGAATCGCGTGCCCGCGCCGCGGCGCGCGGGGAGGCCGCGTGAACGTCCTCACGCTCGATCGGCAGGAGGCGCGCGGCAAGCGCGTCTTCATCCGCTCGGACCTCAACGTCCCGCAGGACGATTCCGGCCGGATCACCGACGACACGCGCATCCGCGCCTCGATCCCCGCGATGAAGATGGCGCTCGACAAGGGCGCGGCCGTGATGGTCACCTCCCACCTGGGGCGCCCCACGGAAGGCCAGTTCAGCGAAGCCGATTCGCTGGCGCCCGTGGCCAAGCGCGTCGGCGAGCTGCTGGGACGCACCGTCGCCTTGAAACGCGACTGGGTGGGCGGCGTCGACGTGAAGCCGGGCGAGCTCGTGCTGCTGGAGAATTGCCGCTTCAACAAGGGCGAGAAGAAGGACGACGACGCGCTCGCGAGGAAATACGCGGCGCTCTGCGACATCTACGCGAACGACGCCTTTGGAACGGCGCACCGGGCGGAAGCCTCGACGCATGGCGTGGCGAAGTTCGCCAGCATCGCATGCGCCGGGCCGCTCCTCGCCGGTGAGCTCGATGCGCTGGGACGAGCGCTCGCCAATCCCAGGCGCCCGCTGGTCGCGATCGTCGCCGGCTCGAAGGTCTCCACGAAGCTCACGATCCTGCGCACCCTGGCGGCGAAGGTGGACCAACTCATCGTGGGCGGCGGCATCGCCAACACCTTCATGCTCGCGGCCGGGCTGCCCGTCGGAAAATCGCTCGCGGAGGCGGACCTGGTCTCCGAGGCGAAGGAAATCCTGTCGATGATGGCCTCGCGCGGCGCTGCCGTCCCGATCCCTCCGGACGTCGTGTGCGCGAAGTCCTTCGCCGCCGAAGCGGCAGCCACGGTGAAGGACGCGAAAGAGGTGGCCGCCGACGACCTCATCCTCGACATCGGCCCGCGTACCGCCGCGCAGTACGGCTCGGTCCTGCGCGCCGCGGGCACCATCGTGTGGAATGGCCCGGTCGGCGTCTTCGAGTTCGAAGCCTTCGCGGGCGGCACGCGCGCGGTCGCCGAAGCGATCGCCGGCTCGAAGGCCTTCTCCATCGCGGGCGGCGGCGACACGCTCGCCGCGATCGCGAAGTACGGCGTGACCGACCGCATCGGCTACATCTCCACCGGCGGCGGCGCCTTCCTCGAGTTCCTCGAGGGCAAGAGCCTTCCCGCGGTGGCGATCCTCGAGGCCCGCGCGAAAGGAATCCACGAATGACGGCTGCCACCGGGCAACGCTCGACCAAGATCGTCGCCACCCTGGGCCCCTCCTCGAGCGAGGCCTCCGTGCTGGAGCGCATGTTCGCGGCCGGCGTGGACGTGGTGCGCCTCAACTTCTCCCACGGCACGGCCGAAGACCATATGAAGCGCGCCGAGCTGGTGCGCGAAACCTGCCGCAAGGTGAACCGCGCGGTGGGCATCATGGCCGATCTCCAGGGCCCGAAGATCCGAGTCGGCAAGTTCAGGGACGGCAAGGTCACGCTGAAGCCCGGCGACCCGTTCATCCTCGACGCGGATTGCCCGCTCGGCGACCAGGGCCGGGTCGGCCTCGACTACAAGGACCTGCCGCGCGACGTGAAGCCGGGCGACGTGCTCCTGCTGGACGACGGGCGGATCGTGATGGACGTCGTGCACGTGATGGGCGCCGAGATCCACACGGTGACGCGCCATGGCGGCACGCTCTCGAACAACAAGGGGATCAACCGCCAGGGCGGCGGCCTCACGGCGCCGGCGCTCACCCCCAAGGACATCGACGACATCCGCACCGCCGCGAAGATGAAGGTGGACTACGTCGCGGTGTCGTTCCCGAAGAGCGGCGCCGACATGTACATGGCGCGCGAGCTGCTGCGCGCCGCGGGCGGCCACGCGATGCTGATCGCCAAGATCGAGCGCGCCGAGGCGATTCCCGCGCTCACCGACATCATGAACGCGTGCGATGGAATCATGGTGGCGCGCGGCGACCTCGCGGTGGAGGTGGGCGACGCGGCCGTGCCCGCGCTCCAGAAACGCATGATTCGGCAAGCGCGCGAGCTGAACAAGCTCACCATCACCGCGACGCAGATGATGGAGTCGATGATCTCCTCGCCGGTGCCCACGCGCGCGGAGGTCTCCGACGTCGCCAACGCCGTGCTGGACGGCACCGACGCCGTGATGCTCTCGGCGGAGTCGGCCTCGGGCATGTACCCGGTGGAAACCATCGCGGCGATGAACCGCATCTGCGTCGAAGCCGAGAAGTCGCAGATCGTGACGCTGGAGAGCGAGTTCCTCGACCGAGTCTTCACGCGCGTGGACCAGTCCATCGCCATGGCGGCGCTCTTCACCGCCTACCACCTCAAGGTGAAGGCGATCGCCTCCCTCACCGAATCGGGCTCCACCGCGCTATGGATGTCGCGCCTGAATTGCGGCGTGCCGATCTACGCCCTCACCGCGCAGACCTTCACCCGCTACCGCTGCACGCTCCT
Source organism: Usitatibacter sp. (assembly GCA_036271595.1). Lineage (GTDB taxonomy): Bacteria > Pseudomonadota > Gammaproteobacteria > Burkholderiales > Usitatibacteraceae > Usitatibacter. The sequence continues at coordinate 75,489 of DATBAI010000074.1, forward strand.
GCGCGACGTGTACCCGCTCATGGTGAAATTCGTGGGCCACGACCGGGAGGAATTGCTCGCCGAGGCCGAGGCGGTGCTGGTCGCCAACGAGGTCGTGAAGCCCGGCGACCTCATCGTGCTCACCATCGGGGAGCCCATCGGCAAATCCGGCGGCACCAACACGATGAAGATCGTGAAGGTGGGCGAGCAGAGGAAGCCGTAGCAACCTGGCGCGGTAAAATGCAGCTCTTCACACGGAGATTTTCCAGATGGCACTCGTATCGATGCGGCAACTCCTCGACCATGCGGCGGAAAACGGCTACGGCCTGCCCGCATTCAACGTGAACAACCTGGAGCAGGTACAGGCCATCATGGAAGCCGCCTCCGAGACCGACAGCCCGGTCATCATGCAGGCCTCCGCCGGCGCGCGGAAATATGCCGGCGAGACCTTCCTCAAGTACCTGATCGAGGCCGCGGTGGCGAGCTTCCCGAAGACGCCCGTCGCGATGCACCAGGACCATGGCCAGTCCCCCGCCGTATGCGAAGGCGCGATCAGGCTCGGCTTCTCGTCCGTGATGATGGACGGCTCGCTGGAGGCCGACGGCAAGACGATCGCCTCCTACGAGTACAACGTGCAGGTGACCAAGCAAGTGGTGGACATGGCTCACCGCCTCGGCGTGTCCGTCGAGGGCGAGCTGGGCTGCCTGGGATCGCTCGAGACCATGCGCGGCGACAAGGAAGACGGCCACGGCACCGACGCCACGATGACGCGCGAGATGCTCCTCACGGATCCGGAGCAGGCCGCGGACTTCGTGAAGAAGACCGGCGTGGACGCGCTCGCCATCGCGATCGGGACCTCCCATGGCGCCTACAAGTTCACGAGGAAGCCCACCGGCGACATCCTCGCCATCGAGCGCATCAAGCAGATCCACAAGCGCATCCCCAACACGCACCTGGTCATGCACGGATCGTCCTCGGTCCCGCAGGACCTGCTCCAGGTGATCCGCGAGAATGGCGGCGAGATGAAGGAGACGTACGGCGTGCCCGTCGAGGAGATCCAGGAAGGGATCAAGCACGGAGTCCGCAAGGTGAATATCGACACCGACATCCGGCTCGCGATGACCGCCGCGATCCGCAAGTACATGAACGCCAACAAGAGCGCCTTCGACCCGCGCGACTACCTGAAGCCGGCGCGCGCGGCCGCGAAGGAGATCTGCAGGCAGCGCTACCAGCAGTTCGGCTGCGCGGGGCAGGGATCCAAGCTGCAGCCCGTGACCCTGGAGAAGATGGCCACCCGATACGCCAAGGGGGAGCTCGCGGCCGTCGTCAACTGAAGCGAGGTCGTTCCATGGACACGCAGCTCATGCAGGCAACGGCCCGCGCCATGGTGGCGCGCGGCAAGGGCCTGCTCGCCGCCGACGAGAGCGCCGGCACCTGCAAGAAGCGCTTCGATTCCATCGGGGTCGAATGCAGCGAGGAGAACCGCCGCGCCTATCGCGAGACGCTCTTCGCCACGCCCGCGCTCGGCGAATACGTGAGCGGCGTGATCCTCTTCGACGAGACGCTGCGCCAGTCGACGAAAGACGGCGTGAACTTCGCGAAATTCCTCGAGAAGAACGGCATCATTCCCGGCATCAAGGTGGACGCGGGCGCGCAGGACATGGCGCTCCACCCCGGCGAGAAGGTGACCGAGGGGCTCGACAAGCTCGCCGAGCGCATGCGGAAGTATTTCGAGATGGGCGCGCGCTTCGCCAAGTGGCGCGCGGTCATCACGATCGGCAAGGGCATTCCCACGCAGGCCTGCCTCGACGCCAACGCCCACGCGCTCGCGCGCTACTCCGCGATCTGCCAGGAGGCCTCGATCGTCCCCATCGTCGAGCCCGAGGTGCTGCTCGATGGCGACCACGGCGCCGAGACGAGCGAGGAAGTGCACCTGCGCACGCTGGAAACGCTCTTCCACGAGCTCGCCACGCAGGGCGTGCTTCTCGAGCACGTGATCCTCAAGGCGAGCATGGTGGTCTCCGGCAACAGGAATCCGAAGCAGGCGGGCGTGAAGGAGGTGGCCGAGCGCACCGTGCGCGTGTTGAAGCGAACCGTTCCCGCGGCGCTTCCGGGCGTGGTCTTCCTTTCGGGCGGCCAGAGCGACGAGAACGCCACCTCGCACCTGGACGCGATGAACCGCATGGGCCCGCTTCCCTGGCCGCTCACCTTCAGCTACAGCCGGGCGCTCCAGCAGGCGGCGCTCAACCTCTGGCGCGGCCAGGCGGCCAACGTCCCCGCGGCCCAGGCGGCGCTCGCCCATCGCGCGCGCATGAACAGCCTCGCCGCGCGCGGGGAGTGGAGCGCCGAAGCCGAGAAGAAGCCGGCCTGATCGCCGCGAGCTGTTTCACCACTTCCATGAACCTCTACGAATCCTCGCTGAAATCCCTCCCCCTGGTCGCGCGCGGCAAGGTGCGCGACATCTACGCGCTCGGGGAGGACAAGCTGCTCATCGTGACCACCGACCGTCTCTCGGCCTACGACGTGATCCTTTCCACGCCGATCCCGGAGAAGGGGCACGTCCTCACCGAGCTCGCCAACTTCTGGTTCGACAAGCTCTCCTCCATCGTTCCCAACCATTTGACGGGAATCGACCCCGAAACGGTGGTGACCGCCGACGAGCGCGAGCAGGTGCGCGGGCGCTCGATCGTGGTGAAGCGCTTCGACACGATCCCGGTGGAGGCCGTGGTGCGCGGCTACCTGGAGGGCTCGGGCTGGAAGGAATACCAGGAGTCGGGCAGCGTCTGCGGGGTCAAGCTGCCGCCGGGGTTGAAGCGCGCATCCAAGCTGCCGCACGCGATCTTCACGCCCGCCACCAAGGCCGAAGCCGGGCACCACGACGAGAACATCTCGTTCGAGCAGATGGCCGGCACGATCGGCGAAGCGCGCGCGCGCGAAGTGCGCGACACCGCCATCCGTCTCTACGAGGCCGCCGCGAAGTACGCGCTCGAGCGCGGCATCATCATCGCCGACACGAAGTTCGAGTTCGGCACCGACAAGGCCGGCAAGCTCTACCTCATCGATGAGGCGCTCACACCGGACTCGTCCCGCTTCTGGCCCCTCTCGACCTGGCGCGAAGGCATCAGCCCGGAAAGCTTCGACAAGCAGTACGTCCGCAACTGGCTCGATTCGATCGGCTTCGCGCGGAAGCCCCCGGCACCCCCGATGCCCGACGAGGTCGCGCAAAAGACGAGCGAGAAATACCGCGAAGCGCTGAAGCGGCTCGCAGGCTAGGGTTCCCCGCGGCTGGTTCCTGCGGCACTGTGACGGAACGGCCCGCCTTGCCGGGCTGTCCCACCTGCAATGGATTCCACGCCCATCCGCGGCGGCGCGCCCCTGCGGATCGCCGTCGTCTCACCCCTCTACGAAAGCGTGCCGCCCCAGCTTTACGGGGGGACCGAGCGCGTGGTGTCTTTCCTCACCGAGGAGCTGGTCCGGATGGGCCATGACGTGACGCTCTTCGCCTCGGCGGATTCGCGTACGGCGGCGCGCCTCTTGCCGATGGTGCCCCGCAGCTTGCGCCTGGCTGGCAGCGGCGATGCCACCGCGTCCCACGCGGCGATGGTCCATGACGTCGTCGAAGGCGCGGAAGCTTTCGACATCGTTCACTTCCACATCGACTACATCCATTTCGCCGCGGTGCGCGCGGCCGGCATCGACGCGTTGACGACCGTCCACGGCCGCCTGGATATCCCGGAACTGGACTCGATCTATCGGCGCTATCCCGACATGCCGCTCGCGTCGATCTCGAATGCGCAGCGCATGCCCCTGCCGTGGGCGCCCTGGGCCGCGACCGTGTACCACGGGCTTCCGCTGGGACTTCTTCCCGAGGGCGCCGGCCGCGGCGGCTATCTCGCTTTCCTCGGGCGCATCTCGCCGGAGAAGCGCCCCGACCGTGCGATCCGCATCGCTCGCCGGCTCGGCATGCCGCTTCGCATCGCGGCGAAGGTCGAAGGCGGCGGCGACCGCGTGTACTTCGAGCGCGAGATCGAGCCGCTCCTGGGGCCCGGCGTCGACTTCGTGGGCGAGATCGGCGAGGCCGAGAAAGCGTCGTTCCTGGGCGACGCAGCGGCGCTCCTCTTCCCCATCGACTGGCCCGAGCCCTTCGGGCTCGTGATGATCGAGTCGATGGCCTGCGGCACGCCCGTGGTGGCGTTCCGCAACGGATCCGTTCCCGAGATCATCGACCCCGGCACGACCGGCTGGATCGTGGAGAGCGAGGACGAGGCGGTCGAGGCGCTCCGCGGGCTCGCGTCGATCGACCGGCACGCGTGCCGCTTGCGCTTCGAGGAGCGCTTCAGCGCCTCGCGCATGGCGCTCGACTACGTGGACGTGTACCGGCGGCTCCTCGCACGGGGTGCGAGGGCGAGCCTGCCGCTGAGGGCGAGAGCATGAAAGATCCGATCCCGCTCGAGGAAGCGATCCGGGTCGGCGACCAGTGGTACGTGCTCGCCACCTCCTCGCGCTCCGGCGATCCGGGACGCGTGCTCAAGTACGGCGACACCTTCGCGCTCTTCGACCGTTTCGGCGACATGCCGCGCGCGGGCACCGGGGAGCATGGCGTCTACCACCAGGGCACGCGCTTCCTCTCGCGCCATGAGCTTCGCCTGGCGGGGCAGCGGCCGGTGCTCCTCAATTCCGTCGTGCGCCGCGACAACGGCGTGCTCGTCGTGGAGGCCACCAACGGCGACCTCTTCGAGGTGGACGAGCTCATGCTGCGCAGGGGGACGGTGCACGTCTCGCGTTCGTGGATGCTGAGGGAGGCTGCCGCCCACGAGCGGATAGAAATCTCGAACTACGGCACCGAGGCGCTGCGAATCGAGATCGCCTTCGAGTTCGGCGCCGACTTTGCCGACATCTTCGAGGTGCGGGGCTACGAGCGCGAGCGTCGCGGCGAGGACCTCCCGGCGCAAGTGGGTAGCGACGAAGTCGTGCTCGGATACCGTGGCCTCGACGGCGTGACGCGGCGCACGCGGTTCACCTGGAGCACTGCCCCCTCGGCGCTCGACGCGAGCCGCGTGGCCTTCGAGGTGTCGCTCGAGCCCCATGCGCAGCACGACATCGAGGCCCTCGTGGCGTGCGAAATCGACGAGCGGCGCGTGGAGATCGTGGACTTCACCGAGGCCTGGCGCCGCGCGCAGCTCTCGATCGACACCGCCGCGGCCGAACGTGCCTCCCTCGCTACCTCCAACGCGCAGTTCAACGCATGGATCGATCGTTCCGCCGCGGATCTCTACATGCTCACCGCGGGAAACCCCGAGGGGCGCTACCCTTATGCGGGCGTGCCCTGGTACAGCGTGCCCTTCGGGCGCGACGGCATCCTCACGGCGTTACAGTACCTGTGGGTCGATCCCTCGATGGCGCGCGGCGTGCTCCACTTCCTCGCCGAGACGCAGGCGACCGAGGTGCGGCCCGAACAGGATGCCGAGCCCGGCAAGATCCTGCACGAGATGCGCAAGGGCGAGCTCGCGGCGCTGGGCGAGATTCCTTTCGGGCGCTACTACGGGACGATCGATGCCACGCCGCTCTTCGTGATCCTCGCCGGCGAATATTTCCAGAGGACCGCCGATCGCGAGACGCTCGAGCGCGTTTGGCCGAACGTCGAGCGCGCGCTGGAGTGGATGCGCCGCTACGGCGATATCGACGGCGACGGCTTCATCGAATACCAGCGGCGAAGCCGCACCGGGCTCGCGAACCAGGGCTGGAAGGATTCCGAGGACGCGATCTTCCACGCCGACGGGCGGCTCGCCGAGGGGCCCATCGCGCTTTGCGAGGTCCAGGGCTACGCGTATCTCGCGCGCGTCCACGCGGCGCGCCTCGCGCGAATGCTGGGCCATCGCGACGCAGCCGAGGCGCTCGACCACGAGGCGCGGGATCTGCACGCGAAATTCGGGGAAGCCTTCTGGTGCGAGGAGCTGGGAACGTACGCCCTCGCGCTGGACGGCGAGAAGCGTCCCTGCAAGGTGAAGAGCTCCAACGCGGGCCATCTCCTATGGAGCGGCATCGTCTCGCCCGAGCGCGCTAAACGGGTCGGGCGCACGCTCCTCGCCGCGCCGTCGTTCTCGGGCTGGGGGATCCGAACCGTCTCCGATTCCGAATCCCGCTACAACCCCATGTCGTACCACAATGGCTCCATCTGGCCGCACGACAATGCCGTGATCGCCATGGGCCTCGCGCGCTACGGGATGAAGGCCGAAGCCGCGGCCATCGCCACCGCGATGTACGAGGCGAGCCTCGCCATGGACCTGCACCGCCTGCCGGAGCTCTTCTGCGGATTCGAGCGGCGCGCCCATGCCGAGTCGCCCACGCTCTATCCCGTGGCCTGCTCGCCCCAGGCGTGGGCGAGCGCGAGCGTGTTCTACCTGGCGAAGGCTTGCCTGGGCCTTTCCTTCCGCCCCGAGGAGCCGAGGATCCGCTTCCTCCACCCCGTCCTGCCGGCTTGCGTGGGGGCCATCTCGCTGCGCGGCATCCGCGCCGCGGACGCGATCGTGGACGTGCATTTCGAGCGCCACGAGGACGCCGTGGGCGTGAAGGTCGTGCGCCGCCGCGGCGAGGTGGGCGTGTCCATCGTCCAGTAGCCGTGGTAGTAGACTGGCCGGCGATGACTGCGGCCCGCGATCCGCGCGCGCTCACCCGGGAGCTGCTCGCCTTCAACACCATCAACCCGCCCGGCATGGAGCGCGCTTGCGCACACCTGCTGGGGTCGATGCTTCAGGGCGCGGGTTTTCGCACCGAATACCACGAGTTCGCCGAGGGGCGCACCAGCCTCATCGCGCGCATCGGCGCGGGCAATGGAAAGCCGCTTTGCTTCACCGGCCACATCGATACCGTCCCGCTGGGCGCGGCGCATTGGCGCCACGACCCCTTCGCCGGGGAGGCCGACGGCGACAAGCTCTTTGGGCGCGGCTCGACCGACATGAAGAGCGGCATCGCCGCCTTCGTGTGCGCCGCGATCGAGCTGGCGCCGCATCTCGCACGAACTCCGGGCCTGGTGCTGGTGATCACGGCGGGCGAAGAGATCGGCTGCGAGGGCGCGAAATTCCTCGCCGACCGCAAGCTCCTCGGGGAGGCGGGCGCGATCGTCGTGGCCGAGCCCACCGCCAACTATCCATACATCGGGCACAAGGGTCTCGCATGGTTCGAGATCGAGACCAGGGGCGTGACCGCGCACGGCTCCATGCCGGAGGTCGGCGACAATGCGATCGTGAAGATGGCGCGCGTGATCGACGACCTCGGGCGGTTTCGCTTCCCCGTCGAATCGCACCCCGTGATGGGCAAGCCCACCCTCAACGTCGCAACGATCCGCGGCGGCCTCAATACCAACTCGGTTCCCGATGAAGCGCGCATCACCGTGGACACGCGCACCGTTCCCGGCATCGAGCACGCGCACCTGTGCCGGTCGCTCGCGACACTCCTCGCCCCGCATGGCGCGCACGTGCGACAGATCGTGGATACGCCGCTCCTCTACACCGAGCCCTCGCTGGAATGGGTCGCGAGCGTCTTCGAGGCCTGCACACCCTTCGTGGGCTCACGGCCCACGCCCAGGACCATCACTTTCTCCACCGACGGCGCGGACCTGAAGCGCGGCTTCGGCGGCCCGCCCGCGGTGATCCTGGGGCCGGGGGAGCCGACCCTCGCGCACCAGACCGACGAATGGTGCTCGATCAGCCGCATCGAGGAATCGGTGGATCTCTTCACCCGGCTCGCGCGCGAATGGTGCAAGGCGTGATGCCGCCGGCGATGCACCAGGCCCAGGCATTCCTCGCGGCGGGCAACGCGCTTCGCGCCGACGGACGCAACGCCGAGGCCATCGCGGCGTACCGCCGCGCGATCGAGGCCGCCCCCGAAGGCGCCGCGGGCCACTACAACCTCGGGCTCGCGCTGCGCGCCTCGCGCGAATGGCGCGAGGCGATCCTCTGCTTCCGCCGGACCGTGGCGCTTTCGAGCGGCAACGACTACGAGGCGATGCAGAACGCGGTCTCCACGCTCGCGAAGGCGGTGGAGGAAGGCGCGTCGCCCTTTGGCGATCCGGACGCCTCGTTCCCCGTTGGACGTACGCCGATCTCCATCGTGGTGTGCAGCGTACGTCCCGCGATGCTGGAAGAGATGCAGGCGAGCTGCCGGGAGGGGCTCGCGGGACGCGAGCATGAGTTCATCGTGATCAACGATGCGCGCTCACTCGCCGAAGGCTACAACCGGGGCCTCGCGCGCGCTCGATACCCGATCGTGGTGTTCTCGCATGACGACGTGGAGCTCATCTCGCAGCGACCGTTCGATGCGATCGAGCACGCACTCGCCTCGAGCGATGTCGCGGGGCTCGCCGGCACGGCCAGGGCGTGCGGGCCCGCGGTGATGTGGGCCGGGCATCCGCACCTGCGGGGCTTCGTGGCGCTGCCCGGCCGCGGCGACCCGGGCTCGGTGCAGGCCACGCTCTTCGCGCTCGACTGCGGCGTCCTGGGCGGCATGCAGGCCCTCGACGGATTTTTCTTCGCGGCGCGCCGCGAGGCCGCGCTCGCGGTGGGCTTCGACGACAAGGCGTTCGACGGCTTCCACTTCTACGACATGGACTTCACCTACCGCGCGCACCTGGCGGGAATGAGGCTCGCCGTCACCACCGACGTGTGCGCCCTGCACCGCAGCCTCGGCGACTTCGGCGAGGACTGGCAGCGCTACTCGCGGCGCTTCGCGGAGAAATTTCCGGAGCTCTCAGGCGCACGCGGCTCGAACCACCACTATGCCGCGCCACTTCCATCCCGTGGGCACGCGGTGCGGTTCCTCGGCGAGATGCGGGCCCTCGCGCGGACGTAGCGCGGGGCTAGGCGCCAAGCTTGCCGGTGATGAACTTCCACTCGGCATCGCTCACCGGCGTGATCGAAAGGCGATTGCCGCGGCGTAGGGTGAGCATCCTGGCAAGCTCCTTGTACTTGCGCATCTCCTCCAGCGGCATGAGGCGCGTCTTCTTCGCGAGCTTCACGTCCACGAGGATCCAGCGCGGAGATTCACGCGTCGCCTTGGGATCGAAGTACTCGCCCTTGCGATCGAACTGCGACTCGTCGGGATAGGGTTTGCTCGACACTTTGGCGAGTCCCGCGATGCCGGGCACCTCGCAGCTCGAGTGGTAGAAAAGCACATCGTCGCCGATGCGCATTTCGTCGCGCATGAAGTTGCGCGCCGTGTAGTTGCGCACGCCGAACCACGCGGTGGTCTGCTTCGGGGCCCGCACGAGATCGTCGATCGAAAACTCGTTGGGCTCGGACTTCATGAGCCAGTGGGACATTTCAGGCGTGGGGCACGAGGCCTCGGGCGCGAGAGGGGATTTCCTGCGGTGTTCGTCCAAGCTGCACCTCGAACACTCGGTTCAAGGCGGTCGCCGACCGATCACCGCAGGTAAGTCCGACGTGGGACTCGCACAATAGTGACCTAGGCCAGCGTCCAGGGTTACCGCTTCGGTTCAAAGGATGTAAGCCCGGACGAACACCGCAGGAAACCCGGACAGGCTACAACACGCAACCGGCGCCTGTCCTTAAAACAATTTCTCCTGGTCGGCCGCGAGCGCCGCGTCGACCGCCTCCTGCATCACGCCGATTCTACGACGAAAATCGGCACCGTCAAATGACGCGGGGGAACCGTTGTCACGGTTGGACATCAACTCGTGGGCGATGTTCAGCGCGGCCATGATGGCGATACGCTCGTTGCCCGACACCTTGCCGGTATCGCGGATTTCCTTGATTCGCGTGGCGAGGTAGTCGGCGGAAGCGATGAGCGCTTTTTCCTCGCCCTCGGGGCACGCCACGCGGAACTCCCGCCCGAGGAGGTTCAGCGTGAGAGCGCCCTTCTCGGACTTCTGGACGGCGCTCACGATTCGGTCTCCGGCATCTGCTTGAGGAGCGCCTCGATCCGCGACTTGGCCGCGCCCAGCTTCTCGGCGAGGCGCGCATTCTCGTCGGTGCGATGGGCGAGTTGCTGGCGAAGCTCCCGGTTTTCGTCGCGCAGCGTCTCCAGCCGGCGCACCAGCTGCGTGATTTTCTCCTCGAGGCTGTCGAGTTCCGGGTTCATTTTCTCACCCTATTGGAAAAGCTCTGGCGCGTCAATCAGTAAGCCCGCCTTTTGAAAGTCGTTTCGAGCGAGCATCGTGGCGACAATGTGGCATTCGCGGGTCGGCGCGAGACGGACACCGCGACTCGCGTATCATCGTCGGCGCGAATGGAATCACGGGAAGCCGGTGGAGATGCCGGCGCTGCCCCCGCAACGGTATGCGAGTGCGGGTCCGCGAAACGCCACTGCGGCGAAGGCCGTGGGAAGGCCGTGGACCCGAATGACCTCGCGAGCCCGGAGACCGCTCCGTCCGCGCCCGGGGAAGGCCTCGCCTTGGCCTTCAGTCGAAACTCGTGCGGCCTGCGGGGACGCTAGCCGCCTGAAAGGAACTACCCATGAAAGCCCATTTCGCAGCCGGTGTCGCGGCGGCAAGCCTCGCCGCACATGCCCAGCTCGCGTCATCCCCGCTGGACAAGGTCTCCGACCCCGTGGTGGTCACCGCCACGCGCCTCGCCACAGCCACCGTGACATTGCGCGACGCCGTCGTCATCACGCGCGAGGACATCGAAACGGCCGGCCCCATCACGCTGGGTGAGCTCCTGCAACGCAAGGCGGGCATCGAGCTGCGCGAGACCGGCGGCCCCGGACAGCCCGAGTCCCTCTTCATTCGCGGCGCGGGCTCCGCGCAGACGCTGGTGCTGGTGGACGGAATGCGCGTGGGCTCCGCGACCGCGGGCACCACGCCCATCGAGCACATCCCGCTCGAGATGATCGAGAGGATCGAGGTCGTGAAGGGGCCGCTGTCCAGCCTCTATGGCTCGGACGCCATCGGCGGCGTGATCCAGGTCTTCACGCGCGGGAAGACCGTGCCGCATCTCTTCGCGACGGTCGCCTACGGCACCGACAACGACCGGCGCGTCTCCGCGGGGATCAGCACCGCGGACCAGGACACGCGCGTCTCGCTCAACGCCGGATACCGCGCCGTGGATGCGAGAAGCGCTTCCAACCCAAGCTCCGGGCCCTTCGTGTACAACCCCGACCGCGATCCCTTCGACAACGCGTTCGTGAACCTGCACGCGGCGCAGAAAGTGTGGACCGGCGAGAACATCGAGCTGGACGCCTTCAGCTCGCGCGCCCGCACCCATTTCGATTCCGGGCCCTCGACCGACGACCTCAACGTGGAGACGGTCTCGGGTGCGAAGCTCTCTTCCTCCATGAACCTCACCGACTGGTGGACGAGCCGGCTCACCGTCGGCGAGGGCGACGACAAGCTCGTGGTGACGGGCGCCTTCCCCGACCGCTTCGAGACGCGCCAACTCCAGGCGACGTGGCTCAACGAAACGCCTCTTCGAGACGGCCGCGCGGTGCTGGGTGCCGAGACGGTGCGCCAGTCCATCCTCTTCGACGCGAACGCAACTCCCTTCGCGCTCGACCATCGCGACACCAACAGCGTCTTCGCCGGCGCCAACGAGAGCTACGCCGGCCAGCGGCTGGAGGCGAGCATCCGCTACGACGACGACAGCCAGTTCGGCACGCGCACCACGGGGAGCGCGAGCTACGGCATCGAGCTCTCGCCCGGCATGCTGGTCTCCGGCACCTACGCCCGGGGCTTCCGCGCGCCGACGTTCTTCGACCTCTATGGCCCGACGAGCGACTTCTACCATCCCAACCCCGACCTCGTTCCCGAGACGAGCCGCAGCTACGAGATTTCCGCCACGCTGCAAAATGCGCTCGGCGCGCGCTGGCGGCTGAGCGCCTTCGACAACCGCTACGACAACCTCATCACGTACGACTTCACGCAGCTCACCGTGCTGAACGTCGCTCGCGCCCGCGCACGCGGCCTCGAGATGACCGTCCAGGCGGATTGGCTGGGCGCTCACTGGCGCGGAGCATTCACGGCGCAGCGCCCGCGCGACGAGGACACGGGCCTCAGGCTCCAGGGCCGTGCCGAGCGCTACGGCACGTTCGAGGTGGACCGGCCCTTCGGGTCGTGGAGCGCCGGCCTCGGCGTGGTCGCGAGCGGCCCGCGCTTCGATTCTCCCGACGAGGATCCGACGACGCGCCTCGGGGGCTATGCGGTGGTGGACATGCACCTGCGCTACGCGGTGGCCAAGAACTGGTCGGTGCAGCTCACCGCGGCGAACATCGCCGACCGGCGCTACGAGGACGTGGTGGGTTACGATAAGCCACGGCGCAGCGTCCTGCTGGGCGTCACGTTCGAATCCTTTTGATGGCGATCGAGGCCCTCTACCTCCAATACCTCAAGAAAGCGATCGACCAGGGCCGCGGAGGCGCCGCCAGGCGCTTGCGTGGCCTGCTGTTGGCGTATCCCGACATCCTCGTGCCGCGCGTCGCCCTCGGCCGGATCCTGGGCGAAGAGGCGCTGGCCGGCGTCGCCGAGCGCGCCGATGCCGCCTCGATCTGGAGCTACCACGGGTTGGGTGGCGTCCCCGATCCGATGTACGACAGCGTCGGCCTGCTCTCCCGGATGGGCGTCGAGGCCACGGTGATCGACGTCGCGAAGCTGCGCGGAATGGAGCGGATCGTCGACCTGAATGCGCCGCTGCCGGAGGATCTTCGCGCCGCATTCGACCTCGTCGTCGACACCGGAACCTGCGAGCACTGCTTCAACGTCGCGCAGGCCTTCGTGAACTCGTGCGAGGCGCTCGCGGTCGGCGGCATCCTGGTGCACGCGGCGCCGCTCACGCGGGTGAACCACGGGTTCTGGAGCTTCAACCCCACGATCTACCCGGACTTCTTCGAGGACAACGGCTTCGAGCTGCAACTCCTCACCGGCGTCACGGGCACCCTGAAGGAGGGCTTTCGCCCCTTCGCGGTGGAAAGCTTCCAGCGTTTCCAGGCGCCGCCCGAGGCCGCGCTGTACGTGCTCGCGCGCCGCAACGAGGTGCGGCCGATCCGCTGGCCGGTGCAGCGCAAGTACCGCGGGATGATCGCGTGAACGAGGAGCTGCGCGCGAGCCAATGGCTCGCCGATCCGAAGGCGCCCGCGGACCTGGAGATGGATGGCGCGCGCCTGGTGAGGATGCACAGCGTCGTCGAGCCCCGCGGCCGGCTCACGGTGGCCGAGATGAACCGCGGCTTGCCCTTCGCACCGCGGCGTTTCTTCGTGATCTCGCAGGTGCCGGGCGTGGACATCCGCGGGGAGCATGCGCATCGCCGGCTGGAGCAGCTCCTGGTGTGCCTCGCCGGGAGCGTCGTCGCCGAGGTGAGCGATGGACGGCGCTGGCGCGCGGTGCATCTCGATTGCCCCGACGTGGGCCTGTACATTCCGCCGATGGTGTGGGGCGCGCAGCACGACTACTCGCGCGAGGCGGTGCTGCTGGTCCTCGCCTCGGCCGAGTACGATTCCGCGGACTACATCCGCGACCTCGATACGTTTCGCGCGGAACGCTCACGGATGAAACCCTCGTGAAGGTCCCGTTCCTTTCGCTCGAGCATGTATACCGCGAGATCGGCCCGCAGCTGGACGAAGCGTACCGGCGCGTGATGCGCTCGGGATGGTTCGTGCTCGGCGCCGAGGTCGAGGCGTTCGAGCGCTCGTTCGCGCAGTGGTGCGGGGCAACCCATTGCGTGGGCGTCGGCAACGGCCTCGAGGCCATGCTGCTCACGCTTCGCGCCTGGGGTATCGGCGAGGGCGACGAAGTGATCGTGCCGTCCAACACATACATCGCGACATGGCTCGCGGCGACGCACGCCGGCGCGCGCCCCGTGCCGGTCGAGCCCGATGCGCCGACCTACAATCTCGATCCCGGGAAGATCGAGGCGGCCATCACGCCGCGCACTCGCGCGATCATCCCGGTGCACCTCTACGGCCAGGCCGCCGACATGGGGCCGATCCGTGAAATCGCATCGCGCCGCGGGTTGCTCGTCCTGGAAGACGCTGCCCAGGCTGCCGGCGCACGCTACCGCGGCAAACGCACCGGCGCATTGGGCGATGCCGCCGCTTTCAGCTTCTATCCAGGCAAGAACCTCGGCGCCTTCGGCGACGCCGGCGCGGTCGTGACCGACGACGAGGGCCTCGCCGCGCGGCTGCGGTCGCTGCGCAACTACGGCTCGCACGTGAAATACCACAACGAAGTGCAGGGTTTCAATTCGCGCTTGGACGAGCTCCAGGCCGCGCTGCTGGGACCGCGGGTGGCCGCGCTCGAGGGATGGAACGCGAGACGTTCGCACATCGCGCGCCGCTACCTCGAGGGCCTGCGCGACACCGGCCTGGTGCTGCCGGCCACGCTCGACGGCAACGAGCACACGTGGCATCTCTTCGTGGTGCGCTCGCGCCGCCGCGACGAGCTGCAACGAGCGCTCACGGCGGCCGGCATTGGCACGATGATCCACTATCCCGTGCCGCCGCACTTGCAGCCCGCCTACCAGGAGCTCGGTTACCGGCGCGGCGACTTCCCGGTGAGCGAAGCGATCCACGACGAGATCCTCAGCCTGCCGATGGGTCCACACCTGGACGATACCCAGGTCGACTACGTGATCGACACCATCCGGAAAGCTTAATTGGGGTCAGACCCCTTTTCCCGCGGGGCGGAACGCAGCGCGTGCTTGCTGGCGGTGAGCTCCCGCGCGGGATTGCCCGCGTAGACGCGGCCGGCGGCAAGGTCGCGAACCACGACCGAGCCCGCGCCGACGATGGCGCCCGCGCCGATGCGAAGCTGCGGCACGATCGTCGTGCCTCCCCCGATGAAGGCGTTGGCGCCGATCTCGATGTAGCCCAGCACGGTCACGCCCGCCGACAGTGTCGTGAAATCGCCCACCACCGAATGGTGGTTCACGGTGCTGTTCTGCAGGATGATGACGTGGTCGCCGACCTCGGCCTCGGGACAGATCACGCTGCCGGCGAGGATCACGCTGCCGCGACCGACACGGGCACTCGCGGCGATCGTGGCGCGTGGATGCACGATGGTCTCGAATCTTTCGCGTGGGAGCCCGGTCCGCGCGACGATCTCGGGAATGCGGCGGAAGCTCGCGATGCTCGAGATGCCATTCACGAACTGGCAACCGGAGAGGCGCGGCGCCTCCGCGATGCGGCCGATCACGTTGCAGCCCAGCACGCGCCTGCCCTGGTTGGCGTCGATGTCGTCGAGGATGCCCTCGATGCGATAGCAAGGCTCGCCGGGCGAGAGCGCGTTGGAAGCCGCGATCGCGTCGACGATGCCGAGCGAGTTGCCCCCGGCGCCCAGGATCACGATGGGAGTCGTCGCGCTCACGGTTGCAAGGCCTGTGTCGTGATGGCGGCGAGCGTGTCGAAGAAGCGTCGCGAGTACCGCGCGATTCCCGCGATCTCCTCGGCGAAGAAGCGCGCCTCGCGAGCCTGCCACTCGGCGCGAAACGCCGGATCGCCGACCAGGCGCGAGGCGAGCGCGGCATATTCCGCACCGTCCCGCGCGCAGAGGACGGGGTACGCATCGAGCATCTCGCGCGTCATGTTGGCGGGCGTTCCTGCCTTGTCCATCAGCTCCCTCCAGTATTGCATCCCGAAGACCGTGTTTGGCAGCGCGAACGACAGGAGCGGCACGCCGGCGGCGAGCGCCTGGTAGCCGGTGATTCCGCAGCCGAGGGGAAAGGTCTCGAGGAAGAGGTCGAGGGCCGCGGCATAGAGCGGGGTATCGACCCAGCCCACGAAATGGCAACGCTCGTGGACGCCGCCCGCCCTGAACGCCTCGTCGATCCCCGCGTGGCGCGACTGGCCCGTCCAGAGATAACCGCACTCCGGGTGGCGGCGCAGGATCTCCACGACCGACGCGAGGAAATCCGCGCTGTGGATCTTCTCTTCGCGCGCCAGCGTTCCGAGCAGGCATTTCTCGGGGAACCGTGAACGCAACGCGGCCACGTCCGCCGGCGGGGGAAGGCGCGGATCGAGCGCGAGGGGAACCGGGCAGACCGTCCAGGCCTGGCCGTGGAAGACCCGCTCGCTCTCGCTCCAGGACCCATAGGTGATGTAGCCGTCGATCTCCGGCAGGCGCACCGGGTGATAGCGCAGCGTCCAGAATACCTGCACGGGCGCGATGCGCATCGCGAAGGCGAACGTGGCGACGACGGGCGCCGATACCCACACGGCCGTGGCGACGCCCTCCTCGCGCATGCGCTCGCGCAGCCATTCGAGGCGCGGGACGTAGCCGACGGCTGCCCCGCCAGTTCGCGATTCGGGGTAGGAGATCACGGCGACGCCGAGCTTGCGCGCGCGCTCCAGGAAATCGGCGTTGCAACCGCCGAACACATAGATGCGCGCATCGACCGTCGCGTCACGTGCCTCGAGCAACCGGAAGAGCACCTCGGTGTGGCCCAACAAGACCCCGGACGGAAGCACGAAGCCGATCGTGCGCGTCGCGGGCCGCGGCGGCACGGCCGCACGCGAGCGCCCTAGCGCGGCCATCGGCTCCCGCCAGACGGAGAATGCGTTCTCGTAGTGCTCCTCGATTTCGTAGGAGCGCACGAAGGCGTGATAGACCGCGCTTTCGGCTTGCAAGGCAAGCTCCACGTTGCCCGAGCGGCTCATGTCCACGATGAACTGGCTCGTCTTGGCGAGCGCCCGCGCCGCGTGCGCGGCCATGCCCAGGCGCTGCGCGGCGCTTCCCAGTTGGCAGATGGCGTTGAAATCGGCCGGGCGCGCTGCGAGCGCTGCATCCAGGCGTGCGGCGATCTCGTCCCGCGATGCCTCACCCTGCGGCGAGCGCGTGGGACCGGATGCCAACGATTCAGCCCCTCGACCCGCGGCCATCGGCCGAAAGCATCGAGGTCCTGGCCGCGCGCCATTCATCGGCGAATTCGCACTGCGCGAAATCGGGGAACCAGGGGCCGCCGATGGTGAAGTGGGCGAGCGCCGCGTGGCCATCGGCCGCGTCGTATCCGACCAGGTGGTTCCAGCCCGGCGGCAGCTCTCCGATGAGGCCATCGTCGCCCAGCCACTTGAACTGGTGCAGCTCGAGGCCGGAGGCGCCGTTCACGTATTGCGGAGTGAGCGCGGTGCATTTCGCGCAGTTCATGAGCATGACGGAGGACCAGTTCTTCTTCTCGTACTTGGTCTGCGTGTGCCCGAGGAACTTCACCTCCTCCTTCGGGACGTGCCGGTGCTTCACCACCTGCACGGCGTATCTCTCGTCGCGAAGCTCCCAGAGCCGCGCCACGTCTTCCCGCATCAGCATGTCGCAGTCCATGAAGATCGCCCAGCCCTCGTATCCGGCCATCCACGGCACGAGGAAGCGCGAGAACGAAAATTCGGTGGACTGCAGGTTGTGCGCCTCGCGGCGGAACGTGCCGCCGAGCTCCGAGAGCTTCACGGGGGCGATGGCGACGGGTTGCGAGGCGTGTGCGTGGATGCTGTACGAAAGCACGCTGAAGGCCACGGCCTCGGCCGAATCGTAGCCGATGAAGACGCGGATCACGAGCCGCGCTCCAGGCCGGCGCGCAGCTCCGCGAGGGCGCCCCCCCAGCCAGCCTCGCGATCCTCGCGATAGGTCGCGAAGCCCGGGAACCAGGGCGATGCGCGGGCCGCCTGCCAGCGCCAGTCGGCGGGAAACGGGACGAGCACCCTGCCGCCCCTGCCCACGCCCGCGCGCAAATGGACGTTGGTGCTGCTCACGCCGACATATTCGTCGAGAAGGGACATGAGGGCAAGGATGTCCTCGAGGTCTTCGTTGGCGGCCGAAAAATCGAGCAGCGGCGCTCCGAGGGCGCGCTCCATTTCGGCGGTTTCGCCCTCGCCCGGCCGACGCTGTATCGAGACCCAGCGATACGGAAGCGCGGCGAGCGCCGCGGCGAGAAGTGCCGGAGCGACCTCCTTGGAGAGCAGCTTCTGGCCCACGAGGCCGGTGCGCGGCGCGGTTCCCGCGCGCCAGGCGAGCCCGGCCAACGGTGCGCCGTCGCCCAGCTTCTCGCGAAGCGAGGCCACGCGATCGGCGAGCGGGACCAACGGGAACATGGGCTCGACATCGCGGCCCGTGAGGGGCCGGACGAACATCGGAAGATCCCCGATCCACAACGCGGTCGCTCCCGCCGGAAGGTCCGCATCCGAATCGACCACATTCGCCGGAAACGATCGCTGGAGGATGGGCTTCAGGCGCGGATCCGCCTTCAACACGTGCAGCCGCGCCCCGGCCGCGTGCAAGGGCATCGCATAGCGAAGGAAGAAGAGCACGTCGCCCAGGCCCTGCTCGGCGCGCACGACGATGTCCGCACCGCGCAGCTCGCGCGGCATCGCCGGCGGATACCTTCCCTGCTGCACCTCCTCGAAGATCGCGCTTCCCCTCGTCGGGCGAAAAACGTGCTCGCGCCATCCGCGCTCGAGCTCCCCGCGGCGCAGCAGCTCGACCGACAGCGTCGTGTGGGCTTCGGCGAGCGCCGGGGCTTCGGCGATGGCGCGGCCCGCGGTGGCCACCGCGAGGTCGCTCTCGCCGAGCTGACCGTGCATCGCCGCCAGCTGGTTGAGGACGCGCGCATCGCGGCTTGCGCTCGCCTCGCGCATCCGCGCGAATGCCTCCTCGCGCCGGCCCAGCTCGCGAAGCACGAGAGCCGCATTCACCTTCACGTCGTCCGCCGACGGGTCGGCCGCCAGCGCGGCTTCGAACGACGCGAGGGCCTCGGTCCATCGGCCCTTGCGCATCGAGAGCGTCCCGCTCGCGTTATGGACCCGCGAAGGAGCGTTTCCTTCGAGTGCACGCTGCATCTCGCCGAGGGCCTCGTCGGTGCGGCCTTCCGCATCGAGCGCGAGGGCGAGCTGGCTCCGCGCGACGGCATCGTCGGGCACGCGCTCGAGGAACCCCTGCATCGCCGCGATGCCGGCGGCGCGCTCGCCGCTTTCCAGCAGCCCGACCGCGCAGATGCGCACGACATCGTCACGCCGCGGTGCGAGCGAGAGCGCCTCACGCCAGGATCGTGCAGCCGCCGCGTCGAGCCCCAGCGCATGCAGCGCGCGCGCACGGTTCAGGCGCGTCTCGGCGGAAGCGGGATCGAGCGCGAGGGCCCGGTCGAAGCTCTCGATGGCTTCGCGCACACGCCCCGCGCGGAAGAGTGCGACGCCAAGGCCGTTGTGGGCCTCGGCGAAGCTCGGGTCCGCACGTACGGCCAGGGCGAAGGAATCCCGCGCTGCGTCGGAATGGCCAAGCTGCTCGTGGGCGAGGCCCAGCGCGGCCAGGGCGCGCGCGCGCCGCGGGTCTGCCTGCACGCAGCGTGTGAGACGTTGTATCGCGATTTCGTAGCGCCCCATCCGGTTGGCGAGCACGCCGCTGAAATGCGTCACCTCCGGATCGGCGGGGAAGCGCGCGAGGAGCTCGATGCAGATGTCCTCGGCGGTGGCGAGGCGCCCGTCCCGGGAGAGCTGGACGGCACGCTCGAGCTCTTTTCGCGCTGGCGGAGGCAGTGTGGTGGTCATGCAGGAGGTTGCGCGAGGCGGCCGAGGGCTTCGGTCCATCCGGATTCGCGGTCCTCACGATACAGGGGATTGCCGGGAAACCACGGCGAGCGATCGCCCTCGCGGGTCCAACGATATTCCGGCGGCCACGGAACGAGCACGTGGGTGGGTTTCGCGAGGCCGGCCCGCAGGTGCACGTTGGTGTTGCTGACGGCGACGTACTCGTCGGCGACCTGCAACAACGCAAGCACGTCCTCGAGATCGGCGTTGAGGCCCGACAGGTCGTGAACCGGCCGGCCGGCGCCTTCGTTGAACGCGCGCGACTCGGCCTCGAGGGGATCGCGCTGGATGCTCACGAGCGTGCCCGGCCACGCGCGCAATGCGGCCCCGAGCCCGGCGGGATCCACCGCCTTCGCGAGCACCGCCTTGCCGCGCCGGGGCGAGCCCGCGCGCCAGGTGACGGCGATGTATGGCGGTGCGCCGAGCGCGGCCAGCCGTTCGCGAATCGCCTGCTCGCGCGCCGGCAATGTCGTGAGCCTCACGGGGGGCGCAAAGCCCGTCTTTCCCGAGAGCGCGGGAAGATCGGAGAGCCAGAGGAGGTGCGAAGCGGGTGCGTCCCTGGGAGTCGCGGCCTGCGGCAGCGCCGCTTCGACGAGCCCATTGCGCACGAAGAGCGCGCCCAGGCGGGCGTCGCCCCAGAAGCGAAGCCGCGCCCCGGCCTCGCGCAGCGGCACGGCGAAGCGCATGAAGAAGAGCGCGTCGCCCAGCCCCTGGTCGCCATGCAACGTGAGCGCGGCCCCGGCGAGCGGCTGCGGCAGGCGATCCCCGTGCGGCAGCGTGGGTGCGAGGTTCAGGTCGCGCAGGTTGACCCGGGGATCGGGCCGCCATCGATAGGCCTCCCACGCCTCCTCCCAGCGGCCGAGCGAGAGAAGGCAGAGCGAGAGGTTCAGACGTGCGCCCCCGAACTCGGGACGCAGGTGAACCGCGCGGCGCGCCGCGGCGAGCGCCGGCTCGAAATCGCCGCGCTCGCGAAGTCCCAGCGCGAGGTTGGAATACGGTTCGGGCAGCGTGGGATCGATCTCGACCGCGCGCTTCAGGATGCGAATCGATTCCGCGACCTCGCCCAGCGCATAGCGGATCATTCCGAGGTTGGCGTTGAAGACGGCATTGCGCGGCTGCGCCTCGAGCGCGCGCTCGAGAAGCGGCGTGCCCTCCTCGAAGCGCCCGAGCTGGCAAAGCGCATATCCCTTGAAATGGAGGGCCCACGCACTGGCCGGCTGGAGCGCGAGCGCCTGGTCGAACCACGGGATCGCGGCGGCGGGCTGGCCCTGCTGGAAAAGGGCCATGCCCTGCTGCAGGGGATCGGGAAGGCTCGTGCGCATGGGAAATCGATTATCCTACCCGAGCCCCAGCCGACGAAAACCCCTTGGTCCCCGACGCAGTCGATCTTTCCGCGGTGCGGCGCGTGCTGGTGGTGAAGTTGCGCCACCACGGCGACGTGCTGCTCACCTCGCCCGTCTTCAGCGTGCTGCGGCGCCACGCGCCCCATGCCGAGGTGGATGCGCTGGCCTATGCCGACACGCGCGACATGCTCGAGGGCCACCCGGCGATCGCACGCATCCACACCATCGACCGCGGCTGGAAGCGCGCGGGGCTCGCCGCGCAGGCGAGCGGCGAAAGCGCCCTTCTCGGCGCATTGCGCGCGCGCCGCTACGATCTCCTCGTGCACCTCACCGATCACTGGCGCGGCGCATGGCTCTCGCAATTGCTTCGGCCGCGCTGGTCGGTGGCGCCCCCGCGCGAGGGCGCGTTCTGGCGATGGAGCTTCTCGCACCGCTATTCGCTGCCGAAGCTCACGCCCCGCCACGCCGTGGAAGCGAACCTCGATGCGCTGCGCCGCCTGGGGATCTATCCCGAGGAGGATGAGAAGAAGCTCGTGATGGTGCCCGGAGATGCGGCCAGTTCTCGCGTGGCCGGGCTTCTCGCCGAGGCGGGGCTCGCCACGCAGCCCTTCGTCCAGGTGCATCCGACGTCGCGCTGGCTCTTCAAGGCCTGGACCGACGAGGCGAACGCGGCGCTGCTGCGCTCCCTCGCGGCCGACGGCCATCGCATCGTGCTCACCGCGGCGCCCGACGCTCGTGAGCGCGCGATACTCGATCGCATCGTCGCGCGATGTGGCGTGCCGGTGACCGACCTCGGCGGGAAGCTGTCGCTGCGCGAGCTTGCGGCGCTCACGGCGCGCGCACGGCTTTTCATCGGGGTCGATTCCGCGCCCATGCACATCGCCGCCGCGATGGGGACGCCGGTGGTGGCGATCTTCGGGCCGAGCGGCGAGAAGGAATGGGGGCCCTGGCGCGTCCCGCATCGCGTGGTGCATAGCGGCCATCCGTGCCGTCCCTGCGGCCAGGACGGCTGCGGTGGCGGCAAGGTAAGCGAATGCCTCACGCGCCTGCCGGTCGATCCGGTGCTCGCCGCGGCCAACGAGCTGCTCTCGGCGGCGTGAGCGCCACCCCACCGCGCGCCGCGCTCGCCCCCCGCGTGGCGCTGGTGCGCTCCCGCTACGACCCCGCCGGCGGCGCCGAGCGCTTCGTCCAGGCGGCCATGGCTTCGCTGAAGGCCCGCGGCGTCGAGATCACGATCGTGTCGCGGCAATGGCCGGGCGCGCACGGCGGGGCGATCATCGTCGATCCCTGGTTCGCCGGAAGCCTCTGGCGCGACGCCGGCTTCGCGCAAGCGGTATGCCGCGAATTGGCGCGCCGGCCCTTCGACCTCGTGCAATCCCATGAGCGGATCGCCTGCTGCGACGTCTATCGCGCAGGCGACGGCGTGCACGCCGAGTGGTTGTCGCAGCGCGCGCGCGTGCAGTCTCCACTGGCGGCGCTGGCCACGCGGCTTTCACCGCACCACAACTACGTCCTCGCGGCGGAGCGCCGGCTCTTCACGTCGCCGCGTCTTTCCGCCGTGATCTGCAATTCGGAAATGGTGCGCACCGAGATCGCCGCGCGTTTCGCCACAGCCCCGGGCAAGCTCGAGCTCATTCGCAACGCGGTCGACGCGGAGCACTTCAATCCACTCGCGCGTGCGCAGAATCGCGACGCCGTTCGCCAGCAGCTCGCGATCCCGCGCGAGAGCAATGTGTTCCTGCACGTGGGGTCCGGCTTCGAGCGTAAGGGCGTGGCGGCCTTCCTCGAGGCGTTGGCGAGAGTTCCCGGCAAGCCCTGGGGCATCGTCGCGGGGCGCGACAAGCACCTCGAACGCTACGTGGCGAGGGCGAAATCGCTGGGCCTCACCGAACGGGTCCGGTTTGCGGGATCGGTGTCGGACGTGCGCAGCTACCACGCGGCGGCCGATTCCTTCGTGCTCGCCTCGCTCTACGACCCGTTTCCCAACGCCGCGCTGGAGGCGCTCGCGAGCGGGCTTCCGGTCGTGACGACGCGCAAGTGCGGCGTGGCCGAGCTCATATCGGAAGGCGAGAGCGGCTTCGTGCGCGACGCACTCGACGTCACCGGGATCGCCGAGGCGATGGCCCGGCTCGAGCCTCCCGTGGCGAAACGCATGGGGGAAGCCGCCCGGGCGGCGGTCGACGCCCTCACGCCCGCCGCCATGGCCGCCCAGTACGAAGCGCTCTACGCCCGCCTCATTCGTCGATAATGCAGGGATGACCGCCCCCGCGAAGAGCCACGAGCTCTACCTGCGCCTGCTGCGCCACGTGTGGCCGTATCGCGGGATGCTCGCGGGCGGGATCGTGGCGATGATCGTGGGGGGCCTCGCCGACGCGGCGCTCGTGAAGCTGCTGAACCCCCTCGTGAAGCAGCTCTTCGTCGAGCATAACGAGACGCTGGCGCTGCTGCTGCCGCTCGCGCTGATAGTCGTCTTCGTCGTGAGCGGGCTCGCGAGCTTCGCCTCGGGCTATTCGACGCAGTGGGTGGCGCAGAAGGTGATCCTCGACCTGCGGCGCGCGATGTTCGAAAAGGTGCTGCGCCTTCCGCCCGGCTACTTCGACGACATCGCCACCGCCTCGCTCGTCACCAAGTTCACCAACGACGTGGGCAACCTCGCCGCGGCATCGACCTCGGTGCTGACGGTCCTGGTGCGCGACTCGGTCACCGTCGCGGCCCTCCTCGCGATCCTGCTGTGGTCGAACTGGCGCCTCACGCTGATCACCTTCCTGGTGATCCCGCCCATCGCCCTGGTGGTGCGCCAGTTCAGCAAGCGCCTGCGGGTCATGAGCCGCGAGACGCAGCGCGCGATGGGCGGCATCGCGGAAGTGCTGGACGAGTCGATCGCCAACCAGCGCGTCGTGCGCGTCTTCGGCGGCCAGGCCTACGAGACCGAGCGCTTCGAGAAAGCGAGCCAGCGCATCCGCCGCTTCAACATGAAGCAGGCGATCGCCGCCGCCGGCACGGTTCCGGTCACGCAGCTCTTCGTCGCCGTCGCGATCGCCGCGATCATCTACTTCGCCGCGCAGCAGGCGTCCTCGGGCACGACCGACGTGGGCCATTTCCTCGAATTCATCGCCGCCACGGGCATGTTGCTCCAGCCGTTGAAGCGGCTCACGGGCATCAACGAGTGGCTTCAGAAGGGCCTCGCCGCATGCGAGAGCGTCTTCGCCGTGGTCGACGAACCTCCCGAGGAGGACCGCGGCACCATCGACGTCGGCCGCGCCAGGGGAGCGATCCGCCTCGACCACGTGACGCTCTTGTATCGCGGCGGCTCGCGCCCGGCACTGGACGACGTGTCGCTTTCCGTCGAGCCGGGAGAGACGGTGGCCCTGGTGGGGCCCTCGGGCGGCGGAAAGTCGAGCCTCATCCACCTGCTGCCGCGCTTCTACCATCCGCAATCGGGCCGCGTGAGCCTCGATGGCCACGACCTGGAGGCGCTCACGCTGGAGAGCCTGCGGCGCCAGATCGCGCTGGTGTCCCAGAACGTCGTGCTCTTCAACGACACCGTGGCCGCCAACATCGCCTACGGCCGTGGCGATTCGGTCACCGAGGCCCAGATCAACGCGGCGGCCGAGGCGGCACACGCGATGGAATTCATCCGCGTCCTGCCGCAGGGCCTTGCGACTCCCATCGGCGAGAACGGCGCCAAGCTCTCGGGCGGACAGCGCCAGCGCATCGCGATCGCGCGCGCGATCCTCAAGGACGCACCGATCCTGCTTCTCGACGAGGCGACCTCCGCGCTCGATACCGAGAGCGAACGCGCGGTGCAGGCCGCGCTCGAGGCGCTCATGCGCGGGCGCACCACGATCGTGATCGCGCACCGGCTCTCGACCGTCGAGAGCGCCGATCGTATCGTCGTTCTCGCACAAGGCCGCATCGTCGAGTCGGGCGCGCACCGCGACCTCGTCTCCGCGGGAGGGATGTACGCCGGCCTGCACCGGCTGCAATTCGCGGGCGCATGACGCTTTCCATCCTGCACACCGAATCGTCGCTCGGCTGGGGCGGCCAGGAGATCCGCGTGCTCACCGAGGCGCACGGCGTGGCGCTCCGCGGCCACGAAGTGACGCTCGCCGCGCCCGCGCAGTCGCGCATCTTCGCGGAGGCGGCGCGATTCGGCGTTCGCACCCGGGCGCTGCCCATCGCGCGCAAGGGCGCACGCGGCGTCCTCGCACTGCGCAGCCTCATCGGCCGGCATCGCTTCGATGTCGTGAACACGCATAGCTCGACCGATGCGTGGCTGGTGGCTCTCGCGCGGGCGAGCCTCGGCTCGGCACCGCCCGCTGTGCGCACGCGCCACATTTCCGCGCCGCTACCGGACAATCGGGCCACGCGCTGGCTCTACGAGAGGGCCACCGCACGCGTCGTCACGACGGGCGAGAAGCTCCGCCGGCAGGTGATCGCGCAGACCGGCATCGATCCGCGGCGCGTTCTTTCCGTACCGACGGGCATCGACCTCGCGCGCTTCCAGCCTGGCGATCGCAGCGCGGCGCGCACCGTGACCGGGCTTCCAAGCGACGCCCCCATCGTCGGCATCGTCGCCACGCTGCGCAGCTGGAAGGGGCATCGGTATCTCCTGCAGGCCTTCGCGACGATGCGCAATCCCGACGCCCTCCTCGTGATCGTGGGCGATGGCCCGCAGCGCGAGGCGATCGAGGCGCAAGCCCGCACTCTCGGAATCGCCTCCCAGGTTCGGTTCGCGGGAAACCAGCTCGACGTCGCGCCGTGGATGCATTCCTTCGACGTGTTCTGCCTGCCCTCCTATGCGAACGAGGGGGTTCCCCAGGCGCTCATGCAGGCGATGGCGTGCGGCATCCCGGTCGTGACGACCCCCGTGGGAAGCATCGACGAGATCGTCGAAGCGGGAGTGACCGGAGTGATGGTGCCTCCGCAGAACGAGGTGCGCCTGCGCGTGGAGCTCGCCAACCTGCTTGCCGACGCCCCGCGCCGGCAGGAGCTGGGCTCGAACGCCGCGGTGGTCGCGCGCGAGCGTTTCGGCGACACGCTCATGGTCGATCGCATGCTGGAGGTCTTTTCCGAGGTGGCGCAGCGCCGTGGGTGAGCGCTTCAACACGCGCGCCATCGTGGTCTCGCGGGCGCTGGCGGGAAGCCTCGCGCGCCGCTCGCGGACCGCGGCGAACGATCGCATACTCGTCGCGCACAACCTGCTGCTCGGCGACACGCTCTCGCTCACTCCGCTCCTCGCGAAGCTGCGCGCCAACCATCCCGCCGCACAAATCACGCTGCTGGCGTCTCCCGCCGCCGTTCCGCTCTACGAGCGCCACCCTTACGGCGTCCAGGCACTCCCGTTCCGGCCTTCCGATTCCGGCACGGCGCGAGCGCTGCTCGAGGAGCCGCCCTTCGATCTCGCCTACGTCGTCGGCGACAACCGTTATAGCTGGCTCGCGGCGGCGATGGGAGCGCGCCACATCGTCGCGCACGCCGGCGACACCTCGTGGACGAAGGACATCTTCGTGGACGAGCGCCGCGAATACGAAGCCGTGCAGCCCACGACATGGGGCGACATGGTCGCGGCCCTCGCCGATGGCCTCGCGCCACCAACCTACGCGCGGGGCCAATGGCTCGCACCGGCGGCCGAGCCGTTCGACCCGCCGCGAAAGCCATACGCCGTGCTGCACGTAGGGGCGAGCACGCCGCTGAAGCAGTGGCTTCCCGCGCGTTGGCGCGAGCTCGCCGCGCGCCTCGAATCGCGCGGCCTCGCCATTGCGTGGAGCGCGGGGCGCGGCGAGGAATCGGTGGTGGCGGAATGCGACCCCGAGGGCCGCCATCCCTCGTATGCGGGGCGGTTGAGCCTCGCACAGCTCTGGCACCTGGTCGCCGGCGCCGCGCTGCTCGTCGCACCCGACACGGGCGTGGCGTACCTGGGCCGCGTGGTGCTCACCCCGACCGTCACGCTCTTCGGCCCGGGCTGCGCTCCTCTCTGCGGCAACGGCGAGTTCTGGGGTGACGCACCCTGGCGAGCGGTGGTGATCGACCCCTTCGAGTGCCGCGACCAGCGGCTGCTTTTCCGGCGGCGCATCGAGTGGGTGCGCCGCTGCACTCGCTCGCCCACCGAGTGCGCCGAGCCCCGCTGCATGCACGCGCTCTCGGTGGAAGCGGTCCTGGAGGCGATCGCGAGCTTCCGGCGCCCGGAACTCTGAATCCCGCTTGGGGTCTGGAAGGTACAATTCCTCGAGTCCCATGAATAACTTGCGACTGGCTTTCGTGCTCCTCGCCTGCGCCTGCGCCGCTCCGGCGTTCGCCGCGGCGCCGCCTTCCATTCACGGCGAGCCGGCGATCGCGGCCAAGAGCGCGCCGGCGCCCACGGTTCGCCTGTCGTCCGCGGCGCCGACGGTGACCCTGTCGCCCGTCACCGACAGCGAGCTCTTCACCATTCGCCAGGCGAACCGCTCGCAGCAGAAGCGCGTGGCGATCGGCGTGGTGAGGGATCCCGCGATCGTGAAGGACTTGCCGGCCCAGCCGCTCGTCTGGCAATCGGTGGCCGGCGGCTATGCCGCGCACATTGCGGTGCGCTCTCCGGATGCGGGCGCGATGCGGCTCGCCATCGATCTCTCAGGCGTGCGCGAGGACGTGCAGATGGTGTTCTTCGGGTCGAACGCGCCCGATCGCCTCGAAGGGCCGGTTCGCGTGGGCGACATCGTGGACCGCACGCTGCCCTACTGGTCGCCCGTGACCGACGGCGACACGCAGACCGTCGAGTTCTTTTCTCCCATGTCGGTGGAGGCCGCGAACGCGCCTCGCCTCGCCGGCGCATCGCACATCTTCACCACTTTCGCGAGCCGGTTGCAGAAGACCACCACGGATATCGGCCAGTCCGAATCGTGCGAAGTGGATGTGAAGTGCTCGAGCCTTTTTCCGAACGCGACCTTCGACAACCTGCGCAACTCGGTGGCGCAGATGGTGTTCAACAAGGACGGCGATACGTTCCTTTGCACCGGCCAGCTCCTGAACGACACGGACCCGAGCTCGCAGCTTCCATGGTTCTTCAGCGCCAACCATTGCTTCGACAACGAGGATCCGCCGTTCGAGAACGCATCGCAGATGCAGATCGTGGCCAACAGCCTCACGACGCTCTGGTTCTTCGAGGCCGTGACGTGCTCTTCGCCGCCCAACCTCACCGTCCCGCCTTTCGTGCAGCTCACGGGGGGTGCTACGTACATCTACAACAACCAGGGAATCGACGCGCTCTTCCTGCGCTTGAACGGCCGCCCGCCTGCGGGCGCTTTCTACGCCGGCTGGAATGCGGCCGCCGTGCCGGTGGGTTCGCCCATCGTTGTGGTGCACCACCCATTTGGTGACCTCAAGAAGGCGTCGCAGGGCCAAGTGGTCGCCGATTCCGTACCGCCGCAGAGCGGCTTCACCGCGCTCTTCAGCCAGGTCACCTACTCGGTGGGATCGACCGAGGCGGGCAGCAGCGGCAGCGGGCTCTACACGTTCGATGGAATCGACTACCAGCTTCGCGGCGGCCTCTACGGCGGGACCGCCGATTGCAAGGCGCGGGGCGACTCCGATTGGTATTCGCCGTTCGACCAGGCCTACCCTGCGCTCGCACAATACCTTTCCCCGGCCGGCACCAACGTCGACTATTCCGACCTCTGGTTCAATGCCGGCGAATCGGGCTGGGGCCTCCAGGTCATCGAGCACGCCTCGCAGAACATCTTCGCCGTGTGGTTCACGTACGGTTCCGATGGCAGGCCCATGTGGTACGTGGTTCCCGGCGGCGGCTGGACATCGCCCACGACGTTCTCGGGCACGATGTACGCCACGTCGGGGCCGCCGGCGAGCGCCGCGAGCTTCAACGCCGCGAGCGTGAACGTGCGCCAGGTCGGAAGCGCCACACTGTCGTTCAGCGACGCCAACACCGGCACGTGGTCGTACACGGTGGATGGCGTCACGGGCTCGAAGGCCATCACGCGCCAGCCCTTTTGAGCCCCGCCCGGCTCTCGGTCGCCGTCGTCACCTTCGAGCCGGATCTCGACCTGCTGGAACGCTGCCTTCGCTCCCTCGCCGTCTCGGTGAGGATGGCTCGCGAACGCGGGCTCGTCTCGGCTGCTTCGCTCTTCGTCGTCGACAATGACGAGGTGACGCCGGCGGATTTGCCCGGCGTCGCGGTCGAGGCGTTCGGCGATGCGGGCCGCGTGGAGCTGATCCACGGCCACGGCAACGTCGGCTATGGGCGCGCCAACAACCTCGCGATTGCGCGCCTCGAATCGGACCTGCACCTCGTCATGAATCCCGACGTGGAGCTCGAGCCCGCGGCGCTCGCTGCCGCCGTCGCAGCGCTCGAAGCCGATCCGAAG
>DATBAI010000075.1:0-1884 GCA_036271595.1 Usitatibacter sp.
CGCCGCAAGTTCCTTGCCGATCTCATGCAGCGCCTGGCCGCCGCGAAGATCGACCCGGAGAACGTGATGGTCGTCTTCAAGGAAACCCAGTGGGAGAACTGGAGCTTCGCCGGAGGCCGGCTCATCCACGCGAACGGCTGAGCGCGGGTCACCACGAGATCCGGCGCAGGATCGCTTCGAGCTTTTCCGCGCGCGATGGATTGAGCGATCTCACGTGGGCCACTCGACCCGCCAGGTGGGCCCGGAAGTCGGCGACGTTGCCACGGTTCTGTGAAGCGGGGCCACTACGCTCGCAGTTCGTGAGGATCGCCTTCAGGCGATCGTATTGGTCGCGGCGGATGTTGGTCTTGTCGTTCACGATGATGCCCGTGAGCAACTGGCGGTCGCTGCGATGCATCATGCGGGTCTTGCGGACATTCACCTCGAATCCCTCATCGGCCGCGATCGCGGTGACCATGCCGGATATCGCACCCACGCGGCGCCGCAGGCTCTCGCCGCCCGACAGGGCGAGGTCGTCGGCGTATCGGGTGTAGCTGGCACCCAGCTCTTCGGAAAGGCCGGCGAGCCGCATGTCCAGGTGCAGTGCGCAGAGATTCGCGAGTGCCGGAGAGGTCGGCGCTCCCTGTGGAAGGTGCGGGACGGCGAGGCGCTTCGCCTCGTGCCACGAGAGATTCCCCTCGCGCGCCACCCGTCGCGGGACGCAGTTGGTGCAAAGGCCGGTCAACAGGCGCGCTACCGCTTCGGGATATCCGAGCGTCGCAAAGAGCGCGTGGATGCGCGGCGCCGGAATGCCCGGGAAGAAGTTGCGCAGGTCGATGCGCAGCACCACGCTTTGCCCCACGTGGGGCTCGACGAACGAGCGGCACGAATGTCCCTTGCGGAACCCATGGGCGGCCGCGTGAACCGGCACGGGATCCAGGATCTCGCGCAGGATTCGGCGCTGGACATCGCGTAACCGCGGCTTCGGCGCTTCCACGAGCCGCATGCCATAGCGCTTCGGAATCCACGCGTAGCGGTAGTGGCAAAGCCGGCCGCCCCCTGGATTGATGCCGTGCATGTCCGCGAGCCAATCGAGCTCGCCCGCTGTGATGCCAAGCCACGCCGCGAGGTCGCCGGGCGTCTCGATCGACGGCAGGTTGCAGGCCGCAAGCGCGCCCTGGCGCGGCGCCATGCGAGGCGGATCCAGGAAGTAATGCGCAATGCGCGGCGGTCGCCGCTCGGCGTTCCACAGGGCCTCGAATCCCGTGTCCGCGCGAATCGCCTCGATGAGCATGCTGCGGTCGCGATGGTCGAGAGATGAGCCGAAGCGATGGAAAATGCGCCGGCAGAGCGGCTTGATCCAGCGGTGCTTGCGTCCCAGCATCCACGCGCAGCGCCCGGCGAACTCCTCGATCCCGGGAGTTCCCGCGAGAAGGGCATCGGCGATCGCCTGGGCGATGAGGTGCGGGCGTGTCATGGCCATGAAGAAATGCGGCGAAGTGCTCCAACCTGTCTTGTCCTGCGTGAGCACGCCTGCACGCAGTGCAGTGCCGCTCATGCGACGTCGTTGCAGCTTCAATCGAAAACCCCGGGGTAACCCCGGAGAGGCATTCATCGTCGTGCGGACCGATGCGATGCCCGCTTGGAGCACCCGCCGCGCATCAACGTTATCATCAGCCCATGGCTCTTGCCTACGGTCGTGCCGCTTTCGTCGCGGTGGCGTTCCTCTTCACGGGGGCGGCGCATGCCGAGCCGGCGCGCCATGTCGAAGAGCTCCTCCACAAGTCCGGCATCTGGAAGCAGGCGGGCGACCTCCCGGCGCAACTCAGGGCGGGCGCCCAGGAGGCGCGCGACAAGGAAAAATCCTCGGGGCAGCCTCCGACCCTGACCGACGCGCAATTCGCC
>DATBAI010000076.1:0-89889 GCA_036271595.1 Usitatibacter sp.
CGCGATATCCGTAAGCGTCAATCCCTTCTTCTCCTTCATCACGGCAACTGAGCGCTTCAAAAGCTCCGGAGCCTCAGCAGGAATCGCATGATCCTCGCGCTCCTGGGTGGCCTCGCCACCGCGCTTAAGCGTGATGATTCCGGTCCGAAATTGCGAGTCGGAGATTAGGTCGAGTTGGTGAGCTCGATAGAGCAGCGCTTGTTTGCTGATCTTCCAGGTGAGCTTGAATTCCGAGATTCCCCGCCAATCCAACCTTGAGCCGCGGCCACGTGGGAACAACTTGATCATCATCGCTCGGGGAACCAATAACGCGCCGGCGAATCGATGCGCCTGACCCTCGGTCAACCGATCGCCAGTTACAGCGCCACGATGAAGCACGGCATGTCCGAGCTCGTGCCCAATATCGAAGCGCATGCGACACACGCTCTCCTTCGCATCATTGCGAACAATGATCGGCCTATCTATGAATACCGAGAGGGCATCTACCTCCTTCGATACCGCGTGAAAAGTAGTGACCAACGCGCCCACGTTCTCGGCCAGCCTGATCATGTTGGAAACGGGCCCCAAACCGATTTGCCATTCGCGACGGCAAGTCTCAGCGGCTCGCTCCACATCATCAGCGGTATGCGCGTCTGAGATGGACGGAATCCTGAGCTCAGGAAGTTTGACATCGCGCTCGAGCGCTTCCACAAGGCGCACGAAGATCTCTGCCTTGGCCATTGCCAGTTGCTTCGCGGGCATTCGACTCGTAAACAATCCACGGAAGTGAAAGTCCTCTTCGGCGATCGGCGAGCGGGGGCCGGCGAAGAAATACCGAGGCTTCACTGCAACGATTGCCGCCAATGCGTCCACGAGGTCCGGCGTAGGCGTCTTCTGGCCAGTCTCGATCTGGTGAAGATACTGCCGCGTCTTGCCGACCTGGTCGGCAACCTGCTCCAGGGTCAGTCCATGGAAGATGCGCGCAAGCCGGAGCGTAGCTCCGTTAAATCCTTCGACCATGGCCTAGGCACCTTTAGCGTCGGACGCGCTGCTCTTCTTCTCGTTCTCGTCTTCGCTCTCGATCGCTTCGACGCGCGCCGGCGGAATCTCCACGGCACGCGGAGTATCGTGGTCCACAGAATGCAGTACCGGACGGGCGGCTTTGTATTCCCACATTGCCACCGGCTCCTGGTACGAGTTGTAGCCGATTAGAAAGGCGCGATCTCCGGTTGCCTCGACGGGGTTTCTTTCGATGACGAAACGCCAAAACACCGGCTCTTGGTCGTCGATCGCAAAGAGGTTATCGGTTGCGTTGCGCTTGAAGAAGCCATCCTTCTTCGGGCTTTCGGAGTTGTCCTCGGTGAAGTACCGACATGGCACTGAGCCGATCATGAAAGTGAGGTCCATGCCGGCATGAGCGAGGGTCAACCAATCGGGCTGCGTTTGCAGGGCCATATCGATGATGCGATTCCGCTGTCGGCCGAAGATCGCGCTCTCTCTCGTATAGTTGTCGTCGAAGGGCGAATTCATCTCACGAAGAGTTGAGTACCTGGTCTCCAGCAAGGCCTCGGCGCCGGTGCGAAGGCGATCATCGGTGAGGTCCGCGTGGCATTCGAAGGGCTGGCGAAGGGGCATGGCGGTTCCTTGCATAAAGTGGGACTTGTCAACCAGATGATCCTGCATTGCGAAGGGGTTGTCAACCAAACCTCGAAATGCTCCTACAGCCATTCCAGCATCCGCTTATAGAAGCTCACGGCATGAGCCAGCCACCTCTACGGTGAGGCGAGGAAACGGTGGGCTGCCGCGATTCCAGCCCTCCATTCGTGGCGCGAATAATCGACCCTTGGTCGATGGCTAGGAGGAATGCGTGGCATCTCGTCGAGTAGTCAAGAAGATCAACCCGCGGCCCTTCACCTACTTTGAGGTGCCCAAGGACCCCGAGTATCTACAGGCGCTCGGGCTGATCGCGATCCGGCATGCGCATTTAGATCGGATTCTGCAACTCACGATCAAAACCCTTTCTGGGGTGACGCCACAGGAAGCACTGAAGGCTACTGCCTACCAGGGATCCGCGACCCTTCGCGAACGAGTGTTGAAACTCGCTCGACGGGCCCTTGGAGAGGGGCCTGCGCTGCTGCGCACTCAGGCAATCATCCAACAGTGTGCTTGGCTAACCGAGCAACGCAACGCGTACATGCATAGTATTTGCGCTCGCGAACTCGATGGCGACGCTAAGCTTGTACGCCCTGATGTGAGCATCCCTCTTCCGGGTGCGGGTGCGCTGCGACAACTCGCAATGGATCTCGCAGCGGCGACTAGCGAGCTGGACCGTGAGCGCTCCGCCGGCTTCATACGTCAAGCACTAGAGCGCAGCGAAAACATCCCTAAGGCCCGAGCGCGGACAGAGAGCACGGGCTCGGCCTGACGACGGACCTCACCGCTATCACACTCGGCGGCAAAAGTGGGCTATTAAATGAGCAAGATCCAGTCCGATTTTCGATATCTCTTGCTTCCGAGCGACACAAAGCTAGTCGCCGCTTTCGGTCGTGTGGCTCTGGCTCACGCGCACCTTGACCATGTGATAAGAATGACGCTCAAGACGCTAACCGGCGTGAGCATGCAGGAAGCGTGGGACGCGTAGCTCACACGACACGTTGCCTTTCGTCGCTGGAGGACGACAAGGAGCGCGAGCTCTAGCACGTCACACGATCGTCCATTGGTGAATTCGGTCGAGGCCCGCATCGATCGCGCGCGGAAAAACATGGTCGAGCCCGTGGCGCACACACGAGCTGCAGAGATTGGCGGCGGATCCTGCGACGGCTCCATCGCCCGATGCCTATCGGCGCTCGTAGAAAAGTTCTGCACATCATGCGATTGGAATTAAGCGGCCGGCTCATGGGGTGTGACCCACCGCCTCGACGGGTAGGGCGCCGAAGCGTACGCTGCACGCGATAATCCCATTGCCCAAGCGCTCGATTCGGCGAACGAATGGCCAGACCGATGACTCCCGAGACTTCCTCTCCCGAAATGTGGGGCCTTACCGCACACGCATGGGAACGTGTCGCGTTCTGGACTTTGATTGTTGGCACTACCTTTACCGTCGTAAGCGCCATCATCGCGATTTATGTGTCTCGCTATGTGGCAGGCGGACAACGTGCGTCGCTTCAACGCGACAGCAACCGAAATGGGGCTTGCAAACGACCGCGCTGCCGCCGCGAACGAGCGCGCGGCGCAGGCGGGCCTAGCTCGCGTTCAGCTTCAGAAACAACTCAGCTGGCGCGATCTCGACGCGAAACAGAGCTTCGCGCTAACAGCCGCCTTGAAGAGGTACGAGGAGGTTCTCAGTTGAGTTGAACTGGAACTTGGATCCGGAGTGCGAGAACTATGCGCGCTTGTTGCGCGCAGCGTTCGAAGCAGCAGGAATCCACGTCACTGGCCAAGCTATCAGTTACGACGCGCCGAGCAGCTGCGTGAAGCGTTCGACAAGGCCGGCATCGAGTATCGCGCTCGCATGGACCATCCGACGACCGGTCCATCGGTCGTAGTCGTCGCGTCGAAGCCTCCCTTGGGTGTCGCACGTCTGAAAGAAGGGCCGATTCGCTCTCGCGAGACGGCAGGCCCCCTGCTGGAAATCCAAGACAGACGGATAGTCCGCGAAATCGACAACTCGAAGTGAACCGGGGTAGGCTCTCACGCCATGCGGTTATTCATCGCGTCCCTCGCAATCCTGCTGCTGGGCCTGCCGCCCCTACTTGGCGTGCCACCGTTCTATTTGGCGAGCGGATCGACCTATTGGTCGGAGTTCTGGAGGACCGCGCTGGCCACATTGGTCGGCGCGGGCGCTGCGTTCGCAGCGAACCTCTATCTGCAGGACCGCGCCCGGCGTCGCGATCACTATGCCGCGGGAAACTTCGCCATGGCAACGTTGGGGCAGACGTATATCGACCTGCGCACGCTGCGGACCGGAGTGCACGAAGAACTGCGACGCTGCAACACTGCAGCGCCCGGGCGTCCTACCTGGATGATCTTCCGCCCCGTTCTGTTCTTTCAGCCTAGCGACTTCAGGTTCGACTTCAAGCCGCTGACGTTCCTGTTCGAAGACACTCCTAGCATCGAGGCCTTCCAAGCATTGCATCGTGTTCAATGGGAAC
The DNA here is from genome assembly GCA_036271595.1 of Usitatibacter sp. Taxonomy (GTDB): domain Bacteria; phylum Pseudomonadota; class Gammaproteobacteria; order Burkholderiales; family Usitatibacteraceae; genus Usitatibacter. The sequence goes on from DATBAI010000076.1 coordinate 4,131, forward strand.
AGCGCGACCTGTTCGGACACGTTGAGACGTTGAATTCCCGCCTAGGGAAAAAGAACGACCGCCTCGAGGAAGCGGGCCACGCCCGCGAGCCCGAGAGCGTCGTGACGGTCCGGGACGCTGCCCTCGCCGCGGGAGGCCGGCTCATAATCGAGATTGAGCAGGCCCTTGAAAACGTGATCCATGGTTGCGAAAACAACGAATCGCCCATACTCGAGGCGTCTAGGTTGCTGTACCTCGCGATGAAAGATCGATTTCCTGACTCCCGGCCGATCCGAGTGGAGCAGCCTCCGGAATGAAACGCGACAGTGTTATCGCGCTGATCGTGGAGACCCGCGCCGTGCCTAAGAAGGCCTGATTCGCACCGCCCCCAAGCAAAGGAGCTTCGCGCGTGCCCCGAATGCTGCAGTGGTTGTGGTTTGGCTTGGCCTGCTGCGCGCTGCTGGTAATGGCCTACCTGACGAGGTTTACCCCGATGCCCGCCGAGGCCGAAGGCGGCCCGAGAGTTTGGGATCGATGGAAACGCCAAGTCTGCGTGGCGACGGCCAAGCGTCCCGACGGGCCCTCTGTGATCTGCTCACTGGACGATGCGATCGGAAAGCGCTGAAGCTGAAATCGCCCTTCAGGCGCCGGGCGGCCCGCAATGACCGCGGCAAATCGGTTCGCTCAACCTATGACCTTAGCGACTTCTCAATGGATCTGATCGCCCAATCGTTGCATCAGAACCTGCTCGATTACCTCCAGCTGCAGCGGAGTCATTGGCATCGTCTCTTCCTCGGTCATGTATCGAGTGGCACCGGCCGATGATGGGACCCAACGAGGATTGCCTCACGATTCGCGCCGCAAACGAGGCGGATACGGAAGCGATCCTCGACCTCTACCATGAGGCTTACCCTGCTGGTCACCCAGGCGCCACTCGCGACTGGGTCCAGGAGCAAGGTGCCCTTGTTCGGATGATGGTCGAACGGCTTCCCCAGCATGCTCGACTAGGTCTCCGGGCCAAGAGGCTCGAGGGCTTCTCGTTTGTTTACAACGGGCATCTCTTTCATTTCTACATCGCGTCTCGAGGGTTGCGGCACGGCTCGGATTTGATGGCTCACCTCCAATCGGAGCACGACGTGATTAGCCTGGACGTGGCCGAAAATAACGCCGGTGCAATTCGCTTTTACGGCCGCGCTGGCTTTCGCATTGTCTCGGAAGGCGGCGTAAGGACCGGGGCCGAACAACACCGCATGGTTTGGACTAGGTCCGGGGCGGTTCCGTGGGTAAAGGCTGAGAAGGAGGCCCGGCACGTCGCATCGTTCGCCCACGAGCTCGACAATACCCACCACGCTCTGAAAGCTGCGGGCGTTTCCCTGGACGGAGTCTGCGTGTTCAAGACAAGCACTCGTGGGCGGGTAACTTTCTTCTTCTCGCCACCCGCCGCGCTGTCATTCAATGCGGAGCTAGGAGACTCATCGATTTGTGATATGCCCGACCAGGGGGTTGCGGAGGATGGGACTCGGCTGGAGTTGGTCATCGGCACTCAGACCTGCTGAAATTTTCCACGGGACAGCGCCCGGCGTACCGACTGCACCTCGACGTTCAGGGGTACGGAGGCGTAGGCTGCGCAACAAACCGGGCGGTCGGGGCCCTGGCGACAAGAAGAGGCGGAATTCGAATGCGTACCCTTGCACTGATTCTGGCCATGACTACGGCTGGCTGCGCCATCAACATCAACAAGGAAGCTCGGATCTACGACCTAAGCGCCGGCACGGTCATTCATGCGACTTTCAACTACCAAGGTCACGCGCAGGGCGGAGTCTCGGCCGCTCTTCCAAGCGGTGAGCATTGCTCTGGAGAGTATTCAACGCTACCTCGTGGGGCGATATGGGGAGGCATCTACAATGCTGCCAGCGGAACTGCGCAATCGAGCGTGGCGGCCGGCATGGGAAAAGGCTCGGCGGTGGTGGTTTGCGGCGGGGGCTTCACGATGGAGTGCGAGTACGTCACCTCTGGGCTTACGACGGGCAACGGCTATTGCAGGGACAATCGCGGCACATCCTATCGGCTGATGTTCTAACCATCCCTCTCCGAAATCAGCCGTAGAGGTGACAGATATAGCGCGATCCAGGGCGTGCTTGCTTTACGGTGGTTATAGCTGAGCATGGCGGAGGCCTCCATCGCCTTTCCATAGACGAAATAGGTTCGCCTTCCTCCAGGTAAATGGCGGAAGGTGTGAGATTCGAACTCACGAGGGGCCTTCACCCCTGCCGGTTTTCAAGACCGGTGCCTTAAACCGCTCGGCCAACCTTCCGTCGCCTTCAGAAACCCTGGAGCCGGTTTTGGTGCGCCCATAACCTGAAGGTTAGTGCGCCCCGAGCTGGCCAAGGACGGGCCAGCTCCAAGACCGGTGCCTTAAACCGCTCGGCCAACCTTCCCTTGTTACAACCCTGATTCCAAACAGCTTTTACCCGCTAGCGCAGCCTACTTGAAAACCCACTGGGTGTCCCATACTCTACCAAGGCGGTCGATATCGATCGCCACCGACTGCCGAGGAGATCCATGCAACCCGATACGCCGTTGATGCGGCAACCAGCGTCCCCGACGCTCGAACTGTCCCGCAACCGGGTTCTTCGCAATACATATGCGCTGCTCGCGCTGTCGCTCCTGCCGACGATCGCGGGCGCATGGCTCGGTATCGCGATGCGCCTCGGTCCCTACATGGCCGCGCATCCGATGATGTTCATGATGGTGTTCCTGGCCGGCGCCTGGGGCCTCATGTTCGCCGTTCACGCCAACCGCGATAGCTCGCTCGGCGTCGTGCTGCTGCTGGCGTTCACGTTCTTCATGGGCGTCATGCTGTCGCCGCTCCTCACCGCGATCCTGGGGCTCGCCAACGGAGTCACTCTCATCGCGCTCGCCTTCGGCGGCACCGCGATCGTGTTCACGGCGATGGCCACGCTGGCCACCGTGGTGAAGCGCGATCTCTCGGGCATGGGGAAATTCCTGTTCGTCGGCGCCATCATGCTGCTGGTGGCGATGATCGCGAACGTGTTCCTGCAGATGCCCGGCCTCATGATCGCGCTTTCGACCATCGCGATCGGCATCTTCTCCGCCTTCATGCTCTATGACGTGAACCGGATCGTGACCGGCGGCGAGACGAACTACGTGACCGCGACGCTGAGCCTGTACCTGGACATCTACAACGTGTTCGCGAACCTGCTCGCCCTCCTCGGCCTCACCGGGGGCAGCAGCGACTAGCGCTCGAAGAGCGCGATCGATTCCACGTGCCCGGTGTGGGGAAACATGTTGACCACACCGGCGCGCGCCAGGCGATAGCCCTTCACGTTCACGAGCACCCCCGCGTCGCGCGCCAGGGTGCCCGGGCTGCACGAAACGTACACGATGCGCCTGGGTCCATCGTCTCCGAGCGCCTTGCAAATCTCGAGCGCGCCATCGCGCGGCGGATCGATAAGCAGCTTGTCCATCCGGCCCAGGCGCTGGAGCGCTCCTTCGGCATCGGCGTAGAGGTCGTAGGCGATGAACCGGGCCGAGGACTCGAGCCCGTTCAGCCGCGCGTTCTCGGTCGCGCGCTCGACCAATCCCGCCGATCCTTCCATTCCCACCACCGCCGCGCCGCGCGTGGCGAGCGCGAGCGTGAAGTTCCCGATGCCGCAGAAGAGATCCCCCACGCGCTCGCCGGGTCGCGGCTCGAGCATGTCCACGGCGCGCTTCACCAGCACGCGGTTCACCCCGGCGTTCACCTGCGTGAACTCCGTGGGCCGGTAGCCCAGCCTCAAGCCGAACTCGGGAAGCGTGTAGTCGAGCGCCGGCGCCTGCAGCGGATGCCACGGGTGCGCGGTATCGGGCCCCTTGGGCTGGAGCCACCACTGGATGCCATGCGCGTCGGCGAAGTCGCGAAGCCGCTTCGCGTCTTCGTCGGGAATGGGGTCGAGATGGCGCAGCACGAAGACCGTGACATCCTCACCCACGGCAAGCTCCAGCTGCGGGACGCGATCGCGGATCTTCATCGCGGTGAACATCTCGCGAAGCGCGGGGATGAGTGCGGAGACGTGCGGCGGCAACACCTCGCATGACGAGGTGTCCGCGACGAAGCTCGAGCGGCGCTCGTGGAAGCCCACCAGGACGCCGCCCTTCTTGGCCACGTAGTGGATCGAGAGCCGCGCGCGATTGCGATAACCCCACGAGGCGCCCGTGATGGGCGGCAGCACCTGGTCGGGGGTCACCTTGCCCAGCCGCGCGAGATTGTCCTCCAGCACGCGTTGCTTCGCGGCGACCTGCCCCGCGACCTCGACATGCTGCATGGCGCAACCCCCGCAGATGCCGAAGTAGCGGCAGCGCGGAACGGCACGCTGCGCACTCGGGCGCAGCACCTGCGTCATCGTGCCCAAATCGAAGTGGCCGCGGCTTCGGCGGCGTTTGAAGGCGACGAGCTCCCCGGTCACGCCCCCATCGATGAAGACGACCTTGCCGTCGACATGCGCGACGCCGATGCCCTCGTGGTCGATCGACTCGACGAGGGCTTCGCCGTCTTTCGCGTCCGGCGTTACTGGCACTGAGTGGTCGGCGACCCGAAGACCTCGCGCTGGATCGACTTGGTCACGGCGATCCCGTTCACGGTATACGTGAGGGTTCCCGTATTGCCGCTCGCGAAGGTGAACGTCATCTGCCCGATGGGCGTGGCCGCGACCGATGCGACGGTCCAGGGGTTCGTGTTGAAGGCCGGCCCGGTCACGCGGTAGAGCGCGCCGCTGTACACGCCGGGCGCGGTCTTCGGCGCGTTGGAAAGCACGTACCACACGCCATTGCCATTCAGGTCGTAGTCGAAGAGCGTCGCGAAGATCACGTCGCCGTGCTGCGTCACGTTCACGCCCCACCCCGACTCGCTCGGGTTCCACCAGAGGTCCTGGTAGTTGGTCGCCGTGCTGCGGTCTGCGGTCGTGAAGGTGCAGGTTGGCAGCGTCGTCTCGAACGGCTCGCGCACGATCTGCTTGGTGACCGCCGTGCCGTTCACCGTGTACGAGAGCGTGCCCGCGGTCGTCGACGAGAAGCGCAGCGTCATGGTGCCGACCTGGGTATTGCCATCGTTGGCGGGGTTCCAGGGCGTTGCGTTGAAGGGCGAACCGGTGGTGCGGTAGATCGCGCCGCTGAAAGATCCGTCGACCTGCTGCTCACCGCGCCCGAGGACGAGCCACATCGGAGCGCCGGACGCGTCGTAGGTGAAGAGCGTGGCGAAAATCACGTCGCCCTGGTGGTTCACGTTGAGGCCCCAGCCGGATTCCGACTCGCCTCCCCACCAGAGGTCGGTGTAATTCGGCGTCGCGGGCGTCGAGGAGGCCGCCGAGAGGTTGAGCGTGTATCCGCCGGTGCCGTTGGGGTCCCAGGCCCCCACCGCGACGTAGTACGTCCCCGCGGCCAGCGTGTCGGTGATGCCCATGTTGGTGCTCGAGGAGGTCTCGTCGTCGTTCGAATCGATGTGCGCACCCGCCGAATCCATGAGCAAGCCCACGGTATCGGTCGTGCCCGTGGTCCACAGGTGCACCGTGGTGCCGGCGGCGACGAAGAACCGGTACACGTCGATGTCGCCCGCGTAGTCGATGTTGCGGCCCGTGTAGACGAGGGGCGAGGACCGCTGGTCCAGCGGCTTGTCCACGCCGTTGGGGTCGGTCACGGCCTGGCCGAAGAAATCCTGCGCGCGATTGGGCGCGTCATCGGTGCGCGCGGCGCCGGCGAGGTACTGGTCGATCTCGGGCTCGAACACCTCGAAGCGGTCGTAGAGGCCGAACTCGTTCAGGTCGGTGCAGCTCAAGCCGCCGGGATCGTTGCTGACGGTACTGCCCGTAAGCACGCCGCGCAATTCCAGGGCGCCGTTGTTGAGGACGAAGATTCCGGAGCCGCTGGAGCCGCCTTCGATGATGCCGTTGGTGAACGTGACGCCATACATGTCGTAGGGACGATCCTCGATGCGGAGCAGGTTGTTCGGCGCCGGGGCCACGATGCCCTGCGCGAGCCGCATGGCATCGCCCTTGGGATGGCTCAAGCTCACGAACGGCGTGCTGGCCGCGACCTGCGCCTTGTTCCAGGCGGAGTACACCACGCCCGTGGGCGGGCTGCGGTTCAGGCGCAGGAGCGTGGAGTCCACGTTGTAGTTCGTGAACACGAGTTGCGAGCCGCCCGCCACCTGCGTGGGTTGCAACGCCCCGGCATCGTCGCAACTCGCCGTCTGGTAGAACCAGAAGGTCGTGAGCGAGGCCGAGACGTTGGAATCGGAGATGCAGTGGTTCGCGGTCACGAGGAAGGGCGCCGGAAAGCTCGCGCTATCGAGGAGGGTCGCGGTGCAGAGGAACTGCCCCTCGGAGGTCGCGAAAAGCATCTTCGCCACGGAATTGCGCGCCTGAGCGATCGCGCCATCGAGCGTGGCGTCACCCGTGCTGCACTGCGCGGATACGGTGCAGCTCGAGGCCCCGGCCTTGGTGGTGAATGGCGAATCGGTGAAGTGCGAAACGGTGGAGACCGAGACCGCGTTGGCGGAAGGCATCACGGGGCTGTAGAGCTCGATCACCTGCGAGGCGCCTTCGGTCCACGGCGTCCACTGCGTATTGCCGAGCGTGGGATCGATCGTCATGGACTCGATGACGGACGAGTCCGAACCCTGTGCGCGTACCTCGATGGAGCCGGGAACGGTGCCCAGCTCGAGACGGGTGCGGATGCCCGCGGCGCCCGCCGACGTCACGCGGATCGTGGCGACGAAGCCTGCCGCCGCGGCGGACCAATGCGGAATGGCGATCGCGTTGTCGAGCACCTGGTGCGTGGCGATCTTGAGCGGCTGGCCCGGAGCGCTGGTCGCACCCGCCGCGAGCTTTTGCTGCGATGGCGCGGGGAGCGAAACGAGGTCGATGGGCACGCGGTTGGGAGCACGCCAGGTGACCGGTGCGGCTGGGGGGCCTTCGAGCACGCGGGCGGGCATGCTCGTGACGGGCGAAGCGGCGAACGAGGAAACGGGGACGGCGAGGATTGCGGCGGCGAGGAGGGCTCGGATCATTTCGGAAGCGAAAAGTCGTGAAATTTCATGGAGTTATGGTAGCATAACTGGAGGGTCCGGTCGCAAGCCGCGAATTTCAGATGACACCTGCAAACCCTTGATCAAGTTCTGCAATTCCTGCGGCGCCGAGGTTGCCCACCGCGTTCCCGAAGGCGATTCGCTGGTCCGGGCGGTGTGCGACGCCTGCGGCACGGTCCACTACCAGAACCCGAAGCTCGTGGTGGGCTGCTTGCCTGTGTATGGCGATCGAATCCTCATCTGCAAGCGTGCCATCGAGCCGCGTTACGGTCTCTGGACGCTGCCTGCGGGCTTCATGGAAAACGAGGAGTCGGCCGCCCAGGGCGCGGCAAGAGAAGCGCTCGAGGAAGCGAACGCACGCGTCGAGATCGAAGACCTCTACACCGTCTATTCGATCCCGCGCATCAGCCAGGTGTACATGATGTTCCGGGCGCGCCTGCTCGACCTCGACTTCTCGCCCGGGCCCGAGAGCCTCGAGGTGAAGCTCGTCACCGCCGCCGAAATTCCCTGGGACCAGCTCGCCTTCGCGATGGTCCGCCGCACGCTCGAGCACTTCCTCGAGGACCGCAAGCTCGGCACCTTCGTCACCCGCTTCGGCGATGTGTAGAGGGTCAGAGCCCTTTTTCGCCGAAAAAGGGGACAGAACAACTTCGATTTATCGCGGTATGAGAGCCCCGGATTTCTTGCGCTCCCACGGCGCTGCCACTTCGCGCCGAGCCCAGAGAAGGAAGCGATCAAGTTCCGGGTTGCGATGCGTCTCGTGGAGCCAAGTCCATGCACCCGCGTGTCGGCAAGCGGGCGTTCCTCCGAAGAAAAGCGCCCAGCTGGGCCAATCACCGAATTGCCCTGTCCCCTTTTTCGACGAAAAAGGGCTCTGACCCCTTTTCACGCGACCTTCAGCACGTGGTCTTCGGCGACGACGAAGACCTGGTCGCCGCTGCGGGGAGAGACGACCGCGCTGCCCGTGAAGGCGCCGAAGGCGGGAAGGACGCCGCAGCGCGCACCGAACCAGAAACACGGCAGGCGCAGCGTCTCGCCTTCGCCGGAAAGGCGCACCGCGGGATGGATGTGGCCGGCCAGCGCGTAGCCGCCGCGCTTGGCCTCCCCCGGCTCATGGTTCAAGACGAATGTGCCGAGGCGCTCGCCCGCTTCGATGCAGCGCATGTTCCACGCCTCGGGTGGATCGCCCGCCTTGAGATCGTGGTTGCCGCGCACCAGCGTGAGGCCGAGCGCCTTGCGCGCCTCGCGCCACGCGGCGAAGCGCCGCAGCGTCCTCTCCGCACGGCCGTCGGCGCTGTGCAGGAAATCGCCCAAAAAGATCACCTCGCGCGCGCCGGTGCGATCGATGGCGCGGCCCAGGCGCTCCACGTTCTCGCTCGTCGTTCCGGGCGGAAGCGCGATTCCCGCGCGCCGAAAGGTCGCCGCCTTGCCCAAATGGAAGTCGGCCACGAAGAGCGCGCCGCGTGCCGGCCAGTACATCGCCTTTTCCGCGAGCAGGACGAGCGTCTCGCCCGCGACGGTGCATTCGGTCACAGGAGGTCCAACTGCGAGCCGGGCGCTTCGGGAAGCACGCCGCTCGCCTTGTCGTACTCGAGCTGCATGCGCATCACCCGATCGGCGAGCTTCTCGGTGGTGAGCTTCTCGCGGAAGCGGCTCACCATGATGGGGAATGCGAAAGGCGACGGCTTGTGGGTCTGGCGCAGCAGCACCGGCGCATCGCGCATGCGCGCGAGCCCCGCCGCGAGCCGCGAGAACTCGAGCTGGCGCTGGAGCACCTCCTTCTGCGCCTGCCCCAGCAGCGGGTTGTCCGGGTCCCACCTCGCGAACACCTCGTAGATGAGGCCGCTCGTGGCCTGCACCTGGCGATTGGTCTTCGGCTGCCCCGGATAGCCCTGGAACACGAGCCCCGCGACCCGCGCCACCTCGCGGAATTGCCGCTTGGTGAGCTCGGCCGCGTTCAGGCTCGCCAGCATGTCCTCGAGGAGATTCTCCGCGGAGAGCAGCCCGCCCTTCAGCAGCGGGATCAGCTCGAAGCGCTCGCGGCAGAGGAGCTCCAGCCCATAGTCGGTGAAGCCCAGCGAGAACGTGCCCGCCTGGTGCCGCGAGATGCGCCACGCGAGGAGCGCCGAGAGGCCCAGGTGCACCGAGCGGCCCTCGAAGGGATACATGAAGATGTGATGGCCTTCGCGCGTCTGCACCTGCTCGACCAGCATCTCGCTTCGACGCGGGATGCGCGACCACGAGTGCTGGAGCTTCAGCAGCCGCGCGATCGCCTTCAGCTCCGGCTCGTCTTCGCGGCCCTGCACGTGCAGCTCCAGCAACTCCCGGATGCTGTCGGACACCTCTCCGGACAAGGGGCAGCGCCCGCCGTCCCAGCGCGGGATCACGGCCGAGCCTGGCTTTCCGGGGCGCACGTACGCGGTCATGTTCTCCACGCGGATGAACTCCAGCTGCTGGCCCGCGAAGATGAAGTTGTCGCCCTTGGCGAGGCGCGCGATGAACGATTCCTCGACGTTGCCCAGGCGCTTGCCGCTGCGAAAGCGGATGTCCACCGCCGCATCCGAGACGATCGTGCCGATGGACATGCGGTGGCGCTTCGCGATCGCCGCATCCTTCACGCGGTACCAGCCGTCCTCGCCCAGGACTACCTTCTGATAGTCGGGATAGGCCTTGAGCGCGTCGCCGCCTCGCGTCACGAAGTCCAGCGCCCATTGCCATTCGGCGTCGGCGAGGTCGCGAAAGGCAACGGTGCCGCGCACCTCTTCCTTCATCGCTTCGGCCTCGAAGCCCTCGCCCACGGCGATGGTAACGAGGTGCTGCGTGAGGAGGTCGAGCGGGCGGTCCACGGGCTCACGCGACTCGATGCGCCCGGCAAGCGCCGCACGGCGCACCGCCGCGGCCTCGACGAACTCGAGCGCGTGCGACGGTGCGCACGTGATCCGGCTCGCCTGCCCCGGCGCGTGGCCCGATCGTCCGGCGCGCTGCAGCAGGCGCGCCACGCCCTTGGGGCTTCCGATCTGGAGCACGCGCTCCACGGGCGAGAAGTCGACGCCGAGGTCCAGGCTCGACGTCGCGACGACCGCCTTGAGGCGCCCCTCCTTCAGCCCGGCCTCGACCCACTTGCGTACGTCGGTGTCGAGCGAGCCGTGGTGCAGGCCGATCAGCCCCGCCCATTCGGGCTTCGCCTCGAGCAAGCCCTGGTACCAGATCTCGGCCTGCGAGCGCACGTTGGTGAAGACGAGCGTCGAGCGCGACGACTCGATCGCCTCCACGACGTCGTCCAGCATCGCAAGCCCGATGTGCCCCGCCCATGGAAACCTGTCGAGCGTCGCGGGGATGAGCGTATCCATGATGACTCGCTTGTCGCTTACCCCCCGGACCACCCTGCCGGCCACCCCGGCCGCTGCGACGGCATCCGCGGGCCGACACCCAAGCAGACGCGACAGTGCTTCCTCGATGTTCCCGAGGGTCGCGGACAATCCCCAGACCTGCAGCTTCGGATTCCACTTGCGGAGCCTCGCAAGGCCGAGCTCCGTCATCACGCCGCGCTTGTTGCCGAGAAGCTCATGCCACTCGTCCACGACGACGAGCCGCAGCTGCGAGAGCTTCTCGCGGCCATCGGCATTGGAGAGCATGAGCGAAAGGCTCTCGGGCGTGGTGACGAGCGCCGAGGGAAGCCGCTTGGCTTGCCGTGCGCGTTCGCCGCTCGAAGTGTCGCCGGTGCGAAGGCCCACGGTCCACGGAATGCCGAGCCCCTCGACCGCGCGCTCGAGGGACAGCACGGTATCGGAGGCGAGCGCGCGCATCGGCGTGATCCACAGCACGCGCAGCGCCGGCGCGGTGCTCCCGCCGCCCTCGCCCATCCACTGCGCGATCGGCCCCAGCCATGCGGCCAGCGTCTTGCCGCTGCCGGTCGCCGAGTGCACGAGGCCCGATTCGCCCTCCAGGTAGGCCTGCCAGACTTCGCGCTGGAACGGGAAGGCGCGCCAGCCGTTGGCCTCGAACCACGACTCGAGGAAAGCTTCGCCCGCGAGGTCCCGCTTCACCGGTGGGTGAGCTCCAGCGGAAGGAGCTTGCCCAGCGCCCCGGGCGGCGCGGGCACCTTCATGAGCGCGGCGAGCGTGGGCACGAGGTCGGTCACGACGACCGGCTTGTCGATGCGCTCCGGGAGGATCCACGGCGGCCCGTAGAAAAGCAGCGGGACGTTGGTGTCGTAGTCGTACGGCGAGCCGTGCGTCGTTCCGATCGCGCCCGAGCCCCACATCCACCAGGGCTTGAGCACGATCGCCACGTCCGGCGAGCGCTCGCGATCGTAGGAACGCACCACCGCTTCGAACGAAGGCGCGCCCACCCGCGCGTCGTTCTCGATCTCGGCGCGAATGTATGCGGCGGCCACACCCGGCTCGGCGAGCGCCGCCTCGCGCGCCTCGTGCGCAAGCGCATCGATGTCCACGCCCTTCGCCTTCGCCAGCTCGCGGTTGAGGAGAAGGCCCTGGGCCGACCAACGCGCGACCCACCTTCCCTCGCCGTGCCGCTTCGCAAGCGCCGCGTTCACGTGCGCGATGAAAGGGCCGAAGGCGACACGCCCGGCATCGCGGCCGAGCGAGCGGCTGTACTCGGGCGCCGGCATGAAGCCGTGGTCGGCGGTAAGGACCGCCATGTAGTTCTCGCGCCCGACGGTGACGTCGAGGTCCCCGAGGAATTCGGCGATCATCCGGTCCAGCTGGAGCACGTGGTCGTGCGAGATGCGCGACTCGGCGCCGTAAGCATGGTTGAGGCCGTCATGCGCGGAGAGAGAGACCACGAGGAGGTCCGGCGCGGCGCCGCGCCCGAGGCTCTCGCCCGCGATGGCAGCGCGCGCGAAGGCAAGCTCGAGGTCGTCGGCGAACGGGCTCTCCATCATCGCCCGGTAGTACGCGGGCCCCGGCGAGCGTTCGCCCTCGCCCATCTTGCGCGGCAGCTTTCCGCCCTTCGGATACCAGGCGCGATCGTCCGGAAGGGAGCGCGAGTACGCCGCATCCGCGAGGAGCGCCCGCCACTCCACGCCGAAGTAGCGATCGGCGGGCTTCCCGGCGTTGAACTCGGCAGCCCATTGCGGAAGCTCCGGCATGTAGTAGCGCGTGGAAGCGAACGCACCATGGCGCTCGAGGAGGATGTACGCCGTGCCGCGCTTGCCGGCCGCCATCACGGCGCTGCGGGGCTTGCCGGCGATCGCAATCACCCGGGAGCGCGCATCGGCAAGCTTCATCGCGTCCCCCAGGGTATCCACGCGCAGGTTGCGCGGGCTCGCGCCAAGCCCTTTCCCGTCGCCCGCCCCCACATAGCCCGCCGCGGGGTCGTCGACGCAGCCTTCCAGGCGCCCACTCGCGGGATCGACCCATTCGTTGGAGATCATGCCGCTCTTCGCCGGGTCCGCGCCCGTGAAGAGCGTCGCGTGCCCGGCGCAAGTGTCGGTGGTCGCGTAGTCGTAGCGTGCGTTGGTGAACCAGGCGCCGCGAGTAAAGAAGCGCTCGAGGCCGTCGGGAGAAAGCTGGTCGCGGTAGTCGACCACCTGGCGCTCGGGAAGGCCATCGACCACGAGGACGACGACGAGGCGGGGGCTCCCTCCCAGGACGGGGGCCGGCTTGTCGACGCTCGCGCAGCCCGCGGCGAGCGCCGCGAGCGCGATGAGCGCGGCCGTCCCCGCGACCCGCTGGATCTCCGCCATGCGAGATTGTTTCATGATCGCGAGGGTTTCGGGGACAATGGACACGCAGGAAACTCGACCGTGGCCCGATTCGCCTACTACGACAACCTCGACGCGGACCAGAAGCGCACTTACCGCAGGAGCGACGCGCTGCGCCGCGTCGAGATCCCGGACGTAACCTCGCTGGTGCCGCTCGCGAAATCCCTCGAGCCGATCCTCGCAACGGGCGACCGCGCCGGCGTCGAACGCGCGTGCCAGGCGCTGGTGGATGGCATCAACGCACGCCTGGCCGCGCCGCCCGTGGCGGTCCGCGTCATGGAGCGCCGCCCCGCCAACTCCGGGGGCGAGCTGCAGGGCCTCTACGATCCGGACGAAGTGACCGGCGGCAAGGCGTGCATCACCGTCTGGATGCGCACTGCGCAGCGCGTGCAGGTGGTGAAGTTCCGCACGTTCCTGCGAACCCTGCTGCACGAGGTGTGCCACCACCTCGACTACGAGCACTACCGGATGCCGGACACCTTCCACACCGAGGGCTTCTACGCGCGCGAATCGGCGATGACCCGCGAGCTGCTGGGCGAGCCCCTCAGGGATTCAGCAGGAGCCGATGCTCCGCCGCGATCGCCTCGCGGCGCACGGGGATCGTGATGTACTCGACGCGTGCCCAGCGCTCGGCCAGGTTGGCGTACCAGGGCGACATCACGTTGCCGGACTGCCCGGTGGACTGCATGAAGAGCGAACGGTCCAGGTCGGCGAGGTCGTAGATCGCCCGCATGCTCGGCGCGTGGCGGTTGGCGAAGGGTCGCGCCTCGTCGGCGATGATGTAGTGGCCCACGTCGACGGTGTAGGAATCGCCGGGCGTCTCCGGGTCCACGTTGAAGAAACGCGCCAGGAAGGGCACGAAGCCGAAGGGCCGGTGGTCGCCCGCGGCGTAGTGCGCCCGGCCCCAGAGCCAGCCCGCGGGCTTGCCGAGACGCTCGCCGAGGTCCTCCGCGGCGAGGTCGAATGCCCTCGCCGTGAGTTGCGTGCAGCTCTCCACGCCCGGCGTGTTCACGTTGTCGCACCAGTGGCCCATTCCGTTCTCGCCCTTCAGGACCGAGAGCATGAAGGGCAGCCGCTGCTCCCAGGCGGTCGCGAACATCGGGCCCAGCTCGTCGGCATAGACGAGGCGCGTGAGCTCGCGGTACCACGCGGAGAACACGAGCGGCGCCTGTGAATCGCGCGTCATCTCGCCGTTCCACCCCGTGAGCATCGCTTGCGCCTCGCGCCCCAGGCGAGTCTCGGGCTTCGCGTCGCGCGCGAACGGCAGCATCTGCAGCGCGAGCTGCGACTGCACGTCGGCCTGCATCCGCTGGAAGCTTTCGATCGAATGCTTCGGTTGCGCCGCCAGCATCGCCTCGATGCGATCGGCCCGGTACGGCGGGAACCAATCGACCGAGATGAAGGGAGCGTAGCCGGGCGGAGTGATCTTGTGGTTGGCCGTCACGATATGGTGCGTCGGCGGGTCCCGATACTGCGGCAGCTCCTCGAACGGGATGAAGCCCTGCCAGTCGTACTTCGCATCCCAGCCGGGCACCGGCACGCGGCCCATGGCCTCGTTGTCGGCGCGGCGCACCGGCACGCGGGCCGCCGCGATGAACCCCACGTGGCCCTCGCGATCGGCGTATACGACGTTCTGGTGCGGCGACGTGAAGTCGCGCAGCGCCGCGACGATTCCGGCGCCGCTCGTCGCGCGGTCCAGCGCGAACCCGGCACGCGCGACCGTATTGTCGTCGGTGAGCGCGGCCCATGCGAGCGCGATGACGCGGTCCTTGGGCAGCGCATCGGCGGCTGCCTTCACGACGTCCGAGATCACCGGGCCGTGGCGAGTCGAGCGCACCTTGATGCGGCGCTCTTCGTCCTTCACGCGGATCACTTCCTCGCGCACCTCGAAGCGCGCCGTCCCGGTAGGAGTCACGTAGCTTCCCGGATCGCCGTCGGCCACCTTCTCCACGAAGAGGTCCTGCGTGTCGCTGTTGGTCGTCGTCATCGACCAGGCGACGTCGTCGTTGCGGCCCAGGACCACGAAGGGCACTCCCGGGAGGGTCCCGCCCACCACGTTGCCGTTGGGCGTCGAGATGTGCGCGAGGTACCAGAGCGACGGCGTTTGCAGGCCGAGATGCGGGTCGTTCGCGAGGAGCGGCTTGCCCGTCGCGGTGAGCGTGCCGTCCACGACCCAGTTGTTGGACCCGACCGCTTCCTCGTGCGTCGGCAGGGCGGCGAGCATCGCGTTCGCCGAGGGCGCCAGCCCGGCGTAGAGCGACTTGAAATCGGGCAGCGCGTACGGCGGGTCGCCAGGATAGGGCGGCATCAGCTCCTGCGCGCGCTCGCGGCCCAAAGCGGCGGCGAAGCGAAGCCGCGCGAGCTCGGTGCGCCAGTTCGAGGAGAGGTCCCACGACATCACGAGGAGCCATCCCATCGTGTCCGCCGGCTTCCAGGCGTCGGGCTTCACGCCGAAGACCTGGAACTCGACCGGGAGCACCGGCTTCGAGGCGAGGAACGCGTTCACTCCGGCGGCGTAGGCCTCCAGGCTTGCACGCGTCGGCGCATCCAGCCTTGCGACGATCCGCCCGGCGAGGCGCGCGAGGCCGAGCGTTCGCATGAGGCGATCGACGTCGTAGGATTTCTCGCCGAGGACTTCGGAGAGCCTTCCCTGGGCGACCCGCCGCTGGAACTCCATCTGCCAGAGGCGATCCTGCGCATGGGCGTAGCCCATGGCGAACCAGCCGTCGTGCTCGTTCATCGCGAGGATGTGCGGCACGCCCTCGCGATCGCGCAGGAGCTCGACGGGCGCGATGAGGCCGTGCGCCGTCGCCTCGCCGTCGATCTTCGGAAGGGAGGCGTGCAGCCACGCCCAGCCCGCGGCGAACACGAGGAGCGCCACGGCTACCAGGGCGAGCGCGATCTTTACGGCAAGGGAGCGGACTTGAGGACTTCCTCGAAGGTCGTGAGGCCCTGCGCGATCTTCGCCGCGCCCGATACGCGCAGCGGCCGCATGCCGCCCTTGTAGGCCGCCTGGGTGAGCGCGACGATGTCGGTCTGGTCGCTCACGAGCCTACGGATCTCGCGGGACATCTGCATGATCTCGTAGATGCCGACGCGACCCCGGTAACCGGTATTGCGGCACTCGAGGCAGCCCACCGGCCGGTAGATGTGCTCGGGCGGCGGCGCCTTGAATGGGGTGCAGAGGCTATCCCAGAGGCGATGCTCGTCCTCGCGCTTGAAAGGCGTCTTCTCCTTGCAATCGGGGCAGAGGGTGCGCACCAGGCGCTGGGCCATGATCCCGTTGAGCGAGGAATTGAGCAGGTAGGCGGGGGCGCCCAGGTCCAGGAGGCGCGAGATCGACGAGGGCGCGTCGTTGGTGTGCAGCGTCGAGAGCACGAGGTGGCCGGTGAGCGCCGCCTGGATCGCCATGTCGGCGGTCTCGCCGTCGCGAATCTCGCCGATCATGATGATGTCCGGGTCCTGGCGCATGAGGGCGCGCACGCCGGCGGCGAAGGTGAGGTCGATCTCGGTCTGCACCTGCATCTGGTTCACGCGAGGGTCGATCATCTCGATCGGGTCCTCGATGGTGCAGACGTTCACGTCGGGCGTGGCGATCTGCTTCAACGTCGTGTAGAGCGTCGTGGTCTTGCCCGAGCCCGTGGGGCCGGTCACGAGCACGATCCCGCCGGGCTGCTTGATGAGGTTCTGCCAGACCTCGTGCTCGTCCTGGGTGAAGCCGAGGTCCTTGAAGTCGCGCATCAGCACTTCGGGGTCGAAGATGCGCATCACCAGCTTCTCGCCGTGCGCGGTCGGAAGCGTCGACAGGCGCAGCTCGATCTCCTCGCCGTCGGGCATGCGCGTCTTGATGCGCCCATCCTGCGGTCGGCGCTTCTCGACCACGTCCATGCGCCCGAGGATCTTGATGCGCGCGGTCATCGCGACCAGCACCGAGTACGGCACCTGGTAGACCTCGTGCAGCACGCCATCGATGCGGAAGCGCAGGATCCCCGCGTCGCGCCGCGGCTCCACGTGGATGTCGCTCGCACGCTGGTCGAAAGCGTACTGCCACAGCCAATCCACGAGGTGGACGATGTGGTGGTCGTTCGCGTCCAGCTGGCGGCCGGCCTTGCCGAGCTCGACCAGCTGCTCGAAATTCGAGAGCCCATGGGTGGTCGCGACGCCGTCGCCTTCGGCGCGCTTCATGCTCCGCGCCAGGTTGAAGAACTCGCCCTGGTAGCGCTCGATGTCGGCCGGGTTGGAGAGCACGCGCTTGATCGTGAGGCGCAGCATCTGCGAAAGCTCCGCCTCCCAGCCCGTCACGAACGGCTCGCCCACGGCGATCGTGACATCGCTGCCCTTCACCTCCACGGGCAGGATGCCGCGCTTGGCCGCGTAGTCCGAGCTCATCACCTGCGTCACGGCCTTCAGGTCGATCTTCAGGGGATCGATGTGGTAGAAGGCCATGCGTACGCGCCCGGCGAGCCATTCGGTCACGAAGGGCGCCGTGAGCATCGCGTTGGGCGCCTTCACGGCGCGCAGGCGCGCCTCGGAGACGGTGACGATCGGGTGGCGTTGAGTGGCGCGCAGGCGCGCTTCCTGCACGAGCCTCGCGGCGGTGGGCGCATCCACCAGCCCGTCCTCGATCATCCAGTCGAGCACTTCCTTCAGCTGGAGCTTGCGATCGGCTGTCTTGGTGGGCGTCACGGCGGCCATCCAACGATTATAGGCGCGCCAGTTCGAGCGCGTCTTCCAGCGTATTGGCCTCGGCGATGCCCTTGTCCTTGCGCATGCGCAGCATCCGCGGAAAGCGCACGGCGATCCCGGACTTGTGGCGGGTCGAGCGCTGGATGCCCTCGAAGCCCAGCTCGAAGACGAGCTCGGGCTTCACGGTGCGCACCGGGCCGAAGCGTTCGAGCGTGTTGCGCCGGATGAAGGCGTCCACCTCGCGGATCTCCTCGTCGGTGAGGCCCGAATAGGCCTTCGCGAAGGGCACCAGCTCACCCGCCCTCCAGATGCCGAAGGTGTAGTCGGTATAGAGGCTCGCGCGCTTGCCGTGCCCTTTCTGCGCATAGATCAGCACGGCATCGAGCGTGTACGGCTCGATCTTCCACTTCCACCAGTCGCCGCGCGGCCGGCCCACGCCATAGGCGGACGAGAGGCGCTTCAGCATGAGGCCTTCGGTTCCCATCTCGCGGCTTTGCGCGCGGGCCAGCGCGAGCGTCTCCCAGGTGGGCGCGCGAACCTGCGATGACGTATCGAACGCGCTGCCGCCCGGAATCGCGTGGATCGCGTCGGAAAGCTTCGCACGCCGCTCCGCGAGCGGCCGGGTGCGCCAATCCTCGCCCTCGAATTCCAGGAGGTCGAATGCGAGGAAGATGACCGGCGAATCGGCCATCACCTTCTTTCCGGGATTCTTGCGGCCGAGGCGCTTCTGCAAGGCCGCGAACGGCATCACGCGCCCGTCCTTCCAGGCGAGGATCTCGCCGTCGATCACGAGGTGGGGCAGCTTCACGCTGTCGGCCATGATCTCCGGAAACTGGTGGGCGATGGGCTCGTCGCCGCGCGACCAGAGCGCCGTCACGTCGCCGCGGCGGATCAGCTGCGCGCGGATGCCATCCCATTTCCACTCGGCCAGCCACTCGTCCCGCGGGCCCAGTGCCTCGGGTGCGCCCTCCAGCGGGTGCGCGAGGAAGAACGGGTACGGATGGGCGCGGTCCGCCTCGAACGAGGCCTCGCCGGCAAGACCGCGCCACATCGCTTCCGACGGCGCCCATTCGCCGGCGAGCCGGTGCGCGATGACCTTGGCGTCCACGCCGAAGGCCTGCGCGATGGCACGCATCACGAGGAGCGCCGAGACGCCGACGCGGAAATTCCCGGTGATGAGCTTGTTGAAGACGAAACGCCGGGTGCCGTCCAGCTCGCGCCAATAGGACTCGAGGCGCGCGCGCTGCTCGGCTTCCCCGAGGTCGCGCAACGGCACCAGGCGCTCCTCGACCCACGCGGCCAGCGGCAGGTCGCTCTCGTTCATGGCGGGCGGCAGGATGAGGGCAATGGTCTCGGCGAGATCCCCGACCGCGTCGTACGCTTCCTCGAAAAGCCAGGGCGGCAACGCCGCCATGTCCGCGGCCCACGCAACCATGCGGCGCGTCGGGACCGCCTGCCGCGGACGGTGACCGGTGAGGAACCATGCGGCCCACGCCGCATCCTTCGCATCGACGCTGCGAAAATACTCCGCGAGCGCCTGGGTCTTCGCCTTCGTGCTGGTCGACGAATCGATCGCCTCGAAGAGTGCCGCGAATTTCTTCATGCGGCGTGACGCGAGGTTTTCAAGCGCCCGCCTCTTCAGAGCCGGCTTCGCCCTCGAACTGCGTCTTCATCGTGTGCGCCTCGAGGCCCTTTTCCTGGAGCCACCGCACCAGCGGGGCGGTGTGGCCGTGGGTCACGAAGATTCTCTGCGCGCCCGTGGCCGCGATGGCACGGTCAAGGCTCGGCCAGTCGGCGTGGTCGGAGAGGACGAAGCCCTTGTCCACGGCCCGGCGGCGGCGCGCACCACGGATCGCCATCCATCCCGACGCGAACGCGTCCGAGTAGTCGCCGAAGCGCTTCAGCCACGGCGTGCCCTGCGCGGAGGGCGGGGCGACCACCAGGGCGCCCGCGAAGTCGTGCTTCGCCTCGAAGTCCGTGACCATCCGCGTTTCCGGCAACTTCACGCCGCACTCGCGATAGCCGCGGTCGAGCACGTCGACGGCGCCGTGCACGACGATGGGTCCGATGGAAGCGTCGACCGAAGCGAGGATGCGCTGCGCCTTGCCGAAGGCGTAGCCGAAGAGGACGCTCGCGCGAGCTTCGGCCGCGTTCTTCCGCCACCATGCATCCACTTCCGCGAAGATTTCCGCGGGCGTGCGCCAGCGGTAGATCGGCAGGCCGAAGGTGGATTCGGTGACGAACGTGTCGCAGCGCACCGGCTCGAAAGGCTCGCAGGTGGGATCGGGATCGAGCTTGTAGTCGCCCGAGACCACCCAGACCTCGCCGGCTGCCTCGACACGCACCTGGCTCGATCCGAGCACGTGGCCCGCGGGATGAAGCGAGACCTTCACGCCGCCCATCGCGCGTTCCTCGCCGTACTCGAGGCCCTCGATGCGCGCATCGTCGCCCAGGCGCGTGCGCAGTACCGGCAACCCGCAGCGCGCTGAAAGATACGCCGCGCTTCCGGGTCGCGCGTGATCGCCGTGCGCGTGCGTGATCACGGCGCGGTCCACGGGCTGCCAGGGGTCGATATGGAAATCACCCGCGGCGCAGTAAAGCCCGCGGGCGGTGGGAGCGATCAGCATCCGGCGTTGGACCACCGCGCGTCCATGGCGGTTTCCTCCCGTAAAATCGGCATACCTTGCAGACATCCCCCACGGGTTACGCCCACCCGGGCTATGCCCGATCGCTCGCGGAATTCGGCACTCCGCTCGAGCTCACCCGCAGCGGTGGCTGGATGCTCGAACGCCCGGTTGCGAAGGGCGGCGCGAGCGATGCGATGGGATGCTACCCGCTCCTCTTTTGCCGCGATTGGCGAAGCCTGCGCGAGGACCTCGATGCACTCGAGGGGCGAATCGTGAGCGCCTGCGCGGTGCCCGATCCGTTCGGCGCCCACGACGAGGCGCTGCTGAGGGATGCGTTCCGCGACGTCGTCACGCCGTTCAAGCAGCACTTCTTCACCGACATGCATGTGCCGCTGGAAGAAAGCGTCTCGCGGCACCACCGCAAGTACGCCCGCAAGGCGTTACGCGATGTCGATGCCGAGGTGGTCGCCGATCCCGCGGGATACCTCGACGAGTGGCTCGGCTTGCACCACTGGCTCGTCGCAAGGCACGAGGCCTCGGGGATTCGCGCCTTCTCGCCGCGTGCCTTCGCCGCGCAGCTATCGCTTCCCGGCGCGGTGGTCGTGCGCGCGACACACCGCGGCGTGCCCGTGGGCGCGCAGCTCTGGTTCCAGCACGAGGACGTGGCATATGGCCATGTCCTCGCATTCACCCCGGACGGCTACCAGCTCGGCGCGCCCTATGCGCTCTACTGGTTCGCCCTGTCGCATTTCGTGGGCAAGGTGCGCTGGTGCTCCTTCGGCGGCGTCTCCGGCACCGAGGTCGCGAGCCCCGAAGGCCTCGCCCGGTTCAAGCGCGGCTGGGCGACAGGAACGCGCACGGCGTATTTCTGCGGGCGAATCCTCGATCGCGCGCGATACGACGATCTGGTGGTGCGCGCAGGCACACCGGCGAGGAATTTCTTTCCGGCCTATCGCACGTCGTTCTGAATCCGTAACCAAATGTGAATCGCGCATCCTTTGAACATGGCGCGGGATGTGGGTACGATAGACCCTCGCGGGATCTGGATTTTCAAGGGATGGGAATGGCGGCGGGCGAATCGGTCGAGGCGCGAAGGGTTTCCGGAAAAGGCGCACTGGCCCTGGGCATCCTGTTGATCCTGGTCGGGCTCGCCCTCAACAAGTGGTCCCTCGAGAAGCTCTTCTCGCCCGACGAGCACATCTCCTCGCAGCTTTCGATCGCGGTGATCGCCGCCTTCGACGTAGCCCTCCTCGCCATCGGCCTCTGGCTCGCGCTGCGCCGGCCGCTCCTGCCGGTTCCGGCTTTCGCCCGCCATGCGTTTGCCGTGCTGCTCGCCGGCGCGTTCCTGCTCGGCGCCTATGGAACGTTGCGGGCCACCGGCGTGGTCGATCCTTACAGGGAGACCCGCGGCCCATGGACCACGATGGCCGAAGGCGAGGAGCTGATCTTCCAGATCACGCCGCAGTTCAAGATCCTGTCGGCGAGCCTGAACAACCTGCGCCTGCCCGATCCGCCAAGCCAGTCGCTCTTCGAGCCCCAGGTCAAGGTCGTCGACATCGTTCCGGTCGCGGGGCCCGAGGGCATGCACAAGGTCTCCGATACCGGCATCGAGACGCCGGACTGGAAGCTCGCGCCCGAGTCCACGCAGCCCGCGGCGAACCTGCAGCTCTGGCGGGCGTTCATGGACAAGGTCGACTACGTGAACTTCCCATGGACCGAGTTCAAGGCGGTGAAGGCCAGGTTCCTCGACGATTCCCATGACCGCTTCGAGATGAGCCTCGCCTTCCAGGGCGTGGGGCGCCTCAAGTCCGGGGGCTGGATCTGGATGAAGGTGCTGAACGAGGTTCGCTGGCGGAAGGAGCCGGGCGCGGACCCAAGCTCGGCCAACGCGTGGAAGATCTACGAGTGGCGCACCGTGAAGTTCAACACCTGGGAGCGTAACGAGCTTCTCTTCGGCGAGGTGATGGACGAGGTCGTTCCGCCCGAAGTCGCCGCGCGGGCACGGCGCTCGATCCACGAGGAGCTGCGCATCCAGTGGCTCCAGGCGAAGGAGAAGAAGGCCCCGCACCCGCACTTCACCCTCGACGCGGTGGACCGCCACCCCGGAGTCGCGGTCGTGGACCTCGACGGCGACGGGTTCGACGACATCTATCTCCTGAACGACTACGGCAAGAACCTCTTCTTCCGCAACAAGGGAGACGGGACATTCGAGGAGATCGGCGCGAAGCTGGGGCTGGACCTCGAGGGCCACAGCTCGTCGGCGATCTTCGCGGACTTCGACAACGACGGGCACCTGGACGTGATCATCGGCCGCACTCTCTCGCGCAGCGTGTACATGCACTGGGAGGACGGCAAGTTCGTCGACCGCAGCGACTGGATCCAGGGCGGCCTTCCGTTCCTCGTTTCGTCCGTGAGCGCGGTGGACTACGACGGCGACGGGCTGCTCGACGTGTATCTCGCGACCTACGCGTCGAACATCGGGTATTGGGAGTACGGGCGCTTCAATGCCGAAGCGATCATGCCCTACCTGCCGAAGGACGAGGTCGAGCACCTGCAGGCCGCGATGGCGAAGATGGATAGCCCCTTCACCAACCTTGCCGGCCCGCCCAACGTGCTGCTGCACAACGTGGGCCACGGCCATTTCGAGGTCGTGCGGGATTCCGCGCTCGCCGTCTACAAGAACACCTACCAGGCGACGTGGAGCGACTACGACGGCGACGGCAAGCCCGACGTCTTCCTCGCCAACGACTACTCGCCGCCGGTCCTCTTCCACAACCTGGGCGGCGGCAAGTTCGAGGACGTGACGACGCAGGAAGGCCTCACCGAGCCGCGCTTCGGCATGGGCGCGACCTGGGGCGACTACGACGGCGATGGGCGCCCCGACCTCTACATGGCGGCGATGTCGAGCAAGGCGGGGCGGCGGATCCTCTCGCAGCTCCCCGATGCGGACCCGCACTTCGCCGTGATGGCCGCGGGCAACGCGCTCTACCGCAACGAGCCCGGCAAGCTCGTGAAGACCTCGGGCGCATCCGCCCCGAAGCTCATGGTGGAGCAATCGGGCTGGGACTATGGCTCCCAGCTGGTCGACTTGAACAACGACGGCTGGCTCGACATCTTCTCGCTCTCCGGGTACTACTCGGCGCCGAAGCAGTTCGAGACAGACTTCGACCTTTGAAGTGACTTCTGGCGCACGGTCGTGCGCTCCCAGAAAAAAAACGGATTCTCGACCTTCCACCATTCCGATGCGATCCTGGACTGGAACGCGCTTCCGCTCGACCGCCGCACGCAGGGCGGCGCATCGCTCAGCGGCAACGAACGCGATTCGTTCTTCCTCAGCAAGGGCGGCAAGGACTTCACCAACATCTCGGGCATCAGCGGCCTGGACGATCCGGGCGACGGGCGCTCCTTCGCGGTGCTGGATTTCGACCGCGACGGCTGGCCCGACCTCGTCGTGGCGAGCGCCAATTTCCCGACGTTCCAGCTCTACCGCAACCAGATGGGCGACAAGTCCTCGGGCGGCGTGCAGGAGAACAAGATGATCGCGGTGCGGCTGGTGGGCGGCAATGCGACCGGGGAGCCCTCGAAGGACTGGTCGAATCGCGACGCCGTGGGCGCCGTGATGATGGTCGACCTGGGCGGCCAGGTCCTGGTGCGCGAGCACCGCGCCGGCGAGGGCCTCGCCGCGCAGAACAGCCCCACGACGCTGGTGGGCATCGGGCAGCGTCCGGGCGTGGCCTGGCTCAAGGTGAAATGGCCTTCCGGCAAGGTCGAGGAAATCGGCAAGGTCGCCGCGGGCACTCTCGTGACGGTGTATGAGAATCCGCAGCAGTCGCCCGACCATAAAGCGGCTACCATGAAGCCATACAAGGTGGGCTCCATACATCCGCCGCCGAGACGCGACCTCGCGCGGCTTCGCTGAAGGCTTCGAAACCATGAAGGCTTGTTCCATTCTCGCGGGAGTGCTCGCCGCTTCCACGTGGCTCGCCGCCGCCGCGGCAGGGCCGATCGTCGCCGGCCAGGACGGCAAGCTCCAGGTCGGCCGCGGTGCCGAAGCGCCCCGGCCCAGGCTCGTGCTCGACTCGACGATGGCGACGTGGTGCACCGCTTGCAAGTCCGAGATCCCGCAGCTCACCTACCTTCGCTCCGTCTTCAAGCCGGAAGAGCTCGCCATGTACGGCCTGCCCTACGACGAGAAGGATCGTCCCGACCAGCTGAGGGCATGGGCGGCGGCGAACCACACCCCGTACGTGCTGCTCGCCGATGCCACGCAGCGGGAGATCGCATCGGTGAAGGCCGCGGTCATGGCGAACCTGAAGATGGATGCGGTCCCGGCCTCCTTCATCACGGATGCCGACGGCCATGTGCTGCGTGCGCGCTTCGGCCCGCCGTCGGTCTCGGAGCTGCGCGAGCTGATGCGCGCCCAGGAAAGCGCGGGCAAGCGCAAGTGAACGACCTGGCGGGTGCGGCCGGCGCGAAGAGGGTCGCCGCGGCGCGGCCGCGGATCCCCGAAGAAGACCTGCCCGGGATCGTCGCGGCCATCGAAGAGGTGCTTGCGTCGGGCCGGCTCATCCTCGGACCGCAGACGGAACGTTTCGAAAGCGCATTCCGCGGCTACGTCGGAGCCGAGCATGCGGTGGCCGTCAGCACCGGCACGGCGGCGCTGCAGATCGCCTTGCGCTATCACCGCGCCGCGGGCCGGGAGGTGATCCTGCCCACCAACAATTTCATCGGCGTGGTGGGCGCGGTGGTCGCCGAGGGCGGCATTCCGGTGCTCGCGGACATGGATCCCGAGACCTTCTGCATGGACACGGACAACGCGCTCGCCCAGATCACGCCACGCACCGCGGGCATCATCGCGGTCCACATCGCGGGTCGTATCGATCCCGGCATCGACCGGCTGCGCGTGGCTTGCGAAGAGCGCGGCATCTTTCTCGTCGCGGACGCGGCGCACGCCCATGGCGCGGCATGGGGCGCGCGCAAGGCGGGAACCCTCGCACCCACTGCATGCTTCTCCTTCTATCCCACCAAGCTGGTGACCACGGGCACCGGCGGGATGATCACCACGGCCAACGCGCAGCTCGCGCGCTTCGCGCGCATGGTGCGCCACCATGGCGCCTGCGCGGGCCGGAACGACGAGGTGTCCGTCTTCGGCAACGACTGGTGCCTTGCGGAGATCAATGCCGTGCTCGGCACCTTCCAGCTTGAACGCCTCGACGAGAACGTCGCGCACCGCAACCGCATGGTGGATCGCTACCGTGGCCGGCTTGCCGGCGAGCCGTGGCTCACGATCCCGTCGCATCCCGCCGAAATCCGACATTCCTACTACAAGTTTCCCCTGCTGCTGCGCGAAGGCCTCGATGCACGGCGATTCCGGCGCATGCTCTGGAACGACCACGCGATCGAGAACGGTGCGATCTACGATCCGCCCTGCCACCTGCAGCCCGTGATGCGCAATCGCCATGGCTTCAAACCCAGCGCATTTCCCAAAGCCGAGAAGCACCTCGCGCGGCAGGTATGCCCGCCGATCCATTCGCAGCTCACGCCCGCGGAAGTCGATCGCGTGGCCGAAGCGATGATCGATGTCGCAAAGAGGTGCGCATGAAACGCTTGCTCCCGCGATTTGCACTGCTGGGCTGCGCCTGGGCGACGCTGGCGCACGCGCAAGGCGCGCCTGCCGATTCCTTCAGCGCCCTGGTGCAGTGGCAGCAGCCCAACGGATTCGAAGTGACGCCGATACACATGGGCCTGCTCCCCAACGGGCGCCTCTTCTTCGTGAACGAGTACAACTACGACCAGCATCCCGAGGTGAACCTCAACAACCGGGCGCTCAACCCGGAGTTCATGTTCACGATCGCGACCACCGCACCGTTCGCGCCGACGCCCACGTCCATCGCGATCCAGCCCATGGTGAACCCCGCCCCGTTCGGCCCGTCCTGGTCGGGAAATACCCTGGACGTGAAATCCCTCGTGTGCAGCGGGCATGTCCTGATGGCCGACGGCACCCTGATGTTCGCGAGCGGATCCGAGGCGACCATCGACCTGGGCCTGTACGCGCAGGGGAAGCTGAACCAGGCGCTGGTCGTGAAGGGCGTATCGGAGACGATGTTCTACAACCCGGCGAGCGATACGCTGAGCGTCGGCCCGTCGACGGTCGTCAAGGCGCCGGCGACGCAGCAACCGCTACGCTGGTACGCGACCCTCACGCGGCTCGCCGACAAGCGGATGCTCCTCACGGGCGGCTACGACAACGTGACGCCGGACATGTCGCCCAATACCAGCGTCGAGATCTACGATCCGGCGGCGAGGTCGTGGAGCGCGGTCTCCCAGCCCGCGAACACGCCGCAGGGCCTCGAGAATCCGGACTACACGCACGTCTTCCAGTATCCCTATACGGGCACCGACGGTTCGAACGTGGTCGAGATGATCGGCGGCTCGGGCGAGGCCATGTTCCTCTCGCTCTCGTCGCGGGGGAGCGCGTGGATGCGCACCGGGAAGTACCGCCCGGGCGCGATGGAATTCATCAACGGATCGTTCCCGAATACGGTCTTCCCGAACCACGGCGCCGCGAGCGTGCTGCTGCCCTTGCGGCTCCCGGAAAGCGGCTGGGGATATGGAAACGGCAGCGTGCTGTATGCCGGCGGCGAATATGCGACCGAGCTGATGGCCCACGTCGATGTCTACGACGTCGCGCAAAACGCGTGGCGCGCCCCGATGAAGATGCACGGGCTGCGCCACGATCCCGCCACGGTCCTGCTCCCCGACGGGCGCGTGCTGGTCCTCGCGGGGCACGACGACATGAGCTTCGTGAAGCTCACGGGCTACGCGGAATACGTCGACCCGAAGAACAACTTCACGGTGACCCAGGGCACGGCGAACATGCCGGAGACCCGCGCCTACCACAGCGTCGCCGTGCTTCTTCCCGACGGGCGCGTGGTGCTGGGCGGCGGCAACGTGAACGGCGACGACCTCATCGAGCGACAGGATTTCCGCTACTACTATCCCGACTACATGACCAAGGCGCGCCCGCAGCTCGTCGTGAGCCCGGCCACGCTCGCACTGGGTGGATTCGGAATGATCGCGGTCGCCCACGGCACGCAGGTCGCCGAGGCGGCTCTGATGGGCCTGGGCTCCATGACCCACGAGTTCGACATGAACCAGCGGCTGGTGCAGCTGCGGATCTTCGATGCGCACACGACCCTGTCGAACCAGGCAGGCGCCCTGGTGCCCGTCGATCCCGCGCAATGCGCCGGCTCCTGCGTCGACGCCTACTACGTCCAGGCGCCCGGCACGCCGCAGCTCGCGCCGCCGGGCGACTACATGCTCTTCGTCCTCGACCCGAACCGCGTTCCCTCCATCGGCCAGATGGTGAAGGTGCAGTAGCCGGCCGCGCTTTCAGCCGCTTCGGACGATCTCGCGGATGGCTTCTTCAGGCGCCGGCAACGCTTTCAAACGGGCCAGCGCCGCGTTCGCGATATCGGCGAATTCGCCCGATCGGGCCATCAGCGTGCCCGCGTCGAGCGGCTGCGCGATGTCGAGCATGGCCGGCGGCCGCCCCATGTAGTCGCTGGCGATGCCCGCGTCGTACATCGGGCGCAGCAGGCGCGAAGCGTGGCCGGCATCGAAGAAGAACACCGGTAGCCCGTTCCAGAGCCTGAGGAATGTCGAGGTCGAGAAGACCTGCCAGTAGAAAGCGGCCTGCGCATCCAGCAACCGTCGCTCGAATTCGGCGAACGGACACGCCGGGAGCAGGGTGACGCCCGGCTCGGGACCGAAATGCGCCCGCAATGCCTCGACCGCCGCGGCGGGGCCGATGAACGTCGCGCGCCGCCCCTGCGAGAGCGCCTCGCGAAGCTTCGCGGCGACGAGCTCGATGAAGCGTTGCCTTCCATGCGCGGCCTGCTGGTATTCGAAGTCGAACTTCGCGAGCACGAAGAGCCACTCGCGGGAAGCCGCACGCGGTCGCCCGAAGTAGCGTGCGTTGAAAAACGAGATGCGCCGCGGGCCGGCGGGCGCTTGCGGTGCCTGGACTGGATACAAGTGCGCAAGGCCTTCCATGACGCCCGCGACTTCGTGCACGTGACGCCGAACCCGCATCGCGTGCAGGAACGCCGCGCCGTTCGGCCAGAGGCCGGCCGCGGCTTCGAGGATGCCGCCGGATTTCGAGGGCACCTTCGCCTGCGCGACCCGGCGGTACGTGCCGAGGAAGGGATCGCTGGTCGCCACCGCGCAGCCGCGCCGGCGCAGCTCACGCACCAGGCTTCGCACTTCGCGGAGGGTAAGCAGCCCTTGGGATGCGAGCAGGTATCCCGAGCAGAGCACCACTGCGGCCGGCGATTCGGCCTCGACTACCTGGAGGATATCGCCGAGGGACGCATAGGGCCGGCTCGCCACGGCGAGCGCTCCGTGGAGCGCATGCGCGGCGGACGGAAGAAGGAGCGTGGAGCGCTGCGCAAGCGGCTGGCCATGCAGGAGGTACATGACCGTGCCCAGGGCGCCGAAGTCGTTGTCGACGACGAACAACACGTTTGCCATATCGTATGCTTCGCCCATGGAAGGCATGATCTCGCACGGTGAGGGCAGCCGCGTCTATACCGAAGATGGGGCGCGGCTGGTCGACCTCGCCACCGGCTTCGGCGCGGCATTCCTCGGCCACTCGCATCCCGGCGTTACCCGAAGCCTACAGGAGCAGGCGGCGCGGCTGCTTGCGAGCGGACGCAACCCGACGGCGATGGCGGCTCGCGTCGAGAAGCGCATCGCCGCGCTCCTTCCACCAGGCCTTTGGCCCGCCGGCATCTACTCGACGGGCATGGAAGTGGCGGAATTCGCCATGCGCGTGGCCGCGGTGCACACGGGGCGGGCCGAATTCGCGGGATTCGCGCGAAGCATGCATGGCAAGTCGGGCATGACCGCGGCGCTTTCGTGGCGCAACGCGCCGCTTCGTCCCGGCAACGTGCACGTGCTGCCGTTCGTCGACGAGGCTCCCGAGGGCGAGGTACTCGACGCGCTCGACGGTCTCCTTCGCGGGCGCCGCATCGCGGCCCTGTTCGTCGAGCCGATCCAGGGATCGAACGCGGCGCACGAGGCCTCGGCGCCGTTCTACCGCCGCGCGATCGACATGTGCCGCGAGCACGGGACCCTCTGCGTGATGGACGAGACGCTCACGGGCCTGCACCGGACCGGGCCGCGCTTCTACGTCGAAGGGTTGGGCAATCTTCCGGACATGCTGCTGTTCGCCAAGTGCCTGGGCAACGGCTTCCCGGTTTCCAGCGCGGCGGTTCGCGAGGACATCCGCATCGGGCCGGAGGCTTTGCCGGGAAGCACCTTTTCCGGTAACCCGATGGCGCTGGCGGCGATAGAGGGAACCCTCGATGCGATGGCCGCGATCCCGATGCGCGAGCGGGTCGCCGCGATCGATACGCGCGTGCGTACCGGCCTTGCCCGCCTTCCGGCCGGTGTCACGCTGCGCGGTCACGGGGCACTGTGGTGCCTGGACCTGGGCGATCGGGAGCGCATGCAACGCGTGCATGCGGCGATGCGCGCCGAAGGCCTCCTCGTGACCTGCGGCGATCGCTTCATCCGGTTGCTGCCGGCCGTGACGATCGAGGCGTCGCTCCTGGACGAGTGCTGCGAGGCGATCCGGCGCGCCTGCGCCGCCGCGGCCGCGGCCTGACGATCAACTCGTTGCCGTGCGCCAGGCGGGACGGCGCACGCGGCGGCGCACCGCGCGCCACGCCCACGCGAGCGGCCTCGTGCAGAGAAATCCGGGCGAGCCCTCGCGCAGCAGGCGAGCGAGCCCCCGGGATCGCGTTCCGGTGCTGCGCATCTCCCGCACCGCGAGGCCGGTCGAGTGGATCCGCCGGCGGCGAGCCGCGACTCGCGGGTCGATGTCACGCCGCCATCGATCGAGGAGCCAGAGTGCCTCCACGTGCATGCGGTCGTTCGCGGTCCAGGTGAGGCTCGCGGAGTGGACGCGGTAGCGGCAAACCACGCCCTGGACGGCGCGCGTGCGATGTCCTCGCGCGAGCTCGAGATAGAGGAAGTAGTCCACGATCAGGTGAATCGGCTCGGGAACCGGAAGGGCCCCGAGCACGGCCGAACGCCGCAGCATCGCCGAGCTCATCGCGATGAATGACGACTCGGCGACAAGCTGCGCGAAGATGTCGCCTTCCGGAAGCGCGTCGAACTCGTGCGCACGATCGAAGTCGCGCTCCGCGCCCCGCGCGGAGAATGCGAGCGAGCGCCCGTAGATGATCGCCACCGCGGGGTCCGCGGCAAGTGCCACCTGCCGCGCGAGCTTGTCCGGCATCCACACGTCGTCGTGGTCGAGGAATGCGAGCCACTCGCCTCGCGCCTCTCGCATCGCGGCATCGCGCGCGCGGCCGAGCGTGACGGGCTCGGGCGACCGGAAATAGCGCACGCGTTCTCCCAGGGCCCGGGCAATGGCGGGCGTGGCATCGGTGGACGCGTTGTCCCAGACGATGAGCTCCCAGTCCGTATACGTCTGCTCGAGCACGCTGCGCAGCGCTTCGGCGAGGAAAGCCGCGCCATCGCGCACGTTCACGATGACGCTCACCGTGGGCATCAGCGCGCCTGGCCGCCCATGCGATCGGCGACGGCCTTCTCGTAGATCGCCCGCACGTTCTCCACGTGGCTCGCGCGTTGCCACTGCGCGGCCTTGATGCGGGCGGCCGCGCCCATGCGGCGGCTCAATCCCGGATCCGACCAGAGGCGGGTCACCTTCGCCGCGAGGTCCTGCGCGTCGCCCGGCTCGAAGAGAAAGCCATCCACGCCGTCCTCGATCAGCTCGACGATGGCGCCCATCCGCGAGCCGATCGCCGGGATCCCATGGCTCATCGCCTCGGCGGCGGCGAGCCCGAACGTCTCGAACCAGAGGCTCGGCAGCACGATCATGCGTGCACCGCGATAGAACGCCTCCAGCCCCGACCGGTCGTGCGTGACCACGGTCTCGAGGCCTTGCGAGAGCTCCGGCGCATCGAAGTAGCTCTCGTGGCGCGACAGGCGAAACGGCAGGCCGCTGATCCGCGCGGCCTCCGCGAAGGTGCGGATGCCTTTTTCCGGCACGATCCGGCCCGCGAATCCCACGTAGGTTCCGTTCGCCGGATCCGAGGCCTCCGCGGGCAGGTCGACGACCGGGGCGAGCACGGCGATGCGCTCCCGCGGGATGCGGGCCTTGTCGACAAGCCAGTCGCACGTGAACCGAGACGGCGCGATGAACGTCGTCACGTGATCGCTGAAGAGGCCCAGCTTTCGCACCATCGCGGCGTAGCCCGCCAGCACGATGCTTTCGGCCATGTTGCCGCGGCAGTTGTGAAGGACGGCGCGGTATTCCCGGCCGTCGAGGCACTCCGTGCAGACCCGCCCGTCGCGCAGGTGCGTGCGCACCGGGCAGGTGAGGCGGAAATCGTCGGTGGACATCACCACGGGCACGCCGCGGCGCGTGCAGGCCCCGAGGATGCGCGGCGAGATCAGCGGGAAAAGCTCGTAGGCGTGGACCACATCCGGACGGAATGCTTCCAGCTGGCGTTCGAAGGCGCGCAGCGACTCCGGTGCGTGGAAGGCGCTCGTGCCCGCGCGCAACCTCCCCCATCCGTTGGTTGGAAGGTCGCGGCTGCTGCGCCGGAAGGTCTCGATCTCGATGCCGGCCGCGCCGAGCGCTTCCATGGTCGCGCGCGTGGCATTGTTCGAGCCGCCGCCCCCGCGATGCTCGTTGTACGCGAAGAGCACCTTCATCGCGGCGCCTCGGAGGCGAAGCCGAAGCGCGGCGCCCTTCGCGGCCAGCGCAAGGCCCATCTCGCGAGGCCGGCGACCATGGCGCGCTGGCGAAGCCAGAAGGCGCGGCCCCCTCCCCACACCAACGCGAGCGCGACGAGGCAGATCGCGAGCCGCACGAGGCTCGCCAGCGCGACCATCGCGACGAACATCGCGCCCGCCGCGCCGCCCTCGTGCTTGCGCAGGTAAAGCCAGATGCCATGGCATTGCATCGCGTAGAGGTCGCCCGCGCGCTTCAACTTCCCGCTGCTCTGCCCGCCGAGGTGCGTCACGGACGACTCGGCCACGTAATGGATCGGCCGGCCGGCATCGAGGATGCGGCGGCAGTAGTCGATGTCGTCGAGGTAGAGCGGCGAGGCCTCGTCCAGCATGCCCACCTCCTTCACGACTTCGGCGCGAACCACCATGCATGCGCCGCAGATCGACTCCACGGCACAGGTTCGCGTGCGCGGCCATGCGAGCAGGTTGAGGCCGTCGAGAAGCGAGGCGCGCGGCGGATCCCCGCGGCCCTGCGAGAAACGCTTGCGATGGCGCACCGCCCAATCGAGCTTGTCGAGCAGGAAGAGCCATTGCCACAGGTTGGCGAGCCGCGGCAGGCGGCGCGCGCATTCGACCTGGATCGAGCCGTCCGCGAGGCGCAGCCTCGGCCCCACCGCGCCGACTTGCGGATTGCGATCGAGGTAGGAGACGAGGCCGCTGATTCCGCCGGGAGTGACCACCGTATCGGGGTTCAGGAGCGCCACGTAGCGCCCGCGGCACGAACCGAGCGCGAGGTTGTTGCCGCGCGAGAAGCCCACGTTCACGGGGCTATCCACGATCCGCGCGGCCGCGAAGCGCTCGCGCACCACCTCCACGGTCTCATCGGACGAAGCGCTGTCCACGACGAACACCTCGACCTCGAGCCCCTCGCAATCCCGATAGAGCGATTCGAGGCAATCGGCCACGAGCGGCGCCACGTTGTGGGTGACGATGACGACCGACAGGTCCATGCGGCTAGCGTTGCCGGACGTGGCGCGCGTACTGCCGAGCGAAGGCCGTGGCGAAGCGCGAGTTGTGATAGAGGTAGCGCCGGGCGAGGCGCCGCGGCTCCTGGGCCAGGCGAAACAGCCACTGCAAGCCGCTGCGCTTCATCCATTCGGGCGCCGCGCTCGTGCGCCCCGCGAGGAGGTCGAAGGCGCTGCCGACGCCCACCATGGGAACGCCGGTGGCTGGAGCGGCCTCGCGCATCCATTCGTCCTGCGCGGGCGTGCCCATTCCCACCCACGCGATATCGGGGCGCGCCTCGCGGATCGCCGCGACGATGGAAGCGTGCTCGTCCCGCGGGACGGGGCGCCGGGGCGTGGCGCGCATGCCCACGACCTGGATCCCGGGCACTCGCATCGCGAGAGCGCTCGCCACGGCCTCGGGTTGGCCTTCGCGGCCACCGACGAGGAAATGGCGCCACGGCCGGCGAAGCTCGCAAGCCGCGAGGAAGAGATCGTCGTTGTGCACGCGCTCGCACGGATGCCCGAGCGCGCGCAACGCCCACACCACGCTCATGCCGTCCGCGCTCACCGCCGCGGCGCCCGCAAGGGTCTGCCGATAGGCGGGGTCGTCGAGGGCAAGCGACAGCGAATAGGCGTTGGCGCAGCTCACGTACTCGCCCGCACGGCGCCCGACCATCGCCGCGATCATGCCCAGGGCTGCCTCGAAGGTCGACACCGAGACGGGCGTCCCGAGCACCTCGACGCGGGGCAGCTTCCCAACCTCGCTCAACTGCGCAGCAGCTTGCCGAGCTTGCGCGGGATGCGCTCGGAGAGCGATGCGGCGAGGTCCTCGACCGCGCCCCAGCCGCGCAGCCATGCGGGCTCGCGATGATGCCGCTCGACGAACCCCAGCAGCTCGGCCCGCTGTTCGTCGTCCCCGTGGATGGTGCGTTCGCCGAAGGTGAAGGTTTTCTCCCAGAAGAGCCACTGCACCTTGTCCTCCTCCGAGAGGCGCCGGTTCACGCGCGCCGGCAGCGAATAGCGCCGATGCGAGTGGATCGAGTGGTACTTCATGAGGAAGCCCACGTGGTCCTTCTCGATGTCGACCAGCCAGCGGTGATGGGCGAGCCCGACGATGCCGCGATCGTCGCCGCGGCACGATTCCTTCAGGCGCGAGGGCACCTCGATGTAGCCGGCCTTCGCGATCCGGCGCATCTCGGAGCACACCCACAGCGGATCGCGGATGTCCTCCAGCGTGTGCGAGCAGATCACGAAGTCGATTTCCTTGTCGCGGAACGGAAACGGCTCGCGATCGCAGATGTCGCGCTGGATCCAGGTCTCGCGGGTGAACTTCTCCTCGGTGCCGCCCTGGGGCGGCAGGGGCGAAGCCGCGAAGAACACCCGGTTGTAGAAGCCACGCGTGTCGTAGGGCTCGGAATCCATCACCCAGTTCGCCCGGTTGAACGGATAGGCCCAGGCGCCGATGTCCAGGACGACATCGCCCGGCCGCAGCTGCTGATGGATGCGTTGCGCGTTCTTCGGGAGCATGGATGAAAGGTAGTGGGGACGGGACCACGCGTCAAGCTAAACTCCCGTGATCGCCCGGAGCCACGCCGCCATGCAACGCCACTCCGGGGCGAGGGAATGGCTGATCGGCCTCGCCCTCGCCCTTGCCTCCATCCTGCTTCCTTTCGCGATCGGCGAAGGGGTGCTGCGCCTCCTCGCCCCGGCCCCCGACACGCGCGGGCTCTTCGCCGATGCCCCCGACTCGAAGCTCGAGACGCGCGGCGTTCCCCACGCCCGCGGCGTGTACGCCGGCGCGCCTGTCGAGCTGAACCGGCTCGGCATGCGCGACCGGGAGTTCACCGAGCCGAAGCCGCCGAACACGCTGCGCATCGTGGTGCTGGGCGATTCGATGACCTTCGGCCAGGGCGCGCCGCAAGACCGTGTCTGGCCGCGCGTGCTGGAGACCGAGCTCGCGCGCCTGTTGCCGGCGAACGCGGGGCATGTCGAGGTGCTGAACCTCGCGGTGCCGGGCTACAACACGATCCAGGAGCTCGCCACGCTGCGCGAGACCGGCCTCGCATTGCATCCCGACGTGATCCTCCTCGGGTTCTTCTACAACGATGTCGAGCTCACGCCGCGCGAGCTGGCACGCCTGCATCCCGGCGCCGCGACGCCCGCGGCCGATGTCCGCTCGCCTGTCAACCGCGCGATCACGGCGTTGAAAGAGCATTCGATGGTGTTCGCCTACCTTTCGCCGCGCATCGGCGCCGTGATGCGCCGCTTCGGCGGCAAGG
Source organism: Usitatibacter sp. (assembly GCA_036271595.1). GTDB lineage: Bacteria > Pseudomonadota > Gammaproteobacteria > Burkholderiales > Usitatibacteraceae > Usitatibacter. Next base: position 39,284 of record DATBAI010000076.1, read on the forward strand.
GCTACGGGCAGGCGGCGAGCTACAACGCCCTCTACGCGCCCGGCGCCGAGGGCTGGACGCTCACCCGCGACGCGCTCCTCGAGATGAAGGGTGTCGCCATGCAGGCCGGCGCCGGATTCGCCGTCGTGGTGCTGCCGGCCATGGTGAACTGCTCGCCGCAGACCTATCCGATGCAGGCCTATCACGATGCGCTGCGCGAATTCACGCACGCGCAAGGCATCGAGAGCGTCGATCTCCTCGAATCGCTGCGTAGCGTGGACTTCAGCCGCATGTGGGTGAACCCCACCGACGGCCATCCCGATGCCCAGGCCCATCGCCTGCTCGGCGAAGCCGCCGCGCGCGGCCTCGCGCCCTACCTCGCGGCCGAAGCGGCGCGCCGCACCCGGGCCACGTCCGCGTCGAACTCCCCGCGGTCGTTCTGGAAGATCGCCACGAAGTAGAGCCACTGCCCGTCCGCCGTGAGCGTGGGCTCGCCCACCGCCCAGACGCGCGGGGCCGAGCTCTTCGTGGGCCAGAGAACGCGCGTGGCCGCGCTCCACGTGTTCTCGCCGGTGCGCCGCGCCGCGTCGATGGCGATCACGCCGTCGCGCGTCGTGGTGAAAAAGAGCCGGCCGTCGGCGGTGAGATGCGGTTGCGCCTCGGTGGACCCCGGCACGTTGACCGGGCTCGCGAGGAGCGCCGGCTCGCTGAACTTCCCGCCCACCTCGCGCGTGATCCAGATGCGGTTCTTGCCGTCGTTGCCCGGACGATCGCTGTCGAAGAAAAGCTCGCGCCCGTATGCCGTCACGGCGAAATGCGGATTGTCCTCGTTGTACCGGTCCCCGCCGGGAATCGCGAGGCGCTCGGCGTTGCGATAGATGTCGCGCTTCATCTCGCGCGTGGGGTCGTGGGTCACGTAGTAGAAGGCGCCGTCCTCGGCCTGCATGACGCCCCATTCGTTGCGCCCGTCGCGCGAATAGGCAAAGCGCGTGAGGCCGCGGAACGCCCCCCCCTCGAGGCTCGCGCTGAAGGTGTCGCTCGTGTAGGCCGGGCTCACGCCGCGCGCGGGCCCGCGGTGATAGAGATCGTACTGCGCCGGGTCGCCGCCCAGGCCGCCCTGGCTCTTCGGCCGGTGGAAGCGCAGCACGTCGTTCACGCGGAAAAGATCGCCGGGGAAATACTGGAACCAGAGCGTCTTGCCGTCGCGCGAGATGTACGCGCTGTCTTCCCACCCGGCGGTGTTCACGTCGCCCGGCACCAGTTCCGGGTGCTCCCATTCCGGCGACGTGCCGAGCTCGGCGATCGCGGCATTCTTCAATGCCCGCTGCGCGGCGGGGTCGAGCGGCGGACGAGGCCCATCCCCGGATCCGCGGCAGGAGGCGAGACAGGCTAGGGCGAGGAAGCTGGCGGCGAGCCGTCGCATCGTTAGTCCAGGGCGAACTGCGCTTCGTAGCGGCGCGCCGGGGCCGACTGCGCGGCCTTTTGCATCACGCAGCCGCCGGCGGCGAGCATGTCGAGGTCGGTGCCCATGAAGCACGCGAACGCATCGGTGGGCGTGCATACGATAGGCTCGCCGCGCACGTTGAACGACGTGTTCACGAGCACGCCCACGCCGGTGAGGCGCTTGAACTCGAGCAGCAGGCGATGGAAGAGCGGATTCGTTTCCGCGTGCACGGTCTGGACGCGCGCCGAGTAGTCGACGTGGGTGACCGCGGGAATCGCCGAACGCACGACGTTCAGGCGCTCGATGCCCCATAGCGCGCCGTCAGCGTCGTTCATCGCGCGGCGCTTGTCGCCGCGCACGCCCGCGACCAGCAGCATGTAGGGGCTGTCGGCGTCCAGCTCGAACCAGTCCGCCACGTCCTCGCGCAAGACGGCCGGCGCGAACGGCCGGAAGGACTCGCGGAACTTCACTTTCAAATTGAGAAGTTTCTGCATCTGCGGCGAGCGGGGGTCGCCGAGGATCGAGCGCGCCCCGAGCGCGCGCGGACCGAACTCCATGCGTCCCTGGAACCATCCGACCGCCTCGCCCGCGGCGAGCGCGGCCGCGACGCGCGCGATCATCGCGTCCTCGTCCAGCCGGTCGAGCTGCGCGCCCGCCGCGCGGAGCTCCGCCTCGATCTCGTCGTCGCCGTAGCGTGGGCCGAGGTAGGAGCCCTGCATCGCGTCGGGCCCCGTGGATTTGGCTCGCGGCACGCCGAGCGCGAGGTGGCTCGCCGCGAGGGCGGCACCGAGGGCTCCGCCCGCATCGCCCGCCGCCGGCTGGATCCAGAGCCCCTTCACGCCGGCTTCCCGAAGCACCCGCCCGTTCGCGACGCAGTTGAGCGCCACGCCTCCGGCGAGGCAAAGGTTCTGCTCGCCGGTCTCGCGCAGTGCCGAGCGCGCGAGGCGCAGCACGATCTCCTCGGTCACCTGCTGGACCGAGGCGGCGAGATCCATCTGCAGCTGCTCCAGGCGCGACTCGGGAGACCGCGCCGCGGCGCCGACCCAGCGATCGAAGCGCTCGTTGGTCATGGTGAGCCCGGTGCAGTAGTCGAAGTAATCCAGGTTGAGGCGGAAGCTGCCGTCGTCCTTGAGGTCGACCAGGTCCTCGAGGATGCGGGAGGCGAAGCGCGGCTCGCCGTAGGGCGCGAGCCCCATCAGCTTGTACTCGCCGGAGTTCACCTTGAAGCCGGCGTGATAGGTGAAGGCCGAATAGAGGAGCCCCAGCGAATGCGGGAAGCGCATCTCGCGCAGGATCGCGAGATCGGTGCCGCGCCCGACGGCGAGCGAGCCCGTGGCCCATTCGCCCACGCCGTCGAGCGTGAGGATCGCGGCCGAATCGAACGGCGACGGATAGAAGGCGCTCGCCGCATGCGACAGGTGATGCTCGCCGAAGAGCAGCCGATCCGCGTCGAAGGAGGGATCGACGGCGGCCAGCTCGCGGCGCAGGATGCCCTTCAGGAAGAGCTTTTCCTTGAGCCACGAGGGCATCGCCGCGCGAAATGAATTGAAGCCGCGCGGCGCGAAGGCGAGATAGGTCTCGATCAGCCGCTCGAACTTGACGAACGGCTTCTCGTAGAAGACGACATGGTCCACGCCCGAGAGCGGCGCGCCGCAGTCGCGCGCGAGATAGCGCAGCGCCTCGGTGGGGAAGGCGGCATCGTGCCGGCGCCGCGTGAAGCGCTCCTCCTGCGCGGCGGCGACGATGCGCCCGTCCTCGACCAGCGCGGCGGCGCTGTCGTGGTAGTACGCCGAAATGCCGATGACCCGCACGCGGCCCTCTAGAACAGCGTGTAGATGAACGGGGCGAGAACGCTGCCCTGCGCGAGCAGCAGCAGGCCGCCGAGTCCCACGAGGACCACGATGATCGGCAGCAGCCAGAACTTCTTGCGAACCTTGAGGAAGCCCCACAGGTCGCGAATGAAATCGATCACGTCTTTTCCTCAATACGGATGGCGGAAGTCCTCGAGCGTGTAGGTGCGCCGCTCGCACTCGACCCAGTAGGTGCGAAGCGCCGGATCCTTGCGCCGCTTCATGGCGTCGCCGGCGGCGATTCGCCGCATGATCCCGGCGGGAATGATCAGCACGACATAGAGCACGCCGAGCACGATGGGGTTCACGACCTTGTGCATGGCCGCGCCCAGGCGCAGCCACACGCGCGTGGGGCGCTCGAGGAGCGCCGGCTTCGCGATCGCCACGGCGAGCGTTGCGAGACCGGCCGCGAAGAGGACGGCGGCGAGCGCCGGCTCGCGCCGCGCGCCGAATGCGAGCAGCGCGAAAGCGCAGGCGAACACGAACCCGTTCTTGCGCAGCGTGGCCGGGGATTCGCTCATGCGGCCGCCGGCTCGCGCAGCCACCGGCGCAGGCTCGATCGGCGCTCGCTCTGGTAGACCTTGCCGTAGATGCGCAGCGCGACGCCATCGCCCGGCACGTGGCGCGCGACCCACATCCAAAGCGGAATGGTGGCGTGATTCACCACGAGGTCCGAGGCGCGATTGCGGATACGCGCTCCCGCCGGCAGGGCCGGCTCGAAACCGAACTCGCCCAGGAACGCAGCCAGCCTCGGTGCGATCCGCGACCACGTCACCAGCGCCTTCGCCTCGCGGCGCGCGATCTCGAGGAATTCCTGCTCGGTGAGGAAATGCTCGTGGTAGCCCAGCGCCTCGGCGCTGTAGACGACGCGCAGGCCATGGTGCGAGAGGCGTTCGGCGAGCTCGAGGTCCTCGTGGTAGCGCACCCGCTCCTCGAAGAGGCCGCCCCGCTCGAGGAGCGCTTTCTTGACCGACACGTTACAAGTGAAAAATGCGCGCCAATCGAGCTCGGCGCGCCCTTCCAGGTGCGCGAAGGCATAGTCGAGGTGCAACGGCGCGAGGCGCGAAGGCGGGATGTCGGGCGACACTGTCACCCGGCCAAGCACGGCGATGCGCTCGTCAGGATGGCGTGCGTGCGCCGCGAGATGCGACCCGATCATGCCCGGCGTCGCGATCGTGTCGTCGTTGATGAAGAGCAGCAGCGGCGCGCCCGCCGCGGCGACGGCGCGATTGCGAGCTCGGTTCGCCCCCGCGTTCTCCTGGTGCAGGTAGCGCACCGCCGGCTTGCCCCGTTCGCGGTACCGCTCGGCGATGGCGCGCGTCGCGTCACCCGAACCGTCGTCGGACACGATCACCTCGAAGTCGCCGGGGCCGCAGTCCTGTGCCGCGAGCGCCTCGAGGCAATGCTCGAGGACCTGCGCCCGGTTGTAGGTGGGCACGATCACGCTCAGTCGCGGGAATGTCATGGCGAGGATCATAATATGCCAGCATGCGATCCCCGCGAGTCCTGGCGTGAAGGTCGCGTTGGTCTGCCCCACCATCGGGCAAACGCGGCGTGGCTACGAGCGCTTCATCGGCGACCTCTTTCGCGAGCTGCGTACGCGAGCCGACGTGACGCTCCTCAAGGGCGCCGGGCCGGCCGCAGGCGACGAGATCGTCGTGCCGCACCTGCGCCGCACCGGAATCCTCGAGAAGGCGACGGGCGGGCGCCTCGCGTACACGCGCTACCGGCTCGAGTTCGCGAGCTTCGCTTTCGCGGCGTGGCCGCGGCTCGCCGCGGGCCGCTATGACCTGGTCCACTTCATCGATCCGCCGCTCGCCCGATGGTTCGCGCACGGGCGCCGGATGCTGCGCTCGCCGATCGCGCTCGTCTTCACCGACGCCGGCCCCGTGCCGTGCGACGCATGGCGCTACGTCGATCGCGTGCATTGCCTCACGCCGGCGGCGCACGGGGCGGCGCTGCGGGCGGGCACGCCCGCCGAACGTCTCACGATGATCCCGGTCGGCGTCGATCCCGCGCAGTTTCGCTGCGACGAGGACCGCACGGAGCTGCGACGACGCCACGGAGTGCCTGCGGATGCGTTCGTCGTGCTCGCCGTGACCACCCTGAACCGGCACCACAAGCGCATCGACCATCTCATCGAGGAGGTCGCGCGCGTCCCCGGCGCCCTGCTGTGGATCGACGCGGGCTTGCACCCCGACGGCGACCCCACCCTCCTCGATCTCGCCCGGGCGAGGCTCGGCGCGCGCTTCCATCACACGCACGTCGCCTCCGGCGCGGTGGCGCAGCTCTATCGCTGCGCCGATGTGCTCGTCTCCGCGTCGCTCGAGGAGTCGTTCGGCATGGCGCTGGTGGAGGCCGCGACCACCGGACTGCCCGTGATCGCCCACGATTCCCCGCATTTCCGCTGGCTCCTGGGCGATTGCGCCGAGCTCCTGGACATGGCGAGCCCCGGGACGCTCGCCGCGTCGATCGCGCGACGCATGGACGGCGGGGCGGGCGTTCCGTTGGGCGGGACGGCCCTGGGGTCGCGCCTGGGCTGGCACGCCTTGCGCGAAGATTACCTCGCCATGTACCGCGAAACTCTCTCCTCGCGACTTGTTGCGCCAGGCGGTACGCGCCAGTAAAATGTTGATCCCCCACCAAGGGTTGTGAGCGCCATGGCCGTTGTGCTTCCCACGTCCAGGAACGAGCCGGACATGTTCGATTTCCGGGCCACGTGGCTGGGCGTTGCCGCCGCGTCCCGCCAGCATTGGCGCGTCATCGCCACCTGCGTCGCGGTGACGCTCGCGCTCGCCATCGTCTACGTGACCGCGTGGCCGCCGATATACCGGGCCGACACCCTGCTGATGGGCGAACGCGACCTGGACGGCGCCCGCGATGGGTTCTACGGCGGCTGGAACATCTTTCGCAAGGACGACCAGCGCACCGAGCTGGAGATGATGGTTTCCGGGCCCGTGGTCGCCGAGGTCGTGCGCCGCGAGAAGCTCACCTATGACGACGTCTACCACCCGATGGGCTCGCAGCTGCGCTACTTCTGGGACCGCTCCTGGCCCGGCCGCGCCTACCAGTGGGTGAAGGACCATGTCACGACCCCGGATCCCGACGCGCCCACCCCGGCCGAAATCGAGTTCGGCAAGACGGTCGCCGACCTGCGCGCCTCCGTGAACGTGGATCCGGTGGGCGAGGCCTACCTCGCGCGGCTGAGCGTGAAGGGGCCGAGCCCACGCGTGGCGCAGGTCGCCAACGCCATGCTCGACACCTACCAGGAGCAGCGCAAGCAACGCTACGAGAACGAGGCGAAGAGCGCCGTGAAGGGGCTCGAGGAGGAAATCGCCGCGGCGGAAGCCGACCTCAAGGTCGCGGAGAAGGAGCGCATCGACTACGCCCGTGCCAATGGCGTGCTCTTCGACTTCCAGAAGGAAGCCTTCGACGTGAAACAGCTGTCCGACATGGACGCCGGGATCGCGACCTCGCGCATGCGCATCGCCACGCTGGAGGCCAATGCCTCCGAGCTGAAGAAGCTCCTGGACGCGGAGCCCGCGATGAAGGCGGCCTCGAACACCTTCGAGGTGAACGGCGTTCGCGAGAGCCTGAAGGCCAAGCGCACCGAGATGCAGATCGCGCTGCTGATGGCCAAGGGCCGTTACCGCGACGACTCCCCGGAAGTCCAGGAGCTGCAGGGCAACGTGCGCAGCCTCGACAACCTGATCGCCGCTTCCTCCGAGCGCATCGAAAAGAGCAGCATCGAGTCCAGCAACCCGGTGCGCCAGGGACTCCTCGCCAACTACGCGAGCGGCCTCGTGGAGCTCGCCTCGGCCAGGGCAGGCCTCAAGGTCCTCGAGGAGAACGACCGCAAGGCCCACGAGCAGATGAACCGGATGCCGGTGCTCATGACGCGGATGAAGGTCCTCGAGCGCAACGTGAACCTCGCGCTCGCCAAGGCGAACGAGCTCACCTCCAAGTACATGCAGGCGAGCGTGTCGGCCGCCTCCACCCGCACAGCGATCCCGAGCATTCGCGTGGTCGAGCGCGCCTCGAAGCCGTCCTCGAAGACGTGGCCGCGCATACCGGTCCTCTTCCCGCTGGCGCTTCTCTTCGGCCTCGCCATGGGCGTCGCCGCCGCGCAGCTGATGCGCGTGGTGAGCGGGCGCGTGCGCCGGGAAACGCTGGGCAACCGCGGATACGAGGTGTCGCTCTACGGCGGCGTCACGTTCCTGCCGAAGGGCGCGCCGATCCTCGGCGTGATCCGCATTCCCGCGGTCGCGTCGATCGAACCTTCGTCCGGCGACAGCTCGCGATGAAGATGGACCCCCTGGCGGTGCTGGAGGGAGCCGCCGAGGAGCCTGCCGTCCCCTCGGGCGACGACCTCGCCACCTACCGGCGCATGGCGGTGCAGCTGAACCACCAGCTGCAGGAAGTGCCGGCGCCCCGCAGCGTGCTCGTGACCGCGCCCACCGATGCCTCCGCCCCGGCCCATGCCGCGGTCGCGCTCGCCCGCTGCATGGGCGAGGAGCTGCGCCTGCGCGTCCTGCTTGTCGATGCGAGCCCGCGCGCCGAAGTGAGCCGGATGATGGGCTGCGCGGACGACGCGGGTTTCGCCGAGATGCTCGACGACCCGTCGCGCGACCTCGACGGGCTGCTGCTCGCCACGACCGTGGAATCCGTCCGGCTGCTGCCCGCGGGGACCCTGGGCGGCCTCACGCGCCTCAATGCCGCTGCGGATCCCTCGGGCGTGCTGCAACGCCTGAAGGACGCGGCGGACCTCATCGTCATCTCCGCGGGCTCGGTGCTCGGCGAGACGGCCGCGGTCGGGCTGGCGCCGTTCGCGAGCGCCGTGATCCTCGTGCCGGTCGAGAACGAGACCCTCGCCGAGGACCTCGACATGGCGCAGTACGCGTTGCGCATGTGCAAGGCCAGGAGGATCGGCATCCTCATGGCGTCGGCAGCGCGAGAAGGGCGCTGACCCCCTCGGAGCCCGCGCCGGGCTCTCGGGTGAACGTCGCGGCGCGCACTCCATGAACCTTTCGATCCCCGCACAGCGAATCACCTCCCTCGCGGTTCCCGCGCTCGTCGCGGCGGTCGCGCTGGTCGGAGCCGGCGAGCTCGTCGCCGCCCAGAACATGAAGGTCGTGTGGGCCATCGTCGCCGCGGCGGGGGGGCTCCTCCTCCTCTACGCATCGGGCAATCCAAGGCTCTTCTGCCTGTGGGCGCTCATGGTCGTGATCCCGCTGGATGCGAGCAAGCGCCTGGGCGCCGTCGTGGCGAAGATGGGCGGCGAGAACTCGTTCCGCTTCGAGCTCTGCGACATCTTCATCCTGGGCCTCCTCGCCTACCAGCTGCGCGACGTCTGGACGCTACGCCGTCCGGGGCTTCGCATCCCCAGGATCACCTGGTTCTACGTGATCATCCTCGTGTACTGCAGCTGGGCGGTATTCTTCGGGACCTATCGCACCACCGCGGCGCACGAGATGTTCCGCATGATGAAGCTCGCGGTCCTCTTCATCGTGGTCGCGAACGAGCTCACCACGCTGCCGCGCATCGTCCACGCCGCGGTCGCGCTCCTGGCGGGCGTCTTCCTCCAGGAGATGGTGGGCTTCGTGCAGTTCGCCAAGCAGGGCTCGCTCGGCCTCACCTTCCTGGGCGAGACGGGATCGGGCACGCTCGACCAGCTCGCCGCCGACTCGCTGAACGATGCGAAGGTGTTCCGGGTCGGCGCATTGCTCCTGCACCCCAACATCTACGGCGCGTTCCTCGCATGCATGCTGCCGTTCGCCGCCGGCCTCTTTCTCGTGGACCGCAGGGTCTGGTACCGGGTCTTCTACCTCCTGGTGCTGCTCGGCGGGATGGCGAACCTCGTCATGTCGCAGTCGCGTTCGGGCTGGCTCAGCTGCGCCGTGGCGCTCGCCGTCCTCGGTGCGCTCATGGCGCGCCGCGACCGTGTGAAGAGGCGCATCGTACGGCCCGCCATCGCCGCGGCGGTGCTCACGCTGGGGGTGCTCCTCGCGTTCGCCGGCCCGATCGCCACGCGCCTCCTGGACAGCAACCCCATCGCGATCGACGGCCGCATCGAGTACGCGCGCACCGCGTGGGGGATGATCCGGGCGAAGCCCATCTTCGGCTGGGGGCTCAACAGCTACGTCTTCGAGGCGCCGGCCTTCACGCGCTGGGGCGCGCGCGGCGCGAAGGAGTTCTACGAGAAGAGCAAGAACTGGCTTCCGCCCGTGCACAACATCTACCTCCTCTGGTGGTCCGAGCTCGGCGTCATCGGGCTCCTGATGCATCTCACCCTGATCGGCTGGATGATCCGCACGGCGGTGCGCAACCTGCGCGTCGAGAGCGACATGCTCTTCGCGATCAACATCGCCTGCATCGTCGGCATCGTGGCCCTCCTCATCGACGGCATGCTGAGCTTCACCCTGCGGATCAACAGCGTCCTTCGGGACGTCTGGGTGATGGCGGCGCTCATCTACGCGGTGCGCTACTGGCGCCTCGCGAACCCGTCCGAGCCGCTCCCGACGTGACCGGCGGGTCGCTGCAACGGCGCGTGGTGCGCAGCGGCGTCGCGCTCGCCGCCGGCCGCCTGGTGATGGCGGGCCTGCGCCTCGCCATCGCGGCGGTGATCGTTCGCCAGCTCGGGGCCGCGGTCTTCGCCGAGTACGCCGTGGTCCTCACCCTCGTGGCGCTCGCCGAGTGGATGCTCGACTACGGAACCGTCGAGACGCTGGTGCGCGACATCCTGCGCGAGCCCACCGCGCGGGATCGGCTGCTGCGAGTGGGCATCGCGGCGAAGGCGATCCAGGTCCCGGTGGCGCTGGCGCTTCTCGCGACCGCGCTGCTCGCGCTGCGCTACCCCGCCCAGGTGGTGGAGGCCGGCATGGTCGCCGGCATCGGCCTTTTCTTCCTCGCCGGCGTGACCGTGGTGCGCGTGGTCTTCAAGGCGACGCTCCGGCTCGAGCGCGAAGTCTTCGCCGAGCTGGCGTCCGTCGTGTTCATGCTGCCGATGGTGGTGGCCGTGGCCTCCTATGGCGGCGGAATCATGGCGCTCATGGCCGCGCAGGCCGCATCGCGCGCGCTCTTCCTTCTCTTCGCGATCTACATGGCGCGCAGCGAAGCGCTGCCGCTTCGCCCCGCCCCGCTCGGGGAAGCCCGCGACCTCCTTCGCGCGGCGCTGCCGATCGGCACCATCGGATTGTGCGTCGCCGCCTACGAAAGCGTCGACGTGCTCATGCTCTCGAAGCTCGCGGGCGCCCACGACGTCGCGTACTTCACGGCCTCCCAGCGCATGGTGTGGCCGGTGCTGATGGCGCTGGGCGCGATCGGCGGCACGCTCTACCCGGTGGCCGCGGCGCACTGGCCGCGCGCCCCCGACCAGTTCCGCGCCGCGTGCCAGATGGCGAGCGATACGGTGGTCGTGCTGGCCGGCCTCGCGGCTGCGAGCTTCCTCGCGGGCGCCGAGTTCTACCTGCGGCTCCTCGGCCCCGCGCTCCTGCCGGGGGCCGACGCGCTGCGCCTCATCGCGGTGCTCATGTTCGTGAAGGCCCTCACCAGCACGCTCGGGCCGATCCTCTACATCGTGCATGCGCAGAAGCATGCGCTCGGCTACATCGCGTTCGCCGCGGTCCTCAAGATTCCCGCGGCATACCTGCTGGCGCTGAATTACGGCTATCTCGGCGTCGCCGCGGGGGCGATCGCGGTCGAGGCCCTGAGCGCGCTCGCGCCGACGCTCTACTGGCTGCGCAAGCGTGGCGGGTTCCGCCTCGACTGGAACGTGCCGTTGCGGGCCGCGGCCTTCGCGGCCCTGACCGGGTGGGCCGCGCACCTCGCCGACCACTCCGGGGGCCTCGTCGCCTGCCTCCTCGCCCCCGCGGGCTATGCGCTGCTGGTGCTCGCGACGCGCACCGTGCCGGCCGGGCGCCTGCTCGCCCTCGTGCCGGGGGCCGGCCGGTGAGCGGGGGCGCCTCGCCGCGCGTGGCCCTGGTCTCGATCGGCATCGGCCGCGTGCAGCGCGGCTTCGAGCGTTATTTCCGCGACCTGTACGGGGTCCTTCGCCCCGCCGCGCCCATGGTGCTCTACAAGAGCGCGGGGCCCGAGTCCGACGACGAGCGCGTGCCCAGGGGGCTCTGGAAGGCGACGCACGCGATCCGCAAGGCCGGGCGCCTCGCGGGCCGCGCCGAATACCACCGCGACTGCCTCGCCTATGGGCTGTGCCTGTTGCCGGAGCTGCGCCGCGAGCGCTACGACGTCGTGCACTGCATCGATCCCCCGCTCGCCACGGTGCTTTCCCGGCTGCGGCGCACCATCGGCTTTCCGGGGCGCGTACTCTTCACCGAGGGCACCCAGGCTCCGCCCCGCCTATACCCGCGCGTGGACCACATCCATCACGTCGGCGCCTGGGCGCTCGACAACGCAGTGGCGCTTGGCATTCCACGCGACCACATGACGCTCGTGCCGTGCGGCCTGGACTTCGCGCGATTCGCCCCGCCCGCCGGGCGCGAGGCGCTGCGCGAGCGCTACGGCGTCGGCGCCTCCACGTTCGTGGTGCTCGCCGTGACCGCGGTCAAGCGCGACCACAAACGGGTCGACCACCTGATCGACGAGGTGGCGAGCCTAGAAGGCGACGTGCTCCTGTGGCTGGACGGCAATCCCGAGGACGACGCCGTGCTCGAGCACGGCAAGCGCGTCCTGGGCCCGCGGCTGCGCGTGACGCACGTGGCCTCGTCCGAGGTGCCCGAGCTCTACGGCCTGGCCGACGTCCTCGTGCACGCGTCCCTCGAGGAGTCGTTCGGCCTCGCCATCGTGGAGGCGATCTCGAGCGGGCTTCCGGTGCGCGTCCACGACAATCCGCACTTCCGCTGGCTCACGGGAGATCCGGATTGCATGGTGGCCATGGACCGCCCCGGCGCGCTCGCCGCGAGCCTGCGCGCGCTACGCGGCATGCCGCGCCCGGGCCCGGCGCGCGCCGCCGCGATCCGCGAGCGCTTCGACTGGAGCGTCGTCGCGCCCGCGTACCTCGAGATGTACCGCCGCCTCGCCTAGGCGACCGCGCGCGTGCGCGTGGCGCCCTCTCCCGCGTTCTCGGGGACGCAATCGCGCACCTGCCAGTCGACCTTGATGCGCGTCACGAGCTTGGAGAGCGCCTTGATGTGCGTGGTCCACACGGCGAGCGCCGCCTCCATCTCGCGCGCGCCCTCCTCGCTCAGGCGGAATTCGACGCGCACCGGCTCCGGGTACTTGTAGGCGAGCGAGTTGCCGAGATCGCCGCCCGCGAGCCAGCCCTCGATGTCGTACTGGAGGAAGGTGCTGGTCGAGGCCAGGATCTGCGCCTTGTCGACTCCATGGGCGTGCTTGAGACGGGTATAGAGGTGGAAGTCGCTCCAGAACCTCTGGAAGTCCGGGATCTTCTTCGCGATGCCGCGCTCCTCCAGGAGCTTGCGGGTGGCGTTCATCGCCGCGTCGCAGATGTCGTCCCAGATGTGGAACGAGGCGATGGCGCGGTAGCGGTACATGAGGTTGTCGCCGATCGCGCCCTGCTGCAGCTGCGCGAAGTTCTCGTCGCGCGAGTAGTACTCGATGCAGGCCTCGCGCGTCGGGAAGAGCTCGTTATTGGTCTCGGCCACGAAGCCGTCGAGGAAGCCCTTCACCGCCGCGTTGCCCTGCTCCATGGCCGGCAGCATCGCGTCCCACCACTCGGAGTTCTTGATGCCGTGGTGCCTCGCGAACTTGACCACCTGCTCGAACCAGCCGTCGTTCCAGAAGACGCTGCTCACCAGGTGCCACTTGCGGCACGCGATGTAGTCCTCGAAGGGCAGCGTGTCGGTGGCGACGATGATCTCCTCCACGTCGAACACCTTCTCGCCCTCGTACACGCCGAAGTTCTTCGGCAGCACCCGGAAGCGCGTGTCGAACTTGAACATCTCGCGCGACTCGAGGGACTCCAGCTCGGCGCCCTTCAGCATCATCGCCTGGAAGTTGTGCATCTGGTGGATGTTGCTGTCCAGCAGGCTGTGCAGGCCCCTCAGGTGGCCCTTCAGCGTCTCGCCGGGCAGCCCCAGGATGAGGTCCGACACCGAGCGCAGGCCGCGCCCGCGCATGTGGATCTCGATCGCCTTGTAGGCCTCCAGCTTGATGCTCTCGCGCTTCACCTTGCGCAGCACCTCCTCGTCGAGCGACTGGACCGCCTGGTAGAGCACCAGCGCGCCGCTCACCTTCTCCACCGACTTGATGATCCGCTCGGGCTTGTTCTTGCCGGTGGTCGCGTCGATGAACGTGGGCCAGCCGTACTCCTTCTGCATGAGGCCGATGTGCTCCGAGATCCCGATGTCGCGCTCGTACATGCCGTAGTTGGAGTCGGCGATGCGCAGCGTCCCCATGTTGGGCGAGTGGCTCTTGATCCGCTTGGCGATGTAGGTGATCTCGTCCTTGATGCGGTCCACGGAGAAGTTGTGGATCTTCGAGTAGTACTTGGTGCCCTGCACGCAGAAGGTGCACGTGAAGGGGCAGCCGCGGTTGGTCTCGATCATCGGGGCGAGCTTGCCGTCGAAGAACTCGTCCTGGATGCCGGTGAGGAAGGGCGAGGGGATGTCCTCGACTTCCTTGTGGCGCGGCTTGGTCTCGTCGATCGCGGCCTGCCCCTCGGGGTTGCGGAACACCGACGAGGGCAGCCCCGCGGCGCCCAGCCCCTTGATCGTCGCGCCGGCGTCGATGAAGGTGCGCACGATGTGGTGCGCGAGGAAGTCGCCCTCGCCCAGCGCGTATACGTCCACGAACGGGTACTTGTCGAGGTACGCGAGCTGGCGCTCGGGCTCGAGCGAGATGTTGGGCCCGCCCATCACCGTGAGGCAGCTCGGGTTGGCGGCCTTGGCCGCGCGGAAGCAGTAGTGGCTGAGCGCCTCGTTCCAGACGTAGTTGCTGAGCATGATCACGTCGGGCGGATCGCGCCGGATCGCGTCGAGGAGGCTCTCGGCGTAGACGAAGATGCGCGAGTCGATCTCGCGATCCGCATCCTCGTGGTCCATGACCGCCTTCATGTACGCAACGCCGAGCGGCATGCAATCGTTGGCGAGGACGCCCGAATAGTTGTAGCGCAGGTCGCCCAGGTAGACGCGTTTCTTCATTTGGTTGCCTCCATGGCCACGCCGGGCTTCGCCTGCGCCCGATGGCCTTCCCTGATTTCGTGCGAAAGATAGTCACGGTACCACGCGATGGTGCGGCGCAGCCCCTCGTCCATGCCGTATCGCGGCGACCAGCCGAGCCGCTCGCGCGCCTTGCCGGCGTCCAGGTATTGCTCCCGGATCTCGGCGGATGCCACGTTCTGCACGACGGGGCGCAGGTCCTTGCGCTCCATCGTCTCCAGCACCTTCTCGACCAGCTCGAGCATCGTGGGGCGCAGCTCGAGCCCGAAGTTGAATGCCTCTCCCGCGAGCGACTCGTCGCCCGCGAGGCGCTCGGCGAGGCGCAGGTAGGCGTCGGCCGCGTCCTCGACGTAGAGGAAGTCGCGAACGAACTTGCCGTCGCTGCGGATGAGGAAACGCTCGCCGCGCAGCGTCGCCACGACCACGCCGGGGATGAGGCGGCTGAAGTTGAGGTCGCCGCCGCCGAAGAGGTTGCCGCAACGCGCGATCGCGGCACGCAGGCCGAAGGTGCGCGCGTACATCGTGGTCACGAGGTCGGTGCAGCTCTTGGAGACGTCATACGGGAAGCGCCCCTGCAGCGGATGGTCTTCGCGATAGGGAAGGCGGTCGGAATCGCCGTACGCCTTGTCGGACGAGGCGACCACGACCTGGCGCACTCCCGTTTGGCGCGCCGCCTCCAGGAGCATCCACGTGCCGCGCACGTTGGCCTCGAGCGTGCCCACCGGGTCGGCCTTGGCCACGCCGACCAGGGTCTGTGCGCCGAGGTGGAAGACCGTATCGATCGAGTACTCGGCGAGCGCGCGGCGCACGAGCCCCTCGTCGGTGAGGGAGCCGTGCACGCGCTCGATGCGCTCCAGCCAGCCGTCACGCGCGAGACGGCTGCGCGGCGCCCCGTCGCGTACCAGGGCCACGACCTCGGCCCCGCGCTTCACCAGCTCGGGGACGAGCCAGCCGCCGAGGAGGCCTGTCGCGCCGGTCACGAAGACCGGCCGGTCTCGCCAGAAATCGGGTTTCACGACGCGACCTCGGCTTCGGCCTTCTTGCCGTCGCGCACCCACGGAGCGTTGCCCGCCACGATGAGGTTCTCCATCTCCTGCTGGTCCTTGCTCGTATCCATGGACTTCCAGAACCCGTTATGGCGGTGGACGTGCAGCAAGCCGCGCCGCGCGAATTCCGGGAGCACGTCCTGCTCCAGGTTGTGCCCGTGCCACTCGCGCAGCGCACGCTTTTCGAACACGAAGAAGCCCGCGTTGATCCAGTAGTCGCGGATGAGCGGCTTCTCCTCGAAGCGGCGCACCTTGTTGTCGTCGTCGAAAACCACCAACCCATACTGCGAGCGCAGCCCTACCGAGGTGAGCGTGGCGAGGCTGCCCGACTGCTCGTGCGATTCGGCAAGCGCGTGCAGGTCGACGTCGCCCAGGCCATCGCCGTAGGTGGCGAAGAAGCGCTCGCCGACATGCTCGGCGCAGCGCGCGATGCGATCGCCGGTGTCGGACTCCGAGCCGGTGTCGACGATCTGCACCTTCCAGTCCTGGAAGCGCCCGGAGAAGTAGTCGTAGAGCATCTCGATGCGATGGCCGCCCGCGAGCACGAATTCGGTGAACCCCTGGGAGGCGTAGATGCGCATCAGGTGGACGATGATCGGCGTCCCGTTCACCGGCATCATGACCTTCGGGAAATACTCCGTGAACGGATAGGACCGCGTCCCCTTGCCTCCGCACAGGATGACGACCTTCATGTTTCTTTCCATACTCACGTGCCTCACTTCAGGGTGTATTGGATGAGCCGGTAGTTCAGGTAGATCTGGTAGGGCACCAGCAGGTCCTGCAGCCCGCGGACGAACTGGGCCCGCCCCGTTTCGGGGATGAACACGATGTCGTCGGGCTTGAGCAGGACCGCCGCGAGCGACATGAAGGGGCCCGCCTGGCTGAACGACATGCCCCCGCCGATCGGGATCGCCTCGAGATAGCCCTCGTCGTTCAGGCGGATCACGGTCGCGTCGCTCTCGCCGCCGGTGCGAAGCACGCCGCCCGCGACCGCGAGCGCCTGCGCGGCCGTGACGGCGCTGCGCACCGGGTAGCCGCCGGGATTCTTCACGTCGCCGAGCACGTACACCGTGGGCTGCCGCGTCTGCATCGGCAGGACGGTCACCTCGGGATTGAGGAGGCGCGGCGAGTACAGCTTGGTGATGCTCTGCGCGAGCTCGCGCGGCGTGAGGCCCGCGGCCTGGACATCCTGGAGCAACGGCAGCGAAATGAACCCGTCGGGGCGCACTAGCACGGTGCGCGAGACGTCGGGATTGCGCCACACGGCGACCTCGAGCTGGTCCCCGGGATAGAGCAGGTACTCCTTCTGGAAGCGCACCGAGGAGCGCATGACCTCCGGTGGCGCGGCTACGCGGGCCCCGGTGGGCGCGCTGGCGCAACCGGCCATGCCCAGCCCGAACAGCGCCGCTAGCGCCATCGCCGCGCATCGAATCGTTCGCCCGACACCTTCCTCCACCATTCAGTCTCCCCTCGCCCTTGAAGTCATCGCCTTGCCGCTACCAGCCCTTGCCGCGCAGCACCGTCTGGAACGTGAGCGCGATCAGCTTCAGGTCCAGCCATATCGACCAGCGATCGATGTAATCCATGTCGAGCGCCATCCATTCGTGGAACGGGATCTGCGGGTCGTCCTCGACCTGCCAGATGCACGTGAGGCCCGGCGGCATCGAAAGGCGCCGGCGCTGCCACCATTCGTTGCCGTGCGCTTCCTTCACCGGCAGCGGGCGCGGGCCGACGAGGCTCATGTCGCCGACGAGCACGTTCCAGAGCTGCGGGAACTCGTCCAGGTGGTAGCGGCGAAGCCACCGCCCCATCGCGGTGATGCGCGCGTCGTTGCGAATCTTGAAGGCGGTGCCGTCGCGCTGGTTGTCCGCGGCGAGCTCCTCACGCTGCGCGGACGCGTCCTTCACCATCGAGCGGAACTTGACCAGCTCGAAGTGCCGCCCGTGCAGCCCGACACGGGTCTGCCGGAAGAACACCGGGCCGCGCGAGTCGAGCTTGATGGCGGCCGCGATCGCCGCGAAGACGGGCGCGAGGACCACCAGGCCCGCGAATGCGCCGGCCACGTCGATCACTCGCTTCAGCACGAGCTGCGGATAGTTGGAAGGCCCGTTGTAGTGCGTGAGCATCGGGATCTTCCCGACGTGCGAAAGCTCCGTCGCGAAGCCCAGGATGTCGAAAGTCTGTGGCCGCACGCGCACCGAGATCCCGGCGCTGCAGCACATCTCGAGGATGCGGTTCACCGTGTCGTACTGGCTGCGCACGGGCAGCGTCACGACGACCTCGTCGATCACGCGCTCGGCCATGATCGCGTGGATCTGCTCGACTCCCTCGACGACGCTCAGGCGCATCCCCGCGGGCGGATCGGCCGCGAACTTGCGCCAATCCGCGGAAGCGGACGCTTCTTCGCTGGCGAGGTCCACGATCTCCTCGATCACGACGCCGAAATGGGGGTTGGCGAGGATCGTCCTCGCGAGGTCCACCGAGCGCTCGTTGTGGCCCACGAGGAGCCAGCGCCGGTAGTCATCGCCGCGCCGGCGCAGCCGCCGTATGGTGAAGCGCATCGCGAGGCGCAACGTGGGCAGCACGAAGAGCACCGCGGCGAGCGCCTGGATGTAGCTGTAGCTGGGCAGCCCCCCGCCCCACATCTCGGTCAGCGCGGCGGCGATGCAGCACGCGTAGAGCCCCACCTCCGCCACGTCGAAGAGCTCGCGGACGATGCTCTCCGTGCGCCGTGCGACATAGAGGCGCAGGCGCTCCGCGAGGACGGTGAAGATGATCACGAAGCTCACGGCGAAGAACTGCAGCGCGCTGCGGAAATCCTCCGGCGGCGGATGCGATCCCCCGTATCCGTACCAGGTGAGGAATGCAGCGGCACCCACCGCGGCGGCAGGGTCGATGAAACGCAACGAATGCCACATGATGCGGACGTTGTGGTAAAGCAATTTCCGTACCTCGTGCGCACTGGGACATCGATAGGCGGCCTCGCGATGTATCTCGCGATGACCGGGCTCCGCCAAGAGCGTGGGTCGACGAGCGGGTGGGGGGGTGCTGCTGCTCGTCGTTTTTCGGGTAATTTTAGCTCGTCCGCGCGGAATTACAATGGCTGGAATGCCTACGCCCGTAGCAAAGCCCGCCCCGCGGGCCCCTGGACCCGCCCGGATTCCATCCCTCGACCGGCTCCTCCGGGAGCCCCCGGTGGCCGCGTTGATCCGGCAATTCGGCCGGCGGCACGTGACCGATGCCGCCCGGACCGAGCTCGCGCAGGTCCGTTCCGCGGTCCTCGCGGGGCGCGCCGGGTTCGAGGTCGCGGGCTTCATCCAGGCATGCACGCTGCGCCTCGCGCGGGAGGCCGCGGGCTCGCTGCGCCCGGTCTTCAACCTCACGGGCACCGTCCTGCACACCAACCTGGGGCGCGCCGTCCTTCCCGCGTCGGCGGTCGAAGCGGTGAGGCTCGCCATGACGCGGCCCACGAACCTGGAGTTCGACCTCGAAGACGGCGGCCGTGGCGAGCGCGACCTGCACGTGGAGCCGCTGCTGCGCGAGCTGACCGGCGCCGAGGCCGCGCTCGTCGTGAACAACAATGCCGCCGCCGTGTACCTCGCGCTGAACACCCTCGCCTCGCGGCGCGAGGTGGCGGTCTCGCGCGGCGAGCTGGTCGAGATCGGGGGCAGCTTTCGCATCCCCGACATCATGGCGCGCGCCGGGGCGCGGCTCGTGGAGGTCGGCACCACCAACCGCACCCACCTGCGCGACTACGAACAGGCGATCTCGCCGCGCACCGCGGCACTGATGAAGGTGCACGCGAGCAACTACTCGGTCCAGGGATTCACCGCCGCCGTGGAAGAGTCGCGGCTCGCGGCCTTGGCGCACTCGCACGGCCTTCCCCTCATCGACGACCTGGGCAGCGGCACCCTCGTGGACCTCGAGGCGCTGGGCCTGCCGCGCGAGCGCACGCCGCGCGAGGCCATCGCGGCCGGGGCCGACGTGGTCACGTTCAGCGCCGACAAGCTGTTGGGCGGGCCGCAGGCGGGCATCGCGGTCGGGCGGCGCGACCTGGTGGAGCGCATGCGGCGCAATCCCATGAAGCGCGCGCTGCGCGTGGACAAGATGACGCTCGCCGCACTCGACGCGGTGCTGCGCCTTTGCCGGGATCCCGAGCGCGCGAGTCGCGAAGTGCCCACCCTCGCGTTCCTCACGCGGCCGCAGGACGAGATCGCCGCGCAGGCGGCGCGCCTCGCGCCGGCGGTGCGCGACGCGCTGGGCGCGGGCGTCGAGGTCGACATCGCCGAGGTCCGCTCGCAGATCGGCAGCGGCTCGCTACCCGTGGACTCGATCGCGAGCCATGCGCTTTCGCTCCGCGTGCCGGGGAAGCGCCGCCAGGCGCTTGCCGGAACGATCGCGCGCGCCTTCCGTGAGCTTCCGGTCCCGGTGTTGGGCCGCGTGCACGACGGCGCGTTCCTGATGGACCTGCGCTGCCTCGACCGCGAAGCGGAATTCGCCGCGCAGCTCGCCCTGCTCGACCCTGCCGGGATCGCATGATCGTCGCCACCGCGGGCCACATCGACCACGGCAAGACCCTGCTCGTGGGGAAGCTCACCGGCATGGACACCGACCGCCTTCCCGAGGAGAAGGCTCGCGGCATCTCCATCGACCTGGGATTCGCCCACGCGCAGCTCGAAGGGGCGCTGGTGAGCTTCGTCGATGTGCCGGGTCACGAGCGTTTCATCCGCAGCATGCTGGCGGGGGTCTGCGCGATCGACGCCGCCCTCCTCGTCGTCGCCGCCGACGATGGAGTCATGCCTCAGACGCTCGAGCACGTGGCGATCCTCGAGCTCCTCGGGGTCGCGCACGGCGTGGCCGCGATCACGAAGGCCGACCGTGTGGCGCCCGAACGCGTGCAGGCAGTGGCGCACGAGGTGCGAGCGCTTCTCTCGTCGACGCGCCTGGCCGCCTTTCCGGTCGTGCCGGTGTCGTCGGTCACGGGCCAGGGCCTCGACGAGCTTCGCCGCACGCTCGCGGCGCTCGCCCCGCATGGGAGCCGGCACAAGGCCGAGGGGCAGGCCTTCCGCCTCGCGATCGATCGCGCGTTCACGATCGCGGGGACCGGGACGGTGGTGACCGGAACGGTCTTCAACGGCACCGTGGCCGTGGGCGACAAGCTGGTCGTGTCCCCGCGCGGCGAGCCGGTGCGGGTGCGTGGCATCCAGGTGCATGGGCGCGCGGTCGATCGCGCGGAGGCGGCGCAGCGTTGCGCGTTGAGCCTCGCGGGCGCCGGTACGGATAGCGTCGCGCGTGGGGATTGGCTCGTGGATTGCGCCTTGCACGCGCCCACGCGCCGGCTCGATGCGCGCGTGCACGTGCTGGCGGCGGAAGCGCAGCCGCTCGCCCATTGGACGCCGGTACATGTTCACCTCGCCACGATGAACGTGCTGGGCCGCGTCGCGATCGCCAACGGGGAAGCGATCGCGCCCGGACAATCCGCATTGGTGCAACTCGTGCTCGAGAGCCCCATCGGCGCGCTGCGCGGGGACCGCTTCGTGCTGCGCGACATGTCGGCTCGCCGGACGGTGGGCGGCGGCGCCGTGATCGACCCCTTCGCCGCACCGCGCCGGCGCTCCTCGCCGGCACGCCTGGCCCAGCTGGCCGCGCTCGAGCGCGACACGCCCGAGGAGGTGCTGCGCGGGCTGCTGGACACTTCCACGGGTGGAGTCGACGTGCAGCGCTTCGCGCGAACGTTGAACCTCACGCCCGAACGCGCCGCGCGTGCGCTGGAGTCGGTGCAGGCGGTCGTCCTCGGCAAGGAGCCAGCGATCGCGTTGAGCGGCGCATTCGTCGAACGCCTGCAGGCAACGACGCTCGAGGCATTGAGAGCTTTCCACGGCGCCCATCCGCAGGCCTCCGCGATGGAGGCGGCGCAGCTTCACCGGGCGGTGGCGCCGGTCCTTTCCGCCGAGGCTTTCCAGGCAATGCTGCGCGAGCTCGCCGCGCGTCGTGCGCTCGTGCTCGCGAACGACACCGCACGGCTCGCCGGCCACGACGAGACTTCCAACCCCGCCGACGAGGCGCTCTGGACCCGGGTGCGTGCCGAGCTGTCGCGGGCCGCCGCTGTCGCACCGTCGATAGCCGAGCTCGCCGCCGCCCTCGGCGCGAAGGAGGCCACGCTGCGCGACTTCCTGCATCGCAAGGCGAAGGGCGGCGATGTCGTGAAGGTGGGAACGGACCGGTTCTATTCGCGCGCGGCCCTCGATGCGCTCGCGGCGACCGCGCGCGAAGTGGCGCGCGCCACGCCCAACGGGCTTTTCACGGCCGCGCAGTTCCGCGACGCGATCGGCACCGGCCGCGGGATCGCGATCCAGGTCCTCGAGTGCCTCGACCGGCTCGGGGTCACCCAGCGCGTGGGAGACAATCGCCGCATCAAGGCGTAACGCGGGAAGGGATTCGTCCCCGGTGGGGCGGCCGGACTTCAAATCCGGTTGGGGCCGCATGGCGGTCCCGGGTGGGTTCGACTCCCACTCCCTTCCGCCAGGCCTTCAGGTGCCGGCGAGCGGCTTCTCGGGATCGTCCCAGCTCTTCGGATCCTCGAGGGGCTCCAGGTGCGTGAGCACTTCCACGTGCGGAAGCTTCGCCCGGATCTCGTTCTCGAGGCGCTCGGCCAGGTCGTGGCCCGCCTGCACCGTCATGCTGCCCGGCACCAGCACGTGCACGTCCACGAAGCTCTTCGCGCCCGCGATGCGCGTGCGCAGCGCATGGTAGTCGCCGCCCTCCTGGCGCAGGGCGTCGAGCACTCCGGTGATGACGCTGCGGTCCTCGTCGGGCACGGCGCGGTCCATCAGGCCCTCGAAGGAGCGAACCATGAGCTGCCAGCCGGTGTAGAGGACCTGGATCGCGACCGCGACGGCGATGAGCGGATCGAGGCGAAGCCATCCCGTCGCCTGCACCAGCACCACGCCCACGAACACTCCGGCGGTGGTCCAGACATCGGTGAGCAGGTGGCGCGCATCGGCCTCGAGCGTGATGGAGCGATGCGCGCGCGCGGCGCGCAGCATCACCCACGCGCAAGCCGCGTTGGCGATCGCCGCGGCGACCGAAAGGGCGAGGCCCACGCCCACGTTTTCCAGCTCCTGGGGATGCGCGAGGCGCGGCACCGTGCCCCAGACGATCGCACCCGCGGCCACGAAGATGAGGGCCCCCTCGATTCCGCTCGAGAAGTATTGGGCTTTCTCGTGGCCGAAGTTGTGCTCGCGGTCCGGCGCGTGCGACGAGTAGGTGAGCACGGCGAGCGCCACCAGCGCCGCCGCGATGTTCACCAGCGCTTCGAGCGCGTCGGAGAAAAGGCCCATGGAGCCGGTGAGCCACCAGGCGCCGAACTTGAGCCCGATGGTGGCGAGCGACGTGGCGAGGGAAAGCCATGCGTAGAAGATCGGCGGGCGCCGCGCCTTGGCCACGGGCTAGCCCTTCTCGTGCCGGCGGATGAGGCGCGCGCCCTCGCCCACGACGAAGCGCTCGAACGCCTCGGTGATCGGCGGCAGGCGCCGCTCGCGCAAGTGCACGACATACCACTGGCGCATCACGGGAAATCCCTTGACCGCGAGCACGGCGAGGCGCCCCAGGAGGAGCTCCTGGTGCACCGCGTGCGCGGAGAGGAATCCTAACCCGAAGCCGGCCGCGACCGCCTGCTTCACGGTCTCGTTACTCGCGATTTCCATCTCGACGCGCGGCACCACGCCCGCCTCGTGGAATGCCTGCTCCATGGCGAGGCGCGTGGCGGAGCCCGGTTCCCGCGTGATGAGGGGCTCGCGCGCGATCCGCTCGAGCGCCACGGAGCGCTTGCCGACCAGCGGGTGGCCCGGCGCGGCCACGATCACGTGCGGATGCGGCGCGAATCCCTGGGCGGCGAAGCGCGGATCCGCCGGCGGATGGCTCATCACCGCGAGGTCGACCTCGTGGCGCGCGAGGCGCTCGAGGAGCTCGTCTCGATTGCCCACCGAGAGGCGCACGCGGATGCGCGGGTGGCGCTCGCGGAAGGCGGCGATGAGCCACGGGAAGAAATAGTCGCCCGCGTTGATGACCGCCACGTCGAGGAGGCCTGCCTCGAGCGTGGCGAGCCCCGCGATCGCCTCCTCGGCATGCTGGATCTGGCCCAGGATCTCGCGCGTGCGCGCGAGCACCTCGGAGCCCGCCTGCGTGAGGCGTAACCCCCGCCCGACGCGCTCGAAGAGCTCCGCATGCGCGTGGCCTTCCAGCTGGCGGACCTGGATCGAGACCGCCGGGGGGGTGAGGTGCAGCTCCTCGGCGGCGCGCGTGAGCGAGAGGTGGCGGGCGGCGCTCTCGAACACCCGAAGCTGCCGCAGGGTCGCGTTCTTCATTAAACGATCACTTAATCATTCGATAACGACATTTTACTTTCGTTTAACCGCCGGGGGGAATAGTCTGGACCGATGCCGACCGACCGCAGCTCGCTCAACAAGGCCTTCTGGGACCTGGGCCTGCGCTTCCAATGGGACGAGACCGTCTGGCCGGTCCTGGCCGGAATGCCGGACCTGCGCTCGCAGCTCGCGTACTACCTCGAGCGCCACCAGCCGCATCTCCTCTCGGTCTACGACGTGGATTTCCTGCGGCGCATCATCGAAGAGCAGCTCGCCGCTCCGCCCGGCACCACCCGCATGGGCCTGGAGGCCCACCGGTCTTTCTAGCGGGACTGGGTTCCCGCCTTCGCGGGAATGACGCGGAGCTCAGGCCGGTTCCTGAAGTGCTCCAGCGCCTCGGGGTTCGCGAGCGCCTCCTGGTTCTTCACCGGCTGCCCGTGCACCACCGCACGCACGGCGAGCTCCACGATCTTGTTGCTCTTGGTGCGCGGGATGTCGGGCACCTGGAGGATCACGGCGGGCACGTGACGCGGCGTGGTGTTGGCGCGGATCGTGTCCTTGATCCTCTTCACGATCTCGGCGTCGAGCTCCAGCCCCTCGCGAAGGCGCACGAAGAGCACGACGCGCACGTCCTTCTCCCAGTCCTGGCCGATCACGATCGACTCGACCACCTCGTCCAGCTTCTCCACCTGGCGATAGATCTCGGCCGTGCCGATGCGCACGCCGCCGGGATTCAACACCGCGTCGGATCGGCCATAGATCACCATGCCGCCGTGCTTCGTGAGCTCGCACCAGTCGCCGTGGCGCCACACGTTCGGGTACTTCTCGTAGTACGCGGCGTGGTACTTCGAGCCGTCCGGATCGTTCCAGAAGCCGAGCGGCATCGTCGGGAAGGGCCCCGTGCAGACGAGCTCGCCCTTGTGCCCGGCCGGGAGCGAGTTCCCCTCGTCGTCGAACACCTCCACCTTCATCCCGAGCGAGCGGCATTGCAGCTCGCCGCGCCACACGGGCAGGATCGGCGTCCCGCCGGCGAAGCAGGCGACGAGATCCGTGCCGCCGCTCACCGACGAGAGGCACACGTCGCGCTTCACGCGCTCGTAGACGTAGTCGAAGCCCTCGGGCGCGAGCGGGGAGCCGGTGGAGAGCACCACGCGAAGCGGCTCCAGGGCGTGGGTCTTCGCCGGGTTCACGCCGAACTTCGCCGCCGCGTCGATGAACTTGGCGGAGGTCCCGAAGTGGGTCATCCGCTCGGCCTGCGCGAAGTCGAAGAGGATGTTGTTCTCCGCGGCGAAGGGCGAGCCGTCGTAGAGAAGGAGCGTGGCCCCGGAGGCGAGGCCGCTCGCGAGCCAGTTCCACATCATCCAGCCGCAGGTCGTGAAGTAGAAGAGCCGATCGCCCGGCCTCACGTCACCGAGGAGCATGTGCTCCTTCAGGTGCTGCAGCAGCACCCCGCCCGCGCCGTGCACGATGCACTTCGGCACCCCGGTAGTGCCGCTCGAGTAGAGGATGTAGAGCGGATGGTTGAAGGCGAGTCGGCGGAATTCGACTTCGCGCGCATGGAACGGCGCGAGGAATTCCTCGAGGCGCGAGGCCCGGGGCACGAGGGAAGCTTCGGGCCGCTCCGAGATGTAGGGGACGACGACCACTTGCTTCACCGTCGGGAGGCCCGCCATGATCTGCGCGATGCGCGGCAGCGTCTCGATCGTCTTGCCGTTGTAGAAATAGCCGTCGCAGCAGAAGAGCACCTTGGGCTCGACCTGGCCGAAGCGGTCCAGCACGCCCTGCACGCCGAAGTCCGGCGAGCACGAGGTGAAGGTCGCTCCCAGGCTCGCCGAGGCGAGCATAGCGACGAGGGTCTCCGGCATGTTCGGCATGAAGGCCGCCACGCGATCGCCCTCGCCCACGCCCGCGGCGGCGAGCGCCTGCTGCAGCCGTGACACCAGCGCGTTCAGCTCCTCGTGGGAGATGCGGCGCTTCACCTTGTCCTCGCCCCAGAAGACCAACGCGTCGCCGTCGCCACGGTTCGATCCTGCCGGCGCTTCGCCACCACGGCGCAACAGGTTCTCGGCGAAGTTCAGCTTCGCGTCGGGAAAGAAGCGGGCTCCGGGCATCTTGTCGCCGTCCACGAGGATGCGCTCGCCGCGCTTTTCGGCGATCACGCCGCCGAAGTCCCACATCGCGGTCCAGAAGGCCGCCATTTCGGCGATGGACCACGCATAGAGGTCTTCGTAGCCCGCGATCGCCGTGCCGTGGCGCTCGTTCACGAGCTCGATGAACGCGGTGATGCGCGCCTGGGCGATGCGCTCCGGGCTCGGCTTCCAGAGGGGCGTGTCGGCGCGCTCGGCCGGATCGGCGTTCGACGGGTTCATCGTCAGTCGAGGCTGCCTTCGGCTATGTGGATGTCGTGCCGGTTCTCGTGCGCGGCGGCGATCGCCGCGGCGACGCCCTTCACCATCGTCGCGAGGGACATCGCGGGCACGTCGTGCTTGCCGATCGCCTGCTCCTCGGAGAACGGGACGTGGATGAACCCGGCCCGCGCGCGGCTGCCGCTCGCGGCGAGGTAGTGCAGCACGCCGTACATGACGTGGTTGCAGACGAAAGTCCCGGCGCTGTTGGATACCTCGGCGGGAGCGCCGGCGGCCCGAATCGCCGCGGCCATCGCCTTCACGGGAAGCGAAGCGAAATACGCGGGCGGCCCATTCGCGGCCACCAGCTCATCCACCGGCTGCGCTCCCGCGTTGTCCGGGATGCGCGCATCGTCCACGTTGATCGCGACCCGCTCCACGCCGATGCGAGCGCGGCCGCCGGCCTGGCCCAGGCACACGACGATGGAAGGATGCGCCCGCTCGATCGCTTCGGCCACGGCCTGGATCGAGCTACGGAATTCGCAGGGTAGCCGCAGCCGCTCGACCCGCAAGCCCGCGATCTCATCGGGAAGCTGGAGGCATACGTCCCACGAGGGATTGACCTTCTCGCCGCCGAAGGGCTCGAAGCCCGTGACGAGCACGACCTGGCGGCCCTCGCCGCGGGAAGGCGCAGCGATCCTCAGCTCGGCCGGAACGTTCGCGCCCTCGCGGGCGCGACGCCGCGTGGGGACCGGCGCCTGCGCAGCCGCGCCCGCGGCGGGCCGGGGCCCGCGCAACGAGCGCTTTCGCCGGCGAAGCATCAGCGCGCCGTCCAGCCGCCGTCGATGGAGATCGCGGCGCCGGTGATGGAGGAGGCCGCCGGCGTGGCGAGGTAGAGCGCCATCGACGCGATCTCCTCGATCTTCACGAATTCCTTCGTGGGTTGCGGCTGGAGGATCACGTCCCTGGCGGCGCGCTCGGGCGTGATGCCTAGCTCGCGCGCCCGGTCCTGGATCTGTTTCTCGACGAGCGGCGTATGCACGAAGCCCGGGCAGATCGAGTTGGCCGTGACGCCGTGCTCGGCCGCTTCCAGCGCGACGGCCTTCGTGAATCCGACCAGGCCATGCTTCGCCGCGACGTAGGCGCTCTTGTTGGGCGAAGCGATGAGCCCGTGGGCCGAGGCGATGTTGACGATGCGGCCCCAGCGTTTCCTCTTCATCGCCGGCAGCGCGAGGCGCGTCGTGTGGAACGCCGAGCTGAGGTTGATCGCGATGATCGCGTCCCAGCGCTCGGGCGGGAACGACTCCACCGGCGAGACGAACTGGATGCCCGCGTTGTTCACGAGGATGTCGATCTCGCCCGCGCGCTTCATCATGGCCTCGATCTCGGCGGCCCTGGACATGTCCGCGCCGTCGTACTCGACGCGCACGCCATGGCGCGCGAGCTTCCCACGCAGCTCCTCGATCGCGGCGGGCTCGCCGAAGCCGTTCAGGACCACGTCGGCTCCCTCGGCGGCATAGAGCTCGGCGATGGCCTGCCCGATGCCGCTAGTGGAACCCGTCACCAGCGCCGTCCTGCCCCTGAGGCTTTGTCCCATGCCGATTCCCCGCCCTATCGTTGTTCGATTTTTTCGCGCCGGAGCGCGGCCGCGGCCGCCGGACGCAGCATCTCCACGTGCAGGATGCCATCCTCGTCGTACGGCGCCGAGACGGTCTTGAACCCGAATCCGCCGTAGAAGCGCTCGAGATATTGCTGCGCGCCGATGCGGATCGGACGCTCCGGCCAAAGCCGCGCGGCCCGCTCGAGGGATTCGCGCATCAGGTCCAGGCCGGCCCCGGTGCGGCGCGCCGGCGCGGTCGTGAGCACGCGGCCGATGGAAGCCTCTTCATACTTCACGCCCGGCGGCACGAGGCGCGAATAGGCGAGGACCTCGCCGCCCGGCCCCCGGCCGATGAGGTGCCAGCATTCGGGGTCCGCGCCGTCCACGTCCTGGAAAGGGCACTTCTGCTCGAGGACGAACACCGCGACGCGCGCCTGGTAGAGGTCGTGGATGTCGCGCCGGGAGAGCTCGTCGAACTTCGCGAAGGTCCAGTTGACTATGTCGCCACCTTGCTCGACGCTTTGGCCAGGTGCAGCCACGTCTCGACGACGGTATCCGGGTTGAGCGACATCGACTCGATGCCTTCCTGCATCAGCCACTCGGCGAGGTCCGGGTAATCGCTGGGGCCCTGCCCGCAGATGCCCACGTACTTGTTGGCCTTGCGGCACGCCTGGATGGCGAGGTGCAGCATCCGCTTCACCGCCGCGTCGCGCTCGTCGAAGGCCTCCATCACGAGGCCCGAGTCGCGGTCCAGCGCGAGCGTCATCTGCGTCATGTCGTTGGAGCCGATCGAGAAGCCGTCGAAGTGCCGCAGGAATTCGTCGGCGAGGATCGCGTTGGAGGGGATCTCGCACATCATCACGATGCGAAGGCCGTTCTTGCCGCGTTCCAGCCCGTACTCCTTCATGATCGCGAGGACCTGCTCGCCCTCCTTCACGGTGCGCACGAAGGGAATCATGAGCTCCACGTTGGTGAAGCCCATCGCGTCGCGCACCTTCTTCATCGCCTCGCATTCGAGCCGGAAGCAGTCGCGGAAGGACGAGGCGATATAGCGCGAGGCACCGCGGAAACCCAGCATCGGGTTCTCCTCGGTGGGCTCGTACTTGGTGCCGCCCACGAGGTTGCGGTACTCGTTGGATTTGAAATCCGACATGCGCACGATCACCTTCTTGGGCCAGAAGGCGGCGGCGATCGTGGATACGCCCTCGACGATCTTCTCGGTGTAGAAACTCACCGGATTCTCGTAGCCGCGCGACTGGCGCGCCACCTGGGCCTTCAGCTCCGCCGGGAGCGAGGCGAATTCGAGGCACGCCTTCGGGTGGATGCCGATGGTGTTCGAGATGATGAATTCCAGCCGCGCGAGGCCCACGCCGTCGTTCGGGAGCTGGCAGAAATCGAACGCGAGCTGCGGGTTGCCCACGTTCATCGCGATCTTCACCGGGATCGTCGGCATCTTCGCGAGCTCGACCTCGACCACGTCGAACTCGAGCTTGCCTTCGTAGATGTAGCCCGTGTCGCCCTCGGCGCACGAGACCGTGACCTCGGCGCCCTCGGACAGCTTCTCGGTCCCGTCCTCGCTGCCCACCACCGCGGGCACGCCCAGCTCGCGCGCGATGATCGCCGCGTGGCAAGTGCGTCCGCCGCGGTTGGTGACAATGGCCGAGGCCCGCTTCATCACCGGCTCCCAGTTGGGATCGGTCATGTCGGTCACCAGAACATCGCCCTCCTGCACGCGCCCGATCTCGGACACGTCCATGATCACGCGCACCCTGCCCTGGCCGATCTTCGAGCCGATGGCGCGGCCCGACGCGAGCACCTTGCCGCGCTTGCCGATGCGGTAACGGGTAAGCGTGCCGCGCTTGTGCTCCTGGCTCTTCACCGTCTCGGGGCGCGCCTGGAGGATGTAGATCGTGCCATCCCCGCCGTCGCGACCCCACTCGATGTCCATGGGGCGCCCGTAGTGCTTCTCGATGGCGAGCGCGTGGCGCGCGAGCTCCTCGACGTCGGCGTCCGAGAGCGAGAACCGGTCGCGATCGGCCGCGGGTACCTCCACCTCCTTCACGCTCACGCCCGCTTTGGCGTCGGTGTCGAAGACGAGCTTGATGGCCTTTCCGCCCAGCGCGCGGCGCAGGATCGCGGGCTTGCCGTTGCCGATGGCGAGCTTCGAGACGTAGAACTCGTCGGGGTTGACCGCGCCCTGGACCACGGTCTCGCCCAGGCCGTAGCTCGAGGTGATGAACACCACGTCGCGGAAACCCGACTCGGTGTCCATCGTGAACATGACCCCGGCCGCCCCCGTATCGCTCCTCACCATGCGCTGCACGCCCGCCGAGATCGACACCTCGGCATGCGAGAAGCCCTTGTGGACGCGATAGGCGATTGCCCGGTCGTTGTACAGGGAGGCGTAGACGCGCTTCACCGCATCCAGCACGTTTTCAATGCCGCGGATGTTGAGGTAGGTCTCCTGCTGCCCCGCGAAGGAGGCATCCGGCAGGTCCTCGGCGGTGGCGGACGAGCGAACCGCGAAGCTGGCTGCCTCGGACCCGTTGGAGACGCGCAAGTACTCCTCACGGACCTGGCGCTCGAGCTCCGGGGGCAAGGCGCCGTTCTCGACCTGGGAGCGGATCTCGGCGCCCGCCTTGGCGAGCGCGGCCACGTCCTCCACGTCCACCCGGGCAAGGATCGCGCCGATCGACTCGCCCAGCTTGTTGTGGGCCACGAAGTCGTCGAAGGCCTGGGCGGTGGTGGCGAAGCCGCCGGGGACCCGCACGCCGCTCGCCGCGAGCTGGCTGATGAGCTCTCCCAGCGACGCGTTCTTCCCGCCGACGGTCGCGACGTCGCTCATGCGGAGGGTTTCGAGGGGAAGGACGTAGCGATTCGCCATGGGGAAGTCGATTTCGGGTGACGTGCCAGAGGGAATTTGTAATTATAAAGGACGGTTGGTTCCCTAATTTCGCTTGCCCGGGCTATCCCTCCATGTCCTCCAGAAGGCGCGTTTTCTTCGTTTCCGACCGCACCGGCATCACCGTCGAAGCGCTCGGCTCCTCCCTCCTCACCCAGTTCGCCGACCTCGATTTCCTGCGGCTCACGCTGCCGTTCATCGACTCCGTCCCGAAAGCGCTCCAGGTCGTGGACCAGGTGAACCAGGCGCACCGGGATTCGGCGCAGCGCCCGCTCGTCTTCAGCTCGATCGTCGATGACGCGGTTCGCGCCGAGATCAACAAGACCACGGGCCTCGTGCTGGACGTCTTCGAGCGCTTCATCGTGCCCCTCGAATCCGAGCTCGAAGTGAAGTCGATGCATGCGGTGGGCCGCACGCACAGCGTGTCCAACGTGAAGGACTACAACCACCGCATCGAAGCCATCAACTACACGCTTTCCCACGACGACGGCGTGACGCACCGGGGGCTGGAGGAAGCCGACATCGTGCTGGTCGGCGTTTCGCGTAGCGGAAAGACGCCTACGTGCCTCTACATGGCGATGCAGTTCGGGATCAAGGCGGCCAACTACCCGCTGATCCCCGAGGACCTGGAGGCGAACCGCCTGCCGCCCTCGCTCGCGCCTCTCAAGCAGAAGGTCTGGGGGCTCTCGATCGCCTCGGACCGCCTGCACCAGATCAGGAGCGAGCGGCGGCCCGATTCGCGCTACGCCGCGCTCGACAATTGCCGCTACGAGGTGTCCGCGGCCGAGAAGCTGATGAAGCAGGCGGGCATCCCGTTCCTGGATTCCACCACCAAGTCCATCGAGGAGATCGCGACCCACATGCTGCACGAGGCTCATCTCGTGCGACGGGTCTATTGATGATGTGCGAAGATGCAAAAAAACCGTCCTGAGGAGAGGCCATGAAAACGAAGAGACGCGTCCTTCCCGCCCTGGTCTTCACGCTGTTCGCGGCCACCGCCGCGGGCAGCGCGAGCGCCCAGCAGTTCAGCTCGACCATCGTGTTCGGCGACAGCCTTTCGGATGACGGCTACTTCCGTCCCGTGCTGAGCGCGCTCGGCCTGCCGGCCCCGCTCGTGTCCCAGCTGGGCCGGTTCACCACGAGCCCGGGCCCCGTGTGGTCGGAGCTCGTCACCGAGTACTACGGCGGCACGCCCGCCGCGAGCAATGCCGGAGGCAACATCTACGCGCAGGGCGGCGCGCGCGTGACCGCCGATTCCTCTTCCACGCCCGCGGGTGCCGCGCAGCGCTCGGTGAGCACGCAGATCACGGAATACCTCAGCAAGACCGGCGGCACGGCGGATCCGCATGCGCTCTATGCGATCTGGGCGGGAGCGAACGACGTGATCCAGACGCTCCAGGCGGCAGGCGCGGGGCAGATTCCGGCCTCCCAGCTGCCCACCATCATCACCGACACGGCCAACGCCGAGATCGGGCAGATCGCGCGGCTCCAGGCCGCGGGCGCGAAATACATCATCGTCGTGGGCCTTCCCAACATCGGCGCCACGCCCGGCTTCCAGGCGCTGGGCCCGGCAACGGCCGGGGGCGCCACGCAGCTTTCCGCCGGCTTCAACACGGCGCTCTTCACGGGGCTCGCCGCTTCGGGCATCCACGTGATCCCGGTCGATGCCAATGCGTTCCTCGCCGAAGTGTTCGCCAACCCCTCGCGCTACGGCTTCAGCAACGTGACGGTGCCCGCGTGCAAGGCGTTCCCCCCGTTCTCCACCGGCCCCGACGCGTTCTTCTGCCCGCCGGGCAACACCCTCACGCCCGATGCATCGCAGACCTTCCTCTTCGCGGACGGGATCCACCCGACCACCGCGGCGCACGCCGAGATCGCGCAGTTCATCGAGGGCATGATCACCGGGCCGGCCGAGTACTCGCTGCTCGCGGAGGTGCCGCTGCGCACCCGGGCGGGCCACATGCGCACGGTCTGGGAGGGCCTCGCCGGCACCGCCAACGACAGCATCGGCCGCATGTCGATCTGGGCCACAGCCGACCGCGGCAACTTCGACGTCGATACGAGCATGGGCGTGGTCGGCCTGGACAGCACCAACAAGTCGGGGACGATCGGCCTCTCGGCGCGCGTTTCCGAAGGCGTTGCAATCGGAGTGGCCGTCGGAAAGACCCAGAGCGACGCGACCCTGGGCGGCTCCAATGGCGCCTTCCGCACCAACGAGACCGTCTTCTCCGCCTTCGCGCAGGGCCGCTGGGGCGGCCTCTATGCCGACGGCATCGTCTCGATCGCCGACATCAACTTCAGCAACACGAGCCGCAACATCCCGATCGGCCCGACCGTGCGCGTGGCAACCTCCAGCCCGTCCGGCTCCAACGCATCGGCCTACTTCGACCTGGGCTACGACTTCAAATTCAAGCGCGTGAGCGTGGGCCCGCTGGTGTCGGTCACTTCCCAGAACGTGGACATCAACGCGTTCGACGAATCGGGCGCCGACTCCTCCGACCTGCACATCTTCTCGCAGTCGCGCCGCTCGGAGGTCTGGAGCGTGGGCGTGAAGGCCTCGCTCGACATGGGCGCCTGGTCGCCCTGGGTGCGCATCACTTCGGACAAGGAGCGCAAGGACGACGGGCGCTTCGTGACCGCGATGCCGCTTTCCCTGGCATCGAACAACAGCTACGACATCCCGGCGTACAACTTCGACACCAGCTTCATCACGGGCGCCGTCGGCGTGCGAGGGCGGATCGACCGCATCGGCCTCAGCATCGCGTACTACAAGGTGTCCGGGCGTTCGGGCCTCAAGGAAGACGGCGTGACCGGCATGCTGTCGTACCGGTTCTGAAGCGGATCTATACCGCTTCGAACCTGCCGGAGGCCCACCTCCTCGCCGACCGGCTCGCGGAACGGGGCATTCGCGTGCAGATCTTCAACGCGAATGCCTCGAGCGCGATGGGCGAAATCCCGCTCGATGCCGCCCTGCCGCAGATCTGGGTCGAGAACCCGGCGCACGCGGCCTTCGCGCGCTCCATCGTCGACGAGTTCCTGCGCAAGCCCTCCGGTGCGGGGGGCGTGCGCTTCTGCGCCAACTGCGGCGAAGAGAACCCTGCGACGTTCGACTTCTGCTGGAATTGCGGGGCGGGCCTCGAGGCGGGCTAGGCCCCGCGCGTCACGGGGCGCCGTGAATCTTCAGCACCTTGCCGTGGCCCACCGCCCCGTTCTCCCATAGGGTGATGGGTGTGCCCACCGCCAGGAGCTTGAGGACCGTATCCGGATCCTCGAACGTACCCTCGAGGACCACGGTGGTTCCCAGCGCGATGGCCTTGCCGGGCTCGAGGTCGAAGCGGGCCTCGTAGAGCGCGCCGTCGATCACCACCGAGCATCCGAGAGACCTCCCGACCAAAGGACCCTTTCGGGTGCTCCTTCCCATCGGCAGCAAAGTGATCTCGGCGGTGATGTCTGTCATTCCTTGTTCCGGCTCCATCATGACACGGATCAAACCCCTTCGAGGAGGAAGCCGACAATACGATCGGAAGGAATGCTAAGGCGTCCCGATGAACAGGTATAGCCGCCCCTTCCCGTTCTTCGCATCCGCGATGCCGAAATACACCGGACCGAGGAAGGTGTTGGCGGCCAGGTAACCGCCGTAGGAGTGCTGCCAACCGGCGAGGCTCTGGTCGGTGAGGAGCTTGTTCATGCGTCCCGCCTCCGCGGAAAGCCCGGCGATCAGCGTAAGGCCCCACAGGGGCGAGGCCCAGTTCAACCGGTACTGCGCTTCGAGCCGTCCGAAGGTGTAGTCGCCGCCCAGCATCTGGTCCACCGCGAAACCCGACATCCGCCGCGGTCCGCCGAGCGTGAACGCATCGGCAAGGGGCAGGGTTCCCTTGAACGCGGTGCCGCCATCCAGCTCGCCCAGGAACGTGAAGCGGTTGTGGCTCACCGCGGCGCCGACGCGCGCCTCGCTTCGCGAGTACGGCCCCAGCGTGGGGTCGCTCGCCCACACGCGCTGCGCGTCGAAGTGCGTGACGTCGAGCTTGAAGCCGCGCGTGGGAAAGAACGCCTGGTCGTACGTGTCGATGGAAAGGGCCGCCTCCGGGCCGGAGACGCGCTCGCTCGAATTGAGGAAACCACTGGGCCCGGTGTCGAGCACGGAGCCCAGGTGGCGCTCGACCCAGCCCACGCGGGCCTGCCCGATCGCGCCGATGTTCATTCCGGCCTCGGCTCCGGCGCGGTTCTCCTGGATCCGGTAGACCGCCACGCGGTCCCCGTTCACGAAGAGCGGCGTCTTGTGCAGGGCGGCGCTCGCGGTGGCCTGCACGAAGGTGAGCTGGCGCCCGTCGAGCGGCTGGTAGAACTCGGTCACCACGTCCTGCAGGCTTCCGATCTGGCCGCCGAGCTGCCATTCGCCGTCCAGTGGGTTCAGCCAGGTGCGGCGGTAGAGCGCGCGCAGGTTGTAGAGGCTCTCCGCGCGGAAATCCGTCGCGAGCCCCATGCCGAAACGCAGGTAGTCCGGGCCCCAGGGTTTCTCGACGGGCGTGATGCGAAGCACCGTCTTGTCGCGCTCGCGCACCACGCCGTAGTCGAGCGAGTGCAGGTCGCCCTGGCTGTACTCGCTCACCAGGTCCTGCGCGAGCTTCTGGGAGTCGAGCGGCTTGCCTTCGGGCTGGGTGATCGCGCTGCGCACCGATTGGCCATTGACGAATCGCGTCGCGGCGATCTCGACCTTGTCGATCACGGGCGGGAGGTGCTCGGCGGCGAGCCTCAGGCGTTCCTGCCATTGCGCGTATTGGGCCATCGGCATCGAGTAGCGGCGCAGCTCGTCGGATGCCGCCAGCGCCGCCACGCGGCCGCGCTTCGCGGCGTCGAGCTGGCGCGTGAAATCGGTCGAGCTGATGTTCTCCAGGTCCGGCTGGATGTAGATATCCCGTGGGCCGAGGAGCTGCCGCGACTTGGCGACGTTCTGCTCGGTGAGGAGGTTCACGACCTGTCCCAGCACCGTGACCACGCCCGTCACCTGCTCGGGCCTGAAGAGGGGCGAGCCCACGTTCACGGCGATCACCACGTCGGGCTTGCAGAGGTCCTTCACCTCCGCGATCGGCAGGTTGTCGGTGAGGCCGCCGTCCACGAGCTTGCGGTTCTCGCGCAGCACGGGCGACATGAGGCCCGGGACCGACATGGAGGCCCGCATCGCGGAGGTGAGGTTGCCGCTGCGCATGGGCACGCGCTCGCCGTCGCCGATGTCGGTGGCGATGATGGAGATGGGAAGCGCGAGGTCCTCGATGGCGCGGTCGCCGAGCTCCGAGCGCACCAGGCGGTTGAAGAAGAGCTTCAGCTTCTCGCCGGCGAGCGCGCCCTCGCGGAAGCGCACGCCCTTGCGCGAGACGCCCAGCTCGAGGCCCGAGTAGTAGCGGTCGTCGAACTCCTTCTGCCGCATGTTCTCGGCCCGCCGCCCGGCGGTGTCGTTGAAGATCGCGATCCAGTCGGTGTCGCCGACGAGCTCCTCGATCTCGGGCGGCGAGACTCCGGCGGCATAGGCACCCGCGGCAAGCCCCCCCATGCTGGTCCCGGCGATGCAGTCGACCGGCACGCGCAGCTCCTCCAGCACCTCGAGCACGCCCAGGTGCGCGCCGCCGCGCGCCCCTCCGCCGCCCAGCACGAGCCCGATACGCGGACGCTCCGCCCCCCATGCCCCCGCCGCGGCGCAAGCGACGACGAGCGCTGCGGCGATGCGAAATGGCATGCGGCTTCCCCTTTCGTCAGACCTTCAGCGTGAACGGCGTGAAGCGCGTGTCCCGGTCGTAGTAGTCCTCCTGCTCGGCACGCTTCAGCGCCCCCACCACCCAATAGGTGGCCGGCGTGAATACGACTTCGACAGAGACTTTCGCGATAAATTGCGCGAGCATCACCTGGGGGAGCTTGTCGTCGGGGAGGATTCCCGAGCCGTAGAAGGCGAGCGGGTAGAAGAGCACCGAATCCACCCCCTCGCCGAAGATCGTGGAGCCGATGGTGCGCGTCCAGAGCCAGCGCCCCGAGGTCATGATCTTCATCTTGGCGAGCACGAAGGAGTTCACGAACTCGCCGCAGAAGTACGCGATCATCGAGGCGAGCGCGATCCGCCACGTGCCGCCGAAGGCTATCTCGTAGGCCTCCTGGTTCTTCCAGAAGGGCGCCGGCGGGAGCGTCACGACGACGAACGACATCACGGAGGCGAAGGCGAGGCCGCCGAACCCGGCCCAGATCACGCGCCGGCTGCGCGCGTAGCCGTAGACCTCGGTCAGCACGTCGCCGAACACGTACGAGATCGGGAAGAAGAGCACGCCGGCCCCGAACGTGAGCGTGCCCACGACGGGGAAATCGAGCTGGGCGATCTTCGCCGGACCGATCAGGTTCGAGCAGATCAGGATCGTGACGAACGCCGCCATCACGAACTCGTAGTACTTGTAATTCCTTTGCGCGTTTTCGCTCATTTTTTCTTTGGTTGGAGGATCAAGGCTTTGGAAACCACTCTCTGCCGCACGCATTCGAAGAGCGCCAGCGAGCCGGCGACTGCGGCGTTGAGGGATTCCACGCGGCCGGGCATCGGGATGCGCACGCGCAGCTGGGCGGCGGCTTCGAGCTCGGCGCTGAGGCCCGAGCCCTCGTTGCCCACGAAGATCGCGCAGGGCCCGCGCAGGTCCAGATCGTACAGCGAACGGCTGGAAGCCCCCGAGAGCGCGATCACCGTCCCGCGAAATGCCTTCGCGAAGGCGGCGAGGTCCACGCCCTCGGCAATGCCCACCGCGAAGTGCGCGCCCATGGCCGCGCGCAGCACCTTGGGCGACCACGCAAAGGCGCATCGGGCGGAGAGCACCACGTGGCTCGCGCCGGCCGCGGCGGCGCTGCGCAATAGCGTGCCGACATTGCCCGGGTCCTGGATGTCCTCGAGCGCCAGCACCAGCGGCGCGTCCACGGGCGGCATCGCGGCCCCGGGCGTCTTCACGAACGCGACGATTCCGGTGGGCGAATCCACCGTGGAGATCGACTTGAAGAGCGGATCGGAAAGCAGCGTCACCTTCGCGGGGGAAGCGCGCTGCACGAGGCCGGCGATCTCCGCGTCGCCGAGCCCCGCCGCGTTCACGGCGATTTCCGCGATCTCCCGGCCGGATCCGAGATAGGCATCCACCAGGTGCGCGCCGTCGAGAAGCGACATTCCTTCCGCGCGGCGCACCTGGCCGCTGGTGTAGAGCCGTGCCATCCGCTTGTACGCGAGGTTGTCGCGGGAGCCGATCGCCTTCATCGGCCGGGCGCGGCCGCGTACCGGCTGGCACCGAAGCCCGCCGCCTGGGCGCCATCGGCGGCGGTCTCGCGACCGAAATAGGGCGCGAGGCTTTCGATGATGCGAGCCTCATGCCCGCGCGCGAGGGACTCGTGGATGCGGGCGAAACGGCGCTTCAGGCGCTCGCGCGCCGTCTTGTTGTCGAGCCAGTTGCCCAGCGCCTGGGCGAGGTTCGCCGGCGTGGCTTCATCCTGGAGGAGCTCGGGCACGATGAACTCGCCGGCGAGGATGTTGGGCAGGCCCACGTAGGGAAGCTGCGCGGTGCGCCTCGCCTTGCGATAGCTGTAGGGCGTGAGCTTGTAGGTGATCACCATCGGGCAGCGCGCGAGCGCGGCTTCGAGGGTCGCCGTGCCGCTCTTCACCAGCGCCACGTCGGCCGCGTGAAGCGCGAGCTGCGCGTGGCCGAAGAGGATGGTGATGGGAAGCTCCCTCGCCTCGCGTGCGTAGAGGCGCTGCTCGAAGTAGTCGCGGGTCTCGCGGGTGGCGAGCGGCACGATGAAGCGCATCTCCGGGCGGCGGGCGAAGAGCTCGCGGGCCGTGTCGATGAAGAGATCGGCGTGCAGCTCCAGCTCGCTTACGCGGCTCCCGGGAAGGAGCGCGACCGCGGGCGAGGTCGTGCCGAGCCGCAGTTGCACGCGCGCCTCGCGCCGGTCGGGCTCCATCGGCATGATGTCCGCGAGCGGATGCCCCACGTAGTCCACGGGGATGTGCGCCTTCTCGTAGATCGCGGGCTCGAAGGGAAAAAGCGCGAGCACCCGGTCCACCGAACGGCCGATCCAGCGCAGCCGGTTCGGGCGCCATGCCCAGATGGAGGGACTCACGTAGTGCACCACGGGAATCTTCGCGTCCTTCAGCCGCGGCTCGATGCCGGGGAGCCAGCGTGCCCCGATGTTGAAGTCCGGCGCGTCGATGCCGATGAAGAGATCGGGCTTGTCGTCGAGGAATCGCTGCACGAGGCCCGAGCGGATGGCGAGCAGCTCGCGCAGGTTCTTCACCACCTCCGCGTAGCCGCGCACCGCGAGCTTGTCGATCGGCACGAGGCTGGTCGCGCCCTCGCCGATCATGCGGGGACCGGCGATGCCGTAGAACTCGGTGTCGGGCCAGCGCGTCCTCGCGGCACGGATGAGCGATGCGCCGAGCAGGTCGCCCGACGGCTCCCCTGCGACGATCGCGACCTTCATCCCCGCAGGATGCCGCGCTTGGAGCGGCCGATGAAATCGGCGAAGGCGCGCACCTCGGGGCTTTCGATGCCCTGGCGGTCCAGCTCCGCGCGCGCATCCGCGAGCGAGAGGCCCGACTTGTAGAGCGTCTTGTATGCGCGCTTGAGCGCCGCGATGCCCTCGGCCGAGAAGCCGCGGCGCTTGAGGCCCTCGGCATTCACACCGTGTGGCGCGGTCGGGTTGCCGGCGACGGTGATGAACGGCGGGACATCCTGCGTGATGACCGAGGAGATCCCCGCCATCACGTGCGCCCCCACCTTCACGAACTGGTGCACGCCCACGAAGCCGCCCATCACGGCGTGGTCGCCGATCTCGACGTGGCCGGCGAGCGTCGCGTTGTTGGCGAACACCGTGTGGCTCCCCACCTGGCAGTCGTGCGCGATGTGTGCGTAGGCCATGATCCAGTTGTCGTGCGCAAGCCGCGTCACGCCGGCGTCCTGCGCGGTGCCGCGGTTGATCGATACGTACTCCCGGATCGTGTTGCGGTCGCCGATCTCCACCGCGGTGGGCTCGCCGTTGTACTTCTTGTCCTGGTTGGCTTCGCCGATGGAGCAGAAGTGGAAGATGCGGTTGTCGCGGCCGATCCTGGTGCGCCCGGTGATCAAGTTGTGCGCGCCGATCGTGGTGCCTTCGCCTACCTCGACCTCCCCGTCGATCACCGTGTAAGGGCCTACGCTCACGTTCGCGGCGAGCCTTGCCTTCCCGTCGACGATGGCGGTGGGATGGATCACAGTTGGCGCAGCGCGCACAGCAATTCGGCTTCGGCCGCCACGGCATCGGCCACCTTCGCCGTCGCCTTGAACTTCGCCATGCCCCGCCCCACCCGCCCCTGCGTCACCTCGATCACGAGCTGGTCGCCGGGGACCACCGGCTTCTTGAAGCGCGCGCCGTCGATGCCCACGAAGTAGTACACCCACTTGCCGTCGTTCTTGTGGCCCAGGCTCTTCAGCGAGAGCACCGCGGCGGCCTGGGCCATGGCCTCGACGATCAGCACGCCGGGCATCACGTGGTAATGCGGGAAGTGCCCCGGAAAGAACGGCTCGTTCACCGTCACGTTCTTCAGCGCCACGATGCGCGAGTCCTTCTCGAAGGAGACCACGCGGTCGATGAGGAGGAACGGATAGCGGTGCGGCAGGTATTCCTTGATCTCTTCGATCGTCATCTCACTCATCGTCTTCTCCCGCGGCGGCGCGCGCGCGCTTCGCGATCCTGTCGAGGCGGCGCAGGTGCACGGCGTTGCGCAGCCACTCGGCATGGGGCATGAAGGGCAATCCCGAAGTGTACGTGCCGGGCTCGGTGATCGACTTCGTGATGAGCGAGAACCCCGAGATCGTCACGTGGTCGGCGATCGTGATGTGGCCCACCAGGCCCACGCCGCCGCCGATCATGCAGTCGCGGCCCACGGTGACGCTTCCCGAGATGCCGGTGCACCCCGCGATCACGGTATTGGCCCCGATCACGCAGTTGTGGCCGATCTGTATCTGGTTGTCGAGCTTCACGCCGTCCTCGACCACGGTGTCGTCCAGCGCCCCGCGGTCGATGGTGGTGTTGGCCCCGATCTCCACGTCCGCCCCGATGCGCACCGATCCCACCTGCGGGATCTTCAGCCACTTGCCCGACTCGCGCGCCATGCCGAAGCCGTCCGCGCCGATCACGGCGCCCGAATGCACGACGCTGCGCGGCCCGATGGAGCAGCCATCGTAGATGGTGACGCGCGGATGCAGCGTCGCGCCCTCGCCCACCTTCACTCCCCGGCCCAGCACGCAATGCGAGCCCACGCGCGCGTCCTTGCCGATTTCGCACCCGGGCCCGACCACCGCGAAGGCGTCCACCTGGGCATAAGCATCGACGTTCGCGTTCGCGTCCACCTGGGCGAAGGGGTGGATGCCCGGCTTTACCGGTTCCTCCGGATGGAAGAGCGCCACGGTGCGAGCGTAGTACGCGTAGGGGTTGTCACAGACGATGCGCGGCATGGAAGCCGCGTCGCGGTCGCCCGGCCCGAGGATCACGGCGCCGGCGCGCGAGGTGGAGAGCTTCGCGCGATACTTCGGATTGGCGAGGAACGCGATGTCGCCGGGGCCCGCTGAATCGAGCGTCGCCACGCCCGTGAGCGGGACCGTGGACTCCCCAACGGCCTCACCTCCCAGTTTCGCGACGATATCCCCCAGGGTGAGGCGAGGGGGATAGGGCACATCCGGCTTCGAGGTGTGACCTGTCCCCATGGGTCACTTGTCCGAGAGTGCCTTGATGACCTTGTCGGTGATGTCGATGCGGCTGCTCGCGAAGACCGCTTCCTGCAGGATGATGTCGAACTTCTCCTGCTCGGCGATCTGGTTGATCACGCGCGTGGCGCGCTCCTGCACGCTCGCGAGCTCCTCGTTGCGGCGCAGGTTCAGGTCCTCGCGGATCTCGCGCTGCAGGCGCTGGAAGTTGCGGCTCACGTCGGCGAGCTGGCGCTCCTTCTCGCGGCGCGCCGCCTCGGTCATGGTGACGTTGTCGCGCTCGAGGTCGGACTGCATGTCGCGGCCCTGCTTCTCGATCTTGGCGAGCTCGGCGTTGCGCAGGGCGAACTCCTTCTCGAGCTTCTGCTGCGCGCGCTTGGCCGGCGCGGCCTCGCGGAATACACGCTCGGTGTTCACGAAGCCGACCTTGAGCGTGACCTGCTGGGACAGCGCCGGGAGGGCGAGGCCGAAGGCCGCAATGAAAAGGATCCATTTCTTCATGACGCCGCCCTAGAAGATCTTGCCCAGCTGGAACTGGAAGCGCTCCACCCGGTCTTCGGGCCGCTTCTTGACGGGGCTGCCGAACGAGAAGCGCAGCGGGCCGACCGGGGAATCCCAGCTTACCGCGAGTCCGGTCGCGATGCGCACGTCGGTGCCGCGGATGCGTTCGTCCTGGCCCCAGACATCCCCGCCGTCCATGAAGATGGCGATGCGGATGTTCTTCTCCTTGTAACCGGGCATCGGGAAGAGCATCTCGAAGTTGCCGATGAACTGCCGGTTGCCCCCGAGGATGTCGCCGTTCTCGTCCCTGGGCCCCAGGCTCGCCGTCTCGAAGCCCCGCACCGAGCCCACGCCGCCCGCGTAGAAATTCTTGAAGAAGGGAAGCGGCTTGCCGCCGTAGCCGTTGGCGTACCCCACGATGCCGTTCGCCATGAACGTGAGGAACGACAGGCTCTGGGGCGTCCAGAAGTACTGGCTCTGGTAGGTCGCGCGATAGTACGTGAGGTCGCCCGGCGGGACCCCGATCTCGACGCCGACCTCGTTCAGCCACCCCTTGGTGGGCCAGACGATGCTGTCGCGGCTGTCGCGGGAGAACGACAAGTTGGTGCGAAGGGTGTTGGTCTTCTCGCCGAAGCGCGACACGAAATCGAGGTAGCGCGGCGGCGCGCCCGCGTCGATCGTGAGACGCGTGTGCTCCGCCGTGAAGCCCACGTTCACGGTGTTCAGCTCGCTCACCGGGATGCCGAAGCGAACGCCCAGGCCCGTCGAGTACGTGTGGTAGGCCGCGACCGCGAGGCTCGAGGTGTCCACGTCGCGCTGGTAGATATCGAAGCCGCGCGAGATGCCGTCCACCGTCCAGTACGGATTCACGTAGCTGAACGAGTAGACCTTGTCGATCGCGCCGCTGGAGAGCTGCATGGCGACCTGGTTGCCGGTGCCCAGCACGTTGGCCTGCGACACCGATGCCTGCAGCGTGATCTTCTCCGCCGCCGAATAGCCCACGCCGAAATTGAGCGAGCCGGTGTTGCGCTCGGTGACGGTCACGTTCACGTCCACCTGGTCCGCCGTGCCGGGGACCTGCGGCGTCTCGATGTTGACGTCCTGGAAATAGCCGGTGCGCTGCAGGCGCTCCTTCGACCGGGCGATCTTCTCGAGGGAGTACCAGGAGCCTTCGAGCTGGCGCATCTCGCGGCGGACCACCTCGTCCTGGGTCTTCTGGTTTCCGGCGATGTTCACCCGGCGCACGTACACGCGCCGCCCCGGATCCACGAAGAACGTGAAGCTCGCGACGCGCTTCTCGCGGTCCAGGTCGGGGACCGGGTTCACGTTGGCGAACGAGTACCCGTCGTTGCCCAGCCGGTCGGTGATCCTCTTGGTCGACTCGACGATCTTCTCGCGCGAGAAGGTCTCGCCCGGCTTGGAGAGGATGAGCGCCGCGAGCTCGGGCTGGGGAACGATGAGGTCGCCCGCGAGCTTGATGCCGCCCACGCGGTACACGGGACCCTCGTTGATCACGATGCTGATGTAGATCTTCTCGCGGTCGGGCGTGATCGAGACCTGGGTGGACTCGATGTTGAACTCGAGGTAGCCGCGGTTCAGGTAGAACGAGCGCAGGCTCTCCAGGTCCGCCGTGAGCTGCTGCTTGGAGTACTGGTCGTCCTTGGTGAACCAGGTGAACCAGCCGGGCGTGGTGAGCTTCAGCTCCCGCAGCAGCTGCTTCTCCGTGAAGTCCTTCGTGCCGATGATGTTGATGTCGGCGATCTTGGTGACGGCGCCCTCGTCGATGTCGAAGCGCAGCGACACGCGGTTCCTCTCGAGCGGCGTGACCGTGGTCTTCACCACGGCGCCGTAGTAGCCGCGGCTCGTGTACTGGCGCTTCAGCTCCTTCTCGGCCCGGTCGAGCAGCGACTTGTCGTAGATGCGCGCCTCCGAGATGCCGGCCTGCTTGAGGCCGTCCTTCAGGTTGTCCTTGGTGAATTCGTGGGCGCCCTCGATGTCGATCTGCGCGATCGCGGGGCGCTCCTGGACGAACACGATGAGGACGTCGCCATCGGTCTCC
This sequence comes from Usitatibacter sp., assembly GCA_036271595.1. GTDB lineage: Bacteria > Pseudomonadota > Gammaproteobacteria > Burkholderiales > Usitatibacteraceae > Usitatibacter. The sequence goes on from DATBAI010000076.1 coordinate 83,259, forward strand.
AGGCGCACGTCCGAGTAGAAGCCGGTGGCGTAGAGGGCCTTGATGGCCGCCGCGGCCTTCTCGTCGTCGATGCTCTCGCCCACCTTCACCGGCAGGTAGCTGAATACCGTGCCCGCCTCGGTGCGCTGCACCCCCTCGACCTTGATGTCGCGGATGGTGAACGGCTCGATGGCGAACGCCGGTGCCGCGAGGGCCACGAGACAGGCGGCCAGCAGCGGGCGCGCAAGGGCAAGTGCGCCGCCTCGCGACGCTCGAAGATGCTTCAAGGCTTCAGCCCGTGAACAGGCGGTTGATGTCGTTGTAGAACGCGAAGAAGGTCAGTCCCAGGAGGAGTGCCAGGCCCAAGCGCTGCCCGATTTCCATCGTTCTTTCCGAGACGGGAGTTCCCTTCACGATTTCGGCGAGATAATACACCAGGTGACCCCCATCCAGCAGTGGAATGGGCAGCAGGTTGAGCACTCCGAGGCTCACGCTCACCAGCGCGAGGAAGCCGAGCGAGGCGATCCATCCCGCCTGGGCGGACTGGCCGGCGTAGTCGGCGATGGTGATCGGCCCGGACAGGTTCTTCCAGGAGACGTCGCCCGTCACCATGCGTCCCAGCATCTTCACGCTGAAGAGCGAGAGGTCCCAGACCTTGCGGGTGGCCTGCCCCACCGCGTCGAACGGGCCGTAGCGCACCGTGACCGAGAGCTTGTCGAAGGCGTCCTTCAGCTCCGCGGGCCCTTCCACGCCCAGCTGCCCGGAGCCGTTGCGGCGCGTCTCGGGGGTCGCCGTGAGTCGAATTCGCTGCCCGGCGCGATTGAGGTCGATCGCGATCGGGCGACCCGGGCTCGCGATCACCGCGGCCGTGAAATCGAACCAGGTGGCGATCGGCCGGCCGTCCATCGCGAGGATCAGGTCGCCCTTCGCAAGGCCCGCGCGCTCGGCCGCGCTCTGCTCGAGGACGCGGCCGATTTTCGCCGGCACGGCCGGGCGAAACGGGCGAAGACCCATCTTGCCGAAGAGGTCCTTGTCCAGGTCGTCGCGGGTGATTCCCGAGAGATCCAGCCGGCGCGTCGCGTGGATGCCCTGGCGCGTCTCGATGTCGATGGACGTGGGCTCGTGCTTCACCGCCTGGCCCAGCAACTGGTAGCGCACGTCGTTCCAGGTCTGGACGGGCTCCTCCGCGATCGCGACGATCGTGTCCCCGTTGGCGAAGCCCGCGACCGCCGCGGGAGTGTTCGGCTGGGGCGCCGCGACGACCGGCTTGTCGCCGGGGATGCCGCTCACGAAAAGGACCCAGTACAGGACGATCGCCAGGAGGAAATTGGCGATGGGCCCGGCGAGCACGATGAAGATGCGCGCGGCCACGCCCTTGTTGTTGAAGGCGCGCGCGCGCTCGCGCTCGGGCACCGGGGCCTCGCGCTCGTCCAGCATCTTCACGTAGCCGCCCAGGGGGATGGAGGCGATCACCCATTCGGTCGCATCGCGGCCGCGGCGCGAGAGCCACAGGGGCTTGCCGAAACCGATGTTGAAGCGAAGGATCTTCACGTCCATCAGGCGCGCGGCGCTGTAGTGCCCGTACTCGTGCACCACCACCAGCACGCCGACGGTGACGAGGAAAGCGACGATCGTGATCGCGAGCTCGGCCATGCCCGATTATCCCGCGGCTTCGGCCCGGGTGCGCATCCGTCTTGCAACAAATCGTCTCGCCAGCGCCCGCGCCTCGATGTCCGCGGCATAGGCCTGCTCGAGCGAAACCAGCTCCTCGACGCCGGCCTCTTCCAGGACCTCTTCGATCACCTCGGCGATCCCGGTGAAGCGAAGGCGCCCGTCGAGGAAGGATTCCACCGCGATCTCGTTGGCGGCATTGAGGGCGGCGGGCGCGGTGCCGCCGCGGCGGATCGCCTCGCGGGCCAGCGCCACGCAAGGAAAGCGCAGCGGGTCGAGACGCTCGAAGTCGAGGCTTCCGAGCGTCGTGAAATCGAGCGGCGCCACGCCCGACTCGATCCGCTCGGGGTAGGCGAGCGCGCAGGCGATCGGGGTGCGCATGTCGGGCGCGCCCAGCTGCGCGACCACCGAGCCGTCGTGGTACTCGACCATCGAGTGGATCACGCTCTGCGGATGGACCACGATCTGGATCGCCTCCAGCGGTGCGCCGAAGAGCCAGTGGGCCTCGATCACCTCGAGGCCCTTGTTCATCATCGTCGCCGAGTCCACGGAGATCTTGCGGCCCATCACCCAGTTCGGGTGGGCCACGGCCTGCTGGGGCGTGACCCCGACGAGGCGCTCGACCGGCGTGGTGCGGAACGGCCCTCCCGAGGCGGTGAGCAGGATGCGGCGCACGCCCGCGCGCTCGACCTCGCCCGCGCGCCCGCAGACGAATCCGCGCGGCAGCGACTGGAAGACCGCGGAATGCTCGCTGTCGATGGGCAGCAGCGTGGCCCCGCCCTCGGCCACCGCCTTCATGAAGAGCGCGCCCGACATCACCAGGGCCTCCTTGTTGGCGAGGAGCACCTGCTTGCCCGCCCGCGCCGCGGCGAGCGTGGAGGGTAATCCCGCGGCGCCCACGATCGCGGCCATGACGGCATCGACTTCCACCGAGGCCACGATGCGCTCGAGCGCTTCGGCGCCGCAATGCACTTGCGTGGCGCAGCCGCGCGCGGCGAGGGCGCGGGCGAGCCGCTCGGCGGCGTCGGCGTCGGCGAGCACCGCGTGGTCGGGGCAATGCGCGACGCACTGCTCCGTGAGCAGGGCATCGTTCTTGCCGGCCGCCAGGGCGACCACGCGGAATCGTTCGGGGTGGCGCGCGGCCACGTCCAGCGTGGAGACGCCGATGGAGCCCGTGGAGCCGAGGACGGCGAGCCGCTTCACGAGTTGCCCGCCCTGAGCGCGATGGCGAGCGCCGCCACCGGCAGCGTCGAGGTGAGTGCGTCGATGCGGTCCAGCACGCCGCCGTGGCCCGGCAGGAGGCCGCTCGAGTCCTTCAGCCCCGCGCCGCGCTTCATCCACGACTCGAAGAGGTCGCCCACGATGGAGAGCGCGGCCAGCACGACCATGAACGCGACAGTGGCCCAGCCCATCCCGCCCGCGAACAGGGCCGAGACCGGCGCCGAGCTGTGCGGTGCCAGGACCACGAGCACGAGGCCATAGGCCACCACCGCGGCGAGCGCGCCGTATACGCCTTCCCACGTCTTCCCGGGGCTGATCGTGGGGGCGAGCTTGCGGGTGCCGAAGCGCCTGCCCGCGAAATACGCCGCAATGTCGGCGATCCAGACGAGCGCGGCCGTGGCGAGCAGCAGCCAGGGGCTCGCATCGTGCAGCACCACGAAAGCGAACCAGGTGGGCCATACCACGAGCCATCCGGCGATCGCGCAGGGCCACGGCCCCGGGCGCATGTGGCGCACGAGCCAGGCGGGAGCCACGAGGATCCAGAAGATCGCCGCGGCGATGAAAGCACGCGAGGCGTAACCCACGAAAAGACCCTCGGCATCGCGCGCGTAGAGGAGCCAGAAGGCCGCGCCCAAAGCGCCCGAGACGAACAGGAAGGCCATCTGGCCGCCCTCGGCGAGCCCGCTCATGCGCGACCATTCCCAGCACGCAACGAGGGCGATCGCGAGCACGAAGAGCGACCAGGCGACGGGCGTGGCGAAGAACAGCATGCCGATGAGGAGCACCAGCACCGCCGCCGCCGTCATGACACGCGTGAGCAGCAAGGCGTTCAGCCGGCCTGGTGGACCGGCTCGCTTTCTTTCAGTTGCTCGCTGGTGCGTCCGAAGCGCCGCTCGCGGTCGCGGTATGAGCCGAACGCCGCCTCGAGCGCCGCCGCGTCGAAGTCGGGCCAGAGTGCGTCGGTGAAATAGAGCTCCGTGTAGGCGAGCTGCCACAGGAGGAAGTTGGAGACGCGCTTCTCGCCGCCGGTGCGGATGAAGAGATCGGGCTCCGGCGCGTAGGCCATGGAGAGGAATTTCGCGAGCCGCTCCTCGGTGACCGGAACCTCGGGATCCTCGCGCCGGCAGCGCTCCGCGGCCTGCAGGATGTCCCAGCGACCGCCATAGTTGGCCGCGACGGTGAGCGTGAGGCCCTTGTTGTCGCGGGTGAGCGTCTCGCTGCGCGCGATGTGGCCGATGAGGCGCGCATCGAACGGCTCCAGGTCTCCCACGACCTTGAAGCGGATGCCGTTCTCGTGGAGCTTGCCCACCTCCTGCTCCAGCGCACGTAGGAAGAGCTGCATCAGGAAGGACACTTCCTCGGGCGGGCGGCGCCAGTTCTCGCTCGAGAACGCGAAGAGCGTGAGGTACTCGACGCCCGACTTCGCGCAGGCCCTCACCGTCTCGCGGACCGCTTCCACGCCGCGGCGATGCCCCGCCACGCGCGGCAGGAACCGCTTCTTGGCCCAGCGCCCGTTGCCGTCCATGATGATCGCCAGGTGGCGCGGCACGACCTTGGCCTCGGGGATCACCTGGGTCGAGGATTCGAACTGGGTCATCTCGCGCCTCGCCTCTCGTGCCTCGCGCCTCTCATACCGCCATCAGGTCCTTCTCTTTTTCGCCCACCAGCCTGTCGATGTCGGCCACCGACTTGTCGGTCATCGCCTGGATGTCCTTCTCGGCGCGCTTGTCGTCGTCCTCGCTCACCTCGCCGTCCTTGAGGAGCGCTTTCACCTGCGTCATGGCGTCGCGGCGGATGTTGCGCACCGCCACCTTCGAGTTCTCGCCCTCGTGCTTCACGATCTTGGCGAGCTCCTTGCGGCGCTCCTCCGTGAGCGGGGGCATCGGGATGCGGATCATGTCGCCGGAAGTCGCGGGGTTCACGCCGAGGTCGGAATCGCGGATCGCCTTCTCCACCGCCTGGACCATCTTCTTCTCGAAGGGCTGGACCGCGATGGTGCGCGCGTCCGAGAGGGTCACGCTCGCCACCTGGTTGATCGGCGTGTCGGTTCCGTAGTAGTCCACCCTCAGGTGGTCGATGAGGCCCGTGTGGGCGCGGCCCGTGCGGACCTTGGACAGGTCGTGCTTCAGCGTCTCGATGGACTTCGCCATCTTTTCCTGTGCCTGCTTCTTGATATCCGCAATGGCCACTTAGGTTCCCTCCGCTACGCGTCGTTGAGCGCCAGTGCGCTCCAACGACCGCCTCGTTGTCCCAAACGTACCCGATGTTCCCTAGTTGTGGACGAGTGTACCTTCGTCCTCGCCCATCACCACGCGCCGCAGCGCCCCTTCCTTGAAGATCGAGAACACGTTGATGGGCAGCTTCTGGTCGCGGCAGAGCGCGAGCGCCGTGGCATCCATGACCTTGAGGTTCTTCACGAAGGCCTCGTCGAAGGTGATCTTCGCGTAGCGCTGCGCGGCCTTGTCCTTCAAGGGATCGGCGGTATAGACGCCGTCCACCTTGGTCGCCTTGAGGACGATGTTCGCCTCGACCTCCCGGCCGCGAAGCGCGGCGGCGGTGTCGGTCGTGAAGAATGGGTTCCCGGTGCCCGCGGCGAAGATCACGATCTTGCCCTCCTCGAGGTAGCGGATCGCCTTGCCGCGGATGTAGGGCTCGACCACCGGCTCGATGGAGAGCGCCGACTGCACGCGCGCGACGAGGCCGCCGCGGTTCATGGCGTCTCCCAGGGCGAGCGCGTTGATCACCGTGGCGAGCATGCCCATGTAGTCGGCGGTGGCCCGGTCCATTCCCGCGGCCCCCTGCGAGACGCCGCGGAAGATGTTGCCGCCGCCGATCACCACGGCCACCTGCACCCCCAGGTCGGAGACTTCCTTCACCTGGGACACGATCCGCTCGACCATCTCGCGGTTGATGCCGAAGGAATCGTCTCCCATCAGCGCTTCCCCCGACAGCTTGAGGAGGATGCGCCGGTACGCCGGGTGGGCCGGCGGATTGGCCTCGCCGGCGCGACCGGGCGCCTGGGACGTCTCGGTCACGCCGCGTTCTTTGCCATCGCCGCGACCTCCGCGGCGAAGTCGGACTGCTTCTTCTCGATACCCGCGCCCACCACCAGGAAACGGTAGCCGTGCAGCTTCGACTTCTGCGAGTCGAGCATCTTCTGGACGGTCTGCTTGTCGTCCTTCACGAAGGCCTGGCCCAGGAGCGTGATCTCGGCGAGGAACTTGTTGATCCCGCCGTCGACCATCTTGGCGACAATCTCCGGGGGCTTGCCGCTCTCCGCGGCGCGCGCCTCGAGGATCTTGCGCTCGGCGGCGATGACGCCGGGATCGACCTGGTCGCGCGACATGAAGCGCGGCTTGGCGAAGGCGATGTGCATGGCGACATCCTTGGCGACGGCCTCGGCGCCCTCGAGATCCACCAGCACGGCGACCTTCGAGCCCGGGTGCACGTACGGGACGAGCCTCCCCCCGGCCTCGATCCGCTCGAAGCGGCGCACCGTGATGTTCTCGCCGATCTTCTGCACCAGCTTCTGGCGCACGGACTCGACCGTCTCCGCGCCGATCTTCATCTGCGAGAGGGCTTCCACGTCGCGGGGATCCTGCTTGCCCACGAGCTCGGCCAGCGACTGCGAAAACTGCGCGAAATCCGGGTTCTTGGCGACGAAGTCGGTCTCGGCGTTCACCTCGACCATCGCGCCCACCTTGCCGTCGGGCGAGAGCCAGGTCGCGACCGCGCCATCGGCGGCCACGCGCGAGGCGGC
>DATBAI010000077.1:0-116589 GCA_036271595.1 Usitatibacter sp.
AACAATGTCTGTTGCCATAGCGCGTTCTCCTTTCTCGGAGAATTGACTGCGTTATGGCGGTCGCGGGCGGTGGAGCTGGGCTTCCTCCGTTTGACAAGTCGAGTTGACGCGGTACACACTCAGCTCGCAGTTTTACTCTCCAGCACCATCCGCTCGTACCCGCCGTATCGCCAAGGACCGTTCCAAGCGGTCCTTGGCACCCCCACCCTCCAGTTGTGTCGGCAAAGGTCGCCGGACACAAGCTATTGGGTGGTCCGATCAGCCTATTCCGCCGTTTCGGGCAATGCAAGGGGGTTTACTTGCGGATTTTTTTCGCCGTAAATTCAGACGATTGGGTGAACGTGGCGCCTACAATTTGAGCATCATGCGACGAGCCCCTTCACCTGGGAGCCGTTGTTCCCGCCTGTGAACGTCGCGGTGAAGCCGTTTTTCGCGACCGCCTTGCCCGCGGCGCCGCCAGCCCCGCCCGGGTCCGCGACGGATGCCGAGCCCGCAGCCCCAGCGCCGCCCGCCTGGCCCCAGTCGCCGCCCGCGGCCCCCGCGCCGGAACGGTCGAGGGTCAGGGAGATGTATCCCGTACCCGCGCCACCCGTGCCGGCGGCCGAAGAAGAGCCCGCGTTCCCATCGTCGCCGACGGTGCCGCCGACACTGTTCGTGCCCGCCGCCCCGCCGCTCGCATTGTTGAAGCCGCGGCCACCACCACCACCGCCCGCCGCCGCGGTGTTGCCGGCACTCCACGATCCCGCGCTCGCGCTGGAGGCCGCGCCACCGCCACCACCACCGCCGCCACCGCCCAACAGGAAGCCGGCCGTGTTGTCGATGGTGGCGTCGAAATGCAGCGCGACGGCGTCGCCTCCAGCAAGGCCGTCCTGCGCGCCCGTGACGTGGGATGCATCGGTGAAGGTGTCACCGTGGCCGCCCGCGCCTGCGGCGCCGCAGATCGCGCCGTTGTTCACGATCGTGATGTCCGAGCCGGTAGCCCAGCCGATCCCCGTCGTGAGCCCGAGCGCCAACGTCACGCCTGAATTCACCGTGACCCGCACCGAAACCGCGTCCGTGGGACTGCTCGCCGCCGTGAAGACGTTGTACTGCGACGCCTGGTCGGTCGTGATCTGCAGGTCGATAAAGCGCCGCGTGGCGCGCATCTTGATCATTCGTTACGCTCCTGGATTTCCGATTCGATTGACAGCGGAAACGACTCGCACCAAGTCGCGCATCACGCGGCCGACCGCGCTGCCCTTCGGGTATTCGCCGACCTGGATGGCATCGGCCGGCAACGGCCCGGGATCGTGAGTGAAGGGCGCGCGCTTGGGATTGCGCGCGGTGATCTTCCTCCAGCTTGGCAGCCACCACACCACGAAATCGCCCTGTCGCGTGTAGTGGTCGACGCGGCGCTCGGCTTCAATGCGCTCCTCGCGACTCAGCATCTTTCAGCCCGCAGAATCCATCGTGTCTCGCGCGGCGCAGTAGGGATGCAGTCGCCCGGAGGCTCGCCCTCTCCGGGTCCCTGCGGGCGAGCCTGTTAGGCCTCGAACGTGATGGCCTTGATGGCCTCGAAGTTGACGACCGCACCGCCCACGCGCCGCGTGCTGTAGAAGTGCACGTACGGCTTGTCCGTGTACGGGTCGCGCAGCGTGCGGATGCCGAGGCGATCCACGATCTGGTAGGCCTCGGCCCAGTCGCCGAACCAGAGCGAGGCCGAGCCCGTCGTGAGCGCCGGAATGTCCTGCGCGATCACGATCGGATAGCCCAGCAGCGTGTCGGGATTGCCCTTCTGCAGCCCGGGCTGCCAGATGTAGGCGTTAGTCGTCGCCTCCTTGAACTTGCGGATCTTCGCGATCACCGCGCGGGTGGTCACGAACTGCGCGTTCGAGGTGTAGCCGGCCTTCATCGCCGCGATCAGATCGAAGAGCACGTCGCCCGGATTCGACGAGGCGAAATCGCCGTTCGCGGTCGTCTTCAACTTCTCGATCGAGCCCCAGGCGCGGGTCGCGTCCGCGGTGGCCACCAGCGTGTAGGTCGCGAAGCCGCGCGGCTGGCCGACTCCCGTTCCGTTGATGAAGGCCGAGCCCTCGACGCGCGCGAACTTGTCCGCCACCTTGCGGGCGAGCCAGCCCTCGACATCGACCGCCGCGTCGTCGAGCAGCGTCTGCGTCGCCTTCGGATCGGTGTACATCTCGAACGCCTCGATCCGGTACTTGCCGAGCGCCGGCGTGGTCGTCGTCGGTCGAGCGCCGGTCTCCGAAACCCAACCGTAGGCAATCTCGTCGTTGTCGTAGACGCCCTCGAGTGCCATCGTCGAGATCGGTTGCACCGAGGCGATCGCGCGGATCGGCGAGAGCTCGAAGATTCTCGCGACCACGCGGCCGATGGTCGAGGGCGGCAGGAGATAGCCGCCGTTCGGATCATCGCCGGCGAGCATCGCCTTCCGCTCGGAATCCGTGAGCGAGTCCAGCCGCCCTTTGCGCGCCCAGCTGAAGAACGCGCCCTTGTAGTCCGAGTACTCGCCGACAGAAATGTCGGCGACCGCTTTCCCGTCCGAGTATGAGCGCCGGATTGCGTTGAAGGCCTTCGTTTCCGTGGCGATGTCGCCATCCGAGGCGCTTCCACCGCCCAGGCCCAGGCCCTTGACCTGCAGGCCGCCGAGGATGTTCGACATCGCATCGATAGCCGAGGAGAGCCGTGAGAGCTTCGCCTCGAGGTCGCCGACCGCCTTGCCGTCGGCCTTCGCTCGGATCAACGCGTCGTTCGTGCGCTTGTATTCTTCCCAGGCCTCGCCCTGGTCCTGGATGAGGCGGCCGAGCGATTCGATGTCGCCGATCATGAAGAGCGGCGCAGCTGCGGCGAGCGCATCGGGCGAGATGAGAGGATGGCCGGCCAGGGCGAGGAGGCTGAGGCCGATGAGCACCGCGGCGGCGGCGTATTTCATTTGCATGGTCGTGAGTTTCACGGAGGAGTTTCCTTTTCGGGGGTCAGTAGATGGGTTGGCGCGCGAGCGCGATGTTTCGGCGCAAGCGCTCGGCGAGCTGCTCGAGCTCGGCGGATTGATCTTCCTGGCGCGCGAGCGCGGGCCACGCCGCGGAGGCCGCGCGCTTTGCTTCGCGGGCGCTTAAGCCCAGACGATCGACGAGCGCGTGCTCGAAGTCGCGAATGGAGTCCTTCGCGTTCGTGATCCGAGCGCTTCGGTTCGCCGGAAAGGTCACGAGCGAGATCTCCATCACGTCGATGCGCTTCAGCTTCCGGCGTGGGTCCTCGGGCTTGCTGCGAGGCTCCCACTCCTTGGCGATGTAGCCGATCGACATGCCGTCGATGGCCGGCCGCGGCTTCATCGTGAGCAGCGTCGCGAGCTCCGTCCCGCGGGGCGTCTCGGCGAGCTGGCCGTGCACCGCGAGGCCCTTGGCGTCTTCGGCGATGTCGGTCCAGACGCCGACCGGCGTCATGTCGTCGGACGTGAGGAGCATTCCCCCATGCTGGCTGAGCATCGCGGGCCAGGGTTGGCGCCCGGACTTCACGTCCGAGAGCCACGCGGAGAACGCGCCCGGCTGGATCACGTCGCCGTAGCTGTCCACGTTGCCGAATGCAGCACCGTGACCCGAGAATGCGCCGCGCTGCTCAGCTGAGCCGGAGAACTTGAACTCGCAGATCGCGCGTGCCGTGGATTCCATCGTGCCGCCTCACAAGGTCGATTGCCGCCCGAGAATCGGCGGTCCCTGACCTTCGTGGGCGCGCATCACGTGCGCTTGGAAGGGACGCCGTTCGTCTCGAAACAGCTGCGCGAAATCTAGCCCGCGGCGACGGCGATTTTTAAGCGCCGTCATGGGGCTTTGGCGAAACGCGGAGATCGAAGACCTGCACCGTCTCGATGCCGAGGTCGCTCACCAGGGTGCACGTGATCTGCACGGGATCTCCGCCGTTCACCACGACGCGAGGCGTCTGTCCCATTGCCATAGCCCTCCGAATCTCCTCCAGGCCCGGGTCGCCCTCACGGAACTCGAGCAGCTGCTCCTCGATCAGCTCGAAGACGGCCTTCAGCGTTGCACTCACCGCGGCGCTCATCTCGGCCCCTTCAGCTCGCCGAGCTCACGCTCGAGGCGCACCACGGCATGCGCGAGCTTCGCGTAGAGAGCCTCGAGCGTGGTCAGCCTCTTGCCCAGGTCCTCGCCCTCGGCCGCGGCGACGCGTGCGTCGATCGCCTCGAGTTGATTCCTTTCAGCTGCCTTCATGCGCTGTTCTCCTCGCTGTTGAAAATCGGATCCAAGGTGCGTTCTTGGGCGGCTTGACGCCCGGATGTTCGCGCCGCCACGCCCGCCACCATCGCGGAACCTCGCTGAGATGCGGCTCCAGCAGCGCTTCCCATGGAGGCCCGTCTCCCTCGGCTGCGAACCAGGCGCGCACCGCCTCGGGGATCTCGCCCGCGTCGAGCCCGCGAGTCGCGCGCCGGCGCCTCATCGGTAGCCCTTCGGAGGCTTGCCGGGCTTGAATCGGCCCGTCGCGGTGACTGCGCGCGCGGCAGCGAGCCGCGCTTGCCCGGGCGTGGGCTCGTCGACGTCGAGTTGCAGCGCGCGCAGCGCCCGCACGAGCGTGCCTTGAGCGTCGCGCTCGATCGCCGCGGCCGGGTGCCCCTTGCGCTGCCCGAATCGATCAACGATCACCAGGCCATCGGCCTCGATCTGCTGGCGCGCCTCGCGTGCACGATCGGCCGCCTCGCACGCCACCTGCAGGATGCTGCGCGCCGCTTCGTCGTCGAGCTCGAAGTCGGCGAAGAGCCGGCGCCACATCGCGCGCCCGGCGGCGCTGAGATGCTTCGGAGGGTCAACGCGAGGCTTGGTCATCGCCGAAAAAAAGTGTTAGAAAATTTCATCGCAGAATCCACGGCTGTGGCTGAACGCGGTACAGCAACCGAGGGTGGGCGACTTCTCACTGGCCCCTCCCCTGGCGCGCGGGCCGCAAGGCCGTAGCGCGCTCATGATCCGCGTCCGTCCGATGTTCTCAATCGGCGGTCGGACACACCAATGCCTGAATACGTAGTATTCGGACGGCCTCGCCGTCGGACGCTTGGCCGGACGATTGCCGTACGGTTGTCGGACGGCTCGTCGGACGCTCATTGGCGGCCCTCGACGAGCTCCACATGGACTCCGTCGATGCGGAGCACTCCGCGCTTAAGCAGGCTGGCGCGCACCTCGTGGTAACGCCCACGGTTGATCTTCTTCGCCTCGAGTGCCTCGCGCCATGAGCCCAACGTGATGCACGCGCTCGCCGGGTCGTCGCCACGTTCCGCGAGGTTCTTCCGCGTGGTGGCGAAGAGCTTGCGCAGTGTGTCGATGGCGATCTTCTCGTTCGGGCCGAGCGGGCGATGCTGCGGCATGGGCTCGTCGCCGGCCTCGGCCTCGATGGCTATGCACGTGGTGATGGGATCGCCGTCGCGATCCTCGCCGAGCTGCACGACCTCGAGGGCGAACGGAATCGCCTGGCCGGCCACGGCGTCACGCACTTTCTCGATTGTCGCAACGTGATCCGCAACGCCGATCACGAAGTCGGCGGCGGCCACGAGCGCCGAGTGCCCGCGCGCGCCTTTGCTTGCGTCCTTCCCGGAGTGGTGCACGGCGACGACGGAGGCGCCGAGCTCGCCACGGATGAGATCGATCGCTGCGATCACGCGCGTGAGATCGGACGAGGCGTTCTCGTCGGCGCCCGGCATGGAGCGGCTGAGCGTGTCGAAGACCACCAACCCGACCCCCTGGGCGTCGCTGCACTCCTCGGCGATCGCCCGCAATTCCACGACGAGCCCATCAACCTCGGCCGGCAATGCCAGGTTGACGGGTCGCGTGATGATGGCGAGCGGCACGCGCATCTCGCGCCCCTCAGGGACGAGGCGCTCGCGAGCGGCGACAAATCGCGTGAGGATCGACCGGCCAGCCTCGGCGGCCACGTAGACAGCGAGCGCGGCGGAGGTCTTGCGCCCTCGCCACGGCTCGCCCAAGGCCACGTGACAGGCCATGTCGATAGTGAGGAACGTCTTGCCGGTGCTGGGCCCGCCATAGATCACGCCGAAGTCGCCGCGGCCGATGATCCCCTTCACGAGCGACGGCCCCGCCTCTGGGATCTGCGCATCGTCGACCCAGACACGCGGAAGGGGCGCGCGCGCGGGCGCGGCGCGCTCGGCTTCGAGTTGCGATCGCTCAGCACGCGCCACGCTCGCCTCGACGTGCGGCGTGAGGTGTACGAAGCGCGCGCGGCAACGCCCCTGGGTGTCGTCGGGCAATGCCGCGCGTTCCTCGAGCGAGAAGCCGCTCCAGGCGCGCAGGAATCCATTGTCGTCGAGCCCCTCGAGCTGCGCAGGTGTCATATCAGCGCCGCGCGCCACCGGTGCCACGCGCAGCCCATCGTTGCACACGCCGCCGCTGCGTCGGGGCTGAGGCAGAACCACGTCGTCCCGTGCTGCACGAGGCGCGGCTTCGGCCCTCGCGTGGGCTTGTCAACGAGGCGTAGCGGCGTAGAATGCCACGCACGTTGTCGATTCTCCCTTGCGTTGCCGCGCCGGCCCCCGCCGGCGCTTTCGTTTTCAGGTGGCATCCTCACGGCGATGGTCCTCGTGTTGGAGCCCCTCGCCGGGCGGGTTGGTGATGATCGTCACGGCGTCGCCCGGGCGCGCTGGATGGCATCGCGCTTGAGGATCTCCGCCACGATCGCGGGAAAGAGCTCGCGGTGGACGAGCGAGCCGAGCCGGCCTGATCGTGGGATCAATGCGCCTCGCTCTATCAATTCCACGCGGTATTTCCGGATATGCCAATCGACGCTGCCACGCGTCTCGCACACCGGTTTTCCGGAACCAGTCTCGATGAATTCCGGAATGCCAACGAAGGCGGCGAGATCGATCTTCTCTGCGCCTTCCTGCTGCTCTGCTTCGTTGTCCATGATTTCTCCGAACGCGCCACCACTGGCTACGTGCGGGATCATGGTCGCTCTGTCTATGCTTCCGGTCGAACGAAAAAAGCGGAAACAATTCGAGCCGCTAGTTGTTTCCGCTTTCTTGGCGCTCAAGGCGCGCGCGCGTGCTGGCCGACAAGCGCGCAAGCGCGTAGGCGACCAGGTCGTCAGACAACAGCGCCGACACGATCTTTTCGCCGGTGCGCTTCGTTACCTTGGAGACGTCCGGCGAATCGCGGATCTTCCGATACTCGCGCTCGACCGCCGAGGCCTTGAGATCTTCGCCAGCGCCCATCTGCTCGCGCATGGCGTCCGCGGCCGCACGGCAGGCTTCCATCGGCCCCACGCCATACCGGTCAATCAGCTCGCGCGCGAGCGCGGCCGCGCCGAAAGTGCCGTGGGCGATGGGGCGGCCTTTCCTCCTCACCCGAACACCTTCGCGATCACGTTGCGCTTGTCCTCGATCGAGGCATGCGCGTAGCGCGCGCTCGCGGTGAGCGTGCGGTGTCCCATCGACTGCATGATCATCTGCTGCGAAACGCCGGCGCGCGCGAGCGAATATCCGTGGCCGTGGCGCAGCTCGTGGAAGACGCGCCCCTCGAGGCGCGCTTCGCGCGCGATGCGTCGCCATAGTGGCGCGTAGGTGTATGGCTTGCCGTTGCGTGCGGCGAAAACGAGATCGTCGGGCCCGGCCTTCGGAAGGCGCTTGAGCTCGGCCGCGGCGGCAGTCGACAGACTCGCCGTCACCGGGTCGCCGTTCTTCGTGCGGTTCACCGCGAGCGTGCCGGCGGCGAGATCCAGGTGCTTGCCGCGCACGGCGAGGATCGAGCCCACGCGCAACCCCGTGTGGTAGGCCACGGTGATGAGCGCCGCCATCTTGCCCCAGCGCCGATCAAGCGCGCGCGCGTGGGCTAGGAGGCGCTCGACCTCCTCCGCGGTGAAGTAGCGCTCGGGATCCGCCCGCTCGGGCGTCCTCTCGATGCCGAGCGTGGGCGACACGAAGGCGCGCGGGACGAGCCGCAAGCGCTTCGCGTGCTTGAAGATGCTGCCGGCCTGGTTGATGTAGCGGTTGACCGTGGCGCCCGCCAGGGGCTTTCCCGCGGCCTTGGTGGCGCGCTTGCCGCCCTTGAGACGTCCGCGCTCGGCGAGCCTCACCAGCGCGTTGTCGATGTCCTCCGGGGTGATCGCAGCCACCTCCATTGCGCCCAAGGCCTCGGTCCAGAAGTCCAGCCGAGTGAGGGTCGCGCGATCGAACTCTTTCGAGGCGACGAACGCCTCGACCACTGCACTGAATAGCGCCATTTTCGTGTCTCCTGTCGCTGCCGATCGACCTGAACCCTGTGCGGGTCCGCTTGGGTCGCCGTGGTGGCGCAGAACGGGAAACTACTCAGGCACTTACCGAAATCTTGGAGCGGCAGAAGAGTCTCGAACTCTCGACCTCAACCTTGGCAAGGTTGCGCTCTACCAACTGAGCTACTGCCGCGAGGAACGTCAAATTATAGCGTTTTCAGGCATTTCCTTCAACGGGACCAGGGTTGGAACGTGCGCTTGCGCCGCGGTTCCAACGGCATGGCCAATGCAACCACACTGGCGTGGATCGGGATCGGGCTGGGCGTCGCATCCTTTCTCGTTATCGCGGCGCATCTCGCCCTCGGTCACCGCCAGCGCATGGCCGTGATGAACGCCGTCTGGCCGGTGACCGGCCTCTACGCCGGTCCGATCGCCGTCGCTACCTATTTCGCCGAGTTTCGGCGCGACCACCGGCGGCGCAACCCATGGCGCGATTCCGCGCTCGCCGCGACCCATTGCGGCGCGGGCTGCTGCCTTGGCGACATCGGGGCCGAGGCGTGGATGCATGCGAAGCCCTTCACCCTTCTCGGCTCGGCGCTCGCCGCTTCGTGGACGCTCGACTTCGCATTCGCCTTCGTGCTGGGAATCGCCTTCCAATACGCGAGCATCAAGCCGATGAGCAAGTTGCCGGCGGCCCGCGCGCTCCTGGCGGCGCTCAAGGCCGACAGCCTCTCGCTGGTTGCCTGGCAGGCCGGCATGTACGGGGCCATGGCCTTCGCGATGTTCGGGCTCGCCGGCCGGCGCCTCGAACCCGCCGAGCCGGTGTTCTGGCTCGCGATGCAGGGCGCGATGATCGCGGGCTTCCTCGTGTCATGGCCGGTGAATGCGCTCCTCCTGCGCGCCGGGATCAAGGAGCGGATGTAGGCGGCTTGCCCTGCGCGTGCTCGGAGGCCCATGCCGCCTTCAGGTACACCCCCATGGAGAGCAGCGTGATGAACGCCGCGATCCAGATGAGGCCGCGCCCCACGTTCACCGTGTGGAACCACCCGAAGAGCACGCCGTTGAAGAGGAGGAAGGGAATCGCGATCAGCTGCGACACGGTCTTCACCTTGCCCAGGACGTTCACGGCGACGCTCTTGGAGCGCCCGACTTGCGCCATCCACTCGCGCAGCGCCGAGATCGTGATCTCGCGCCCGATGATGATGAGGGAAGCGAAGGGATCGACCAGGCCCTGGTAGGTGAGCACGATGAGCGCGGCCGCGACCATGAGCTTGTCGGCCACCGGGTCCAGGAAGGCGCCGAACGAGGTAGTCTGGTTCCACCGGCGGGCGAGGTAGCCGTCCAGCCAGTCCGTCACCGCCGCCGCGATGAAGATCCACATCGAGGTGATGCTCGCGGTCCGGTCGCTGATCCACGAATCGGGCAGGTAGAGGACGCCCACGAAGAGCGGGATCGCGAGGATCCGCATCCACGTGAGGAAGATCGGGAAGTTGAAGCGCGGCCCCACCTAGTGCAGCTCCTGGTAGATGCGCTCGGCCAGCGTGCGGCTGATGCCTTCGACGCGCGCGAGGTCCTCGATGCTGGCGGCGATCACGCCCTGCAGGCCGCCGAAATGCTCGAGCAGGCGCTGGCGGCGGCGCGGCCCGACGGCATTGATCTCCTCCAGCCGGGAAGCGGTGCGTGCCTTGCCGCGGCGGGCGCGGTGGCCGGTGATCGCGAACCGGTGGGCCTCGTCCCGCACCTGCTGGATCAAGTGCAATGCGGGGTGGTCCGGCGGCAGGCGCCGCGGCTCGTCCTCGCCCGCGACGAAGAGCTGCTCCATCCCCGGCTTCCTCTCCACGCCCTTGGCGACCCCGATCATGCGGATCGTGTGCAGGCCGAGGTCGGCCATCACGGAGCGCGCGGCGTTCAGCTGCCCGATCCCCCCGTCGATGAGGATCAGGTCCGGCGTCTTTCCCTCGCCATTGGCGAGCTTGCGGTAACGCACGCCCAGGGCATAGCACATGGCGCCGTAGTCGTCGCCCGGCTCCACGCCCTTCACGTTGTAGCGGCGGTATTCGGAATTCTGCATCGCGCCCTTGTCGTATACCACGCAGGAGGCGACCGTGGCTTCCCCCATGGTATGGCTGATGTCGAAGCATTCGATGCGGCTCATGGGCGCGTCCACGCCGAGCCATTCCTGGAGCGCCGCCATGCGCGTCTCCTGCGTCGCCTGGGCCGAGAGGCGCTGGCCGAGCGCGAAGGAGGCGTTGCGCCGCGCCATGTCGAGCCAGGTGCGCGACTCGCCCGTCGGCCGCGTCACCAGCTTCACGGCCTGGCCGGCGATCTCGCCCAGCGTGGCCTCCGTCTCCACGGCATTCTCGGCCTGGTCGCACACCACGCGCCCCGGCACCGGTTGCTGCGCGTAGTGCTGCGAGATGAAGGATTCGATCACCAGCGCGGCATCGCTTCCCGAGGCGTTCGAAGGAAAGAAGCTGCGGTCGCCGAGGTGGCGCCCGCCGCGCACCATCGCGAGCGTCACGCACCACGTGGTCTGGCTCTCCACCGCGACGATGATATCCACGTCGCCCGCGCCCGAGGCCTCCACCGCCTGCCCCGAAAGGATGCGCTGGAGCATCCGGATCTGGTCGCGGTGGGTCGCGGCCCTCTCGTAGCTCCTCTCCTCGGCGGCGAGCTGCATGCGCGCGGTGAGGTCCTCGATCACGTCGCCCTCCTTCCCTTCGAGGAAGAGCTCGGCGTGGCGCACGTCCGCCGCGTACTGCTCGGGCGTGACGAGGCCCACGCAGGGGCCCGAGCAGCGGTGGATCTGGTGCAGCAGGCACGGGCGCGAGCGGTGCGCGAACACCGTGTCGTCGCAGGTGCGCAGCATGAAGATCTTCTGCAGGTGGCCGATGGTCTCGCGGATCGACCACGCGCTCGGAAACGGCCCGAAGTACTTGTTGCCCTTCTGGTGCGCGCCGCGGTAGAAGCGGATCTGCGGGAAATCGTGGCCCGTCACCAGGATGTAGCCGTAGCTCTTGTCGTCGCGGAAGACGACGTTGTAGCGGGGGCTGAGGCTCTTGATGAGGTTGTTCTCGAGGAGGAGCGCCTCCGCCTCGGTGCGGGTGATGGTGGTCTCGCCCCGGGCGATCTGGGAGACCATCATCGTGGTGCGCGGGCTGGGATGGGTCTTCTGGAAGTACGAGGCGACCCGCTTCTTGAGGTCGCCCGCCTTGCCCACGTAGATGGGCTCGCCCGCGGCGTTGTAGAAGCGATAGACGCCCGGGAGATTGGGAAGGCTTCCCAGGAATTCCGCGGAATTGAAGCTCACGACTGCCGGATGCGCGCCAGGTTCTCGGTGGCGGCGAGGTAGGCCGCGTTCGCCTTGAGCGTCGCGCTCGAGATCGTCTTGCCGCGCATGCGCTCAAGGCGGCGCGCGAGGGTAGGCGCGACCGGCCGGCGCTCCAGGCCCTCGAGCATCGCGTCCTGCGCGCGCGGATCGTTGCAGAGGAGCACCATGTCGCAGCCGGCGTTCAGTGCCGCGTTGGTGCGCGCCATCACGCCGCCCGCGGTGCTGGCGCCTTCCATCGACAGGTCGTCGGAGAACACGAGCCCGTCGAACGATAGCTTCTCGCGCAGGATCTTCTGCAGCCAGAGGCTCGAGAACCCCGCGGCCTTGCCGTCCACCTTGGGATAGATCACGTGCGCCGGCATGACTCCGCCCATGCCCGAGCGCACCATCCGCTGGAAAGGTATCAAGTCGTGCTGCGTGATCTCGGTGAGGGTGCGCTCGTCCACGGGCACCTCGTGGTGCGAATCGGCGCGAACGTAGCCGTGCCCCGGAAAATGCTTGCCGACGCTCGTCATCCCGGCGGCCGTGAGCCCCGCCTGCAGCGCCTCGGCGAGCACCGCGATCACGTTCGGGTCGGCATGCAATGAACGATCCCCGATGACGCTCGACTCGCCATAGTCCACGTCGAGCACCGGGGCGAAGCTGAAGTCCACGCCGTGCGCCTGCAATTCGCTCCCGATCACGAAGCCGCAGCCGCGCGCGGCGGCGAGCGCCTGCGCGGGGTCGCGGTCCCAGAGCTTGCCCAGCTCCCTCATGGGCGGGATCGTCGTGAAGCCGTGGCGGAAGCGCTGCACGCGCCCGCCTTCGTGGTCCACGGCGATCAGCAGGTGCGGCGTGCGCAGCTCGCGGATCGAGTGCGCGAGCTGGATCAGCTGCAACGGCGCGGCGAAATTGCGCGCGAAGAGGATCACGCCGCCCACCTGGGGATGCTGCAGGCGCTCGATGTCGTCGGCCGTGAGCTCGAGGCCCGAGACGTCCACCATGACGGGGCCGAGCCTCATGGCTTTCCTTCGAGGACCACGAAAGCCATGGCCACGTCGCCGTCGTCGGTGAGTGAAATGTGCGAGCCGGTGACGCCGAGCGTTTTCAGGTGCCTCGCCATGGCGGGGCTCGGTTCGATGCCCGGCTTGCCGCTCGGGTTACGCGTCACCGTGATGCTGTGCCACGTGAACGGGCCGTGAATGCCGGTCCCGATGGCCTTCGAGAACGCCTCCTTCGCCGCGAAACGCTTGGCGAGATGCCCCGCCTTGTCCTTCGCGCCGACGAAACGCGGCCTTTCCGCGGGCGTGAGGATCCGGTTCACGAGGCGATCCCCGAAGCGCTCTAGGCTCTTCTGGATGCGCGTGATCGAACAGACGTCGGTGCCGATTCCCACGATCATCTCTTCCGGCGCCTCGTGCCTCGCGTCCCCCTCATGCCCCGTGCCTCGCGCCCGTCATCAGTCCCTTCATCTCCCTCACCGCCTCGCGCATCCCCACGAACAATGCGCGGCTCACGATGGCGTGGCCGATGTGCAACTCGCGGATGCCCGCGAGCGCCGCGATCGGCTCCACGTTCGCGTAGTTGAGCGCGTGGCCGGCGTTGAAGCGCATGCCGGCTCCCCGGATAAGCTCGCCCGCGCGGCGCACCTTCTCGATCTCGGCCACCACGGGCCCGGCTTCCGGATCGCGCCCCTTCGAATGGAACGCGTGCGCATAGGGGCCGGTGTGGATCTCGCAGACGCGTGCGCCGATCCGGGAGGCGGCCTCGACCTGCGCGGGCTCCGCATCGATGAAGACGCTGGTCACGATGCCCGCCTCGGCGAGCTTCGCCACGACCCCCTTCAGGCGCTGCTCCTGGCCCGCCACGTTCAGGCCGCCCTCGGTCGTCACCTCCATCCGGCCTTCGGGCACGAGCATCGCCATTTCCGGGCGGATCGCGCAGGCGATCCTCACCATCTCGTCGGTCGCGGCCATCTCGAGGTTCAACTTGATGTGGGTGAGCTCACGCAGCCGCCGCACGTCCTCGTCCTGGATGTGGCGCCGATCCTCGCGCAGGTGCACGGTGATGCCGTCGGCACCGCCCAGGTGCGCCTCGACCGCCGCCCAGACCGGGTCCGGCTCGTAGGTGCGGCGCGCCTGGCGGACGGTCGCGACGTGGTCGATGTTGACGCCAAGCTCGATCACGCGCCGCCCTCCTCGCCCTCGATGCGCTGCAGGTCGCGCACGAGGCTGCGCGTGGCCAGCTCCTGCCCGTTCAGCGAATGGTGGATCAGAAGGCGCATGAGTTGCTTGGATTGCGACGCCGTGATGGCGGAAGCGAAGTCGCCGCGTTCGAGGTCGATCAGCGTTTGGCCGGTCAATTTTACTGCATTCGACGGGGTCTCCCCGGGAGCGGCGGGAACCGGGCCGCGCTCGACCACGTAGAGGTACTCGCGCTCGGCGATGATCGGTGCATGCGTGCCTGCCTCCCGCGCGAGCTCCACCGCGTAGCCCAGCTCCTGCAGGAGGCGAAGCTCGAAGCGCCGCAGCACGGGCTCGATGTCGCGCTGCGTGGCGGGCGGGACGGCGCGGGAGAGAGAGCGCATGGCCCCGATCGCCTCGTCGTACGCCGCGAAGAGCCCCTCGTGCGGATCGTCGCGCGTCGTGAGCTTGAGCAGCAGCTCGTTCAGGTAGAACGCGGAGAGCAGGCTCGCTCCGGCGAGCGGCGTGGCGGGAGATGCGGGCTCCGCCGTCTTCAGCGTGCGCAGCTCACCGCGGCCGAACCAGTCGAGCGCGAGCGCCTGGAAGGGCACGAGCACGCTGCGCGTCGAGGATTTCGGGCGCCGCGCACCCTTCGCGACCAGGCCGAGGCGGCCGTGCTTCTGCGTCCAGGCCTGGAGGATCAGGCTGGTTTCGCGATAGGGATAGCTGTGCAGAACGTAGCCGCGGTCCATGGCGAAAGCGGTGTCGGGCCCGTCAGGTGTAGCCCAGCTGCTTCAGCATGGCGTCGCTGTCGGTCCAACCCGATTTCACGCGCACCCAGAGCTCGAGGTGCACGCGGGAGCCGAAGAGCTCCTGCATCGCGTGGCGTGCCTCGGTACCGATGCGCTTCAGGGTCGCGCCCTTCTCGCCGATCACGATGCCCTTGTGGCTTTGCTTGTCCACGTAGATCGTGGCCGATATGCGGCGCAGGTTTCCCTCCACCTCGAAGCCCTCGATCGCCACCGCGATGGAGTAAGGCAGCTCGTCGCCCAGCAGGCGGAAGATGCGCTCGCGAACGAGCTCGGCGGCGAGGAAGCGCTCGGGACGGTCGGTGATCTCGTCCTCGCCGTAGATCGCGGCCTGCTCGGGAAGCCTGCGGCGCAGCTCCGAGAGCAACGCCCTTACTTGCGTCCCCTTCGACGCGCTCACGGGCACGAGCGCCGCAAAATCGCGCTTCGCATTCGCGGCCACCAGCGTGGCGGCGAGCTTCGCCTTGTCGGTGACCCGGTCCACCTTGTTCAGCACGAGCACCACGGGAATGGTGGCCGGGATGAGGGCGAGAACCGGGTCGTCGCGCTCGTCCCATCCGTGCGCGTCGATCACCATGGCGACCACGTCCACCTCGGCGGCCACCTGCCCCACGGTGCGGTTCATGGAGCGGTTCAGCGCGCTCCTGTGCTGCGTCTGGTAGCCCGGGGTGTCCACGAAGATGTACTGCGCGTCGCGATCCGTGTGGATTCCCTGGATGCGATGGCGCGTGGTCTGGGCCTTGCGGGAGGTGATCGCGACGTGCGCGCCGACGATATGGTTCAGCAGCGTGCTCTTGCCGACATTGGGCCGCCCCACGATGGCCACCGTGCCGGTGCGAAACGCCTCTGCCTTCGCGCCTCGCGACTCTTTCCTCTCGGGCTTCCTCACGTCTCGCGTCTCGGGTCTCGCTTCTTCCTGCTTTTCTCCACCTGCGCGAGCACGTCCTGGGCCGCGGCCTGCTCGGCCGCGCGCCGGCTCGCCCCCGTGCCCGTCGCGGCCACGCCGAGGTCGTCCACGCGGCACTCGACCACGAAAGTCTGCTCGTGGGCCTCGCCCTCGGTCTTCTGCACCGAGTAGCGCGGGAGCGCGAGGCCGCGGCCCTGCAGATGCTCCTGCAGCGTGGTCTTCGGATCCTTGTCGACGGGCTTCTCGGCCGCGCTCTCGATCTTCTCGGCGAGCACCAGGCCCACGGCCTTGCGCACCGCTTCGAACCCGGCATCGAGGAAGAGCGCGCCCAGCAATGCCTCGAGCGCGTCTGCGAGGATCGAGGGACGGCGAAAGCCGCCGCTCTTCAGCTCGCCTTCGCCCAGCTGGAGCTTGTCGCCAAGCCCCAGCGAGGCCGCCACCTCGGCGAGGGAGCGCTGGTTCACGAGCGCCGCGCGCAGCCGCGAAAGGTCGCCTTCGGGAAGCCGCGGGAACCGCTCGTAGAGAAGCGTCGCGACCGCGCAGTTGAGCAGCGAATCGCCGAGGAATTCCAGCCGTTCGTTGTGAGGCGTGCCGAAGCTGCGGTGAGTGAGCGCCTGGTGGGCGAGCTCGGGATCGGCGAAGGTATGTCCGAGGCGGCTTTCGAGATCCGCGAGGTCCGAGACCTTCGCGCCGCGAGCCGCCTTGCGCGTCACTTGGCCGTGGTCACGGAGAAATCGAGGCACGCGGAAATGTTGTTCACGAGCGGCACCTTGGTCGACCAGTTGGCGGTAAGCACCGTTTCGCCGCCTTCCTTGCTGATCTCGATGTCCTGCTCGCTCACGCTATGCACGTCCTCGATGACGTTGCGCCGCTGGAAGGACCTGCGGATCTCTCCCACCGTGCCCTTGGTGTCGCCGGAGGACTCCATCGTGGCGAAGATCTTCTTCACCTTGAAGTATTCGATGTAGGCGGGCAACAGCTTGGCCCCCATGATGGCGAGGAACCCCAGCACGGCGAGCGTGATGATGAGGTTGACGAGCGATACGCCGCGTTGCTGCCGCATGGACTTCTCCCTTTTTTTGTTCGCCTTCTAGTCGATCGCGCTCCCGATGCGCTTGAAATCGCCGAAGTTCATCCACACCAGGAATGCGCGACCCTTGATGTGGTCGTCGGGCACGAACCCCCAGTAGCGGCTATCGCTGCTTTGGTCCCGATTGTCGCCCATCATGAAATATTCCCCGGGCGGCACCGTGCAGCTGAAACCGTCGTCATTGTATTCGCAATTCTCGCGGTGGGCGAACTGGCGGACCTGCGAAAGCTCCACCGGCGGCTGGGCCGGAACCACCATCATCTGGTGGGTGTGGTTGCCCAGTTTCTCGGCGTACGTGGGAAGCCTCAGGAAGCCCAGCTCGGAGTCCGTGTAGAAGCCCGCGCCCTGGGCGGGAACCGGGTCGCCGTTGATCATGAGGCGCTTGTTGCGATAGACCACCTTGTCGCCGGGAAGGCCCACCACGCGCTTGATGTAGTCGACGCTGGGATCGTCGGGATAGCGGAACACCACGACGTCGCCCCGCGCGACGGGGTTCACGTCCATCACCTTCTTGTTGATGACGGGGATGCGGATCCCGTAGGTGTACTTGTTCACGAGGATGAAGTCGCCCACCAGGAGCGTGGGCTTCATCGACCCCGAAGGGATCTTGAAAGGTTCGACCCAGAAGGAGCGGATCATGAACACCACCACGATCACCGGGAAGAAGGCCCGCGCCATGTCCACGACCACGGGCTCGGGCTCGCCGGAGCTGCGGCGCTTGCGCGCCCACTTGGCGTCGAAGAGCCAGATCAGGCCCGTGAGCACCGCGGCGATGAGCAGCACGGCGGCGAAGTCGGTGAACTTGAGGAGGAGCCCCATCACCGCGATGAAGAAGACGGGCCACGCGACCTCGAGGATGCCCTTGCGCGTGTCCCCGCGTGGCGAGCCCATGCGCGAGGCGATCCAGTCCCACACGATGATCGCGCCGGAGATTCCCGCCGCCACCATCGCGATCATTTCCCAGTCGAGGCCACCTTGCATTCGGGTTTCTCCTTACTTGCTTTCCACTTGAAGGATCGCGAGGAAAGCCTCCTGCGGAATCTCCACGCTTCCCACCTGCTTCATGCGCTTCTTGCCCGCCTTCTGCTTCTCGAGGAGCTTCCTCTTGCGGGTGATGTCGCCGCCGTAGCATTTCGCGAGCACGTTCTTCCTCATCGCCTTGATGTTCTCGCGCGCGACCACCTCGCCGCCGATCGCGGCCTGCACCGCGACGTCGAACATCTGGCGCGGGATGAGCTCGCGCATGCGCGTGGCGAGGTCGCGGCCGCGGTACTTGGCCGTCTGGCGGTGCACGATGAGCGACAGGGCGTCGACCTTGTCGCCGTTGATGAGGATGTCCAGCCTCACGAGGTCGCCGGCGCGGAATTCCCTGAACTCGTAGTCGAGGGACGCATAGCCGCGCGAATTGCTCTTCAGCTTGTCGAAGAAATCCATCACGATCTCGTTCAGCGGCATGTCGTACGTGAGGATCACCTGGCGCCCCACGTACTGCATGTTCACCTGGGCGCCGCGCTTCTGCTCGCAAAGCGTCATGACGGGCCCCACGTACTCCTGCGGCATGATGATCGTCGCGCGGATGATGGGCTCGCGAATCTCCTCGATCCTCGACGGGTCGGGAAGCTTCGACGGATTGTCGATGTCGGTCAAGGTGCCGTCGCGGCTCTTCACCTGGTAGACCACCGTCGGCGCCGTGGTGATCAGCTCCACGTCGTACTCGCGCTCGAGGCGCTCCTGGACGATGTCCATGTGCAACAGTCCCAGGAAGCCGCAGCGGAATCCGAAACCGAGCGCCTGGGAGGTCTCCGGCTCGTAGCGAAGGCTCGAGTCGTTCAACTGCAGCTTCGCGAGCGCGTCGCGCAGCGCCTCGTAGCGGTTCGATTCCACGGGATAGAGGCCCGCGAACACCTGGGGCTGGATTTCCTTGAAGCCCGGCAGCGGCTCGGCCGCCGGCTTCTCGACCCGCGTCACGGTGTCGCCCACCTTCGCGTCCTTGAGATCCCGGATGCCGGCGATGATGAAGCCCACGCCGCCCGCGGAGAGCTGCTCGCGCGCCAGGGACTTCGGCGTGAATACGCCCACCTGCTCGACCAGGTGCTGGGCGCCGGTCGCCATGAGGAGGATGCGGTCCTTCGGAACCACCACTCCGTCGATCACGCGCACCAGCATCACCACGCCCACGTAGTTGTCGAACCAGGAGTCGATGATGAGGGCCTTCAGCGGGCGCGCCGGATCGCCCTTGGGAGGCGGGATGCGCGCGATCACCGCTTCCAGCACGTCGTCGATGCCCTCGCCCGTCTTGGCGCTGGTGCGGATCGCGTCGTGCGCGGGAATGCCGATCACGTCCTCGATCTCCTGGATCGCGCGGTCGGGCATGGCGCTCGGAAGGTCGATCTTGTTCAGCACCGGGACGACCGTAACGCCGAGCTCGGTGGCCGTGTAGCAGTTGGCCACGGTCTGCGCTTCCACGCCCTGCGAGGCATCCACCACGAGGAGCGCCCCTTCGCAGGCCGACAGCGAGCGCGACACCTCGTACGAGAAGTCCACGTGGCCCGGCGTGTCGATGAGGTTCAGCTCGTACTCGCGGCCGTCGCGCGCCGTATAGCGCAGCGCCGCCGTCTGCGCCTTGATGGTGATGCCGCGCTCGCGCTCGAGGTCCATGGAGTCGAGCACCTGGGCCTCCATCTCGCGCGTCTGCAGGCCGCCGGTGCGCTCGATCAACCGGTCGGCGAGCGTGCTCTTGCCGTGGTCGATGTGCGCGATGATGGAGAAGTTGCGGATGTGGTCCATTTAAATCAAAAAGGCCACCTCGGGTGGCCTCCTCTTGCCATGCGCCATCGAGCGCCAGCTTGCTGCCCGCTCGTACGGCCGCCTCGGTGATGTTTATTGCGGTGCAATATTTTACTTCATCCGGGCGAGTCGCGCATCCACCACCTCCAGGTCGAGGAAGTAGTGGCAGAGCTCGCGCTCCCCGTCGAGGAGCACCGGCACCTTGTCGCCCCACTTCTCCTCCAGGGCCGGATCGCGATCGACGTCCACGACGGCCACCTCGAAGTCGTAGCGGCCCTGGAGCTGCCTCAGGGCCGCGAGCATCTCCTCGCAGAGGTGGCAGTATTCACGCGAGAGGAGCGTGAGCCTCGGGATCAACCGACCTCGGGATGGAACGTGACGAAGCGCTGGCCATTCTCGTCCTTCACGAGGAGCGAGACGGGCTTGCCGGGGTCGAGCTTGGCGACGGTCTCCTTGAACGACTTCACGCCCGTGATCTCGGTGTTGTTCACCCGCATGATCACCACGCCCACGTCCACGTTGTTCTGCGCGGCGGCCCCGTCGGAGGCCTCCACCATCACGCCGTTGCCGATCTTGAGGGCCTTCTTCTCGTCGGCGGAGAGCTCGCGCACCGCGAGCCCCAGCTTGTCGGTCTTGGCGGTTTCCTTCTTCGTCCTGGAGTTGTCGGCGACCTTCTGGGTATCGTCGTCCTTGAACTCGGCGATGGTCACCGGGAGGTCACGCGACTTCCCGCCGCGCCACACGGTGAGCATCACCTTCGCGCCCGGATGCACGCCACGGATGGTGCGCGAGAGGTCCGCCGAGCCGTCCACGGGGCGCCCGTCGATTTTCGTGATCACGTCGCCCACTTCCAGCCCCGCCCTGGCGGCCGGGGAATCGGCTTCGACGTTGCCCACCACGGCGCCCTCGGCCTTTGGCAGGCCCAGGCTGTCGGCCACGTCGCGGGTCACGCTCTGGATGCCCACGCCGATCCGCCCGCGCGTCACGTGCCCGGTCTTGATGATCTGCTCGGCCACGTTGAACGCGTAGTCGATGGGAATCGCGAACGAGATGCCGGCGAAGGCGCCGGTGCGCGAGTAGATCTGGGAGTTGATGCCGATCACCTCGCCGTGCATGTTCAGCAGCGGGCCGCCGGAATTTCCCGGGTTCACCGCGACGTCGGTCTGGATGAAGGGCACCGCGTCGAGGTTCGGGTCCTGGGTGAGGTTCTCGCGGCTCTTCGCCGAGACGATGCCCGCCGTCACCGTGTTGGCGAACCCGAAGGGGGAACCGATCGCGACCACCCATTCGCCCACGCGCACCTTGGACATGTCGCCGATCTTCACGGTGGGCAGGCTGGTCGCCTCCACCTTGATGACCGCGACGTCGCTACGGGTGTCGGCGCCGATCACCTTCGCCTTGAACTCGCGCTTGTCGTTCAGGCGGACCGTGATCTCCTCCGCATTCTCCACCACGTGGGCGTTGGTCACGATGAAGCCGTCGGGCGAGACGATGAAGCCGGAGCCCAGCCCGTAGGGGCGTAGCGGCCCGCGCGGCACGTCGGGTTGCGCCTGCTCCTGGCCCGGCGCGGGGCGGCCACGGCGCTGCGGCACCTGCTGCTGCTGCTCGGGCGGGAGGAATTTCTTGAAGAACTCGTAGAACGGGTCGTCCTCCGAGAGCCCGTTGGGCAGTTGGGCGCGCTGGACCCGGGTCTGGGTATTGATGTTCACCACCGCCGGCCCGTACTTGTCGACCAGGTCGGCGAAGTCGGGAAGGATCTGCGCCGATGCGCCCGACGGGGTGGCGATGCGCACCGGGGTGGCGGGTTCGGCTTGTGCGGGGGCGGCCAGGGCGAAGGCGAGGATCAGGCCGGGGATGGGAGCCAGGAGTCTTGTCATGGTCATTGGGGTCGCGGGCTTGGGGTGGGACAAAGAAAGGCCGTTCTCCCTCAGATCGGGGGAATCGGAAAAAATTTCCAGTGAAGGGTACCGAATTTTACGGCCGGTGGGCGACGCTGCGCGCAACCTGCTGGGCCGTGGCGAGCGGCACCTCCCCGAGCACGGAGACCAGGGTATCGCCCATGGGACGCACGAAAAACGTGGTCGTCCCGTCCTCGCTCGAGGCTTCCTCGGTCCTTGGCGGGGCCGTATTGGGCTCGACGAACACCGAAACGCTCACCACGCCGTCGCTGTAGACCAGCTGGGAGACGGGAGCGGCCCGCCCGGGAAGCGAGCGGCGCAGCTCCGTCACCTTGCGGAAGCCCGCCGGGGGGTCGTTCACCAGCCAGCCCGTATCCACGCTCTTCGCCTCCTCGCGCGGCTGGGCATCGGTGATCCAGCGCTTGATGCGCGACTCGAAGAGGCTCTTCACGTCGTTGTGGTCCACCTGCGGCCCGATCTTGAGGTCGGTGAAGGTGTATTGCTCGATCACCTGGTTCTGGGCGTTGAAGGTCTTGGCCCGCACCACCAGGCCCGAGTGGACCTCCGCGCACATCGATTGCGCATAGCGCATGCCGTCGCGCGGCTCGAGGCGGATCCAGCGGCAATCGAAGCCCAGCGCGCTCTCGGTCTTGCCGAGCTTCAGGTCGTAGCTGGCGGCGACGGCCTCGGGGGTGGACGCCGAGAGCAGCGCGGGGAAGAAATGGGCGGTCACGCGCCGGTCCAGGCGGACCGTCTTCGCGTCGGGGAAATAGCAGAAGATCTCGTCGTTGCGGCGCACGATCTCCAGCGGCGGCCCGTCGAGCGGCTCGATGCGCTCGCGCTCCTCGTTGCCGACGTTCACGTGCGTGATGCGCACCGCGGAGGTGCGATCGCCGTTGCTGTGTGCGTAGGTGCCCTCGTAGGAGGCCTGGCGCGCGGCCTGGATGGCGCGTGCGAGGAGGCCTGCTGCGTCATCGGGCGCGGCATGCGCGCCGCACGCGACGCCGAGGGCGAGCGCCGGAAGCCACCGGTGCCCGCCCACGGAGGCGGTGAAGCTCATCGGGCCCGCGCTGCGGCCCTGTTGTTCACCTGGCGATAGAGCTCGGGCGGCGGGATCTGGCGGTGGGCGGCAAGGTAATCCTGCACGTCCAGCGCCGGCTGCGTCACCGTGTTGGCCACGGGTTGCAGGCCGCCCGCGGCCTTGGCCACGATCGGCGTGGGCGCCTGTCCGCCCTGCGTGCCGATCCATCCCACCACGCCCACCGTGGCCACCGAGGCCGCCGCCGCGAAGGTCACCCTCGCGAACGTCGTCTCGAGAAGCTTGCGGCGGGGCGCCAGCACCGTGGGTTGCGCCTGCAGTGCATCCAGCACGTCCGGGAGCGACAACCGCCGGGGAGCCTGCCCACGCATCGAGTCGCCGATGACGTGATAGAGGTACCACGTGCGCTTGTGCCCCTCGCTCGCGCAGCATGCCTGGAGGGCCTGCCCGGCCTCCTGGGCGCCGAGCTCGCCGTCCATCAGCGAGGAAAGTTCCTGTGTCATGTCCTGCTCCTGTCGTTGGCCTCCGTCTGTCGCGGAGGGCCCTTGCTTTAAGGGGTTGCAGCCCCGGACTTCGTTGTTACCAGCGTTTATCCTTGCTCGTTCCGAGCTGCGGCCGGAGCTTCTCCGCCACGGCCTCGCGGGCCCGGAAAATGCGCGACCGGACGGTGCCGATCGGACAATTCATGATCTGCGCGATCTCCTCGTACGAGAGCCCATCCAGCTCCCGCAGCGTGATCGCGGTGCGCAGCTCTTCGGGCAACGCGCCGATCGCATCGTTCACCGTCTGCGCGATCTGCTTGGAGGCGAGCTCGCTTTCAGGTGTATTGATGTCGCGCAGGCCCGCCGCGTCCTCGAAGCCCTCGGCCTCCTCGCTGTCGAACTCGGTGGAGGTCGGTGCGCGGCGGCCCAGCGCGATGAGGTAGTTCTTCGCGGTGTTGATGCCGATGCGATAGAGCCACGTGTAGAACGCGCTGTCGCCGCGGAAGTTGGGGAGCGCCCGGTAGGCCTTGATGAACGCCTCCTGCGCCACGTCCTCGATCTCGGCGGGATCGCGGATCACGCGCGATAGCAGACGCTCCAGCTTGCGCTGGTACTTGGTGACGAGCAGCTCGAAAGCACGCTTGTCTCCGCGCTGCGCCTTCTCGACCAGCTGCTGGTCGATTTCGCGGTCGCTCATTCGGCCCTGGAGTGGAAGCTTGGTTGCGGGGGCGAGGCCAGCCATGCCCCCCTGAGTGGCCGGAGCCACGAAGGGCTTGTTGGCCTCCTGGGGTATTATAAAGCTCAAGGATTTCATTCCTTTGGCACGCATTTCTGGCTTGTCCTAGAGTGACAGGGATGTCGGAAAAAGGTTCCTGCGCTTGTAGGCTCCCTTCCC
This sequence comes from Usitatibacter sp., assembly GCA_036271595.1. GTDB lineage: Bacteria > Pseudomonadota > Gammaproteobacteria > Burkholderiales > Usitatibacteraceae > Usitatibacter. The sequence goes on from DATBAI010000077.1 coordinate 23,618, forward strand.
ACGCGCAGGCTGGATCGATTCCCATTCTGGCAACCCAACGTTGAAAACCTACGATGTGCTGGTGCTCGGCAGTGGTCTGGCTGGAATGTCCGCGGCCCTTCGCCTCGCCCAGGCCCAGCGCGTTGCGCTCGTAACCAAGCACGAGCTGCTGGACGGGGCCTCCAGCTGGGCCCAGGGGGGCATCGCGGCCGTCCTCGACGGCGCCGACTCCATCCAGGACCATGTTCGGGACACCCTGGTCGCGGGCGCCGGCCTCTGCCACGAGGATGCCGTCCGGTTCGTGGTGGAGCGGGGCCGCGCCTCGGTCGAGTGGCTGGTCGCCCAGGGCGTGCCGTTCACCCGGGACGACGGCAACCACGAGGAGCTGCATCTCACCCGCGAGGGCGGCCATAGCCACCGGCGCATCGCGCACGCGGCCGACGCCACGGGCAGCGCGGTGCAGAAGACGCTCGTGGAGCAGGTTCGCCACCATCCCAATATCGAGGTCCTCGAAGGGCATATCGGCGTGGACGTCATCACCTCCCGCCGGCACCTGGGAGACGTGCTCGGCCCCAATCGGGCGTGGGGCGCGTACGTGCTCGACATCGGCAGCGGGCGGGTGGAGACACTGGGCGCGCGCCACACCGTGCTCGCCACCGGCGGCGCGGGCAAGGTCTACCTCTTCACTACCAATCCCGACACGTCGACGGGCGATGGCATCGCCATGGGCTGGCGCGCGGGGGCTGCCGTGGCCAACATGGAGTTCATCCAGTTCCACCCGACCTGCCTCTTCCATCCCCTCGCCAAGTCCTTCCTCATCAGCGAGGCGGTGCGCGGCGAAGGCGGGGTGCTGCGGCTCCCGGACGGCGAGCGCTTCATGCCGCGCCACGACCCGCGCGCCGAGCTGGCACCGCGGGACATCGTCGCGCGCGCCATCGACTTCGAGATCAAGAAGCACGGCATCGACTGCGTGTACCTGGACATCACGCACAAGGGCGCGGACTTCATCAAGGCGCATTTCCCGACCATCCATGCGCGCTGCCTGGAGTTCGGCATCGACATGACGAGGGAGCCGATCCCGGTGGTGCCCGCCGCGCACTACACGTGCGGAGGCGTGGTCACGGACCTTCGCGGACGCACCGGCGTGGAAGGCCTGTACGCCCTGGGCGAAGTCGCGTGCACCGGCCTCCACGGCGCCAACCGCCTCGCCTCGAACTCGCTGCTGGAGTGCCTGGTTTTCTCGGAAGCCGCCGTGGCCGACATGCAGAAATCCGATGCGCCCCCGGTGCCGGTGCTCCCCAAGTGGGACGAGAGCCGCGTGACCGACGCCGACGAGGAAGTGATCGTCTCGCACAACTGGGACGAGCTGCGCCGCACCATGTGGAACTACGTGGGAATCGTGCGCACCACCAAGCGCCTGGAGCGCGCGCGCCATCGCATCCGCCTGCTGCAGGACGAGATCCAGGAGTTCTACGCGAACTTCCGCGTCTCCAACGACCTGATCGAGCTGCGTAACCTGGTGCTTACCGCGGAGCTCATCGTGCGCTGCGCGGCGGCACGCAAGGAAAGCCGCGGCCTGCACTACAGCGCCGACTACCCGGCCACGTTGGCGGAGGCGCGCGACACGGTCCTCGTGCCGTGACGCCCGTCCTCACGCTCGCCGAGCTTCGCGAGGTCGAGGCGCGCGCCTCACGCGCGGGGATTCCCCTCATGGAGCGCGCCGGCCGCGCGGTCGCCGACGCGGCACGCGAGCTCGCCACCGACACCGGAGCGGCGATCCTCGTGGTGGCCGGCCCCGGCAACAACGGCGGCGATGCCTGGGTCGCCGCGGCCGCGCTCGCAGCGACGTTCCACAAGGTGACCGTCCTCGATGCCACCGGCGCGCCGCCTTCCGCCCGCGAGGCCGCGCACGCGAGGCAAGCGTTCGTCGCCGCCCGAGGCGCGATCGCGCGCGAATGGCCCTCCGCGCTTCGCCCCGCGCTCGTGGTCGATGGGCTCCTCGGCATCGGCCTCGCACGCGACGTGGAACCCGTCTTCGCGGCGATCATCGAGCGCATGAACGGATGCGGCGCCCCGGTGCTCGCGATCGACGTCCCGAGCGGCATCGATGCCGGGCGCGGGACGGTCCGCGGCACCGCGGTGCGAGCGACCCGCACGTTGACCTTCATCGCGCACAAGCCGGGCCTCCTCACGGGAGACGCCCTCGACTACCGCGGCGATCTCTCCTGCGATGCGCTGGGGACCGGCGAATTCCAGGCCGAAGCGCGCGGCGCGCTTCTCGACGAGGCGGCGGTGCGCGCATGGCTCAAACCGCGCTCACGCAACTCCCACAAGGGCGACTACGGCACGGTCGCGGTGATCGGCGGGCAGCGCGGCATGGTGGGCGCGGCGTTGCTGACCGCCCGCGCCGCGCTCTACTGCGGCGCGGGCAAGGTACGCGTCGGCCTTCTCGCTTCGGATGCGCCGTCGGTGGATCCGGTGCACCCGGAGCTCATGCTCTCCTCGGTCGACGACGCCCTCGGCGAAGGCGTCGTGGTCGCGGGCCCCGGCGCGGGACGCTCCCCCTCCGCGACGTCGGTCTCCATGTTCGAGCGCAACGTGCTGCCCGCCCTCTTCCATCTGCCGCGCCCCATCGTCCTCGACGCCGACGCGCTGAACGCGGTCGCCTTCAACGCCTCGTTGGAGACCGAGCTCGCGGCGCGCACACGGGCGCCCACGCTTCTCACCCCGCATCCCGGCGAGGCTTCGCGACTCTTGCACCGCAGCACCGCCCAGGTGAACGACGACCGCGTGGGTGCGGCCCTCGCGCTCGCCAAGCGCTTCGACGCGCACGTGGTGCTGAAGGGCGCGGGCAGCGTTTGCGCTTCTCCCGATGGCCACTGGAGCATCAACACCACGGGCAACCCGGGCCTTGCCACGGCGGGCAGCGGCGACGTGCTCGCGGGAATCGTGGGCGCCCTCCTTGCGCAGGGATTGGCGCCTCCCCACGCGCTGCAAGCGGCCGTGTGGTTGCACGGGGCCGCCGCCGATGCGTGCGTGGCGGAAGGCATCGGACCCAAGGGGCTCACCGCATCGGAAATCGCCCGCGCCGTGCGCGGGGTATTGAACGACGGGTCGAAGTAGAATTCGCGGATGGCCGAACGCGAATCGATGCAGTACGACGTAGTCGTGGTGGGCGGGGGCCCAGCGGGCCTCGCGGCGGCCATTCGCCTGAAGCAGCTTGGCACCGCGCAGGGCGAGGACTTTTCGGTCTGCGTGGTCGAGAAGGGCTCCGAGATCGGCGCGCACATCCTCTCCGGCGCGGTGATCGACCCGCGCGCGCTCGCCGAGCTCTTTCCCGACTGGAAGGAAAAGGGCGCGCCGCTCGATACCCCGGTCACCGAGGATCGGTTCCTCTTCCTGTCGAAAGCGAGCGCTTGGCAGGTGCCGGGATGGGTGCTCCCGGCCTGCTTCAGGAATCACGGCAATTACATCGCGAGCCTGGGCAACGTCTGCCGCTGGCTCGGCACGCAAGCCGAAGCGCTCGGCGTCGAGATCTATCCCGGCTTCGCCGCCGCCGAGGTGCTCTTCACCGAAGACGGGCGCGTGCGAGGCGTGGCGACCGGCGACATGGGCATCGGCAGGGACGGAGAACAGACCGCGCGATACCAGCAGGGCATCGAGCTCCACGCGAAGTACACGCTCTTCGCCGAAGGCTGCCGCGGCCACCTGGGCAAGCGCCTCGAGGAGCGCTATCGCCTGCGCGAGGGACGCGCCCCGCAGGTGTACGGCATCGGGCTGAAGGAGCTCTGGGAAGTGAAGGCGGAGAAGCACGTGCCGGGGCTGGTGGTGCACACCGCCGGCTGGCCCCTGGAGAGCGACACCTACGGGGGCTCCTTCCTCTACCACCTGGAGAACCGGCAGGTGGCGGTGGGCTTCGTGGTGGGGCTGGGCTACCGCAACCCCTACCTGCATCCCTTCGAGGAATTCCAGCGCTACAAGACGCACCCGGCGATCCGCGGCGTCTTCGAGGGTGGACGGCGCATCTCCTACGGTGCGCGCGCCATCGCGGCGGGCGGCCTGCAGTCGCTCCCCAAGCTGGTATTCCCGGGCGGTGCGCTGATCGGCGACGACGCGGGTTTCCTCAACGCGGCGCGCATCAAGGGCACGCACGCCGCGATGAAGTCCGGGATGCTGGCCGCGCGAAGCGCCTTCGACGCGCTTGCCGCCGGCCGCGAGCACGACGAGCTCGCCGACTACCCGAACGCGTTCCAGGCGAGCTGGCTGCGCGAGGAGCTCCACCGCGCCCGCAACTTCAAGCCGTGGATGTCGAAGGGGCTCTACACGGGAACTCTCATGGTGGGCATCGACCAGGTGGTCTTCGGCGGCAAGGCGCCCTGGACCCTTGCCCACCGTCACGCCGATCACGAGGAGCTGCAGCCCAAGGAAGCGTTTACGCCCATCGAGTATCCGAAACCCGACGGGGTGCTCACCTTCGACCGCCTGTCGTCGGTTTTCGTATCGAATACCAATCACGAGGAGGACCAGCCCTCCCACCTGAAGATCAGGGACCCGGCGATCCCGGTCGCGGTCAACCTGGCCGTTTACGCCGGCCCCGAGACGCGCTACTGTCCTGCAGGGGTGTACGAATTCGTGACCGAAGGCGCGTCCACCCGCCTGCAGGTGAATGCCCAGAACTGCGTCCACTGCAAGACCTGCGACATCAAGGACCCGAAACAGAACATCGAATGGGTGGTGCCCGAGGGTGGCGGCGGGCCCAACTATCCGAACATGTAGCGCTCCAGGGATACCGTGTCGATGGCGAAAGGAGGCAGGAAGATGAAGACCGTGGCCGAACTGCTGAAGGTGAAGCCCGCGCGCGTGGTCTCCGTGCGCCCCGAGCAAAGCGTCCTGGAGGCGATCAAGATCCTCGCCTCCGAGGACATCGGCGCCGCGATCGTCATGAGCGGCGATCGCCTGGCCGGCATCTTCTCGGAGCGCGACTACACGCGCAAGGTGATCCTGAGGGGCCGCTCGTCCGACTCCACGCGAGTCGAGGAAATCATGACGGCGAACGTGGTGGTCGTGAGCCCGCGCACCAAGGCGCGCGAGTGCATGCAGCTCATGACGGAGAAGAACATCCGCCACCTGCCCGTGATCGACGAGGGCCGCGTGGTGGGGATGGTCTCGATCCGCGACATCGTGGGCGACATCATCGCCGACCAGGATTTCACCATCGAGCAGCTGGAGCACTACATCAGCGGGCAGTAGGCGCCCGCCGCTCAAACGAGCTGGGAGAAACGCCGATGTCGGGGCACGAGGTCCATGTGCATGGTCCCCACGACCATGCCGTGGAGCACGAGGCGCACAGGACCGGGCTGGGCCAGCAGGTCGCGATCTTCACCGCGGTGCTCGCCACGGTCGGCGCCATCGTGAGCTTCTTCGGCGGCGACACGCAGAACAAGGCGATGCTCTACAAGAACGAGGCGGTGCTGGAGCGCGCCGAGGCCTCCGACGCGTGGAATTTCTACCAGGCGAAGAGCATGAAGCAGAACCTCGCCGAGATCGCCGTGGCGAGCGCAACCGACCCGAAGAAGGCCGAGTTCTACCAGGCCGAGGCGAAGCGCTACGCGACCGAGAAGAAGGACATCGAGGCCGAAGCGAAGAAGCACGAGAAGGCCTACAGGGAATGGAACGAGAATAGCGAGCGGGCGCTCCATCCGCACCACTACCTCGCGATCTCCATGACGCTACTGCAGATCGCCATCGCGCTCGCCTCCATCACGGTGCTCACGCAAAGGCGCTGGCTGCTGGTGGGCGCGGGCCTCTCGGCCTTCGGCGGAGCGATACTGGGCACCCTCGCCTACCTCATCTAGGAACCCGATGCTCGAAGTCCGCGGCCTCGCGAAGTCCTTCGCGGGTGGTGCGCCGCTTTTCGCGGGCCTCGACCTCGCGCTCGCGCGCGGCGAGTGGCTCGCCATCGTCGGCGAATCGGGCTCGGGCAAGTCCACGCTGCTGAACGTCATCGCGGGCCTCGAGCGTCCGGACGCGGGCGAGGTCCGCCTCGAGGGCCGGGCGCTCGATTTTTCGGATGACGACGCGCTCGCGCTCTGGCGGCGCGCGCACGTGGGCTTCGTGTTCCAGTCCTTTCACCTGCTGCCCTATCTCGACGTGCGCCGCAACGTGGAGCTGCCGCTCGCGCTGCTCCTCGTTCCCGGAAAGGAACGCGAACGCCGCGCGCTGGAAGCGCTCGATGCGGTGGGGCTCGCCGGCTTCGGCGCGCGCCGCCCCGGATCGCTCTCCGGGGGCGAGATGCAGCGCGTGGCGATCGCGCGCGCGCTCGTGCACCGGCCGGCGCTCGTCCTCGCCGACGAGCCCACGGGAAACCTCGACGAAGGCAACGCCGGGGCCGTTCTCGAATGCCTGCGCGGCGCGGCGAAGTCCTCGCAGGCCGCGACCCTCATGGTCACCCACTCGATGCGCGCCGCGTCCGCGGCCGACCGGGTGCTGCGCCTCTCGATGGGGCGAATCGCTCCGGCCTCCTCGTGAACGCGCGCCTCCTTCTCCTTCTCGCGCGCGGGCCGCTCGCCGCCAATCGCCTGCGCGCGGCGTTGACGCTCGCCGCGGTCGCACTGGGGGTGGCGCTCGCGGGCGCCGTGCACACCATCCACACCTCCGCGCTCGCCGAAATCGATCATGCGGCGCGCACGCTTGCCGGCAGCGCCGATGTCCAGGTGCGCGGGCCGCGCAATGGCTTCGACGACGCGCTCTTCGCGGCGATCGCCTCGCGCCCGGAAGTGGCCGCGGCGAGCCCGGTGCTGGAAATCGACGCGACGACTTCCCGCGGCGAGCGCCTTCGCATCGTCGGGATCGATGCGCTGCGCGCCTCGCGGCTGCAGCCCGCATTCCTTTCGGATACGGCGCGCACCGGGGCGGCGGAGGTGGGGACGCTGCTGGAGAGCGATTCGCTGTGGCTCGCACCCGCGGCCGCGGCACGCCTCGCCGCGAAGCCGGGAGACGACGTGCCCGTGGCCACGCCCTCCGGGCCGGTCAAGCTGCACGTCGCGGGAATCCTGCCGGGGCTTGCGGGTGGGGGCGACGTCGCCGCCATGGACATCGCGGGCGCCCAGTGGCGCTTCGGCCGCATCGGGAGCCTCTCGCGCATCGACCTGCGGCTGCGCTCCGGCGTGGACGCGGCGTCGTTCAAGCGAATGCTCGCGGCGACGCTTCCCGCGGGGCTCGTGGTGGAAACCCCGGCCACGGCCTCGCAACGCGCGGCCGATATCTCGCGCGCGTATCGCGTGAACCTGGACGCGCTCTCGCTCGTGGCGCTCGCCACCGGCGCCTTCCTCGTGTTCTCGACGCTGGCGCTCCAGGCCGCGCGCCGCCGCCAGGAGTTCGCGCTCCTGCGCGCCCTGGGCGTGACGCGCCGTGGCGTGGCCGCTCTCCTGGTGATGGACGGCGCGGCACTGGGGGTCGCGGGCGGCGCCCTCGGAACCGGGCTCGGCATGCTCCTCAGCCGCGAGCTTCTCGCGAGGCTCGGCGCCGACCTGGGCGCCGGGTTTTTCAGCACGGCGACGCCCGCCTTCGCGCCGGATCCCGTGGCGCTCGGCGCGATCGCCGCGCTGGGCCTCGCGATGTCGATCGCGGGCTCGCTTTGGGTCGCAAGCGCCGTCGGGCGCATCGACGTCGCCGAAGCGCTGCGCGATCGGGCAATCGACCTCCCCGGATCGCAGGCAAGCGCGTGGCCCGCGTTGTTGCTCGCCGCCGCGGGCGTGCCGCTCCTCTTTCTTCCCTCCATCGCCGAGCTTCCGGTCGCGGGCTACGCCGCCATCGCGTTATGGCTCGCCGCCTCGGTCGCGGCCGTGGCGCCCGCCTGCCGCTGGCTCCTCGCACGCGCGGCGCCGCGACGCTCCCCCATCGCCGCGCTTGCCGTGGCCCAGGTGCGCGACCTGCCGGGCCACCTCGCCGCGAGCGTCGCGGGCATCGTCGTGAGCGTGGCCCTCTGCGTCGCGATGGCGATCATGATCTTTTCCTTCCGCGTGTCGGTGGAATCGTGGCTCGGGGGCGTGGTGCGTGCGGACCTCTACGTGGATGCGGGCGCGCCGGGTGGCGATGCGATCTTCACCAAGGAAGCACAGCAGCGAGCCGCCGCGCTCGAAGGCGTGGCGCGCGTGGAAGCGCTCCGCTTCGACCGCCTCGCGCTCTCGGCGGGCGGCGCTCCCTTCACCCTCGTGGCCCGGCCGGTGGACGAGAGCGTCCTCGCGGGATTCGATGCCGAGCCGCGATCCCTGCCGCCGCCCGGGGGCGAAACGCCAGTATGGATCTCGGAGGCGGCGCGCGACCTGCAGGGCTGGCACGTAGGAAGCCGCATCGAGATCCCGCTCGCCGGACGCCGCGTCCCCGTGCGGATCGTGGGCATGATTCGCGACTTCGCGCGGACCTGGGGCGCCATGATCATGCCGCTCGACCGCTACCGTGCATTGACCGGCGACACGGGCGCCAATGAGCTGGGCATCTTCGTCGTCCCCGGCGCCGACCGCGAGGCCGTGCAGCGGCGGCTGCGCGAAGCGCTCGACCGTTCGGGCGCGATCCAGCTCGAGGATGCGGCGAGCCTGAAACGCCTCTCCCTCGAGATCTTCGACCGCAGCTTCGCGGTCACCTATGCGCTGGAGGCGATCGCGATCCTGATCGGCCTCACCGGCGTCACGAGCAGCTTCGCCGCGCTCGCCTGGTCGCGGCGCCGCGAGTTCGGGGTGTTGCGCTTCCTGGGCCTTACACGCGGCCAGGTCCTGGAGCTCCTCGCCCTCGAAGGCGCCGCGGCCGGTGCCGTGGGCGCGGTGATCGGGCTCGCCTGCGGAGCGGCCGTGAGCGGCGTGCTCGTGAAAGTCGTGAACCGCCAATCGTTCCATTGGAGCCTGGACATCCACTGGCCGGTGGCGACACTCGCGGCGCTGGTCGCGGCGATCGTCGCGCTGTGCGCGTTGGGCGCGCGGGTCTCGGGCGCCTACGCCGTGCGCGGCGAAGCCGTGCTCGCGGTGAAAGACGATGCGTAGGGCCGCGGCGATCGCGGCGCTCATGGCCTGGGCGCTGGGGGCAAGCCCGGCGGCGTTCGACCCGGTCACGCCCGGGAAGACATTGCAATTCCCGGGGGACGCGGGCGCCCATCCCGGTCACCGCATCGAATGGTGGTACGTGACCGGCCAGGTCGAGTCTCCCCACGGGCCCGTCGGCTTCCAGGTCACCTTCTTCCGTGTCGCGAATCCCGATGCACGCGCCAATCCCAGCCGCTTCAGCCCGAAGCAGCTTCTCTTCGCGCACGCGGCCCTGGCCGACCCGGCGCGCGGCCGGCTCCTGCAGGACCAGCGCTCGGCGCGCGAGCTGGAAGGATTGGTAGCCGCGTCGACCACGGATACCGATGTGCGGCTCGACGACTGGAGCCTCGTTCGCGAGGGCAATGGATACCGCACGCGGGTGCAGGGTGCGCAATTCGCGCTCGACCTGGCGCTCGAGCCCACGCAGCCGGTGCTCCTCGAAGGCGACCAGGGCTTCAGCCGCAAGGGCCCCGCGGCCGCGCAGGCGAGCTACTACTACAGCGAGCCCCAGCTCGCGGCGAGCGGGCACATCCGCTGGAGCGACGGGCGCGAGGCCACCGTGCACGGCCTCGCATGGCTCGACCACGAGTGGTCGAGCGAAATGCTCTCCGGCGACGCGGTCGGATGGGATTGGCTCGGAGCGAACCTCGATGGCGGCGGCGCGCTCATGGCCTTTCGCATCCGCGGCAGCGACGGCGTCGTGCTGTGGTCCGCCGCGACATGGCGCATGCCCGGCGCCGAGGCCGAGCGCCGCGAGAACCACGGCATCCGCTTCCGTCCACGCCGCACCTGGAAATCGCCGCGCACCGGCACCGACTACCCGATCGCCATGGACGTCGAGATCGACGATCGCCTGTGGCGGCTCGATCCGCTCATGGACGACCAGGAGCTGGACGCGCGCGCGAGCACCGGGACGCTCTATTGGGAGGGTGCGGTGCGCATCGAAGGGCCCGACGGCATCCAGGGCCGCGGCTACCTCGAGCTCACCGGATACGGCGAGCGGCTTCGCTTGTGAAGGCCGCGGATCGCTTGCGCGCCGGGACCTATCGGTGCGAGCGACCGCCGACCGCGAGCGCCGTCCCGATGGCGAGGACCTGCAGCGCGGCAACGCCCCAGAGCACCTGCGTGAAGCGCCCCGCATCCATGAGCGCGCCGAACACGAGCGGGGCCAGCGCGAGCCCCGCATCGATTCCGGAATAGACGAAACCGTACACGCGGCCGAATGCGCGCGTGCCGAATGCGGTGGTCGCGGCGCGGCGCACGAGCATGTCGCGCGAGGGGCCCGCGAAACCCACGCCGAATCCCATGGCGCCCATGAGCGGCACCACGCTCCAGGCCGGAGGCGAGGCCGAGGCCAGGGCGATCGCGCAGAGCGCGGCGGCGGCGAGCGAGATCGCGACGCGCCGGCTCTCGTCGCCGCGCGCGGCGAAGAACCCACCCGTGCCGACGCCGGCGGCGCTGCCGATCAGGTACGCCGTGAGCGCCGATGTCGCCACGGTGAACGACAGGCCATAGCTCGACGCGAGCAGCGGAGGCGCGAAATTCTGCAGCGCGCCGAAAGCCATCACCGAGAGGAAGAAGAAGAGGAAGCACATCCAGACGACACCGGCGCCCAGGAAGGCGAACGACGACTGCCGGCCGGCAGGCGCATCGGCATGGTGGACGCGGCCCACGTCCTGCAGCAGCCGCCGGTTCACGATGAGGAAGCCGAGCGAGACGAACCCGACCATGGAGGCGCCCACGCAGGCCGCGCGCCATCCATGGGCCTGCGCGATGGCGAGGACGAATACCGGCGCCGCGGCCCAGCCGAGGCTGCCCGAGAGGCCATGCACCGAGAACGCATGGCCCAGGCGCGCGTGCGACACGCGCCGGTTCATGATCGTGTAGTCGGCGGGGTGGAACACGCAATTGCCCATGCCGCCGAGCGCTGCAGCGCAGAGCAGCATCGGGTAGTTCGGCGCCGAGGCGTACGCGAGCCCCGAGAGGGCGAGCAGCCCCAGGCCTCCGCAAAGCACACGCATGCCGCCAAAGCGATCCACCACGAAGCCCGCGAGCGCCTGGCCCACGCCCGAGACCACGAAGAAGACGCTCATCACCGCGCCCACCTGCGTGAAGCTCAAGCCGAACTCCCGCATCAGCATCACGAAGAGCGGCGGGATCACGAAGTGGAAGAAGTGCGACGTGCCGTGGGCGAAGCCCACGAGCGAGATGATCGCCGCGTCCTGGCGAAGGCTGGGCGAGGCAGCGGGGCTGGCGGCGGACATGCGATCATTCTACGATGAGCCAACCGACCGGCGCCGGGATCCTCGGCGAAATCCGCGATTCGCTAGCCCGCCCCTACGGCGAGGCCCTTGCCGCGCGCGTCCCGCAGGTCGTGGACGTGCTGGAGCAGCAGCTCGCCCTCACGGACGACCGCGGGCAATGGAAACCCTTGCGCGGAGCCGTCGAGCTCCTGAGGGCGCTGCGCCCGACGCTCGCCTCCCGGATCACGCGCGAGGTCGCGGCCAAGTTCGACGCGAGGGTCCAGCCGGGGGAGTCGGACTTCGGCAAGACCGCCCGCTTCAGCCTGGACTCCCTCTCGCTGGTGGCCGACGACCAGGTCCAGCAGGAGATCGCCCTCGGCAATGCGACCCGGCGCCTGAAAGAGCAGCTGGGTGACGAGCTCTTCGCGCTCACGCACCGGGTGGCCGCGGTCATGGACCAGGAGGAGCTGCCCGACGATCGCAATCCGGTCTTTCCGCGCATCTTCGCTCGCGGGCTGCTCGACGCGCTCGAGGAGCCCGGCGCCGATGGCGCGAGCCGCCTCGCCGCCTTTTCGGGATTCGCGCCCGTGATCCTGGAGGAGGTCGCGACCGCCTACCACGACACGAATCGCTGGCTTCGCGATCGCGGCGTGCTGCCCGATTTCAAGCGCAGCTACGGCACGCCGGTGCAAGCGGGGCGCCACGGCGTCGCGGGCATGGCCCCCGCGGCTGCGTCCAGCGCCGGAGCGGGCGTGGCGGCGGGAGCGGGCGCAATAGCCGGCACCGGCCCTTCGCTCGAGCGCCTGTTCGCCATGGCCTCCGGAGGAGGCGCAAGCGGGCAACCCCCGGGCGCAGCCGCGACGCCAGGGCCCCCGGGCACGGTCACCCTCAATGTCCGCCCCGAGCTGGTCGAGGCGCTGCGCAATCTCGAGCCCAACCTCGCCTCGCTCCTCGCGGCGTCGCAGCGCCCCGCCGGCCGCGAAAGCGCAGCGCCCGCCTATCCGCAAAGCTCCGCGGCGGTTCACCAGGCCAAGGAGGAGATGCGCGGCTCGCTCGACGCCAACGATGTCGTGGTCGCCGATCTCGTGGCCGCCCTCTTCGACCGGCTCTTTCTCGACGCGCGGCTGACGGATGCGACCCGCGCCCAGGTCGGGCGGCTCCAGATCCCCGTCTTCAAGGCGGTCCTGCGCGACCGAACGTTCTTCACCGACGCGCTGCACCCGATCCGGCTCCTGATCGACACCATGGCCGAGTTGGGCGCCTCGGACGAAGCCGTGACGATCGACGCGACACCGCCCTCCCGCTGGATCGCCCGCGTGGTGGGCGAGATCCTGGAGCGCCACGCCGACGATCCGACGGTGTTCGCCCGCGCGGCGCCGCGCCTCGCGCAGGTGCTCGAGCGCCATCGCGACGCGGCGATCGCGCAGGACGAGCAGATCCGCGAGCTGCGCGATCGAGACGAGACGCTCTCCGCGGTGCGCGAAGCCTCGCTTGCCATCGCGCACCGGCTTTCCGCGGCGACCTACCCGCAGGAGGCCGAGGCCTACCTGTACGGCCGGTTCCGCGACGTGCTGCTGCACGATTTCGTTCGAGGCGGGGAGGCTTCGCCCAACTGGAACGCCGACATCGAGATACTGGACGACATCCTCTGGGTGCTCACCCCGCGGGTGACGGCGGCGGACCGCGAGCGGCTCGCCTCGCTCCTTCCGTCGCTCCTCTTCCGGCTGCGCATGGCGTACCAGCGCGCCGGAATCTCACCCGAGGCCACGACGCAATATCTCGAGGAGCTGCGCGGGCTGCTGGACGAGGTCATGCGCTCGCCGGTGGCGGCCGCGCACGGAGCGCTGCGCAAGGTGCCCGCGCCGATGCCGATCGACGACTACACGGCCACGCTGCACGTGAATAGCGGCAGCCTCGCCGGGGAAGGGCTCGCCCGCGGCGCGTGGTTCGAGTTCACCGAGGACGACGGCTCGAAGCGCCGCTGCCGGCTGAACTGGATGAGCCCGGTGCAGGGCACGTGCGTCTTCAAGGATCTCGCCCTCAACCGGTCCTTCGCGATCTCGCTCGACGAGCTGCGCGAGCGGCGCGAGGGCGGGCGAGCCGTACCCGTGGACGGGCCCGGCGTGGCGAAGTCGACCATCGAAGGCGCGATCGCGGACGTCGCGCGTGCCCTCGGCGGTTCGCCCTGACGCCGGCGCCGATGAAGAAGGACGCGCGCTGCCCCTGGTGCCTGGGAAGCCCCGGGTATGTCGCCTATCACGACAGCGAGTGGGGCCGTCCGGTGCACGACGATCGCGTGTTCTTCGAGTTCCTGACGCTGGAGGGCGCCCAGGCGGGCCTCTCGTGGTCGACGATCCTCGCCAAGCGCGAGAACTACCGGCGCGCCTTCGCGGGCTTCGATCCCGCCAGGGTCGCGCGCTTCGGTCCAGCTCGAATCGCGAAGCTCATGCTGGATGCCGGGATCGTGCGCAACCGGCTCAAGATCGAGGGCACGGTGAAGAACGCGAAGGCCTTCCTCGCCGTGCAGCGCGAGTTCGGAACCTTCGACCGGTATGTCTGGCACTTCGTGGGCGGCCGCCCGAGGGTGAACCGCCCGAAGAGCCTCGCGGGCGTGCCCGCCTCGACGCCGCAATCGGACGCGCTCTCCAAGGACCTGAAGCGCCGCGGCTTCACCTTCGTGGGGTCCACCATCCTCTACGCGTTCATGCAGGCGACCGGGCTCGTGGACGACCACCTCGTCGGCTGCCCCGCGAAGCCCGCGCCCCGCGCGAAGGCGCTTTCCTAGCGCCGCTTCCGGCGGTTTCCTGCATGCGCGATCCGCCGCGGACGATTCCGCTGGTTCGTGCCCTATCGCGCCTTCGACATGGTGCTGGTGCACGCGATCTTCGGATTCGCCGTCGTACGCGGGCTTTCCCGCTTTCGCCGCCGCTGAAGCTGGCAAGGCGTTACGCGGGCGCCGTGCTAATTTAGCCGGCGAACATGTCGGCCATCCTCACATTCGCCGCGCTCGCGGTCTCCGTGCTCGTCACCTCGTTCATCTCGGGAATCCTCGGGATGGCGGGGGGCATGATCCTCATGGGCATCCTGCTGGCGCTCCAGCCCGTGCCCGTGGCGATGATGCTGCACGGGGTCACGCAGTTCGCCGCCAACGCCTGGCGGGCGCTCCTCTGGCGCGACAAGGTGGACTGGCGAATCTTCCGCGGATACCTGTACGGCGCTCTCGCGACGATGGCGGTGTACGCGGTGCTGAAGCTCGTGGTGAGCAAGCCCGTGGCGCTCATCGTGATGGGCCTCACGCCCTTCGTCTCGCTGGCACTGCCCGAGAAGCTGCACCTGAACGTCGAGCGCCCCGGACATCCCGTGATATGCGGGACCATCTGCACCGCCCTCGCCCTCATGGCGGGCGTCTCGGGCCCGATCCTCGATGTCTTCTTCGTGCGCTCGAAGATGGGACGCCACGCGGTCGTGGCGACCAAGGCGATGACGCAGAGCCTCTCGCACATCCTGAAGATCGTCTACTTCGGCACCATCGTCGCGGTCGAGGGCGGCGCCCACCTCGATCCCTGGCTCGCCGGCGTCATGGTCGCGCTTGCGCTCACCGGCACCTCGCTCTCGCGCCACGTGCTCGAGCGCATGAACGACAGGTCCTTCCGCCTGTGGACGCGCTGGACCGTGATGTCGCTCGGCTTCTTCTATCTCGCGAGCGGGCTCTGGATGGTCGCGCGCTAGGAACGCGTTCGCGGCGCAGCTGTCTGTAGGGCATGCCGACCGCACGTTCGAGCAGCCTCTTCACGCGCTTCGCGAAGCTGACCGCGCGAGCGACGGGGCGCCCGCTCACCTTCTCCTTCATGACGCTCCTCGTGGTCGTGTGGGCGGTGAGCGGGCCGTACTTCCGCTACAGCGATACATGGCAGCTCACGATCAACACCGGAACGACGATCATCACGTTCCTCATGGTGTTCCTCATCCAGGCCACGCAGAACCGCGACTCCGAGGCGATCCAGATCAAGCTGGACGAGATCATCCGGGCGCTGGAAGGCGCGCACAACGCGATGCTCGACCTCGAAGAGCTGGAGGAAGAGGATCTGCTGCGGATGCGCGCCAACTACCTGAAGCTTGCGGAGAACGCGCGCCAGGCGCTGCGGGCGGGCGGGCGCGATACCGACGCTCCCGATATCGAGGCGCGCGGGCCTACGTAAAGGTGACGGCCGTCGTGTTGGCGCCGCACACCAGCACGCCGATCGTCTTCTGGCCGGGCGCGGGCTTCCACGCGCCGGAGGCGAGGCCCGCGAAGGCCGCCGCCCCGCCGGGCTCGGCCACGATGCGAAGGGACTTCCAGAGGGCACGCTGCGAATCGCGGATCGCATCGTCGGTGACGAGCACCGTGCGCAGGTAACGCTGCGCGAATCCGAACATGAGCGAGCCCACGCGCCGGGGCGCAAGCGAATCGGCCGCGAGGCCACCCGCCGGCGCGTCGACGGGCTCGCCCGCCTCGAGCGCGCGCGTAAGCGTAGGCGCCTCCTCGGGCTCGACGCCGATGATGGGCATGCGCCCCGCGAACCACCCCGCCATTCCGCCGATCAGCCCGCCGCCTCCCACGGCGACCAGGATCGCGTCCAGGCCGGGCGATTGGCGTTCCCACTCGAGGCCGACCGTCCCCTGCCCCTGGAGCGTCTCCCACTGGTCGAAGGCGTGGATGCGCGTGGCGCCGGAGGATGCGACGAACGCCTCGCTCGCGCGGAGCGCATCGTCGTAGCGATCGCCGCCGACGACCAGCTTCGCCCCGTGCTCGCGGATCTGCTCGATCTTCGCGGCCGAGGCGACGGTCGGGACGAAAATCGTCGCGGGAATGCCGAGCTTCATGGCGGCGTACGAAACGGCCACGCCGTGGTTGCCCCCGGAGGCGGCCACCACGCCCGCGGAACCGATGTCGCGCGTCAGCAGCTGGTTGAAGGCGCCGCGCGTCTTGAACGATCCGGCGTGCTGGAGGAATTCGAGCTTGAAGACGAGGCGAAGGCCGGGAAAGCCGAAGTCGCCACCGTCGGCCTCGAGCACCGGCGTGGCGCGCACGTAGGCCGCGATGCGGGCGTGCGCCGCGGCAATGCTGTCCCGGTCGAGGCCGGGCATCAGTGGCGGGTAACGGCGGCGTCCGGGTCCGGGAGTTCGCGCATCGAGAGGATGGACTGCAGGGTGCCGAGGTCGGCGGGCTTCACGAGATGGTAGTCGAATCCCGCTTCCATCGTGCGGCGGCGGTCCTCGCGCTGGCCCCACCCCGTGAGCGCCACGAGGAGCGCACCCTTGGCGCGCGGATCCTCGCGCATGCGGCGCGCCACTTCCAGGCCGTTCATCCCAGGCATGCCGAGATCGAGCAGCACCGCCGCGGGCTGGAAGGTCGAGAGGGCCTCGAGCGCGGCGAACCCGTCGTGCACCACGCGAACCTCGGCGCCCAGGAACTCCAGCAGCATCCCCAGGCTGTCCGCGGCGTCCTCGTTGTCGTCCACGACCAGCACGCGACGCAGCCGCAGCTCGCCCTTTTCTTCGTGCCCCGCCTGCGCCTGGTCCGCCACCTCGGCGTTGCTCACGAGCGGCAGGCGCACCTGGAACTCGCAGCCATGCTCCCGGCCGCCGCTCAAGGCCTCGATGCTCCCGCCGTGCATGTTCACGAGGGTGCGGGCAAGCGTGAGGCCGATGCCCAGGCCCCCCTGTGCCCGTTCTCCGGGATTCACCTGGGTGAACATGTTGAACACGCGGGAGAGCATCTGCGGCGCGATGCCCTCGCCATTGTCGCGCACGCCGATCACGGCCATGCCGTTGTCGACGGTCACCTCCACGTCGATCCTGCCGCCGGGCGGCGTGTACTTGGCCGAATTGTTGAGGAGATTGGCGAACACCTGCGCGAGCCGCACGGGATCGGCGTCCAGCAACAGCGGCTCCGGAGGCACCTGGACCGCGAGCTTGTGGCGGTTGGCCTCGATGAGCGGCAGGCTCGTGTCCACCGCCGAGCGCAGCACGCTCGCGAGCTCCACGCGCTCCCTGCGCAGCTCGATCTTGCCGCGGCTGATGCGCGAGACCTCCAGCAAGTCGTCCACCATGCGCACCATGTGCGCGACCTGCCGCTCCATCATTTCGGTCACGCGGGCGACCGCCGGATCCTGGACGCCGGCCATCCGGAAGATATGCAGGGAGTTGCGGATGGGCGCCAGGGGGTTGCGCAGCTCGTGCGCGAGGATCGCGAGGAACTCGTCCTTGCGCCGGTCGGCCTCGCGCAGGTCCTCCTCGGCGTGCTTTTGCTCGGTGACGTCCTCGATCGCGACCACCGCGTGCGCGCCGCGCTCGTCGCCCACCCGCGAGAGCGAAGCCGCGAGCTTGGCCCAGATCCAGGCGCCATCCTCGCGCACCAGCCGCGCCTCGGTGACGACCCTCTCGCAGCCGGCTTCGAAGAGGTCGGCCAATCGCATGTAGAGGTCGATCCGGTCGTCCGGATGCACGACGTCGGAGAGCGACTTGTCCAGCAGGCCTTCGCGTTTGGTCCCCAGCAGGCGGCAGATCGAATCGTTCACCAGCGCGAAGCGCTGCGAGCCGTCGATTTCCGCGATGCCGATGGCGGCGTTGTCGAAGAGCGCCTTCAGCCTCGACTCGCCGTCGCGCAGTGCCCCGGCGACGCAATCCAGCTCCACGAGGTGCTCGCGCGCGTTGTACTGGCGCTGCCGGGCACGTAGCGCCGTCTGCACCGCCGTGAGCAGCGCGGCGATCCGCACCGGGCGCTCGATCAGGGTCACATTGCCCAGGGCGCGCAGGGTCTGGCGGACCGGCGGCGAGTCGGCGCCCGGGCGCGCGAGGAGCAACACCGGGATGTCGGACCACGGCGCCTGGCGGGCCAGCCGCTCGCCCAGGTAGTTGAGATGCTCTTGCCGCGCGATGGCCTCCTCGGAGACCAGCAGCGCTCCGGCGCCCTGCGCGAGCTCGTCGGCGAGCCGCGGCAGGTCCGCGCAGACGATGCAGCGGATTCCGTGCTCGCAGAGGAGCTCGCGCGTGAGCGGGCCGTCGCGGCCGGTCGGCGCGAGGATGAGGACGCGCCGCTCGAGCAGCGCCGCGTTCGCGGCCGGCGCGCTAATCGACGGGCGCGGCATCGTCCTTCGATTCCACGGGCACTCCCGTGAGGATGCCGCGGAAGTTGCGCAGGGGCGGCCCCACCCGGATTCCGCCCGGCTGCAGGGAGAAATCGCGAATGCTGCGCTCGTGCTGGCCGCCGCGCTTCTTCATGACCGAGATCGCCTGGCGCACCTCGCCCCGGGTCTCGAAATACCGCAGGAGGATCACCGTGTCGGCGAGGTAGCTCGCGTCGACGGGCGCGATCATCGCGGGCCCGATCATGCCCTGGTGGGCGCCCACGAGGATCGTGGACACCCCGCGTTCGCCCAGGAACATCAGGAGCTCGTGCAGGTGGACCGTGAGGTAGCGCTCGCCGGGCATGGCGTTGAGATACCCGTTCAGGCTGTCGATGACCACGATGCTGGCGCCATGCTCCACGTCGCGGCGGATCGCATGCGCGAACTCCCCGGGGGTGAGCTCGGCGGGATCGACCTGGCGGATCTGGACGATGCCCGCCTCGACATGCTCTTCGAGGGGGATGCCCAGTCCCCGCATGCGCGAGAGCAGCATGTTGCGGCTCTCGTCGAAGATGCACATGACGGAGTGCTGCCCCCGCGCGGCGGCGGCGGCCACGTACTGCGCCGCGAGCGAGGATTTACCGGTGCCCGCCGCGCCCACAATGAGCGTGCTGCTGCCCCGCTCGAATCCTCCGCCCAGGAGCTGGTCGAGTGCCCCGACGCCGGTGGGGGATTTCTCTTCGTCGGCGGGCCGGCGATGCTCGGCGGCGATGAGGCGCGGGAAGACGTCGAGGCCGCCGGTGGCGACCGTGTAGTCATGGTAGCCGCCGCGGTAACGCCGGCCTCGATGCTTCAATACGCGAACCCGGCGCCGGTCCGCGCCGTACTCGGGCACGAGCTGCTCGAGCGTCACCACGCCGTGGGCGATCGACTGCACCTGGAGGTCGCGATGCGCGCCGGTGAGGTCGTCGAGCAGGATCAGCGTGCATTTGCGCCCGCGGAAGAACTGCTTGAAGCCGAGCAGCTGGCGCCGGTAGCGCAGCGGATCGCCGGCGAGGAGCCGCAGCTCCGAGAGCGAATCGAGCACGACGCGGTTCGGTTTCAGCCGCTCCACTTCCGTGAGGATCGTGCGGGTGGTCTCCGAGAGCTCCACGTCGGCAGGGTGGAACATGGTGTACTGCTCCGCGGGCTGCAGGGTTTCCTCGGTCGGCACCAGCTCGCAAATGCTCACCCCCGTGAGGTCCCAGCCATGCGAAACCGCGATCGCGCGCAGCTCCTCCTCGGTCTCGGAGAGCGTCACGTAGAGCACGGTCTCGCCCTTGCGTGCCCCCTCCATGAGGCATTGCATGGCGAGCGTGGTCTTTCCCGAGCCGGGCACTCCCTCCACGAGATAGAGGCGATGGGGCGTGAGCCCGCCGCACAGGATGTCGTCGAGTCCCTCGATGCCTGTCTTCGCTACGTCGGTGTAGTAGGGATCGCTCATCCAGCCGCTGATCTCACACGAAGTTGGCCCCGAGGGGAGTAGGAAACGTCCGACATTGGCGTCGGACGACGGAGCATCCGGCCGCTAACGCACGTCGGGCTCGAAGAAAACCCAGCGGATCTTCGGGAAGCGCGCGCGCAGCGCCGCCTCGATCGCGTTGATTTCGCGCACCAGCGCATCGACGCTGGGTTGCGGATCCATTCGCGCCTTTACCGCGACCATCACGTCGCCGCCCATGTGCAGCGTGAGCACCTCGATCACCTCCGCTACCGCCGGCTGCGCGGCGAGGAAGCGGACCATGGCTTCGCGCTCGGCAGGCTCGACGCCCTGCCCCACCAGCAGCGACTTCACCTGGATCGCCACGGCCGCGGCCACCCCGACCAGCAGGATGCCGACGGCGATGCTGCCGGCGGCATCGAACCCCGGATGGCCCGTGGCCGCGGTCGCCGCCACGGCGGCGAACGCGAGCACCAGGCCCACGAGCGCGGCGAAATCCTCGCCGAGCACCACCACGAGCTCGCTATCGCGCGTCTCGCGCAGCCACGCGAGGAGGCCGCGCTCGCCGCGCACCTTGCCCACCTCGCGCATCACGCCCCACATCGAGATGCTTTCGGCCGCGATCGAGAACGCGAGGACGCCCAAGGCGATGAGGGGGCGCGTCACCGGCTCGCGCGAGCCGAGCTTGTGGCAGCCCTCGTAGATGGAGAAGAGGCCGCCCACGCTGAAGAGGAGCAGCGCCACGATGAACGACCAGAAGTACGTTTCCTTGCCATGGCCCAGCGGATGGTCGGGCGTGGGCGGGCGTTTCGCGCGCCGCATGCCGAGCATGAGCAGCAGCTGGTTGCCGCAGTCCGCGGTCGAGTGCACCGCCTCGGCGAGCATCGAGCCGGAACCGGTCGCCGCCGCCGCCGCGTACTTGGCGAGCGCGATGGCGAGGTTCGCGCCGAGGGCGTAGAGGATCGCGCGGGCCGCTTCGGGGGCGGCGGACACCTATCGTTTCGAGGCGCCGGGCTTGCCGGCGGCGAGCTCGTCGCCCTTCGAATCGTAGGCCGGCGGGACGTTGCCCACCGCCACGCGAAAGCCCTTTCCGCAGCGCTGGCGTTTCCTCTTCATGCCGCGGGCTTCGCGTTCTTCTCGATCCAGGTGGCGAAGGCCTGGAGGAATTTTCCGAAGAGCTCGCGCGTGCCGTCCGCGGTGGGCTTGCCCGAAGCGTCCACGACCTTGTCCACCTGGCCCACGTAGAGCTCGGGCATCTGCATCATCGGCATGTCGAGGAACACCACGCACTGGCGAACCTGGTGGTTGGCGCCGAAGCCGCCCAGCGCGCCCGGCGAGGAGCTCGCCACGGCGCACGGCTTGCGATTGATCGGCGCCTTGCCGTAAGGACGCGAGCCCACGTCGATCGCGTTCTTGATCGCGCCGGACATGCCGCGGTTGTACTCGGGGGTCACGAAAAGCACGGCCTCGCAGGCCGCGAGCCTGGTGCGGTATCGCGTCCATGCGGGCGGCGGCGAATCGGTCTCGAGGTCCTGGTTGTAGAGCGGGAGATCCCCGATATCGAGGATCTCCATCTCGAGCGACTCGGGGGGCGAGTCGCACAGGGCGAGTGCGAGGCGCCGTGAGAACGACTCCTTGCGCAGGCTTCCGATCAACACGGCGACGCGATGTTTGGCCATTCGTGGATCTCCTTCGAGGGGTTTGGGCTTCTCCGGGACGTTATCATGGCAGCGTGCTCGCCACCCCGCCCACCTTCCAGTCGCTCGCAGTCGCCATCGCGCACGATGCGCCGCGCGCCTTCGTTTTTCGCGGTGGCGAGCTGCTGGTGCGTGAATCCGGCCTGGCGCTTCCCGATGCCGCCGCGGTGAAGGCCCTGGGGCTGCCGGCGGGCCAGGTCTTCCCGGTCGGCGTGTACGACAAGGAATACTGCTGCACCGCCTGGGTCGCGAAGGACGTTCCCGCGCCCCCGGGCCATGTCTTCCGTCCCCTTCGCTCGTTCTTCGGGCGCTTCGACGACGGGCTGCTTTCGGTCGCGGGCCGCGCCTTCCAGATCGCCGACTGGGGACGAAACCATCGCTTCTGCGGGGCCTGCGGCAAGCCCATGGCCGCAATCGCCGGAGAGCGCGCCATGCGCTGCGAGTGCGGCCATGTCGCCTACCCGCGCATCGCGCCCGCGATGATGGTGCTCGTGAAGCGCGCGGACTCGATCCTCCTCGCGCGCAATGTGGCGGTCGCCCCTGGCGGGCGCATGAGCGCGCTCGCGGGCTTCCTCGAGGCCGGCGAGAGCGTGGAAGAGGCGATCCACCGCGAGGTGCACGAGGAGGTCGGCCTCTTCGTGAAGGACCTGAGGTATTTCGCGAGCCAGTCGTGGCCCTTCCCGGGTTCGCTCATGATCGCGTTCACCGCCGAGTACTCGAGCGGCGATATTCGCGTGGATCCGGCCGAGATCGCCGAGGCGCACTGGTTCGGCCCGGGCGAGCGGCTGCCGGACCTTCCGCCCGCGCAGTCCATCTCGCGCGCGCTGATCGAAGCGAACCTGCCGCCGCGCGCGATTCGCGCTACGGCCTAGGGCGCGACGGTCGCGTCGGTCACACCGCTGCGGGCGAGGGCCGCGGCCACGAAGCCCGAGCGCTTCTTCTCCTCGATGAACCCACGCAGGTATGCCGCGGCCCGCTCGCGCCCACGCGGTACCCCGGCCGCCTGGCCGATCACCATGAAGTGGCCCTCGATCACGCGCAGGCCTGGATCCTTCGCCGCCACTTCCATCAGCGGATTCTTCACTCCCGCGGCCGCATCGAGCCGATCGGAGCGGAAAAGCGCGATGGCCTCGATCGAGGTGGGAGCGCGCACCAGCTCGGCTTCCTTCAGCGTGCGCGTGAGATAGAGGTCGTAGGCGGTCTTGTTGCCCACGGCGATTCGCAGGCCCTTGCGGTCGAACTCGCCGGTGCGCGTGAGTGGAGAGTCGCGCCGCACCAGGTAAGTGCCCTCGATCTGCACATAGGGCTTCGAGAAGGCGATCTCGTTGGCGCGCAGCGGGTCGTCCGCGAGCATGGCGACGTCCCACGCGCCCTCCTTCACCGCGTCGGCCATCTTGCCGGCGGTGTCGTACGCGACGTAGGTGATTCCCACCCCCAGGCTCTCGGCGAGGGCGCGCGCGAGGTCCGGGCCCACGCCGCGCGGGGCTTCGCCGCCGGGGCCCTTCTGGGCGATCACCGGGTTGCCGAGGTTCACTCCGGCGCGCAGCACGCCGGTCGGCGCGAATTCGCGCCGCAGCTCATCGTTCACGGAAGGCGTCATGGCACAGGAAGCGAGCGTGAGGCCCGCGAGGGCGAGGAAGGTTCGCAGCATCGGCCGCATTGTATCTAAACCCGCGAGACGAATGGGTTGCCGTGCACGTAGAAGCGCAGCAGGCGCCGCGCCCAATGGTGGCCGGCATAGTCCACGCCGATGCGCGGCCGGCGCACGATTCGCAGCTCCCCTTCCTCGCGCGGGGCGGCGACGAAGAGCGAGCCGTCGAGGAGGTCATGGCCGTTCAGCCGCCCGTCGATGCCCATGGCCCGGCAAAGGAGCGCGGGACCCTGGGTGCGCCCCTCGACGTTCTTCACGGGTTCGAGGGCGCGCAGCAGGACGGCGCTCGCCTTTCCCTCCGCCTGGGTCACCACGTTCAGGCACCAATGCATGCCGTATACAAAATAGACGTAGGCGTGGCCCGGCGGCCCGAACATCACGCGCGTGCGCGGCGTAAGGCCGCGCGCCGAGTGCGCGGCGAGGTCGTGGGGACCGAGGTACGCCTCGGTCTCGACGATGCGGCCGATGCGCTCCACGCCGCCCAGGCGATGCACGAGGTGCTTGCCGAGGAGATCGCGCGCCACCGCGACCGTGTCGCGGTCGTAGAAGCTGCGGGGAAGGCGCGTGCCCGCTCGCCGATCGACGCTCATGGCGCCGAAAAAAGGACAAAAAAAGCCCGGCGTGGGATGACGCCGGGCTCAAGCCCTTGCCGTGGGAGGCGACGGCAAGTCTCCAGCCGCAATCCTACGACCCGGACGCCTTCGGAAACCTTTCCGGGGGTGATGAATTCGCGGGAATTTCGTTTCCAATTGTTTCCCCGCGCCCGGCGTGGGACTCGCCCTACGCGCGGCACGACTTCGTGCCGCCACGGGGAACAACGTGCGCCCGGACGTGGTCGCATGGCAACCAATTCATCCTCGAGAAGGAGAGCAACATGAATCGCGATCAGGTGAACGGCCGTGCGAAGGAAGTGGCCGGCAAGGCGAAGAAGGCGACCGGCAAGGTGCTCGGCAATACCACGATGCAGGCCAAGGGCGTCCTCAAGGAAGCCGGCGGCAAGATCCAGAAGAACGTGGGCGATGCCCGCGAGCGTTCGCAGGAGCGCGACCGCGACGTCGAGTAGCCCTCAGGTCAGGGCGACGAGCTCCTCGTCGCCCTGCTGGGTCCTCTCGAACTTGAGGAACTCGTAGTAGCCGCACCGCGAGGTATCCGGGAACTTGCGGCACACGCCAGGGCGGGCGTCATAGATGGTGCAGCGGCGCTTCTCCTGGTCGAGCATCATGCAGGTCGAATCGAAGATCCGGTCCTTGCGGTGGCGCATCATCCGGATCGTCCCCTTCGCGTCGGGCTTCGTGAAGCGCTCTTCCGCCTGCGAATAGCGCAGCTTGAAGTGGCGCGCCATCCTCTCGATATCCCGGGCGCTCACCTCGATCTCGGTATAGGTGCAGCAATAGGCGGGGCACTTCGCGCACGAGTAGTTCACGCGAACCGGTACAGGGAAGGGCTTCTTCATCGATCGCCGGGTTGGAAGGAGTCGCCCGCGATTCTACATGGCGGCGCGCACGCCGTGAACGAAACGCAAGCGCCCAACACGCAAAAAACCCCGGGGGCCGCTAGAACGGCTCGCGCGCGATCGACTTGGTGAACACCTGGCCGTCCACGCTATAGGTGAGCGTGGCGGAGCCCGTGCCGGAGAAGGCGATGGACATCGTGCCCACGGCCGTCACGCCCACCGATGCCGCATTGAATGCCGCGCCGTAGAAGCTCCCCGGCGCCGCGCTCGTGCGGAAGAGCGGGCCGCTGTATGTCGTGCCGCTCCACGTGCCGCCCGGCATCACGTACCAGGCCGGCCCGCCGTACTGGCCATAGGTGTAGAGCACCGAGAAGAGCGTGCGGTATTGCTGCGCGATGGAAAGGCCCCAGCCCGACTCGGAGGAATTCCACCAGAGGTCCGCATAGGAGGCGACCGGCGTCGAATCGCTCACGCCGAAGGCCTGCTGCTGGATCGCCTTCGTGCCCGACACCCCGTTCACCGTATAGCTCAGCACGGCGCGGTCCGCGGCCTGGAAGGTGATCGTCGCGGAGCCGACCTTGGTGGTCACGACCTGCGAGGCAGCGTAGGGCTGGCCGGAGGGCGTGCCGGTGGTGGCGTAGAGGTCCCCTGTGATCGAGGTGGTCGAGGTCCAGGTGCCCCCGGGCATGACGAGCCATGTCGGCGTGCCGCCGATGGCGTAGTCGTACCACGCGGCGAAGAGAGCGGCGTTGTGTTGGTTGATGCTGAGGCCCCAGCCCGATTCCGACGGATTCCACCAGAGCGAGGTGTAGTTCAGGGTGGGCGTGACCGAGGGCGGCGGCGACGACGAGCCGCCGCTACCCGCGCCGCCCGAAGGCGAGCCGCCGAGGAATTTGTAGAGGCCCGCGCGATACGCCACGTCGAAGCGGCCGTACGTATCGGTGCCGCGGTCGGTGCACGATGTTCCGTCGCCGCCATAAAGCTGGCCCAGGAGGTAATGGCCGTTGTTCAGGAAGAGGCCGGAGCCGCTGCTGCCCGCTTCCGTCATGCCGCTCGCCCACTGCACGTCCATGAACGTGCCATTGGCGCTGGACGCGCCGTCGCAGGAGAACATCTCGTCGCTCGAGGCCGTGCAGGTGGTGTAGCTCACGATGGAGCCGAAGCTGATCTTCTGGAGGTCGCCGCGCGGATGGTGGATGCCGGTCACCGGCGCGCCGACGCCCGCGGCGCTGCCCACGCTCCAGCCTGCGTACATCGCCCCGCCCGGAGGCGTGCCGGAAAGGCGCACGAGCGAGGTATCGGTGGTCGCGGTGTTGTAGAGGAGCGTGGCGCCGCCGTTCAACGTCACGGACGCGCCCTTCGTGCCGCTGTTGCATGCCGACGCGCGGTAGAACCAGAAGCTCTGGATCGACGAGGCGGCGGCCTGGTTGTTGATGCAATGATTGGCGGTGAGGAAATACGGGATGGAAGTGGACGCGTCGAGGTCCACCACCAGCGTGCCCGTGCAGAGGTAGCCCGAGCCGCCATCCTGGAAGAGGATGCGCGCGGTGGCGTCGCTCTCGTTGGCCCACGTGGACTGATAGCACATCACGTCGTTCTCGCACGCGGCCGCGCCGTTTGCCGCGGCCTTGGTCGGAACCGTGAAATTCGTGGACGGTGCGGTGACCAGGTGCGAGACGGAGGGGACCGCGAGATCGAGGCTCGCCGGGGCCTGGCCCATGGGCAGCTCGACTTCCACGACGAGCGTGGAGCCTTCGACCAACGGTGACCAATACAGCAACGCGGCTTGCGAGACCTCGCCCGCCGCGAGGTTTCGCCCGACGTTCTCCTGGATCTGCGCGGCGCTCGCTTCGTAGACCTCGCTCGCGCCCGGCCCGTAGAAGCGCACGAGCGTTCCCGCCGGCATCGCCTTCACGCGAAGCCCGGCGCGCAGAGACGCGGCGCCCGGCGAGGTCACGCTCATCGCGGCCACCAGCGCACCCGATGCGAGGGCATGCCATTGAAGCGAGGAGCTCACCTGCACGCCATCGGCGAGGCCCGCCACGTCGCGCTCGAAGCCGACTTGCAGCGGCGTGCCCGGCACCGTGACGGTGGCGACCTTCGAAACCGCCATCGGCGCGAGCGTCACGCTGCGCACGCGCGAAGGATCGGCGAGGCGCATCTTCGGCGCCGCCTCGATTCCCGAATAGGGCTGGTATTCCGGTTCGGCCCGGATCGCGATGTCGCCCGCAGGCGACGCGGCTTGCGCGGCCAATGCACAAGCGAGGAAAGCACACGCCCACGCCCCATGGGCGACGCGCACGAGAATTGCCGACTTCATTGCCGCTCCCTGAGACTGCGACGGTTCACCGCGGATAACGATCTCGATGCGCTCGCGGTTGACGTCTTGACCGAAACGAGGCTACCAGATGCATGGTGCGCAAAGCGTAGCGGGTTGCAGTCGTAACTGCGTGGAGAAATTGGGGATACGGCCGGAACGGCCGCTGCCCCGACGCCGCTACTCCCGCAGTGCGCGGCCCGCGCTTTCGGCGGTGATCTCATCTTCGCCGAGGGCGCGGGCGAAGACCTTCACCTCGTCGATCATGCCCCGGTAAGCCCCGATCCGCTCGGCTCCCGTCCCCAGGCGCAGCGTGCGGATGTCGGCGAATCCCGGCGCATCGCGAAACGACATCGCGCGCGCGACGAGCACTCCGTCCACGTAGAGGCGCATGCGGTCGACGAGGAAGCGGTCGTACACGATCGCGAGGTGGGTCCAGCGGCCGGCATCGATGCGCGCGCTGCCTCCGGGAGCGACGCGCACTTCGCCCACGCGCGCCGAGGGCTTGAAGTGGTAGGCATCCGCGTCGAGCGTGCCGTCCCCGAAGCCCGGACGGGCCGGCACCACGTCCATCGAAAGCGAGACCTGGTGCACTTCCGGGCGCCCGTGGTATTCGCCCTCGAGGTCCACGGCGGCAAGGGTCTGCTGGCTGCGGCCCTTGAGGTAGGGATTCACCCAGTTCTCGCGCCGCATCCACAGCTCGAGCGTGAGCCCGTTACGCGTGTCGAAGCCGCGCGGCGCCTCGATCTCGACCCAGTCGCCGGAGCCTCCCACCCACAGCCCGTTGCCGAAGCGTCCCTGGCGTGCCGACACCTCGTCGCCATGGGTGCGCGTGAGGTAATCGTCGCCGGGGAAGCGCCGGTCGAAGCTCACGTAGATCGCCGGGGGCGTGGCGGTGGCCGATTGCTCGCGATGGAACTCGATGGCGACCCACGCCATGATCCCCAGGAGGGGCGCCACGACGGCGACCACGGCTGTATGACCGAGCGAGGGCAGCGCCCGCCCGAACGCGTGCAATGACGCGGCGAGGCAGCCGAACGCGAAAAGGCCGAGCAGGCCATAGAAGAACACGGCCCGCAGCGCCGACTCGATGTCCGGTCGGATGGCCACCGGGAAATCGAGCGCGATCCCCTGCGGGCCCACCGCGACCATCATCCATCCCGCGCCGAGCGAGAGCAATGCGAACACCGCACATGCGGCCGCGTTGGCGTACGGGCCCGCGGGAAAGAGGGTTCCCGCGACGGCCACGCCGCGCAGCGGCAGCACGCCGCTCACGATGAAAGCGAGCGCCACCGTCGCCACCACCCAGCGAGGGGCGCGAAAGCCGTCCTCGTCCCCGAACAACGCGAATCCCAGCAACGCGATGCCCACCCCGACGATGGCTCCGCCGATCAGGAGGTCGCGCCGTACGCCGGGCGTCATCACGTCAGGACGAAAGCTCCTTCATGATCTTGTAGAGGTCCGACTTGCCCTCGAATCCTATGCCGGGAAGCTCCGGCATGACAACGTGGCCGTCCTGGACCCGCACGCCGTCGGGGAAGCCGCCGAAGGGCTGGAAGAGGTCGGGATAGGATTCGTTGCCGCCCAGGCGCAGGCCCGCCGCGATGTTGAGCGACATCTGGTGGCCGCCGTGCGGTATGCAGCGCGAGTGCGACCAGCCGTTCTCGCGCAGCATCGCCAGCGTGCGAAGGTACTCGACCAGGCCGTAGGAGAGCGCGCAGTCGAACTGCAGCCAGTCGCGGTCGCGGCGCATCGCCCCGTAGCGGACGAGGTTGCGCGCATCCTGCATCGAGAAAAGATCCTCGCCCGTGGCCATGGGGCCGTCGTAGTGCGAAGCGAGCGCGGCCTGCAGCTCGTAGTCGAGCGGGTCGCCCGGCTCCTCGTACCAGAAGAGGTTGTAGCCCTTCATCGCCTCGGCGTATTCGATGGCGGTATCCAGGTCGAAGCGGCCGTTCGCGTCGACGCAGAGGCGCTCGCCGTCCTTCAAGACCGCGAGCACCGCCTCGATGCGGCGCATGTCCTCGGCGAGCGGCGCGCCGCCGATCTTGATCTTCACCACGCGAAATCCTCGGTCCACGTAGCTCTTCATCTCGTTCACGAGGGCCTCATCGCCCTTGCCGGGGTAGTAGTAGCCGCCGGCGGCATAGACGAACACACGCGGGTCGGCGTTGCCGTCGCCGTAGCGTTCGGCGAGCAGGCGAAAGAGCGGCACTCCCGCGATCTTCGCCACCGCGTCCCACACGGCCATGTCGATCGTGCCGATCGCCACCGAGCGCTCGCCGTGCCCTCCCGGTTTCTCGTTGGTGAACATGCGCGCCCAGATGCGCTGCGGGTCGAGGTTGGTGCCCGAATCGTCGACCAGCGTCGCGGCATCGGCTTCCAGGATGCGCGGGATGAACCGCTCGCGCATGAGCGTGCCCTGCCCGTAGCGCCCGTTCGAGTTGAAGCCGTACCCCACCACGCGCCGGCCCTCGCGCACGACGTCCGTGACGACCGCCACCAGCGACAGGGTCATCTTCGAGAAGTCGATGTACGCGTTGCGGATGGGAGAGGCGATCGGGAAGGTCTTTTCCCGGATCTCGAGGATCTTCATCCCCGTATCGTACCTTCAGGGCCCGCGCGGCCCCAAGGCCTAGGCGTCCTCGGAGAGGGCTCCGATGATGGGGCAGATGCCCTTGCCGCCCGCCTTGGCGGAACGCTGGATGAGCGCCTTCAGGCGCTTGCGCATGCCGGAGAGCTGCTCGATGTGCAGCTCGAGGCTCGCGTGCTTGCGTTCGGCGATGCGCCGCGTCTCGCGGTGGTTGCTGCCGTCGGAATGCTGCAGCAGCTCCTTCACCTCCGCGAGCGAGAAACCGAGTTGCTGCGCCCGGCGGATGAATGCGATGCGCGCGGTGGCTCCGGGCGGATAGCGCCGGTGGCCGCCCTGCGGCTTGCTGGGCTCCGCGATGAGGCCGCGCCGCTGGTAGTAGCGGATCGTCTCGACATTGACGCCGGCGGCCTTGGCGAGGCGGCCGATGGTCATCCCCTGCTGCACCTGGGTATCGCTCCTTGGAATCGCACCGCGAGCGCCCGCATCGAAGAGCCAGGCGACTCTTAGCTTAGAGGCCGTACCGTAGTACGTTGTCCAATGCGACGCATGGTCCATCCGGAACCCGAAGGCGCCGGATGGAGGATGGGCGGCGTTACTGCCCGCTCAACACGCGAACGCTCGAGTCCACGAGGCGGTTGTCGATGTAGGCGATGGCATGCGGATCCTGGGCAAGGACGCGCTTGGCCTCGGCGGCGTTGGCGACCTGCCGCGGCGGCTGGCCACGCCCGGTGAAGATCAACTTCGACCAGTGCGCCTTCACCTGCGCCGGCGACTTGCCCGTGTACTGCGCGTAGAACCGGTCGCGGTCGGGCGAATCCTCGTTCTGGTCGATGGGCACGGCGGCGCTGCCGTCGGGAAAGCGCGTGGTCTTGCCCAGGAAAATGTCCGCCACCTGCTCCGAGTTGAGCGAGGTGATGGGACTCTTCGCGGATACCACCGCGACCACGTCTTCCGCGCCCGCCGCGAGCGAAACGCTCGCGACGAACGCGGCCAGGAGCTGGAACAGGAGCCGTTTCGTCATGGTCGGCCTCCCTAGTACACGAAGTCGAAGGTGGCACTGATGAGGTGCACCGTCGATCCCGGCTCGAAGCCGGGCTGGATGTTGCCGAAAACGCCGCGCGAGCCCGAGCCCAGCGCAACGCGGTCGTATTGCAGCTTGAGTGCGGCGCTGCGGAAAAGATCCCAGCGTACTCCGAGCGACAGGGTGGACTGCGTAGGCAGGATCCCGAGCTGGCCATTGAGGACGGCGTTCAGCTGCGCCGCGCCCGCGGCCACTGGGGGAGGCAGCCCCGCGAGCGGGATTCCCGGATCGGAGGTATTGGACAGACCCTTCAGCTGCGCGAAAGTGGCGTAGGGCGTGAACTTGTTCCAGCGGTGCCCCGCGCTCACGTACCACGCGGCCTTCTTGCCGATGACCGTGTGCGTATCGAATTGCGCCCACTCGGCCATGGCGAACCACGGGCCCGGATCGTACGAAGCGCCGGCGCCCACGAACTTGGAGAATTTCCCATGCACGCCGTAGCGCTCGGCGATGGCCGCGCCCGGGGGCCCGAACTGCCGGAAGGCCTCCTCGAACACCG
The DNA here is from genome assembly GCA_036271595.1 of Usitatibacter sp. Lineage (GTDB taxonomy): Bacteria > Pseudomonadota > Gammaproteobacteria > Burkholderiales > Usitatibacteraceae > Usitatibacter. The sequence continues at coordinate 54,791 of DATBAI010000077.1, forward strand.
CATATTCCGGGATCGTGAGGCGCGCCTGGCCGTAGTTCAGCCGCACCGTGAGGAACCCGGACTCCAGCGAATTGGACACGGCGAGGATGTCGCGCACCTCGGCCGTTCCGGTTCCCAGGCCCTGGCTGGGCGGAAACTTCGCGTCCGAGCGCCCGGCGGTGACCTCGAGCGTATCGGCCGTCGTGGGCGAAAGCGTCATGCGGTAGCTGGCGTCGATGCCGTCGCTGGTGGTGATCGGGATCATGCTGTAGAGCTCGACGGGCGGGCGCACCCACGGGTTGGCATAACCCACGCGCCGCGAGTCGGTCACCATGAAGACCGGAAGGACGATGCGCCCGGCGCGCAGGCTCAGGTCCGGCAGCGGCGAGTACCTCACGTTCGCCCACTCGATGGTGGGGCGGTAGGAGCCGTCGAAGCGCTGCTGCGAGATCACCTGGAGCACGGCCGAGACGCGCGGCGAGAGCTCGGCGCTCGCCTGCAGGCCCAGGCGCGAGTCGGTATCGGTATTCCAGGCGCGCGTGGCGCCCGGACCGTTGGGCTTGAACGAGTCGACCAGGTAGTCGGCGCCGCGGTTGTCCGAGTGCGCCACGCCGAGCGTGCCGTAGCCGGAGAGCTTGAGCTTCGGGCCGTCGTCGTCGGCTCGCGCCGCGCCGCATGCCGCGAGGATCGCCGCCATGAGAAACGCCATCTTGGGCTTGTGCATCCAGGACCTCCCCGGTCTCGCCTTCATTGTCAGTCCGCCTCTTGTCCCTCGGGTACCGCGAGCTTGCGCCCTTCCTTCAGAAGCCGTGCGAACGCGTCGGCCGTGACCGGAGGGCTGAAATGGAATCCCTGCACCATGTCGCAATCGCGCTCGCGAAGCAGCTCCAGCTGCCCCGCCGTCTCCACGCCCTCGGCGACCACCTGCAGGTTCAGCCGATGCGACATCGTGATGATCGCCTCCGAGATCGCAAGGCTGCCCGGATCGGTCGTGATCTCGCGGATGAACGAAAGGTCGATCTTCAGCCGGTCCACGGGGAAGCGCTTGAGGTAGCTCAGGTTCGAGAAGCCCGTGCCGAAATCGTCGATCGAGAGCGACACGCCGGTGTCCTTGAGGCGGCGCATGAGCGGCACGCTCTGCTCCGGGTTCGCCATCGAGATGCTCTCGGTGATCTCCAGCTCGAGGAGCTCGGGTGCGAGGCGCGTTTCGCGCAGCGTGCGTGCGATCACCTCGTCGATGTCGGGGCGTTCGCACTGGCGCACCGACATGTTGACGGCGACCGGGACCGTGGGCAGCCCTTGCTCCTGCCACTCGCGGTTCTGCGCGCAGGCCCGCCGCAGCACCCACTCGCCGATCGGAACGATGAGGCCGGTCTCCTCGGCGAAGCCCACGAAGTGCGACGGCCCGATGAGGCCGCGCTGCGGATGGCGCCAGCGGATGAGCGCCTCCACGCCCGCGATATTGCCGTCGCGAAGTCCCACCTGGGGCTGGTAGTGCAGCTCGAACTCGTCGCGCTCCAGCGCTTGCCTGAGGCTCGTCTCGAGCTCCATGCGCCGGCGGATGCGCTCGTGCACGTCGGCGGTGAAGAACTGGAAGCGGTTGCGGCCCAGCTCCTTGGCGCGGTACATCGCCGCGTCGGCATGCTTGAGGAGCGTCCCGCCGTCCTCGCCGTCCTGCGGGTAGACGCTGATGCCCATGCTGCAGGTGGGAAGCAGCGGACGCTCGCCCAGCATCACCGGCTGCGCGATGTGCGCGAGGAGCTTCATCGCGAGGCCGGTGATGTCGGATTCGATCACCGCGGCCTCGCCACGCCCGGAGAAGAGCACCACGAATTCGTCGCCCCCCAGGCGCGCCACGGTGTCGGTCTCGCGCACGCTCGCGCGAAGCCGCGCGGCGACCACGCGCAGCATCTCGTCGCCGACGTTGTGCCCGAGGCTGTCGTTCACCACCTTGAAGTTGTCCAGGTCGAGGAAGATCGCCGCGACACTACCTCCGGCACGCCGCGCCGATGCGATCGCCTGCTGCAGGCGGTCCTGGAGCAGGTTGCGGTTGGCGAGCCCGGTGAGGCCGTCGTAGTTGGCCTGGTGGGCGAGCTGCTCCTCGTAGGTCTTGGCTTCGGTCACGTCGTTCATCACGCCCACGAAGTGCGTGACGATGCCCTCGTCGTTACGCACCGGAGCGAGGTAGAACTCGTTCCAGAAGGGCGAGCCGTCCTTGCGGTAGTTTCGCAGCACGGCGTGGCCCTCGCGCTTCTCGCGTAGCGCCTTGCGTATCTCGTTCGCGCCGCCCTGCTCGGTCTCCGAGCCGAGGAGGAAGGAGCCGTCGCGCCCCAGCGCTTCTTCGGCCGAATAGCCCGTGATCTTCTCGAAGGCCGGGTTCACGTACTCGATGGGATATTCCTGCCGGGACGAATCGAGGATCAGGATCGCGTTCACCGAGGACTCGATGGCGCGATTGCGCAGGTTGAGCGCCGCCTGCGCGAGGCGCCGGATCGTGACCTCCTCCTGGAGCGCGCGGTTCGCCTCGATCCGCGTGCGCGCGAGCTTCCAGCTCGAGCGCCCGAGGACGGCGAGCAAAAAGACGAGGGCCACGCTGGCGCCCGCGGCACGCCAGAGGTAGGTCCGCGCGCGCTCCCTCACCGGCGCCAGTTGCTCCTCCTCGTCCAGGCCCACGAGGACCGTGACGGGAAACTCGAACACGTTCCGCGCGACCGTGAAACGCACTCGGCCGTCCCAATCGTTCACCGCGGCGGCGGGCGGGGCATCGTCGGGGCCGACGGGCATGCGAAACCCCGTGCGTCCGCCGAAGCTCAGGCTCTCGCCGCTGCGCAGCACGCGAAAGACTCCATCGGCTCCCAGCATCCCGAGCACGCCGCGGTCGCCCAGGCGCGAGGCCTCGTAGCCGCTGGTGAAGTAGGCGCCGGCCGCCGACACGAGGACCACGCCGGCGAACGAGCCGTCGGCGTTGCGCAGTGCACGGCTGAAGTACACGCGCCATTCGTTGGCCGTCTGCGTCGGCAGCGGCTGGCTGATGGCCACACCGCCGGCGCCGCGCTGCTCGCTGAAGAAGGGCTGGTCCGCGACGCTCGCGATCTCGGATGGCCGCGTGCTCGCGACGATGCGCCCCCTGGCGTCGGCCACGGCCACCACGAAGACCAGGTCGGGCAGCAGCAAGCCCTTCGCCTTGAGGGAGGCGAGGTCCACGTTGCCCTGCGACTCGTAGGCGAACTTCACGAAGCGCAGCGTCTGGTCGATCTCGCGCAGCGCGCGGACCATCTGCGCTTCGTAGGTGTCCGCGAGCTCGAGGGTGGACGTCGCGGCCGCTCGCGCGGCCGCGCCGCGCTCGACCCGGATGAGGCTCCAGGTGGAGCCCCAGATCACCGCGAGCAGCACCAAGGCCACCATCGGAAAGAACACGTGCGGCTCGGCAATGCGTGGCAAGCCGCGTCGCAGGCGCGGGGCGGGGGCTTCGGGTCTCAGCGTTCGGGCCCTTTTGGAAGGTTCCCGAATTTACACAGACTTTTCAGCCCCTGAATATGCGTTGCGTCACTATTACGGTGTTGCAGGTGTTAGCGCGCGGACAGGTGTTGCGCGAAGAAATCGAGCGTGCGTTTCCACGCGAGCGTCGCCGCGGCTTCATCGTAGCGCGGCGTCGTGTCGTTGTGGAAACCGTGGTTCACGTTCGGGTACATGTGCATCTCGTAGCGGATGTTGTTCGCCTTGAGCGCGGCCTCCCACGCGGGCCAGCCGGCGTCGATGCGCGTGTCCAGGCCCGCGTAGTGGATGAGGAGCGGGGCCTTGATGCGCGCGGTCGCCTCCGCCGAAGGCTGCGCGCCGTAGAAAGGCACGCCGGCCGCGAGGTCGGGCATGCGTGTGGCGAGCGTGTTGACCATTCCCCCGCCGAAGCAGAATCCCACGGCGGCGAGCCTTCCATTGCACGTGGGCTGCTTCTTCAGCCATTCGGCCGCGGCGATGAGATCCTCGGTGCGTTTCACCGGATCGAGCGAGGAAAAGAGCGCCACGGCCTTCTCCTCGTCGCCGGGGTAGCCGCCGACGGGCGTGAGCGCATCCGGCGCGAAGGCCTCGTAACCCGCGACCGCGACCCGTCGCGCCACATCCTCGATGTAGGGGTTGAGCCCGCGATTCTCGTGGTAGACGACGACGCATCCGCGCTTGCCCTCGGCCTCGGGCCGCGCCAGGTAGCCGCGCACCTCGCCCGATCCCTGCGGCGAGGGCACCTTCACGTATTCGGCGCGGATGCGCGGGTCGTTCTTCGCGACCTGTTCCGCCCAGGCGTAGTTCGGGCGCAGGCTTTCGAGAAGCGCCGCCGCGCCCACGCCGCCCACGGCGAACTTCGCCGCGCGATCGAGGAACTCACGGCGCGTGATGAAGCCGTGCTGGTATCCGTCGAAGAGGTCCAGAACCTGCTGCGGGAAATCGCCCGCCTTCTTGCGCTCCATCGTGCCCTCCTCGCGAGCCTGCCAGCGACCATTCTAGCGCCGGCGCGCTTCAGGATTGCAGGCGCTGCAGAAGCACCTCCACGAGATCTTCGCCTCCGCGCGCGGGCAGGCGGTGGCGGCGCAGCCACGTCGCGAGCTCCGGCTTCGCAATGCCCGGCGAGCCCGAGCGGATGAACACCTCCGCGATCGCGCTCTGCACGCCCGCGGTCTTCGCCGCCGCGAAGGCGGTCTCCAGCTCCTGGAGGATCTCCCGGTCGTCGATCTGCAGGCGCGCGAGCGCGCCGAGCGCCCTCACCTGCACGACCGGAGAAGGAATGCGCGTGATTCCAGCGGCGACCTCGCGGAGCTCTTCGCGGTCGGCAAGGGGCCGGTTGCGCAAGTACGCCTGCGCGATTTCCACGTCGCGTTCACCGCCCGTGAAGAGCGCCCGCACGACCTCGCCGTGGGCCTCGCGGTCGCCCAGGCACGCGAGCACGGCGGCGTCGGCCGTGGTGCGCGCATGACGCGCGAGGCGCGCGGCCGTGCCATCGAGCGAATGGTCGTCGTTGAGCGAGCACACGAGATCCACCTCGGCGTAGCCGACCGCGCGGGCGTCCATCAGGTCCGTCGCGAGCCGCACGTATTCGGTCCGCGCCTCGTCCGGCGAAAGCCATGCGAAGGCTTTGGCGAGTGCGATCATCCGCGCGCGGATCTCGGGGCGTGCCGCGGAGCGTGCGATGCCGAGGAAGCGTTCGCGCGCCGCGTCGTCGGCCGAAAGAAGCGCGGCCTCGTGCAGGAACTCGGGCGACGCGCGGTCGGCATCGCTGAACGAGCCCCACAGCTTCTCGATCCGCTCGAAGTAGCCGCGAACTTCGTGGGGCTCGCGTTGCATGAGGCCGTGCACGAAAGCGACCTTCTTCGCGGCAGGCGAGCGCGTGTCGTAGAACTGGCAGACCTCGCGGCGATGCTCGGCGCCGGGGTCGGAATCGCGCACGCCCTGCACCATCACCATGTGGTTGAAGGCGAACTGGTGGAGGAGCGCGGCATTGGGCCGGCCGGTCGCGATCGGCGGGCCGCCCGAGGCGAAATAGCGCCCGATGATGGCGCCCGCGGTCGCGCCCACGGGCGCCGCGCCGGAGAAGCCGTAGATCGCGGGAACGTCGGCGAAGAGCCGGCGCATGCGCTCGCGCCCGCTCTCGCCTTCGGAAGACCGGTACTTCGTCGCGTCCGGATTGAGGCTCTCGCAGCCGAAGAGGTACACCTCCTTCAGCTTCGAGAAGAGGCCCGGGCAGCTCGCGCTGCACGAAGCGCGCTCGAGCTCGTCCACGTTGAGGTGCTCTTCCCTGGCGACGTTGTCGGAGTAGAACGTATCACCGGCGTTGAAGTGGCCCGAGATCACCAGTGCGTCGCATTGCACGCCGCGATGGCAGGCCGCGGCAAGCCAGTCGTCGCGCCCCTTCTCCACCAGCTCCACGAAATCGTAGTCGCCCTTCGGAAGGTGGCGGCGGAAGGCCTCGCGCTCGTCGGAAGAGTTGACGGTGATGGTGCAGATCGTCTTCTTCTCGGCGTGCGCGGCGGAAACGAGGGCGAGTGCCGCAAGGAAGGCGAAGGCGAGGCGGACCGGGACCATCAACCGATTCTCGTCGCCATCCAGCGATAAATCAGCCAGCGCCGCACCCCGGCCGCGGTGGGATGCCTCCTACACCGTCTCGGACGCTCCCCACACGACCCGATTGCGGCCCGCGGCCTTCGCCCGGTACAGCATGGCATCGGCGCGCGCGAGGAGCGACGGCGGGTCGTCGTCGGGTTGGCATTCGGCCACGCCGAAGCTTGCAGTCACCTGGATCGCGTGGCCCGAATGCTGGTGCCTCGCGCCCTGCACGCCCGCCCGCAGCCGCTCTGCGATCACGACGCCGCGGCCGATATCCGTGTCGGGCAGCACGATCACGAATTCCTCGCCGCCGTAGCGGGCCACCCAGTCCAGCCGCTGGCGCATGGCATCGCGATAGACCTCGGCCACGCCACGCAGCGCGCTGTCGCCCGCGGCATGGCCGAACGTGTCGTTCACGGCCTTGAAGTGGTCGAGGTCCGTCACGATGACGGTGAGCGGCGGCCCGCTGCGATGGCAGCGCAGCACCTCCTCGGCGAGGCGCGTGTCGAGGTGGCGGCGGTTGAAGCAGCCGGTGAGCGGATCGGTGACGGTGAGCGCGCGAATCTCGTCCAGCGCGGCCTGGAGCTGCGCGGTGCGGGAGGCGACCTGCGCATCGAGATTGGCCACGTGCGCCTGGATGCCATCCTGGAGCGTGCGGAAGCCTTCGGCCACGAGGTCGATCTCGTCACGCCACGGGCGCGCCGGGCGCTCGAGCTGGAGCGGCGTCGTGAGGCGTTCCGGCGTGAGCTCGCGCGTGAAGCGCGCGAGCGAGCGCATGGGCTTCTCGATCTCGATGCGCACCATCATGGCGATCAGCGCCGCGAGCACGACCACGAATCCGGCGTAGCCCGCGACGGTGCCCAGCACGCGGCTTCCCACATGCGCGTAGAGCGTCTGCCGGTTGGCCGAGATCTCGAGCGTTCCGATCTGGCCGGGCCGCCCGTCGGGATAAGGGATCGGGAGCACTCGCGGGCTTCCCGTGTCGCGAAGCCGCGGCGGCCCGTCGGAGAACTCGTGGCCGGATCGCTCCGTGAGGTGCACGTGGGCGATCTCCGGCTCGCGCACGATCTGGGCGAGCTGGCGCCGGATCGCGTCGGGCTCGATGTCCCACACGCTCACCGACAGCAGCGGCACGTTGGTCTCGGCGATGTTGCGCAGCGCCCGGTCGAAGGCCTCCCGCTCGTCGCGCACCGCGAAGGACGCCTGGACCGCGGCGGCGACCAGCGCGCAGACGATCGCGACCAGCACCATGCGGCGCACGAGCGCCGAGGCGAGTGGCCGGAAGGAGGAATGGGACCGGGCCATCAACGCAGGAGCTGCCCGAAGTCGAAGTCGTAGCGCGCGAGCTTCGGGTTGAGGGCCTTGCTGTAGCGGCGGAAATCCACCGCGTCGAAATTCTCGCCGAAGCGCGCCAGGTACACCTCGGCGCTGCGCGCGTCGAAGTTCGTGAACATGGAACGGTCGAGGTCCAGGCCTTCCGAGGCGAAATCGTGGCCGTGCGCATAGTCGTAGAGCATGACGAGCGTCCACGCCCCGGTGATGAAATGGCCCCCCGCCAGCGCCGTGAGGCGCCCCGAGCGCAGGGCGTCCATCGCCTCCCGCGAAGTGTTCACGCCGCTGAAGAAGGCGTCCTTGCCGGGAACCTTGCCCGCCTTCTCGAGGCTCGCCATGGCGCCGAAGGCCATGAGGTCGTTGCCCGCCCAGACGAGCCGCGCTTCCGGATAGCGCGCATAGAGCCACTCGGCCTGCTCGGCCGCCTTGTCGCGTCCCCAGCCGGCGTACACCGTCTGCTCGATGACCGTGTCGCCCGCCTCGGTCACCGCGCGACGCATTCCGTCATTGCGTGCCGCGCTCGAGGGCGTCGTGCGGTCCCCGGCGATGGCGATGAGGTGAAGCTTGCCGTCGGCGCCGCGCGCCCCGGCGCTACGTCCCTGCTCGATCAGCGCGCGCGCCGTGACGTAACCGGCATCCTCCGCGTGCGGCTCGAGGGAACCCAGCCAGCCCTTGTAGCGCTCCCGTGGGCCCCCGGTCGCCGCGCGGTCCGCGGCCGGGATGGAGCTGTAGGCGAAGAAGGTCTTCACCCCCGCGGCATCGAGGATGCGCAGCTGCTCGGCGCCGGTGGCGTTGTCGTTCGTGACGATGGCGAAGTCGGGCCGCTCGTGCTTCGGGCGGGAAGCGACCTGGCGCGCGAATTCGACGGTTCGCAGGTGGTCGCGCTCGGCATAGAGCACCTCGAGCTTCATCCCCAGGGCCTTCGCCGCGGACTGCATCGCCTGCGCGGACGTGACCCAGTAGGCCTCGTCCGACTTGCCGGGATCGATGAAGACGACGGACTGGGCCGCCGCGGCGATCGGCAGTGCGACGCTCGCGAGGGCGAGCGCGAATCTCCCTGGAATGGCCATCTGCGCGATGCTCCGCGACATTGTTGTAGGCGCAACTGTAGGGGCTCGCGGAAGAGTCACCCTATGGCGCGTATCACAAACGATCCGGGGCGCAATTGCAACTGAAATCGCGGGGCGCGCTCCAACCGGGAATAACCCAAGGAGATGCCCATGGCCTCGAGCCCGCTCGACCCCGCCAACACGTCATTTCGCTCCGACCGCAGCGTGCACCGCGGCCATGGCACCCGGGAGCTCGGCCCCAGCGACAGCTCCGACAGCGGCAGCGACCTCGTCGGCGCCTCCGAGGGCGTGGGCGACCAGGAGCTCGACAGCGATTCGGACCGCTCCGGCACCGGCGAACGCATGGGCGCAGGCCCCGCCGAGGAGGTGCGCGAGGGGGCCGACATCGCACCCGACCACATCGATCGCGTGGAGGGCGACGACGACGTCGCGGAGGAGTAGCGGCTAGCTGCCGGGCCGTGCCGGCAGGGCGGCGATGAGCTGGTCGATCAGCGCGTCGCGCCCGGCCGGGGCGAGGCGCCGGCGGCGCAAAGTCTCGGCCACCGACGCCGGCAGCGCGGCGCGATCCGAGCGCAGGAAGATTTCGGCCACGGCACGCTGCACCTGCGGCGAACGCGTACGCGCGTAGAGCGCGGCGAGCGCCTCGAAGGTCGCGCCGTCGGCCACGTGCTGGCGCGCGATCGTCTCCAGCGCGCGCACCTGGCCCGCCGAAGCCGGCATGTTCGCGATTCCGAGGGCCACGCTCCTCAGCTCGGCTTCGTCCACGATGGGACGGTGCCGCAGGTAGGCCTGGGCAAGCTGTACCTCGCGTTCGTCCCGGCTGGAAAGCGCGCGCAGCACCTCGCGGCGCGCGGCATCGCTGCCGAGGCACGCGCGTGCGGCTTCCTGCGCCGTGCCGCGCGGAATTCGCGAAACGTTGAAGAGCGCGAGCTCCGGATCGAGCGCGCGATCTTCGTTCAGCCCACAGACCAGGTCCACCTCGCCGAATCCCATGGCCCGGCTCGCCATCACGTCGACGATGGCGGCGGCGAGCTCCGCCTGCTGTCCGGCGGCGTCGAGCCAGCCCACGGCGCGCGCCAAGGCGACCATGCGTACGCGAAGGGCGGGGTCGGTCGTCTCGCGGGTGAGCGCGAGGTAGCGCCCGCGCGCGGAGGCGTCGTCGGCGAGCCGGGTGAGCTCGCTTCCCGCCTGGGCATCGCTCGCGGACGGCAACGACGCGAAGAACTTCTCGGCACGGGTAAACGACATGCGAACGTCGGGGCCGTCGGCCGCGAGCGCCTCGTGCATCAGGGCGATCCTGGCGGCCAGCGGATTGCGCTCGTCGGCGTACCGGCACGCCTCGCCACGCCACGCCCAGGCGGGCTCGTCCTCGCGCACACCCGAGGTCGCGACCATGCTCGAGGGCCCGAAGAGCGCGAGGAGACGTTCGCTCGCCACGCCGCTCCCCACCTCGCCAGGCGCGGCGCCCTCCAGGTAACGGTCGAGCAACGGCCCGGCGGTCCGCCCGTAAGGCGCGAGCGACGCGAATCCGTAGATCGCGGGAACATCCGGGAAGAGCCGGCGCATGAGGTCGCGGCTCGACTCGGCGTAGCGCTCGGACAAGGCGGCGGCATCGCGCCGCGCGTCGGCCTCGCTCGCGCCCTCGCGCACCAGCTCCCGGATCACTTCCGGCATGGCGCTTCGCACCGGCTCGGGCTTCAGGCTGTCGCACCCGAAAAGGTAGACCTCCTTCAGGTGCGAGAAAAGCCCGCACGAGCCGCCGCATTGGACGCGCTCGATCTCGTCCACCTTGAGCGTCTCGGTCACTTCCGGACGCGAGGAATAAAACTCCGTGCCCGCGAAATGGCCCGAGACCACCAGCACGTCGCACTGGATGCCCCTGTGGCAGGAGGAGGCGAGCCAGTCGGGGCGGCCGCGCTCCACCAGCTCGACGAACTCATAGTCGCCCGCCGGCAGGTGGCGCCGGAACGACTCGCGCTCGTCGGCGGAATTGACCGTGATCGTGCACACCGTCCGGGGCGCGGCAACGCCCGCCACGGCACCCGCCGCGGCGATCGCGGCGAGGATGGAGCCCAAACGCATGAATCTCCCCTTCGAGGCTCCAGTCTACGGGTTTTAGGACTTTTTTAGGACGGCGGGGCCGGCGAGGCGCGACAGTGGGCGTCGAAAAGGAGAGCCCATGGAAAGCCACGACAAGGAACCGCGCATCCTGCTGGTGGAGGATGACCATGCCGACCGGGAAAAGACCCTCGAGGCGCTGCGCAAGCACGGCCTGGGATACGAGGTGCGCTTCGTGGCCGGTCCCCACGAGGCCCTCGACTATCTGCTCGCCCGCGGCCGATTCCACGAGCGGCGCCGCCACCCGATGCCCGACCTGGTGCTGCTCGACATGAGCCTCGCACCCCTGGACGGCCTGCGCGTGCTGCGGCGAATCCGCGAGGTGGAAAGCCTGCGGTCGCTTCCGGTGGTGATCCTCTGCACCACCGCCGAGGAGCGCGAGCGCGCGATGGTCGACGCGGTGCGCGCCCACGCCTATGCCATGAAGCCCGTGAGCGCCGACGACATGCGCGACCTGCTGCGCATGACCTATCCGTCGATGGCGACCTACGCGGCGATGAGGTTCGAGTGAACGGCGAGCCCGCCGTGCTCGCGAAGCGTGTGGAACTCGATCGCGGGCCAGATCTCGCGCGCGGCCTTCAGCTCCGCGGCGTGGGCGTAGAGAACCGCTGGCGCATCCACCACGTCGTGCGCGACGCGATACGCGTTCGCCTCGATGAAGCGGGCGAGCTCGGCGGGCTGCGCCGCGGTGATCCAGCGGGCGAGGCGATAGTGGCTCGGTGTCATGCGCGCCTTCGCGGCGTACTCGCCCTCAAGCCGGTGCGCCACCACGTCGATCTGGAGCTGGCCCACGGCGCCCAGGAGTAGCGCCCCGCCCTGCACCGGGCGAAAGACCTGGATCGCGCCCTCCTCGCCCAGCTGCTGCAGGCCGGTGCGCAGCTGCTTGTTGCGCATCGGATCGGCCACCTCGACCGTGTAGAAGATCTCCGGGGCGAAGAAGGGCAGCCCCGTGAACTGCAGCTGCTCGCCCTCGGTGAGCGTGTCGCCCAGCTGGAGCACCCCGCGGTTGGGAAGGCCCACGATGTCGCCCGGCCATGCATCCTCGAGCACCTCGCGGCGCTGCGAGAGGAAGGAGACCGCGGCGGCCGTCTTCACTTCCTTGCCGGTGCGCACGAGCTTCACCTTCATGCCGCGCTCGAAGCGTCCCGAGGCCACGCGCACGAAGGCCACGCGGTCGCGGTGCGCCGGGTCCATGTTCGCCTGAATCTTGAAGACCACGCCGGTGAACTTCGCCTCGTCGGCCGCTACGATGCGCTGCACCGCGGGCTTGGGCCCCGGGGGCGGGGCGAGATCCACCAGCGCGTCCAGGATTTCCTTTACGCCAAAGTTGTTGATCGCCGAGCCGAAGAAAACCGGGGTCTGTTTCCCGGCGAGGAAATCCTCGCGATGGAACTCGTGCGTCGCGCCCTGGAGCAGCTCCACCTCGCCCCTGGCCGCCGCGAAGGTCTCGCCGAAGCGCTTCTCGTTGTCGGGATTGGCGAGGCCGACGATCACCTCCTCGTCATCGCTGCGGCGATCCTCCCCGGCCCGGAAGACCCTCATCTGGTCGTTCGCGATGTCGAAGACGCCACCGAAGCGCTTGCCCATGCCCACCGGCCACGTGAACGGCACCGTGGGCATGCCGAGGATTCGCTCGATCTCGTCCAGGAGCGCGAGCGGCTCCTTGCCCTCGCGGTCCAGCTTGTTGATGAACGTGATGACCGGTGTCGCCCGCGCCCGACACACCTCGAGGAGGCGGATCGTCTGCGCTTCCACGCCGTTCACCGAGTCGATCACCATCAGCGCCGCGTCCACCGCGGTCAGCACGCGGTAGGTGTCCTCGGAAAAGTCCTGGTGGCCGGGCGTGTCGAGCAGGTTCACCACGTGGCCGCGATACTCGATCTGCATGACCGAGCTCGCCACCGAGATGCCGCGCTGCTTCTCGATCTCCATCCAGTCGCTCGTCGCGTGGCGCGTGGCCTTGCGCGCCTTCACGCTGCCCGCGATCTGGATGGCCCCCGCGAAGAGCAGCAGCTTCTCGGTGAGGGTCGTCTTGCCCGCGTCGGGATGGGAAATGATGGCGAAGGTGCGCCGACGCGAGGCTTCCTGCGCGATTCGGGATTGAGGTTCCATTGGAGCGGCCAATTTTACCGGAATATCCCCTGCCTTCCGGGCGTTAACACGGTCGCCGCATCCCGCATCCGGAGGCTCGACCATGAAAGCATTCGCCCGCACCCTCGCCCTGGTCCTGGGACTCGCCCTCGCCGGCCCCAGCCACGCCACCTTCCACCTCTGGCGAACCGACCAGATCTACTCCAACGCCGACGGCACCATCCAGTACATCGTCCTCGTCGCGCTCTCCAGCGGCCAGGAGTTCATCGCGGGCCACACGGTCCAGGTCACGCAGGGCGGCACCACGCATACCTACACCTTCACCCAGAACCTGCCCGCCGACACCGCGAGCGGCGGCGGCGGCGTTTATGGGGAAGGCACCATGTTCAAGACACTCCTGCTCGGCACGCAGGGCTTCGCGAACCTGAACGTGGTGAAGCCCGACTTCATCATCCCGGACGGCTTCCTCTTCACGAGCAATGCCTCGATCAACTGGGGCGGCGGGTGGGACATCTTCAACTACGGCGCGATCCCGATGGACGGCAGCAACGCCCTCTTCCGCGCGGGCAACGTCGCGTTCAACGCGCCGCAGAACTTCGCTGGAATCATGGGCAACATCGAGGCCGCGGGGCCGTTCAACGTGCAGGGCCTGTGGTGGCGCTCGCCCGCGGCAAGCGAGTCGGGCTGGGGCGTGAACCTCACGCACCAGGGCAATACGCTCTTCGCGACGTGGTTCACCTACGACACCGACGGAAGCGGCATGTGGATCGTGCTCGCCAACGGCGCGCAGTCAACCACGAATCCGAACAGCTACACGGGCGACCTTTTCCGCACCACCGGCCCCGCGTTCAGCACCGCCAACTGGGTCTCGACGAACGTGGTCGCGACCAAGGTGGGCTCGGCGACCTTCACCTTCTCGGACAAGGACACGGGAACCTTCGCGTACACCCTGAACGGCGTCACGCAGTCCAAGCCCATCACGCGCGAGGTGTTCGGCCCCATGCCCACATGCGCCGAGTCCGGCGCGCCATCCACCAGCAACTACCAGGACCTGTGGTGGCACTCCCCGGCGAACAGCGAATCCGGATGGGGCGTCAACATCACCCAGCAGGGCGCGGTGATCTTCGCCACGTGGTTCACGTACGACACCACCGGCAAGGGCCTGTGGGTCGTCATGGCCCAGGGCGTGCAGGGGACGGGCAGCGCCAGCAACAGCTGGTCGGGCGCGCTCTACCAGACGACCGCGGCTGGCTCCTCGTTCAGCGCCTTCGACACGAGCAAGGTCGTGGCAACGCAGGTGGGCAACGGCACCTTCACGTTCACCGACGCCTCCAACGGGACGTTCTCGTACACGTTGAACGGAGTCACGCAGTCGAAGGCCATCACCCGCGAAGTGTTCGGTACGCCAACCTCGGTCTGCAACTAACGGTAACAGACGACGAAAAGGGGGCCGACCCCTTTTCGCCTTTATCATCGCGGCTTCGTCTTTGAACGGAGCCGCCATGAAGCCGCTTCAGCTTGCCGCCGCCGTCCTCCTCGCAGCCGCCGCGCTGGCCGCGGGCGCCGCCGATATCGCGCTTCCGCAGGGCGTGAGCCGCGGCCCGACGGTCGAGGGCATCACCGAGTACGACCTCGCCAACGGGCTGCGCGTGCTTTTCGCGCCCGACGCCTCGAAGCCCACGACGACCGTCAACACGACCTACCTCGTCGGCTCGCGCATGGAGCACTACGGCGAGACCGGGATGGCGCACCTGCTCGAGCACCTCATGTTCAAGGGGACGCCGAAGTACCCGCAGGTGTGGAAGGACTTCACCCGCATGGGGCTGCGCGCCAACGGCAGCACCTGGGTCGACCGCACCAATTATTTCGCGAGCTTCGCCGCCAACGAGGCCACGCTCGACTGGTACCTGCGCTGGTCGGCCGATGCGATGACGCACTCGTTCATTGCGCGCAAGGACCTCGACACCGAAATGACGGTGGTGAGGAACGAGCTCGAGCTGGGCGAGAACAACCCGATCCGCGTCCTCCTGCAACGCAGCCTCTCGACCGCCTATACCTGGCATAACTACGGCAAGTCCACCATCGGCGCGCGTGCCGACGTGGAGAACGTGAACATCGAGCACCTCCAGGCCTTCTATCGCAGGTACTACCAGCCGGATAACGCGGTGCTGATCGTGGCGGGCCGCTTCGACGAAGCGAAGACGCTCGCCCTCATCGCAAAGGGATTCGGCGCGATTCCGAGGCCCAAGCGGGTGCTCGAGCCCACCTACACGCTCGACAACGCGCAGGACGGCGAGCGAAGCGTGGTGGTGCGCCGCGTGGGCGAGACGCAGCTCGTGATGGCCACGTACCACATCCCCGCCGAGGCGAGCCCGGACTACGCGGCCTTCGAGATGCTGGGCACCATCCTCGGAGATTCGGATACGGGGCGCCTGCACAAGACACTCGTCGAGACGCACCAGGCCGCCGCGGTATTTCCCGTCGTCTTCGGGTTCAAGGAGCCGGGCGTCGCGATCTTCGTCGCGCAGCTCCCGAGCGACGCGTCGATCGACACCGCGAAGGCCACGCTCATCGCGACCGTCGAGGGCATGGGCAAGGAGCCCGTCACCCAGGCGGAGCTCGACCGCGCGCGCACCAAGTACCTGAAGGATTTCGACCTCACCGCGAGCGACCCCGAGAAGGTCGGCGTGGCCCTCTCCTCGTCGATCTCGCAGGGCGACTGGCGCCTCTTCTACCTCGAGCGCGACCGGGTGCGAAACGCCAAGGTCGAAGACGTCCAGCGGGTGGCCGCGCAGTACTTCGTTCCCGACAACCGCACCATCGGCCTCTTCATCCCGACGCAGCAACCGCAGCGCGCGCCGGCCCCCGCCTTCGTCGACGCGGAGCCCGTGCTGAAGGGATACAAGGGCGACCCGGCGGTGGCCGCCGGCGAGACCTTCGAGGCCACGCCCGACAACATCGAGTCGCGCACCCAGCGCTTCGCGCTCGCCAACGGCATGAAGGTGGCGCTCATGCCCAAGCGCACGCGCGGGGCGACCGTGTCCGCGGACATCGTGCTTCGCTTCGGCGACGAGAAGTCGCTCGTCGGCATGACGACCGCCGCCGACTTTGCGGCCGCCATGCTGGAGCGCGGCGCGGCCGGGATGACGCGCCAGGAGATCCACGATGCGTTGGACAAGCTGAAGGCGCGCGTCTCCTTCTCGACCCCCTCGGCCGCGGTGGTCGACGTGACGATCGAGACCACGCACGAGAACCTCGCCCAGGTCCTGAAGCTCGTGTCGAAGCTGCTGCGCGAGCCGACCTTCCCCGCGACCGAGCTCGAGCAGCTTCGCAACGAGGTCATGACGACGGTCCAGGCGCAGTTGAAGGAGCCCACGCCGCTCGCGCGTCTCGCGCTGCAACGCCACGGCAATCCCTATCCCAAGGGCGACGTGCGCTACGTGCCCGACTTCAACGAGCAGATGGCGCTCGCCCGGGCGCTCACGGTGGACGACGTGAAGGCGTTCCATGCGCGCTTCTACGGCGCGGACCACGGCGAGGTCGCCGTCGTCGGCGACATGGACGCCGCGGCCATGCCGGCGCTGCTCGGATCGCTGCTGGGCGACTGGAAGAGCACCACCCCGTACACGCGCGTGCCGCGGCCCTACTACGACGTGACCCCGGAGACGATCCGCATCGACACGCCGGACAAGGCGAACGCCTTCTTCACCGCGGGCCTGCAGTTCCACATGCAGGACACGGACCCGGACTACGCCGCGATGCTGGTGGCCAATCGGCTGCTGGGCGGCGGCCCCGGCTCGCAGCTCTGGCAGCGTATCCGCGAGAAGGAAGGGCTCTCCTACGGCATCGGCAGCGGCGTCACCGTGAGCCCGTACGAGGCGCGTGCGAGCTTCACCACGTCCGCCATCTACGCGCCGCAGAACCTTGCGCGCCTCGAGAAGGCCTACAAGGAGGAGCTGGCCCTCGCCGCGGCAAAGGGATTCACCGAGGAGAGGCTGCGCGACGCGAAGACCGGCCTCTTGCAGGCACGCACGCTGCAGCGCGCACAGGACGCTCAGCTCGCCGACACGCTCACGGACCGGCTCGACGTGGACCGAACCCTCGCCTTCGACAAGAAGGTGGACGCGGACATCGCGGCGGTCACGCTCGCCCAGGTGAACGCCGCCTTCCGCAAGCACGTCGATCCCGAGAAGCTCACGACGGTGAGGGCCGGCGATTTTACGAAGAAATGAAGACGACAAGCGCGCCTGCCGGGGCGCCATGACCCAGTCGCCGCGGATGGGTTGATCCTGCGCGGCATCGTCGTGGCGATCGCCCTGGTGGGCGCCCCGTGGTTCAACCCGTGGTCGGCACCGCTGCAAAATCCCGGGTTCGAGGCGCCCGACGGGCTTCACCTGGGCGCCCCGCGCAACTGGTTCACGCTGGGCGCGGGCAGCGCGCGACTCGACTTGACCGATCCGCACGAGGGTCGGCGCAGCGTGCGCCTCGAGCGCGACCCGCAGGCCAGCGCCTTCGGTGTCGGGCAATCGATGACCGCCACGCGCTTTCGCGGGCGCGTCGTGCGAGTGCGGGCCTGGATGCGTGCCGAGGCGCTCGAGCGGCCCGCGGAGCTCTGGGTGCGAAGCGACGGTGGGCATGACGAGCCCGACACCTTCGTCGCCACCGCCTTCGCCGCGACGCCCGAGTGGCGGCCCGTCGAGGTGCTCTCCGAGATCGACCCGGCCGCCGATCGGCTCGCGATCGGCGCATCCGTCTCCTCGGCCGGATCGCTGTGGCTGGATTCGGTCTCCATCGAGCTGGTGGCGCCCGGCGAGGCAGTGCCGCCCTCGGGCGCCGCGCGCGACTATATCGATGAGGCGATCGCACGCATCCGTGAATCCGCCCTCGACGCATCGCGCGTCGATTGGGATGCCGCTCGCCGGCGATCATGGATCTTCGCCGCCGGCGCGACGACGCCGGCCGAGGCGCGGCCCGCCGTGGGCTTCCTCATCCGCTCGCTCAAGGACGGCCACAGCCGGCTGCTCACGCCCAGCGCGCGCGGCGAGATCGCCCACTCGGGGACCGAGGGCTCCTTCGGCCTCGCGAGCGAGGTCGTGCGCGGCACCGGGTATTTGCGCATCGCCGGTTTCGACGCCGCGAACGTCCCCGCCGACCGCGCGTTCGCCGCCGAGCTGGGCCGGCGGATCGACGAGGTCGCGGCGAGGCAGCCCTGCGGATGGATCCTCGACCTGCGCGAGGACACCGGCGGCAACATGTTCGCGATGGTGGGCGGCCTGGAGCCCTTCCTCGGCGTGGGGGACCTGGGCTTCTTCGTGCGCGGCGGCGAACGGCGCCCATGGTCGGCCCGCGATTTCTACTCCCAGGCGCGCGAGGATTTGCCCCGCACGCCGCCCGCGTTCGGCGACGCGAGCGTGGCGCTCCTGATCGGCGAGCGCACTGCGAGCGCCGGCGAGAGCATCGCGGTCGCGTTTCGCGGACGCGCCCATACGCGCATCTTCGGGCAACCCACGGCGGGCCTTTCCACCGTGAACCAGGGGTTCGCTCTCTCGGACGGCTCGATGGCAATGCTCACCGTCGCGGTGCTCGCGGATCGCAACGGGAACGTGTACGGCTCGCGCATCGAGCCCGACGAGAGAGTGAGCCCGGCGGGATACTTCGACCTGCGCCTCGAGGACCAGCCCGTCGTGAAGCGCGCCGCCGAGTGGCTCAGCGCTTCGGCTTGCCGTTCACCTGCTCGTTGACGGCCTGGTCCAGGGTTCGGCTGCGTTCCTGGTCCATCTTGCGGTAGGCCTCGCCGACGTTGCGGGGCTTTCCTTCGACTCTCGCCGGCGCGGTTTCGGCCGAGCCCGCGTCATCGTCCACCGTGCCGCTGGAGGTCTTCGGCTGTGCGGCGACGGCGCTCTGCGCCCGCTCGAGGGTCGTGCGCTCTAGGGCGACGGTCTGGCTGATGCGTGAGGCGGCGAGCGCCACCGTGATCCCCGCGCCGAAGTCGTGCGGCTCGGTGACGATGCCCACCATGTTGCCGCGCTCATCCAGGAGCGGGCTGCCGTTGGGGATCGTCCCCGGAAGGACGACCTCGTAGGCCTTGCCGCCCTTGGCTCCCGCGATCACGCGCGTCATGTGGCCCTCGCGCAGCTGCGAGGGCTTCGGGCCCATTCGCACGACGGTGTAGACCTTCTCGCCGGCCGCCGGATCGCTCGCACGCAGCTTCGCGACCACGTCGTTGGAATCCTTCACGCGCAGCATGCAGATGTCGCGCTCGACATCGGCGCGCGACATGTCCGCGTGCGTGGCCTTGGCTCCGAGTCCCACCAGGATCTGCGCTCCGGCGGCGAGCGTGTGGCAGGGCGTGACCATCTCGTACGGCCCCGTGGCCACCGCCACCCCGGTGTGGGCGACTTCGCCGGAGATGCGCGTCTCCTCCATGGGCAGCGCAAGGCTTTCGCCGAGCGCGAGCAGCTGCTCGGACGTGAGCGGCCCGGCGGCCTGCGCCTCCTTCGATCGCGTGGCGTACATGGAAGCGACGATCGCGGCGGCGACCAGCACCGCGATACCGGCGATGAGCGCGGTCACGTGCCGCGCGGGCTTTTTGGTCGCGGCAACGCGCAGCGACTTGTCGTATTCGTCGCGCTTGCCGGGATCGGAAAGGATCTCGTAGGCGACCTTGGCGCGCGCGGCGAGCCGTGCGTCCGGCGCCGCGGTCTCCGAGGCGAGCTGCGTGGTGATGCGCTTGTATGCGCGGGTGATATCGGTCGTCTTCGCGTCGTGCTTGACGCCGAGCACCTCGTAGAGGGTGCCGGTTTTCTTGTCGGGCATTTCAGGCTCGCGATGCGGCGAAGCCGTTTATCTTAAACGCTGCGAATCGATCCACCTAACAAAAGTTTCCAGCAGGCTCTCGCGCACATCGGCGTCCTTGCGGCCGGTCCGGGCAGGAACATGGAACGAATGATCCGCGTCGTCGAAGGTTTCCAGCGTGGCGCGCTTGCCCAGCCGGGCCACCACGGGCCGCAGAAGTGAAAGCTCCGCGAGGGTGTCGCGCGTGCCTTGGAGGAAAAGCATCGGGACCTTCACGTTCTCCAGGTGCGCGGCTCGGGCATCCGAGGGCTTGCCGGTCGGGTGCAGCGGAAATCCCAGGAAGGCGAGGCCGTGCACGCCGGGAAGCGGCGAGGCAGCCTGCGCCTGGGAAGTCATGCGGCCGCCGAACGATTTGCCGCCGGCGAAGAGCGGCAGGCCCGGCAGCCGACGCCCAGCCTCTTCCACCGCCTCGCGCACGCGAGCCTCGGCTACCTTCGGCGTGTCCGGCCGCTTGCCGCCCTGCTCCATGTACGCGAACTCGTAACGCAACACCGCCACGCCGCGCGCCGCAAGGCCCTGCGCGATCGCCTGCATGAACGGGTGGCGCATGCCGGCGCCCGCGCCGTGCGCGAGCACGTACGCCGCGCGCGCCTTTTCGGGTGCGTCGATGAGGGTGTTCATGTCTCCTTCGCGAAGCGCAAGAGCGTCGCGGCGTAGGCGGGAGCGGTGGGCTCGTGCATGAAGTACACGAAAGACTCGCGCCACCCGGTCTTCGCGAGGCGCTCGGCCCAATGGGCGAGGTCGGCCTCGGAGTACTCCTCGAGGCGAAGCCGCACGTAGCCCCAGGGCGCCGTCTCCACGAGGGGCGGAGGCGCGTTGTCCTCGCGCTCCGAGAAGCAAAGCGACGCGCCCGCGTCCCGCAAGGCCGCGTAGACGTCCTCGTCGAACCAGGTGTCGTTGCGGAATTCGAACGCGGCGCGATGATCCTCGGGCAGCATCGGAAGAAAGGCCTGCAGCCGGGGAAGGTCCTTCTTGAGGTTGGGCGGAAGCTGGAAGAGCACCGGCCCGCGCTTGGGCCCAAGCGCTTCCAGGGCCTTGTAGAGGAAATCCACCGAATCCCCGATCGACTCGGGTTTCAGCCGCGACATGTGCGTGATGCGCCGCGAGGCCTTGATGGCGAAGCGGAAATCCGCGGGCGTGATGGCGGCCCAGTTCTCCAGCATCGGCGTGCGCGGCATGCGGTAGAACGTGTTGTTGATCTCCACCGTCGGCAGGCGCGCCGAATAGAACGCCAGCATGTCCTCGGCCTTCGTCTTCTCCGGGTAGAACGTGCCGCACCATTCCTTGAAGGAATACCCGCTCGCACCGGCCATGATCGTGGCTGCCATCGCTTACCCTATATTCTTTTGGTACTGGAGAGCATCCGCAAATGGTGAAAAGGATCGCGGCCGCGGCCACGAGCCTCGGCGAATACTCCGCGAAGCGCGCGTTCGATGCAACGCCCGAGCCCGCGCCGGGCACGGCGCCGCACGCCTCGGGGCCGCTCCTCTTCGTGATCCAGCAGCACAACGCCACGCGGCTGCACTACGACCTGCGCCTCGAGTGCGGCGGAGTGCTCAAGTCCTGGGCCGTGCCCAAGGGCCCGTCGCTCGATCCGTCCGAGAAGCGGCTCGCCATGCTGACCGAGGACCATCCCTACGGCTATGCGTCCTTCGAGGGCGTGATCCCGCCGAAGCAGTACGGCGCGGGCGAGGTGATCGTGTGGGACTGCGGCGTGTATTCGCCCGACGAGCCCGCCACGCATTTCGCGGACCGGGAGGCCGCCGAGGCCCAGGTGCGCGAGGGCCTCGCCAAGGGAAAGTTGAGCTTCCAGCTGCGTGGCGAGAAGGTGAAGGGATCCTTCGCGCTGGTTCGCACCGCCAAGGATCCGAAGTCGTGGCTCCTCATCAAGCACAAGGACCGGTTCGTCACCCCCGCGGACCTGGCGGCCAGGAACCGCTCGGTCCTCTCGGGCGCCACGGTGGAGGACCTCATCGTCGTTCCCGGCCAGCGCATCGAGGCCGCGCGCCTCGTTCCCGGGGGCAAGCCCTCGCGGCTTCCCGCGCGCGTCGCTCCCATGCTGGCAGCACCGGGCGATCGCGCCCTGGCATCGCCTGACTGGATGTGGGAGCCGCGCATCGGCGGCACGCGCGCCCTCGCTTTCGTGGACGACGGCCGCGTCCGGCTTCGCGCGGGCGAAAAGGATCTCGCCCCCCAATTCCCCGAGGTTGTCGCGGAGCTCTTGCGCGACGCGCCGGGCGCGATGCTGCTGGACGGGATGATCGCCGCCTCGCCGGCGGTCTATGTCTGCTTCGACCTCCTCCACTTCGCGGGCGTGGACCTGCGCGGTGCGGCCTACGAGGATCGCCGCCGCTACCTCTCGCAATGCCTCATGCCCTCGCCACACGTCCAGCTCGTCCACGCGTCCGAGGACGGCGCGGCGCTCCTCGATGCAGCCATCGCGAGCGGCTTCAAGGGGGTGGTCGGGAAGAAGAAGGCGAGCAAGTACGAGGCGGGGAAGAAAGGCGGGGCCTGGGTGGAGGTGACGAAGGGAAGGAAGGGAGCGTTGCCGCCTGGGCTGGGCCCCCGCCTTCGCGGGGGTGACAGTCGCCACGGGAGTGACAGTCGCCACGGGGGTGACAGCGACCTGCTGGCACAGCTCGACAACAGGAAGCCCGCCTTCACCCTCGAGATCGCCAAGGCCCGCATCAAGCTCACCAACCTCGAGCGCGTGTACTGGCCGGCCAACCCCGCGTTGAAGCAGCCCGCGTACACGAAGCGCGACCTGCTGCGCTACTTCGCGGCGGTGGGCCCGCTCATCGTGCCGCACCTGGCGGACCGGCCGCTCACCATGATCCGCATGCCCGAAGGCATCCGCGGGCAACGCTTCTTCCAGAAGCACTGGGAACAGGAACGCCCCGATTTCGTCGAGAGCGTCGCGGTCTTCTCCGGCCACAAGGACGAGCGGCACGAGTACCTCCTCTGCAACAACGTGGCGACGCTCCTCTGGCTCGCCCAATCGGGAACGCTCGAGTTCCACGTCTGGCATTCGCGCGCGAGGCCGGGCCCGGACTGCGCATCGAAGCGCACGGACTTCGCGTCCTCGCTCGAGTCGCTGGAAGCCTCGGTCCTGAATTATCCCGACTGGGTGGTCTTCGACATCGACCCCTACATCTATTCCGGCAAGGAGAAGCCCGGCGACGAGCCCGAGCTGAACACCACCGCCTTCGAGAAGGGCAAGGAAATCGCCTTTGCGCTCCGCGAAATCCTGCACGGCATGGCGCTCGAGCCCGTGGTGAAGACTTCGGGGAAGACGGGGCTGCATATCTTCGTCCCGATCAGGCGAACGCTCGATTTCGACGCCGCCCGCCATGTCTCCGAGATGGTGAGCCGGCATCTCGGGACCCTTCGCCCGAAGGAAGTGACGGTCGAGTGGAGCGTGCCCAAGCGCACCGGGAAGATCTTCATGGACTTCAACATGAACGTCCGCGGCAAGACCCTGAACGTCGCCTACTCGCCGCGCGGCGAGCCCGGGGCGCCGGTGTCCATGCCGCTCACGTGGGACGAGCTCGCGACGGCGCATCCCCTCGATTTCCGCATCGACAACGCCCCGGAACGCCTCGCGCGCCTGGGCGACCGCTGGGCCGATGTGCTGGAACGCAAGCAGGATCTCCAGAAAGCCCTCAAAAACGCGGGGGGCTGACAAACAAAAACCCCTTGGATTACAATGGGCTATCCAAGGAGGTTCAAGTATGGCCGCAAGATCGATCGCGTCGTTGACGGTTTCGTTCGGGTTGGTCTCCATCCCGGTCAAGCTTTTCTCGGCCACCGAGGCGAGCAAGGCCATCTCCTTCAACATGCTCCACAAGGCCTGCGGCTCGCGCCTGAAGCAGCAGTACCTCTGCGTGAAGGAGGAGATTCCCGTCGCGCGCGAGGAGATGGTGAAGGGCTACGAGTTCTCGAAGGACCAGTACGTGACCTTCTCGCCCGAAGAGCTGAAGGCCATGGAAGAGGCCGGCACGGCCACCGCCGACATCACGGAATTCGTCCCGCTCGAGTCGGTCGATCCCGTCTATTTCGACAAGGCCTACTACCTCGCCCCGGACAAGGGCGGAGCCAAGCCCTACGCGCTCCTCACCAGGGCGCTCGCCGAATCCGGCCGCTGCGCGCTCGGGCGCTGGGCCGCGCGCGGCAAGCAATACATCGTCATGATCCGCCCCGTCGACAAGGGGCTCGTGATGCAGCAGCTCCTCTATGCCGACGAGGTACGCTCGATCGACGAGATCGAGATCCCCGAGACGGAAGTGAAGCCGCAGGAGCTGAAGCTCGCCCAGCAGCTGATCGAGGCGCAGGCCTCCGACGCCTTCGACCCGAGCGCGTACAAGGACCAGGTGCGCGAGCGCATCCAGACAGCCATCGACAGGAAGGTCGAGGGCCAGGAGATCACCTTCACCGAGGCGGCCCAGGCGAGCGCCCAGGTGATCGACCTCATGGAAGCGCTTCGCGCGAGCCTCGAGAAGAAATCGGTCCCGCCGTCCAAGGCGAAGGCCGCCGCGCAGGGCGCCTCGCGCAAGCCTCCCAAGCGCGCCGTCGCCGAGCCGGCCGCGCCCGCGAAGAAGAAGGCCAAGGCGTAGCCACCGGAAACCGGGCAGCACCGCGATGAATGCCTACGGCGTCCAGGACGTCGAGAAACTGCTTCGCCTTCCGCGCGCCACCATCCGCGCTTTCGTCGCCGCCGGCTTCGTGAACCCCGAGCACGGGCCGCGCAACACGCTGCGCTTCTCCTTCCAGGACCTCATCGTGCTGCGCACCGCGCAGGCGCTCATCGACGCGAAGGTGCCGGCGCGGCGCATCACGCAATCGGTGAAGGAGCTTCGCAAGCACCTGCCCGATCGCATGCCGCTCTCGGGCCTTTCCATCGGCGCCGTGGCCGATCGCGTCGTGGTGCGCGAGGGCGCCAACCGCTGGCAGGCCGATTCGGGCCAGTACCTGCTCGCCTTCGAGGGCGATCCCGAGAGCGGGTCGCTCACCGTGGTCGAGCAGAAGGCGCCCGTCCCCTCCGTCGCCTCGCACGACTGGTATGCGCAGGGCGTGGGGCTCGAGTCGAGCGACCGCGAGGCGGCATTACGCGCGTATGACCGCGCGATCGTCGAGGATCCGTCGCGCCTCGAGGCGCGCATCAACCTGGGACGCCTGCTGCACGAATCCGGACGCCACGACGAAGCCGAGCGCGCCTACCGCGACGCGCTGGAAGCTTGCGGGCGCAGCCCCGTGATCCTCTACAACCTGGGCGTGCTGCTCCAGGACGTCGATCGCAAGGCGGACGCCGTCGAGGCCTACGAGGAAGCAGTGCGCACCGATCCCGCCCTCGCCGACTGCCACTACAACCTGGCGCTCCTCTACGAAACGCTCAGGAGGCCGAAGGATGCGATTCGGCATATGTCGCAGTATCGGCGCCTGACGGGGTCGCGGAGGAAATGAACCTGCGCACCGCCGCCTTCGCGGCGCGTGCGAGCTCCTCGAGAGTGCGGCCCGTGGCGACGCCGGCTTCCGCCGGCGTGAGCGACTCGATCATCCGCTTCGCATCGTCGTGCACGCGCGCGGACGCCTCCGGGGACGCCGACAGCTCGCGCACCCAGCCCAGCGCGGTGGACTCGCTGCCCGGCGAGGCGGCGATGAGGAGACGCGCCGCGTTCACGACGGATTCGGCCATCACGTCCGTATAGTGGTCGGTCTCGGCGATGTCGAACCCGGCCATCAGGTGGCTGGCGGCCTGGTGGGTGTTGCCGAGCGTGATCTCAGCATGCGCGAGCATGGGGTATGCGTAGGCCATCACCAGCGCGTGGGCGTCGCGCTGCGCGATGCGCAGGCCCTCGGTGAGCGGTGCACGCGCTTCGCTCGCCCGCCCGATGCGCACCAGCGCGTCTCCCGTCGAGATCAGGTTCAACGCGATCATCTTGCGGTCGCCGGCGCGCTGGAGGAGCTCGAGCCCCTCGCGATAGCGCTGCAGCGCGAGCGCGTAGTCGCCGGTGCGCTGCGCGACCACGCCCAGGTTGTGCATGGCGAGGCCCGCCACGCGGATCATGCCTAGCGACCTCCAGAGGCCCAGGGCGCGCTCGTATCCCGCCTCGGCGGCCTGGTAGTTGCCGAGGAAGTTCTCGGCCAGCGCGAGGTTGTTGCTCACGCGCGCGATGGCGGAGGGCTTGCCGAGGACCTCGACCAGGGCCAGCGCCTGGAGCTGCAGGTCGCGCGCCTCGGCGCCCTTGCCCAGGCGGATCACGATGAAGCCCAGCACGGTGAGGCATTGGGCGAGGAGCCAGCGGTCGTCCAGCGCGCGGGCGGCTTCGATGGCGTGCCTCGCCTGGGCCTCGGCCTCGGCCACTCGCCCGAGGTGCGAGAGCAGCACGCCGCGATTCATCATCGCCTTCGCGTGCTCGGGCTTCGCGCGTTTCGCCTCCAGGACCGGGATCGCAAGCTCGACGGCCTCGAGGGCTTCGGCGAGCTGTCCCGCCAACTCCTTCAGGCTCGCCGAATGCATCCGGGCCTTGCCCGCGGAAAGCGCGTCGTCGCGCGCGAGCGCGGCATGGAGCCACGCATCCACGGCGGTCCGCCCTTCGTCCACGAACCGGTCCTTCTCGAGGAAATCCATCCATGCCGGGGCCGCTGCCGCCATGGCATCGAGGTCGCCGGCGAGTGCGCACGACTGCCAAGCCGCGCGGATGTTGGCGAGCTCCATCTCGATCGTCGCGTAGCCCTCCGCCTCGTCCGGGCCGTGCAGCCGGGGGCCCACGCGCTCCAGGAGGCCCATGTAGTGGCCATCGCGAAGGCGGCCGACCGAGGCTTGTCGAGCGGCGCGCGCCTTGGCGGTGCCGGCGCCCTGGTCCCCGGCGAATTGGCGGACGACTTCGTGGATGTGCCACCGTCCCTCGGGAATGCGCTGCAGCAACGCCTTGTCGGCGAGCGCCGAGAGGGTGCGCACGTTGGCACGGGCGACGTGCTCGGCGGCCTCGCGAGAGAAGGTCCCGCGCAGGACGGCGAGCGCGGAGAGCGCCTCGCGCTGCTCGGCCGGCAGCCGGTCCCACGAATACGCGATCACGGCGCCCAGCGAATGATGCCGCGCGGCGCGGTTCACGTGGCGCGTGGCGAGCTGCGTTGCATGCTCGGCCAGGGACGCGGCGATCTCGGCGCACGGAACGCTGCGGACCCAGCTCGCGGCGAGCTCCAATCCGAGCGGCAGCCCTTCGACCACGTCGCAGATGCGCACGACGTTGGGAAGCTCCGCCGCGAGCGAGAAACCGAGGTACGCCTGGCGCGCGCGTTGCGCGAAGAACTGCACCGCGGCGAAGCCCTGGGCCTGCGCCGCCTCGTCGACACGCGGATAGGAGAGCCCCCGCAGCTCGTAGAGCCACTCCTCCTGGAGGCCGAGCGGCTCCCGGGACGTGGCGAGGACCTTCACGCGCGGCCCGGTGGCGGCGAGGAGCCTTGCGATCTGTCCCGCGATGGCGGTGCCTTCGGCGAGCAGGTGCTCGAGGTTGTCCAGCACGAGCAGCACCGCGTGATCGCCGAGGAACGAGACCACGAGGTCCAACGGCGCCTGGCTTCCCGAAGGATGCAGGCCGCAGGCGCGGGCGAGGGTCTGCGCGAAGAGCGCCGGCGCCTGCAGCTCGTCCAGCGCACAGACATGGACGCCGTCGGGGAATTCGCCGCTCTCGTGTTCCGCGATGGCCGAAGCGAGCCTCGTCTTCCCGACCCCGCCCATGCCATGCAGCGTGAGCAGGCGGCAGGACGGATCCGCGAGCAGGCCGCGCAGCTCGGCCAGCTCGTCGTTGCGGCCGATGAAGGACGTGGCCGCGGTGAGTCGCGAGGGGATCTCGCGCATCGCCGGCTCGGAGCCCCGACGCAGCCGCTCGGCGCGCGCCGCCATCTCGGACGAGGGTGCGGCGCCCAGCGTCACCGCGCGTGCGCGCCGGTAGACCTCGTACTGCGCGAGCGCCTGGTCGCTCGGAAGCCAGGTCATGAGCAAGCCGTGGAACGATTCGCTCGCCGAATCGTGGCGCAGCCACGCATCGACCACCTGCCGGGCACGAACCCGGTCGCCGCGTGCGTGCAGCTGCTGGGCCACGCGCAGGTGCGCGTCGTGCGCGAGCTGGCGCGCGCGCTCGCGGCGCGGCAGGAGCCAGTCCACGAACTCGGGAGCGGTGTCGTTCTCGGCGCCATGCATGAGCTCGCCGCGGTAGATCTCGAGGCCCGCCAGCTGTCCCTCGATGTCCGTCGCCGCGCAGCTCTGTGCGAATGCATCCACGTCGAGGGCGACGCGCGCATCGGGCGCCACGCCCAGGGTGTCGCGCGTGACCTCGAGGCACGCGAGCACCGGCTGGGGCAGCTTGGTGATCGCCACGCGAAGGCTCCCCAGCGCATGGCGCGGGCTATCCGGGCCCCACACGAGCGCGGCGACGCTCGCCCGGGTGACGGGTTTGCGCTCGAGGAGCAGGTAGGCCGCGAGCCACAATGCCTTGCGCGAAGCGCAGGCCAGGGCTTCGCCCCCCACCCGGAACCCCGAATGCCCCAGCAATTCGACCTCGATAGGCGCCGCCATGGCCCGATTCTGGCCCCTCGGACGTCGCCCGCCTACCCCCGATAACGGTGGCTTAACGCGCCCTTGTCGGCGCCACCTCTTTCCGCTATGCGGGAAACCGGGGCCTGACCGCGGCCATGACCTTGGCGCGGCGAGCGAGGGATTCCTCGGGCCAGATGTCGGCGGCCTTGTAGTACTCGGGGACCGCGCGCATCCCGTCGGGGATCTGGACCCACGGCTGCTTGGTCGAGGTGAAGATATGGATGTCGGGCGCAAATCGGGCGGGCCAGTCGAGCGTGCCCACGCGCACGAACCGGAAGAAATCGCCGATGCCGCCGTAGTTGCTCCAGAGCGCCACGTGGCATTTCGGGCAACGCGCGATCACCTGGCCGGTGCCGCTGTTGGAGGCCGTGTCCACCATTTCGGGGGCGCCCCGCGTGACCTCCACGTTCTCCGATTCGAGGATCGCGTTCAACGCGAACGCGGTTCCGGTCTCGCGCTGGCACCACGTGCAATGGCAACAGTTCACGAACATCGGGCTCGCGAGCAAACGGTAGCGAACCTCACCGCAGGTGCAACCGCCTTCGTACTTTTCGTCCATGATTGACCTCCCGGGTCTCCTGTTAACCTAGCGTACGATTTTTCGCAAGGGGCCGCCATGCACCGCTGGATCGCCGTCGCCGCGTCTTCCCTCGCCATTTCGGCGTGGGCCCAGTCCGTTCCCGTGATCCCGTTCGAATCCGTCCCCGATGCCGTGCACCTGCCGAAGGACATGTACTTCGGCGAGGTCACCGGCGTCGCGACCAATTCCAAGGGCAACATCTTCGTCTTCTCGCGCGGCAACACGAGCGGGCCCGCCTACGCCGCGGCCGCCGCGCAGCTCTTCGAATTCTCGCCCGACGGCAAGTTCATCCGCGAGATCGGCAAGCACCTCTATGCATGGTCCTTCGCGCACTCGGTGCGCATCGACGCCGACGACAACATCTGGGCCGTGGACAAGGGCTCGGACATGGTGGTCAAGTTCAACCGGGACGGCAGCAAGGTGCTGATGGTGTTCGGGCGCAAGCAGGAGGCCTCCGACGAGGACACCGCGCCCTTGAAGCATCCGAAGCCGCCGCTCCCCGCGGAGGACGGGCGCTTCCGGCAGGTGACCGACGTCGCCTTCGGCCCGAAAGGCGAGATCTACATCAGCGACGGCTACATCAACTCGCGCGTGGCGAAGGCGGACCACAACGGCAACTGGCTGAAGTCCTGGGGCGAGCGCGGCGACAAGCCCGGCCAATTCAATACTCCGCACAACATCGCGACCGACGCGGCAGGCAACGTGTACGTGGCCGACCGCTTCAACCGCCGCATCCAGGTCTTCGACGGCGACGGCAACTTCCTGCGCGCGATCACCATCGACGTTCCCTTCGACCACGACGCGCGCCCCGCCATCGGCGCCAAGCCCGATCCGGACGCGAAGTCGGGCACGTTCGCTCCCGGGGCGCCCTGGACCGTGTGCATCACGCCGCCGCCGAACCAGGTGATCTTCACCTCGGATGCGTATCCGGGCCGCCTCTACAAGCTTTCGCTCGACGGCAAGGTCCTCGGCGTCCTGGGGGAATCGGGCAAGCAGCTGCGGCAGTTCGGCTGGATCCACGAGATCGCCTGCCCCAACGAGCACACGATCTACGTGGCCGAGCTCCTCAACTGGCGGGTGCAGAAGCTGCTGCTCAAGTAATGACCTGGTCGATCGTCGCCCTCGACCGGGCGACCGGGCATCTGGGCGTGGCGGTTGCAAGCCGCTTCTTCGCCGTGGGTGCGCTCTGCCCCGCGGTGCGCGCCGGGAAAGGAGCGCTTTCCACCCAGGCGCTGGTGAACCCGCTCTACGCGCGCGAGGGCCTCGCCCTCCTCGACCAGGGCCTCGACGCGCGCGCGATCGTCGCGCGCCTCACGCAGGCCGACGCCGGGCGCGAGGTGCGCCAGCTGCACATGGTCGATGCGCGCGGCGAAAGCGCGCAGCACACCGGGCGCGACTGCGTCCCATGGTGCGGCCATCGCTCGGGCGCGGGCTACTCGATGGCGGGCAACATGCTCGCCGGAGCGCAGGTACTCGAAGAGACCGAAAGCGCGTTCCTGGAAGCGGGTCACCTCCCCTTCGCCGAGCGGCTCATGACGGCGATGGAAGCGGGCGAGCGCTCCGGCGGCGACAAGCGAGGCAAGCAGGCCGCGGCGATCCTCATCCACGGCACCGAGGACTACCCGCTCCTCTCGCTACGCGTGGACGACCATGCCGAGCCCCTCGCCGAGTTGCGGCGCCTGCATGCGGCGAGCCTCGAGCGTTTCCAGGCCTTCATGTCCTGCCTCGCGACGCGCAGCAACCCGGTCGGCATCATCGACCGTGCCGAGATCGACGCGCGCGTCGCGCGCTTCCACGCCGAACGCAAGCCGGCCGCCTGATCGATGGCGGCGCTCCTCGACGTCCGCGGGCTCAAGACCACCTTCACCACGGACGCCGGAACCTTCGACGCGGTGGACGGCGTGGGCTTCACGCTCGAGCCCGGGAAGACGCTGGGCCTCGTGGGCGAGTCGGGCTGCGGCAAGAGCGTGACGGCGCTGTCCATCATGGGCCTCATCGCCCCTCCCGCGGGTCGCATCACGGCGGGCGAGATCCTCTTCGAGGGCACCGACCTGCTGCGATTGCCGCCGGCCGCCATGCGCGAAGTGCGCGGCAACCGGATCTCCATGATCTTCCAGGAGCCGATGACGTCCCTCAATCCCGCGTTCACCATCGGCATGCAGATCTCCGAAGGGATCCTGCGCCACCGCAAGGTGAGCCGCGCGGAGGCCGACCGCCGCGCCGTCGACATGCTCGAGCGCGTGCGCATGCCGGTACCCGCGCGCCGCTTCCACGAGTATCCGCACCAGCTCTCGGGCGGCATGCGCCAGCGGGCGATGATCGCCATGGCGCTCGCCCTCGAGCCGCGCCTGCTGATCGCCGACGAGCCCACGACCGCGCTCGACGTGACGATCCAGGCCCAGATCCTCGAGCTCATGCGCGCTTTGCGTGACGAGACCGGCACCGCCATCATCCTCATCACCCACGACCTGGGCGTGATCGCGGAGCTCGCCCAGGAAGTCGCCGTGATGTACGCCGGGCGCATCGTCGAGGTTGCGAGCGTCGAAGCGCTCTTCGCCGATCCGCAGCACCCGTACACCATCGGCTTGCTGGGCTCGATCCCGCGACTCGATATCGAGCAGGCACGATTGCCCGCGATCGAAGGCCAGGTCCCGAATCCCCTCGATCGGCCGCGCGGTTGCCGCTTCGCCGCACGCTGCCCGTTCGCCACCGCGCGCTGCGTGGCCGAAGATCCGCCGCTGGAAGCGGTGAGGCCGGGACATCTCGCCGCATGCTGGTACGCGCCCCTCGAGCTCAAGTCGGAGAAGGCTGCGTGAGCGAGCTGCTGCGCGCCGAGAACCTCGTGAAGCACTTCCCGGTGCGCGGCGGTTGGGGACGTGCGAAGCGCTTCGTCCACGCGGTCGATGGCGTGAGCTTCACGCTCGCCGCCGGCGAGACGCTGGCGCTCGTGGGCGAATCGGGCTGCGGCAAATCCACCACCGGACGTCTCGCCCTACGGCTGATCGAGGCCACCGCGGGCAGCGTGCGCTTCGACGGGCGCGACCTCTTCGCGCTCGGCGCGCACGAGCTGCGTGCCGAGCGTGCCCGCATGCAAGTCATCTTCCAGGATCCGTACGCGTCGTTGAACCCGCGCATGACGGTGGGCCAGATCGTGGGCGAGCCTCTCATGCTGCACGGGCTCGCGCAGGGGCGCCGGCGCGAGCGCGTGGCGGAAATCCTGGGCCTCGTCGGCCTCGCACCGGAGCATGCGCAGCGCTACCCGCACGAGTTTTCCGGCGGCCAGCGCCAGCGCATCGGAATCGCACGCGCCATCGCGGTCGAGCCGAGCCTCATCGTGTGCGACGAGCCCGTCTCCGCGCTCGATGTGTCGATCCAGGCGCAGGTGGTGAACCTGCTGGACGACCTGCAGGCACGCCTGGGCATGGCCTACCTCTTCATCGCGCACGACCTCGCGGTGGTGAAGCACATCGCCGATCGGGTCGCGGTCATGTACCTCGGGCGCATCGTCGAGATCGGCGCCAAGCGCGACCTCTTCGATTCGCCGCGCCACCCTTACACGCAGGCGCTGCTCGCCGCGATCCCGGTGCCCGACCCGCACGCGCGCCGCGACCGAGCCGTGCTGCAGGGCGATGTCGCGAGCCCGATCGATCCGCCGTCGGGCTGCCGCTTCCGCACGCGTTGCCCATACGCGCGCGACCTGTGCGCGAACGCCGATCCGGCGCTTGCCTCCGAGGACGGCCACGACGTGGCCTGCCATTTCTGGCGGGAGATTGCGCCTCCCGCTGCCGCGCGGACTTCGCGCACTCCAAATCCGCGGCTGGAGCGCCTGCAGGCAGCGTTCGCCGCGCGGGCTTCTTGATAGACTGCAACAGAAGGAGACAAGCCATGTCATCGAAGAAAAGAGTGCTCGCCCTCCTCGCCCTTGGTGCGGCGCTCGCCGCATCGTTCGCGAGTGCACAGACCCTTCGCATCGGCCTCGCCGAGGACCCCGACGTCCTCGATCCAACGCTTGCCCGCACGTTCGTCGGACGCGTCGTGTTCGCGTCACTGTGCGACAAGCTCTTCGACCTGGACGAGAAGCTCGATATCGTCCCGCAGCTCGCCACGGGCTACGAGTGGAGCCCGGACAACAAGGCGCTCACGCTCCATATCCGCAAGGGAGTGACGTTCCACGACGGTGAGAAGCTGGATGCTGCGGCCGTGAAGTTCAACCTCGAGCGCCACAAGACGATGCAGGGCTCCAGCCGGCGCGGGGAGCTCGCGCCCGTCACGGGCATCGACGTGGTGGACCCATACACGGTGCGGCTCGATCTCAACGCACCCTTCGCACCGCTCCTCTCGATGCTGACCGACCGCTCCGGGATGATGGTGTCGCCCAAGGCCGCGAAGGCCGAGGGCGAAAAGTTCGGCGCCAAGCCCGTGTGCTCGGGACCTTTCAAGTTCGTGAGCCGCGTGGCCCAGGGCCCGATCACACTGCAGCGCTACGACGGCTACTGGAACAAGGCCGCGATCCACTTCGACAAGGTGATCTTCACGCCGGTCGTCGATTCCACCGTGCGCCTCGCCAACCTGAAGAGCGGCCAGCTGGACCTGATCGAGCGCTTCGCGCCCTCGGACATGAAGAGCATCCAGGCCGACAGCCGCCTCAAGATCTCGAAGATCGTCGAGATCGGCTACCAGGGCATCACCATCAACGTGGGCAAGAGCGACCTCGCGCAGAAGAATCCACTCGGAAAGGACCCGCGTGTGCGCGAGGCCTTCGAGCTCTCCCTCGACCGGCAGGGCATCGTGGACGTGGCGCAGGAAGGCGAGGCCGTTCCCGGCAACCAATGGGTGGCGCCGAACAACGCGTGGTACGCGAAGTCGGTGCCGATCCCGAAGCGCGACGTGGAGAAGGCGAAGGCGCTCCTGCGCGAAGCGGGCGTGACCAACCCGGCGTTCACGCTCATGACGCCCACCACCAGCGATGCGCAACGCCTCGCGCAAGTGGTGCAGGCGATGGCGAAGGAAGCCGGCTTCGACGTGAAGATCCAGCTTACCGAGTTCTCGACCTCGCTCGACCTCGCCGACAAGGGCCAGTACGAAGCCTTCGTGCTCGCCTGGAGCGGCCGCGCCGATCCCGACGGCAACCTGCAGAGCCACCTGGGGTGCAAGGCGCCGCTCAACTATGCGGGCTACTGCGACCAGGAAACCAACGACCTCATCAACAAGTCGCGAATGACGGTGGACCGCGCCGAGCGCCAGAAGCTCTTCGACCAAATCGCGGCGCGCATCGCGAAGGACCGGCCGATCGTGTATCTCTATCATCGGCACTGGTTGTGGGCGTACGACAAGAAGCTCACCGGGTTTCGCACCGTTCCCGACGGAATGATTCGCCTGCAAGGGATGAAAATGTGAGGACTCCCGCGGCATGCCCGGCCGCGGCCATGGCGTCCGGGGCGACGGGTGGGTGACTTCCTGCTGAAGCGCCTCGCGGCGATCATCCCGACGCTCTTCTTCGTCTCGATCCTCATCTTCGGGCTGCAGCAGCTCCTGCCCGGCGACCCGGCGGTGGCGATGGCGGGCGAGGAGCGCGACCCGGCGACGATCCAGTACCTGCGCGAGAAGTTCCACCTCGACGACCCGCTGCCGGTTCGCTACGGCTACTGGCTGAAGGGCCTGGTGCACGGCGACCTCGGCGACTCGGTGCGCATCCAGCGGCCCGTGACCGAGCTCATCGTCGAGAAGTTGCCGGTCACGCTCGAGCTGGGCACGCTCGCCATGCTGATCGCGGTCCTGATCGGCGTGACCGCGGGCGTGGTGGCTGCCGTGATGAAGGATACGAAGTGGGACTACGCCGCGAACGTGTTCGCGTTGTGGGGCTTGTCCACGCCCAACTTCTGGCTGGGAATACTCCTCATCCTCCTCTTCTCCGTGAAACTGCGATGGCTTCCCGCCTCGGGCTATGTGAGCCCGTTCGAGGACCTGAAGGCCAACCTCGCCGGAATGGCGATGCCCGCCTTCGTGCTCGGCAACGCGTTCGCCGCCGTGCTGATGCGCCACACGCGAAGCGCGATGCTGCAGGCGCTATCGGCCGACTACGTGCGCACCGCGCGTGCCAAGGGCCTGGACGAACGCGTCGTGGTGCTGCGCCACGCGCTTCGCAATGCTTTGACGCCGGTCATCACGCTGGGCGCCCTGGGCTTCGGCGAGCTCCTCTCCGGGGCGGTGCTGACCGAGCAGGTCTTCTCGATCCCGGGCTTCGGCAAGTTGATCGTGGACGGCGTCTTCAATCGCGACTACTCGGTGGTGCAGGGCGTGGTGCTCTTCACCGCGACGGTCTACGTGACGCTGAACCTGCTCGCCGACGTCGCCTACTTCCTCGTGAACCCGCGGATGAGGACGTAACGCTTGGCCGCCGTCACCGCGAATGCCATCGCCGCGGCGCCGCCGCGCGAATCGTCTCCCGCGCGACGGGCGCTGCGCCGCCTCGTACGCCGGCGCGGCGCCATGGTGGGGCTCGCGGTCGTCCTTTTCTTCGTCGTGCTCGCGATCTTCGCGCCCTGGATCGCACCGTCCGATCCGCTCGCCACGAGCTGGGGCGCCATCCGCAAGGCGCCATCCGCCGCGCATTGGTTCGGCACCGACGAGATCGGCCGCGACGTGCTCTCGCGCGTGATCTGGGGCGCTCGCGCCTCGCTCCTCGCGGGCGTGGTGTCGGTCACGATCTCGCTTTCCGTCGGGATGCCCATCGGGCTCGCGGCGGGCTACCTCGGCGGCTGGACCGACATGCTGGTCTCGCGCCTGACCGACGCGATGCTCGCCTGCCCCTTTCTCATCCTCGCCATCGCCCTCGCGGCCTTCCTCGGCCCCAACCTCACCAACGCGATGATCGCCATCGGCATCGCCGCGACACCCATCTTCATCCGCCTCACGCGCGCCCAGGTGCTGGCGGTAAAGGTCGAGGACTACGTGGAAGCGGCGCGCGCCGTGGGTAACCCGGGCCTTCGCATCGCCATTCGCCACATCCTGCCGAACGTGGCGGCGCCCCTCATCGTGCAGGCTACGCTCGCGATCGCCGCCGCCGTGATCGCCGAGGCGAGCCTCTCGTTCCTCGGGCTCGGGCAGCAGCCGCCCGCGCCCAGCTGGGGCAGCATGCTCAATACCGCGAAGGACTACGTGGAGAATGCGCCATGGATGGCCGTCTGGCCGGGGCTGTCGATCTTCCTGCTCGTGCTTTCGTTCAACCTGCTGGGCGACGGGCTGCGCGATGCGCTCGACCCGCGCCGAACCTGATCCAACCGGGAGATTCCCAATGAGTTTGCGAAATGCCTGTGCCGCGCTCGTCGCGGCCGCCCTCCTCCTTCCCGCCGCGGCACGCGCCGAGGAGCCCGCCGGTACGCTGAAGAAAGTGAAGGACGCGAACCTGCTCGTGATCGGCTACCGCGAGTCTTCGGTGCCGTGGTCCTACCTGGATTCCAACCAGAAAGTGGTCGGCTATTCGCACGAGGTGGCGCTCAAGATCTACGACGCCATCAAGGCGGACCTCCAGATGCCGAACCTCCAGCTGCGCGAAATCCCCATCACGGCGCAGAACCGCATCTCGCTCATGCAGAACGGCACCATCGACCTGGAGTGCAACGGCACC
This sequence comes from Usitatibacter sp., assembly GCA_036271595.1. Lineage (GTDB taxonomy): Bacteria > Pseudomonadota > Gammaproteobacteria > Burkholderiales > Usitatibacteraceae > Usitatibacter. Next base: position 91,129 of record DATBAI010000077.1, read on the forward strand.
ACCAATACCTCCGAGCGGAGGAAGCAAGTGGCGTTCTCCGACACCATCGCCTATACCCAGACGCAGCTCCTCACCAAGAAGAACTCCGGCATCCACGAGTTCGAGGACATCGCGGGCAAGACGGTCGCCGTCACCGCGGGCACGACCTCGGAGCGCTACCTGCGCCACTACGCCGACGAGAAGAAGGTGAACCTCAACATCGTTCCCACGCGCGACCATTCGCAGGGCTTCCTCATGCTGCAGACCGGCCGCGCGGACGCCTTCTTCATGGACCGCGACGTGCTGGGCTCGCTCGTGGCCAAGGCGGCGGACAAAGCCGACTACGTCATCACCGGCAAGCCGCAGACCAAGGAAGCGCTCGCCTGCATGCTGCGCAAGGACGATCCGCGGTTCAAGGCGCTGGTCGACGGCGTGATCGCGAAGATGCAGACCTCGGGCGAGGCGGCGAAGATGTACGACAAGTGGTTCATGGCGCCGATTCCGCCGAATGGCATCGTGCTGAACGCCCCGCTCACCGACGCCATGCGCGATCTCTACGCGCACCCCAACGACCAGTCCTTCGACTAGCCCTTGTACCACTGGAACTGGGGGATCTTCCTCAGTCCCACCGGGACCGGCCAGACGTACCTCGGCTGGCTCTTCTCGGGCCTGGGGCTCACCGTGTCCCTGGGCCTCGTCGCGTGGATCATCGCGCTCGTCCTCGGGATCGCGGTGGGCGTGGCGCGCACGTTGCCCGGCAAGCCGGTCTCATGGATCGCGGCCGCGTACGTGGAGCTGCTGCGCGACGTGCCGCTCATGGTGCAGCTATTCATCTTCTATTTCGTGGTCCCCGAGCTGCTCCCGGAGGACCTCGGCATGCGGGTGAAGCGGATGAACCCGTTCGCGCAGCAGTTCATGGCGGCGGCACTCTGCCTCGGCCTCTATACGTCGGCGCGCATCGCCGAGCAGGTTCGCGCCGGCATCGATTCGCTGGCCTCCGGCGCGCGCACGGGCGCCCTTGCGCTGGGCCTCACGCTTCCCCAGGCGTATCGCTACGTCTTGCTGCCGCTCGCGCTACGCATCATCCTCCCGCCGCTTTCGTCGGAATTCATGACGGTGTTCAAGAATTCCGCCGTCGCCTCGATGATCGGCCTTCTCGAGCTCGCCGCGCAGGGCCGCCAGCTCGTCGACTACACCTCGCAGCCCTACGAGGCGTTCATCGCGGTCACGGCGATGTACCTGGTGCTCAACATGTCCGCCCTGCGCGTGATGCGATGGGTCGAGGCCCGCATGCGCGTGCCCGGCTTCGCCACGGCGAAGTAGATGTACCGCTTCGACTTCTCCATCCTCGGCGGCAGCACCGTGCCGATCCTCGCCGAAGGGATGCTGGTCACGTTGCGTATCACGGTCACGGCGCTCGCCGCGGGTCTTACGCTCGGCGCACTCCTCGCGGTCGCGCGCGGCTCGCGCTGGCGCGCGCTCGCCTGGATCGCCGCGGCCTACGTGAACCTGTTCCGCTCGGTGCCGCTGGTGATGGTGCTGCTCTGGTTCTTCCTCGTGGTGCCGCAGCTCCTCCAGGGAGCGCTCGGCCTCGCGCCCAGCACCGACGTGCGCATGGCATCGGCCCTGGTTGCGTTCTCGCTATTCGAGGCCGCGTACCTGTCCGAGATCGTCCGCGCGGGAATCGCAAGCGTCTCGCACGGCCAGATGGATGCGGCCCTCGCCCTGGGAATGGGGCGCCTCCAGGCGATGCGCGTCGTGGTGCTGCCCCAGGCGTTGCGCAACATGGCGCCGATGATCGTCACGCAGGCGATGGTGCTCTTCCAGGACACGGCTCTCGTCTACGTGAGCGCGCTCGCGGACTTCTTCGGGCGCGCTTACGGGATCGGCGAGCGCAGCGGGCGCATCGTCGAGATGCTGCTTTTCGCGGGCGCCGTGTACTTCGTGATCTGCCTCGCGCTCTCGCTCCTCGCGCGCGGCCTGCGCCGCTCGCGCGCCTGAACGCCTACGCCGGGGCGGGGGCGAGGCGCCCGAGCCGCCCGCGAAACTGGAAGTAGAGCAGCGTGAGGCTGAGGCCCGCCTGGAAGAGCACCGTCACGACCGAGAGGTGCCAGATGTCGACGATGTCGAACCCCGGGCGCGACGAGATCCACACGGCCGGAATGACAAACGTCACGACGCGCGTGGCCATGCTGAAGAGGGACGGCCACGTGTTCCCGAGCGCCTGGAAGAGGCTGGAGCACGTGAACACGACGCCCATCGCGGCGAAGTTCCAGGAGATGATGGAAAGGAATTGCGATCCGAAGGCGATGGCGGCCGGGTCTTTCGTGAAATAGGCGATGAGAGACGCGCCCTTCCAATGCACGAAGAAGGCGAGGACGACCATCACGCCCACGCAAGTGACCACGGATTTCACGAATGTCTCCTTCACGCGCGCGGGGAGCTTCGCACCGTAGTTCTGTCCGGCGATGGGCGCCGCGGCGAAGGCCACCGCCATCGCCGGCAGGAAGATCGACTGCATGACGCGCCCCGAGATGCCGAAACCGGCCTGCGCGGAAGCGCCGAAGTCGCGGATGATCCAGTAGATCACCGCCGAATAGAGCGCCATGAAGGCGAACTCGCCGCCGGAGGGAATCCCGATGTTGAGCATGCGGCCCCAGGTGCGAAAGTCGGGCTTCCACTGGCTGGTGTCGAATCCGACGTAGTGCTCGAGCTTCAGGAAGTACCACGCCAGGAGCACCACGCCGGCCGTCACCGCGATGGTGCTCGCCCAGCCGGCTCCGGCCGGCCCCAACGCGATGCCCGTGCCCCAGCCCGCGATCATCACCGGCGCGAGCGCGGTATTGAGCAGGACCGTCGCCGCCTGCACCACCATGGTCGGCTTCACGATGCCGGTGCCGCGAAGGGCGGATCCCATCACGATGAGCGCGAACTGCAACGCCATGCCGGGAATGAAGCCGTGCAGGAACGCGATGCCCGCGGCTTGCGTCGGTTGGTCCGCCCCCACCGTGCCCATGTACCAATCGGCGAGCCCGAAACCACCCATGAGCGTCACGACAGCGCAGACAAGGGCAAGGACGACCGACTGGTTGAAGACGTGGTTCGCCTCCTCGCGGTTCTTCCGCCCCACCGCGTGCGAAACCAGCGCGACCGTGCTCACGCCCAGCATCTGGGTGAGCGCCATCACGATGAAGAACACATTGCCTGCCGCGCTCACGCCGGCGATGGCCGCCGCGCCCAGGCGCGACACGAAGTAGAGGTCGACGAGGTAGTAGAGGGTCTGCAGGATCATGCCGATGACGATGGGCACCGACATCTGGACGATGTGCCGGCCGATGGGGCCGCTGGTGAGGTCTTTCATGCGCTCAATGATAAGCCAGCCGTGGCGGATTCCGGCGCGCCTTGACACCGTCGCCGCGTGGCCGTACAGTTAACCACCTGTTTAAACCAACCGTTCAATCCGCGCAACCGCCTCATGGAACGCACCACCGTACGCGCCTCTGCCCCCATCGCCCCGCGAGGCACCGCCGCCGTCGATACCAAGGCGAGGATCCTGGACGCAGCGTTCCGTCGCCTGGCGCGCGAGGGGTACGCGGCCCTCGGCGTGCGCGAGATCGCCCAGGACGCGGGCGTGAACCACGCGCTCATCAACTACCACTTCGGCAGCAAGGACCAGCTGGTGATCGCGGTCCTGGATGAAGCCAACCGCCGGCTCCTCGAGCGCCAGGAGGCGATGTACCGTGGCGCGGGCGGCCTCGCGAGCAAGTGGGCCGAGGCGCGGCGCTTCTACCGCGAGGACCTGCTCTCGGGATTCGTGCGTGTCCAGGCCGAGCTCTGGGCCGCGTCTCTCTCGAACCCCGAGCTGCGCGAGAAATTCCTGCCGCGGGTCAACGCCTGGAAGCGGCTCGTGGGCAAGGCGGTCGCGGATGCCGCCGGCATGCTCGAAGGGTGTGGCGTGCACCTCCCGCCGCCCTTCACGCCGCCGGTCCTGGCCTGTTGGATCTCGGAGTTCTGGCTGGGCATGGAATTCTCGGACCTTCTCCGCGCTCCAGGCGAACGCAAGCAGCACCAGGCGGCGCTCGATGCGATGCAGCAGCTGCTGGAGCGTGTCGACGATCTCGTGGAGCGGCGTGCGAAGGCGCCCGCGCGCCCATCCCGGAAGAAGCGGGGCAACGCATGACGAATTCCTTTCCCGATTCGTTCGCGAGCATCGTGGGCGAGCTTGCCGAGCCGGGGCGCGTCCCCGAGGAATACGCCACTCCTTTCGAGACGGTGCGGCCGGCCGTTGAGGGTTTCGTGGAACGCGAAGGCGTGAAGTCCTGGTACGCGGTGTGGGGCGCGAGCGGCCCGTGGCTCGCCTTCGCGCCCATCTTCCAGATCGCCCACTCGCAGCTCCTCAAGGCGGCAGTGCCGTGGCTCTCGCAGCAGTTTCGTGTCGTCACCATGGACGCGCGCGGCAACGGCCGCTCGGACCGACCGCAGGGCCAACCGTCGTACACCTTCGATCACTACTATCGCGACTTCGTGGCCGTCCTCGACGCGGTCGGCGCCGATCGCGTCGCCGTCGTGGGCATCTCGGCCACCGCCATGACCGCGATTCGCCTCGCCGCCGAAGAGCCCGCACGCGTGAGCCACCTGATCGCAGCAGGCGGCTATGCCCACATGCGCGTCGACAACGACAAGGCGGCCGGACGGGTGCGCGCGGAAAGCGACCAGATGCGGGAGGATTGGCCGGCGCACCTCGAGGCATTCTTCTCCACCGTCTTCAACGAGCCGCACTCCACCAAGCCCTTCGAGGATGGCGTGCGCTACGGGTGGGCGACGAGCGGCGAAGTCGTCGACTGGTGCCGCAAAGGCTGGATCGGCAACGACGTGACGGAGCTCGCGAAGAAGGTGACTTGCCCCACGCTGGTGATCCACGGGGACGCCGACAAGCGCACGCCGTACGCGGCGGGCAGGGCGATCCACGAGCTGGTACGCGGTTCGCGCCTCCTCACCATCGAGGGCGGCGGCCACCTCACTGCGGTGCGCGATCCGGTGGTGTTCAACCACGCGCTGCGCGATTTCGTCCTCGGACGGCCTCGCACCTCGAAGTGGACCCGCGCCATGAGCCGCAAGCGCAAGGCGCTTTTTGTCTCGAGCCCGATCGGCCTGGGCCATGTGCAGCGCGACCTCGCCATCGCGCGCGAGCTGCGCAAGCTCCATCCCGACCTCGGCATCGACTGGTTCACGGTGGACCCCGCGGCGGCGTACCTCCAACGCGAGGGCGAGCACGTGCACCCGATCACCTCCCGGCTCGCCAACGAAAGCCGCCACTTCGAGCATTGCGCGGGCGAGCACGACCTGCACGCGTTCTTCGCGCTTCGCACCATGGACGAGATCATGGTGAACAACTTCATGACCTTCTCCGACCTCGTGGAAAACGAGCACTACGACATCGTGATCGGCGACGAGGCTTGGGACGTCGACTACTACTACCACGAGAATCCGGAGCTGAAGCGCCAGCCCTTCGTCTTCCTCACGGATTTCGTGGGGTGCCTTCCCATGGGCGGCGACGAGCGCGAGGCGTTCCTGTGCGCCGACCGCAATGCGGACGACATCGAGCACGTGGCGCGATTTCCCTACGTGCGCGACGCCGCGATCTTCGTGGGCAACGCCGCCGACGTGACGCAGGATCCGTTCGGGCCCGGCATGCCGAGCATCCGCGAGTGGACCGACGCCAACTTCTCCTATGCCGGCTACACCCTCCCCTTCGACCCGGCCGCTTTCGCCGACACGGAGAAGCTGCGGGCGCGCCTGGGCTATTCGAAAGACGAGAAGGTTGCCATCGCCGCGGTCGGCGGCACGGGCGTGGGGCAGCACCTGCTGGGCAAGATCGCGAAGGCCTTTCCGCGCATGAAGCGCGAGACGCCGGAGCTGCGCCTGGTGCTCGTGGCCGGGCCGCGGCTTTCGCCCGACACGTTCCCGAAGATGGATGGTCTTGAGGTGCGCCCGTACGTGCACAACCTCTTCGAGCACCTGGCGTGCTGCGACCTTGCCCTGGTGCAGGGAGGGCTCTCGACCTGCATGGAGCTGGTGGCAACGCGCAGGCCCTTCCTCAGCTTTCCGCTGCAACATCATTTCGAGCAGTGCCTGCACGTGCGAAAGCGCCTGGCCAATTACGGCGCCGACCGATCCGTCGACTATGCAGGCCTCACGCCCGAGGCGCTGGCCGACGCGGCGCTCGCGGCCATGCATGCGCCGGTGCGCTACAAGGCCGTCGAGGCCGATGGCGCGGCGCGTGCAGCGAGGCGCATCGCGGAAGTCCTGGAAAACCGCTAGACCCCCACCGAAAGGAACTGCCCATGGGACCTACCCTCTCGCTGCTTTACGGTGTCATCGCCTATCTTTTCTTCCTCGCGACGTTCATCTATGCGGTCGGATTCGCGGGCGACATCCTCGTTCCGACCTCCGTGGACCGCGGCGTGCAGGCCCCGCTCGCCGAAGCCCTGCTGGTGGACCTGTCGCTCCTCGCGTTCTTCGCGTTGCAGCACAGCGTGATGGCGCGGCGCGGCTTCAAGCGCTGGTGGACGAGGATCGTGCCGCCGCAAGTAGAGCGCAGCACGTACGTGCTCGCTGCAAGCGCGGCGCTGGCGTTGCTGCTGTGGCAATGGCGGCCCATCGCCGAGCCGGTGCTATGGAGCGTGGACGATCCGCTCGCCGTGTTCTGCATCCGCGGCGTGTTCTGGCTGGGTTGGGGCGTGCTGCTGCTCTCCACCTTCCTCCTCAACCATTTCGAGCTTTTCGGCCTGCAGCAGGTGTACCTGGGCTGGAGCGGGCGAAGCGCGGCCGCAACCGAATTCCGCACGCCGCTCCTCTATCGCCATGTGCGCCACCCGATCTACCTTGGCTTCCTGCTCGCCTTCTGGGCCGCGCCGGTGATGACCGCCGGCCACCTCGTCTTCAGCGTGGGCGCCACCGGCTATATCCTGGTGGGCATCTGGTTCGAGGAACGCGACCTCATCGCACAATTCGGCGAGCGCTATCGCCAGTACCGGGAACGCGTGGGCATGCTGTGGCCGCGTTGGTGGCGTACACTCCGCCCGTGAAAATCCTCCTCGCCATCGCCATCCTCATGACCGCGACCAACGCATCTGCCTCCTGCCCTGCCCTCCTCGATCACACCGTGAAGGACCTCGTGGGTGACACCGAGAACCTCTGCCAGTACGCCGGCAAGGTCGTCCTCGTCGTCAACACCGCGAGCTATTGCGGTTACACGCCGCAGTACACAGGACTCGAGGCGCTCCACCAGAAGTACAAGGCGCGCGGCCTCGTGGTGCTCGGCTTTCCCTCGAACGATTTCGGCGCCCAGGAGCCGGGCACGGAGAAGGAGATCGCCGACTTCTGCGATCGCACCTACGCGGTGAGATTCCCGATGTTCGCCAAGACGCCGGTGAAGGACGCGGGAGGCTCGCCGTTATACGACGCGCTCGCCAAGGCGACCGGCGAACGGCCCAAGTGGAATTTCCACAAGTACCTCATCGGCCGCGATGGCCGCGCGGCCGCGAGCTTCGCCTCGAAGGTCGAGCCCGAATCGCCCGAGTTGGTCGCCAGGATCGAGGAGTTGCTCGGCAAGTAGCACGAGCGCTTGGGCCCGCGATGGCGCAATTCCACGCCTACTCGCTGCCGCAGATCGAGAACACGGCGCTGCCAGGGTCGAGCGCGGTCCTGTGCATGGCGGATTCGCCCTCGCTGCTCGCGAACATCAAGGACTCCGCGAACGTCCGCGCACGGCTCGACGTCATCTTCAACGACTCCGGCGACGATTTCGGGCTGGTGCGCTCGCCCAGCATCGAGGATGCGCGGCGCATCCTTGAATTCGTGCAAGCGCACGTAGCGAGCGTCCCGCACATCGTCTTCCAGTGCCAGGTCGGCATCGGGCGCAGCCTTGCCGCCTACGCGGCCCTCGTCGAGATCCAGGGCGGCGACCCGAAGACGGCGCTACGGCAGGGGACGCACAATCGCACCCTGCATCGCAAGCTCCTGGAGGCCGCCGGCCTCGCACCGCGCGAAGAGCCGCGAGTCTCCCTCGTAGTGCGCGTGAAATATGCGCCGGATCGCATGGCCGGCTTCATGCACGCGATCCAACGGCAGCGCTACGACAACTGGGAGCTCGTCTTCGTGACCGATGGCCCCAACCCCGGAGCGCGCGAGGTCGCCGAGGCGGCGGCCGACCCGCGCGTGCGAATGCTGGAGACCGGCGAGGCGCTCGGGCGCTGGGGCCACCCGCACCGGCAGGCCGGCATCGATGCCGCGACCGGGGATCTCATTGGCCTGAGCAACGACGACAACTACTATGTGCCCGGCTACCTCGAGCAGATGGTGAACGCCCTGGAGGAGACCGGCGCCGACATCGCTTTCTGCGCGATGCTGCACAGCTACTGGGGCTGGAGGCCGATCGCGCCCGGCAACGACGTGGGTTCATGGATCGCCCGCCGCGACCTGCTGAAGCGTACGGCGTGGACCGGCGATAGCTTCTTCTATGACGCCGAATACCTGAAGCAGCTGAAAGCGAATGCCGGCTCGCGCATCGCCACGGTGGACCGGCCGCTCTTCATCCACAACTAGCCTGGCGGCGGCGCCTCGGGCTTGCGCAATTGCGCGGGGTCGTAGAAGAAACGCTCCTCGGCGATGCGATCGCCCTTCCAGCGCTGGATCGACATCTCGTCAAGGCCGGAGACACGCCCTTCCTTGTCGACGAACTCGAACACGCTATGCACCGCGACGAGATCGCCGGCGGGGAACGCTTCCAGTTGCACGGTACGTATGGTCACGCGCTGCATCGCGCGCTCCTCGTTGGCGACCAGTGCGTCGCGCCCCACGCGCGCCGGCTTCTGGTTCTCGTGCATCACCGCATCCTCGTGATAGAACTCGCGGATCGCGTCGACGTAGCGGCCCTCGTTCACCATCGCGACGTAGGCCTTCAGGCGTTCGGGAGTGGGCATCTGCCGATTCTATCGCGGCTGCATCCGAAAGCCGCACGGTCGCGTAGAGCCCGTGAACGTCGTGTTCACACACCCCACTTAATCGGAGACAAAAACGTGAAAAGCCGTCATCTCGCCGTTGCAACGTGCCTCGCCGCGGCACTTCCCACCCATGCCGCCTGGATCGCCGAGCCCGCGGGCATATCGCCCGAGTTGCGCCCGGCCGGCGAACAACCGGCCTTCGCCCTCAAGGCGGCCGGCGTCCAGATCTACAACTGCAAGGCGAGCCCCGACGGCTACGAGCACAAGTGGGCGTTCGTCGCCCCCGAGGCGACGCTCTCGGAGAACGGCGCCGTCGTCGGCCACCATGGCGCGGGCCCTGTCTGGGAGTCCACCGTGGACAAGAGCGGCACAAAGGGGACCGTGAAGCAGAAACAGGACGGCGGCGCGGGCAACATCCCGTGGCTGCTCGCCTCCGCCACGTCGAATGGGACCGAGGGCCGGTTCGCCGGGGTCACGAGCGTATTGCGCGTTGCGACCCGCGGCGGTGTCGAACCGTCGGGCGGATGCGACGCGGGACATGCGGGGCAGGACGTGAAAGTGCCCTACACCGCCGATTACTACTTCTACAAGCGAGGCTAGCGAAGGCGAAGGGCGGAGATCGGCGCGAACGCTACTCCCGCGCCGCCCTCGCCCGGCGCGATCGGAAGAAGCCCACCACCAGGCAGGTCACCGCCGGCCACGATGTGAAGAAGAAAAGCAGGCCCGGCCCGATCGGATTGGGATTGGGGTCGGGCCACAAGCCCACGCCGGCAAGCACGATGATCGCGATGAGTGGGCCCCAGCCAAAGACCACGAGCGCGATTCCGACCTGCGTCCAGCGGCTGGAAAGGAATTCCTTCATGACGCCACTCTAATTCATCGTGGCGTGCGCCGTCACTTCACCTTCGTCAAATCCATGACCCAGTTCGTCTCCCAGGTCTTGCCGTCGTCATAAGAGAACGCCTGCTCCCAGCGAGCATGCACCGGGCCCTGCTTCATCCAGCGATAGACGACCCTGACCGGTTTGCCGTCGTCCATGTCGTCGCCGTAGAAGAGGCCGAGGTCGCCATCGAAGCCGCCGGCCTGGCCCGGATAATCCATGTGGCCGTCGCCGCTGTTCACCCAGTAGATGCTCCACTGGCGCTTCTTCTTGTCGAAATTGCGGTATGTCGAGCCCGACCAGCCCTTCTCGGGAAATTCGACGGTGTCCACGTTCGCCACGCCCCCGAGCAGGACCTTCGCCCAATGCTTTCCGGTGAAGGCATCCCATTCGCTGCTTCCCACGCCACGCTGCTTGAGGCGCCACTGCTTCGAGGTCCACTCGCCGTCGATGAAGTCGAAGTCGTGCGGCCCGCCCTTCACGTCGAGGGAGTATTTGTAGGGCTCGCGGCTGCGGTCCAGGGCCTGCTGCGTAGGATGGAGCACGAGGCGCTGCGGCGCGGAGGCGAGCCGCGCGCGCAACTCGCGCTCGGCCTCTTGGCCCCGCGGCGCCGCGAGCTTCTCGACGTACGCGTGGTATTGGTCGTCGTTGTCGAACGCCGCGAACCAGACGAAAGCGTTCTCGCCCTCGCGAATGGGCAGCTTCGGGAAATTGTTCCTGGCGACGAGTGTTTTCAGCTCGGCCACGGGCGGGGCGCCCGCCGCGGCTTCCACGGGCGCCACGCGCTCATGGAAGAAGCGGACGAAGCCCGGATCCACCGGCGACTGCAGCAGGTAGATGGTGGCGACCATCGTGGAGGCCATCTTGCGGGCGAGCGTGAAGCCGTTGCCGTCGGCGGGCTCCAGCAGGAGGACGTTGTCCGAATCGATCATCGTCGCGTTGGCCTCATCGCGGTTCGCCTGCCAGACCGGGCCGCCGTAGAACGCGTCGAGGTCGCGCGGCCGGTCGGCCATGCCCGGAAATCCGCGCAGCCACACGAAGCGGTCGGGATCGTTCGCGTCCGTAAACTCGCCATGCAGGCGGATGCCCGTGGCCTGCTGGCCGGCAATGAACTTCCGCTCGAAGAGGGACATCAGCACGTCGCGCTTCCCGGGATGGAGCGTGTACTGGCGAAGCTCGACGACGGGGCTGGTTTCGACGGCTGGGGTGATGACGGCCTGGTCCATGGTTCTCTCCGTTGGGCGATGCAGCCATGATGTCGCCCATTACATGACAGCGCGTGTCATGTATTTTCGCTACCATGGCGCATGCGATCCGGGCGGCTCCTCACCCTCCTCCTCCTGCTCCAGGCCCGCGGCCGGGTGAGCGCCACGCGCCTCGCCAGCGAGCTGGAGGTCTCGGTGCGCACGGTGCTGCGCGACATCGACGAGCTGTCGGCCTCCGGCGTGCCGGTGCGATCGGTGCGTGGCGCCGACGGCGGCTTCGAGCTCCTCGAAGGCTGGCGAACTCGCCTCACCGGGCTCACGCCTGAAGAAGCGCAGGCGATGTTCATGGCCGGCGCTTCGGGGCCCGCCGCCCAGTTGGGCCTGGGCGAAGCCGCCACCACCGCGCAACTGAAGATGCTGGCCGCATTACCCCAGGCGTGGCAGGCCGATGCGCGGCGCGTGTCCTCGCGCTTCCACCTCGACACGGCGGGCTGGTACCGGCGTGAGGAACGGCCCGCGCACTTGCTCGCGATCGCCGAAGCCCTGTGGACCGACCGGCGCCTTGCGATCCGCTATGACAGCTGGAAGGCAATCGTCGACCGCGTGGTCGATCCGTTGGGCCTGGTCGTGAAGGCCGGCGAGTGGTACCTGGTGGCCGCGGCCGGAAAGTCCTCGAGCGTCCGGACCTACAAGCTCACGAATGTGCAGGCGCTCGAGGTGCGAGGTCATTTCACCCGGCCGCGGAAATTCGATCTCGCGACCTATTGGGGCGAGTCGATCGCGCGGTTCGAGACCGGCCTCTACCGGGGGACCGCGACGCTGCGCGCCACCGCGAAGGGATTGAAGCGGATGCGCAACCTCAGCGCGGCGGTGGCCGAATCCATCGACCGCGCGACGGTCAAGTTCGACAGGCAGGGATGGTGCAAGGTCTCGATTCCGATCGAGTCGGTGGAGATGGCGGCGAACGACTTGTTGCGGGTCGGCGCGGAATGCAAGGTGCTTCAGCCGGCGGAGCTGAGGGACCGGGTAGCGGAAACCGTGGCGGGCCTGGCCCGGCTGTACGGGAGCCGCAGCGAAGGCCGCTCGTGAGGACTTACGCGTTCAGGCGCTCCAGGAGGAATGCCGACTGCACCGACACGGCCTCGTCGAACCTCTCGCCCGGGTGGCACAGCAATCCGAAATGACCGTCGGCGATGTCGTGCCAGCGCGCGGCCGGCATGAGCGCGAACGCCCGCTGCGTGACGGCGTAGTTTGCGTGGAGCATCTCGTCCTCGGGGGCGACCATGAGCAGGGCTTGCGCCTGGACGAACGGCGCGCAGAGGTACGGGCTGTAGGGCGCGGGCGTCGACGGGATCACGCGGGTCACGCGATTGACCCAGCCCGAGCCCGGCCGGCCGCCGTAATCGATGAACCAGCGGAAGGCCTGGATCGGCGCGAGCAGCGACGGAGTGCCGGCCTGGTCGTGGGAGACCACGGGTAGCGGGCCCATGGTCGTCTCGGCGGTGCCGGACACATCGCCCGCCAGGAGCGTGGCCCGAATGGCCGCGAGGAGCTCCGCGGACGGAGCGGAAGCCGGCACGTCGGAACCGAAGGTCGGGCACTGCGCGACGATCGCCTTCGGCCGCGCATCGCAAGCCGAGACCACGACGACCTCGCCGCCGCTATAGCTGTCGCCCCAGAGCGCGATTCGATCCGGGTCCACGCCGGGAAGCGTGCTCGCAAGCGAAATTGCGTCGCGGTAGCCGCGGCATTGGACCCAGGGATTGATCTCCTGGCGGGGCTCGCCGCCGCTGCACCCGAAATTTCGATGGTCGTAGACGAGCGCCGCGAGGCCCGCGCGTGCAAAGGCCCGCGCGTAGTCGAGCGCGACCATGCGCAGCGTGGCCGAGGTCCCGTGGGCCATCACCACCGCCGGCCGGCGCTTCCCGCTTCCGGAGCGAGCCACGAGATATCCCCGCAGCGTCGCGCCCTGGGATTCGAATGCGACTGGCGTTTCGCTCAACACCGGCCGGCTAGAAATCCCATTCCCTGATGCCGGTGAGCTCCACGAACGCCGCGGCCGCGACCAGCAACGCCGGCGCATAGGTGTGTCCCCTCACGATCTCGGGAATCGAGCTCGTATCGGCAACCATCAGGTTCTGCACGCCCAGCACGTCGAGATGCTCGTCGATGACCTTGCCGATCTGGCACGTCCCGGTCCAATGGTGGACGTGCACCGCATTGTTGCGCACATACGACTTCTTGTCGGCCAGGTCGCTCACGCGCCGATACCCCTCGTGGCTCGCCGCCAGCCGGTCGGTCACCTTCTCGACGACCTCGAGCGCGCGCTCCAACTTCGCACTGTCCTCCGGCGCCCCGAGGTAATTCGTGTCGACCACGACCGGGTGGAGGGGATCGCCGCTGCAGAGTGAAACATGTCCCCGGCTCTCGGGATTGAGGAAGAAGCAGGCCATCACCGCGTCGCCCGGCGCCGTGGAGAGCATCGTCAATTCGAAATCGATGTCGGACAGGTCGCCGCGTTTGGGATCGGGAAAGGCCGCGACCGCCGTCAGCCCCTTGAAGTGCAACGCCTCGGCGATCTCCTTGTTGTCGGCGGGCGGCACCTTCATCTTCACGGGAACGAGGAGATGGTTGGTGAGATGGCGGCCGACCTCGGGATTGACGTGCGTCATCGGGATGCCGTGCTGAGCGAGGGACTCGTCGCCAATCCCCGAGTGCATGAGGAGGTACGCCGATCGAAGGCCGGCGCAGACGATGACCTTTCTCTTCGCGTGGATCGTCTTCGCTTCGCCCCGGTGCAGGTATCGAACGCCGACCGCCTTCTTTCCCTCGAAGAGGACTTTCATCGCGGTGGCCTGCGACTTGATGGCGAGCTTGCTGCCCTTTTTCTTCAGCAGCGAGACCGACGTGCTCACCCGCTTCTTGTCGGCGAGGTCCACGAAATGCTGCGCCCTCACGCTCATGGCCGGCCCGTTGACCGTGTGCATGTCGTCGACCACGGGCACGTCGAGCCCGTAGTCGTCGTTCAGCACGCCATGCAGGGCGGCGATGAATTTCTCGCCGATGGGATAGGCCGGCGCCTGCGTGACGGCGAACGGCCCGCCGTGGCCGCGCGCGCCAGGGTTCTGGCTCACGCCCTCGAATGTCTCCAGCTTCCGGAAGACATCCGAACAAAACGCTTCATCGGCGAAGAGGCCGCCCCACCGATCGTAGATGAACTGCGCTCCGCGCCAGTACCACGCCTCGTTGATGGAGGAGCTCCCACCCCAGAGCCTGCCGCCTGAGTAGTGGTTCGCGTCCGCGGGAAGGCGATTGTTCGGCCTTCCATTTTCCGGCCAGAAATATTCGTTCCGATACTGCGACTCGAGGCCGTAGAACGACTTGAGGTCGTGGATGTTCGGGTCGTGGTCCTTGTCCTCGCCGGCTTCCAGGACGACGACGTCCTTGCCATGCTTGTGCAGAAGATGGGCGAGCGCGATGCCCGAGGTTCCGGCTCCCACGATGACGTAGTCGTGCCTCTCGTCCATGGATCTCGCCCTTGCGGCTACGCGATTTTCGGCGGACGGGTCGCCGCGAGCGCCAGCACGTCCGAGGTGCTGAGGGGCTGGCCGCCGATCGCCCAGTCGCCGCTCTTCACTTCCTCGATCACGGTCCACGTGACGCCACGCATCGCCTCGCCTTCGATGCTGACCATGGCGTCGGTGAGCTTGCGGACGATCTGCTGCTTCTGCTCGGCCGAGAAAACGCCCTCGATGAGCTTCACGTTGATGAAAGGCATGGCGGGACTCCTTCACTGTTCCGGGCGGCGCCGCGGCCTGTGCGCGGTGTCTTGCCGGTAGGACGATTAGGCCAGCGAAGTCGCGGTGTGTCCCGAGGCCGGCGTCCCGGTTTGGCGCCCCAACGGCTCGAGAAAGCGCCCGGGAACGGGACTCAGGTCCCGGTTTTCTCGGAGCCGCCCAAACCGGCGATGCGCGCCGCCACGATCGCCTGCGACCGGTTCTCGACCGCCATCTTGTCGAAGATGGCCGTGATGTGGTTACGCACCGTCTTTTCCGCGAGGTCCAGGCGCGCCGCGATCTGCGCGTTGTCGAGGCCACGGGCGAGTTGGTCCAGCACTTCGCGCTCGCGCCGCGTGAGCTCGGCGAACGGCACAGCGCCGGCTTTCTCCGGCAGCACGAAGGCCGCCATGTCATCGATCAGGCGCTGGAAGGCCGGCTCGCCCGGCAAGGGCACGTGGCTATTGCTGTCCAGCGGCTCGAAACGCGCTCCCCGGATCGACGTCGCGATGAAGCGGCCTTCGTCGAATGGAACCCGGTTGTCGCCGCGGCTGTGGAAGACGAGGGTCGGCGCCTGGACCCGGACGAGCTCGGCCGACGCATCGAGCTCGGCGAAGGCGCGGATGAGACGTGCCGCGACGCGAGGCGAGGCCGCATGGCGCTGGATCTCGTTGAACGAGTGCGCCTGCGCGAGCGTCGCCTGGGGAAAGAATTGCGACGTGAACATCTGGAGGAACGCGGGATTGCTCTGGCCCCACCCGAACTCGACCAGCTTGATCATGGCCTCGGTGGCCTCGACCTGCTGCGGGCTCGGGTCGCGACGCAACGCGCCGCGAGCGAACGCGCCGCAGAGCAGCAGGTGGCTCACGCGCTCCGGATGGCGCGCGGCGTAGACGATCGATACGGCCCCGCCTTGCGACATGCCGAGCAGCGCGAAGCGCTCGATGCCCGCCTTGTCGACGACGCATTCGAGATCGGCGACGAGGCTCTCGATGGTGATGTCGTCCGCCTCACGGTCCGAAAGGCCGCAACCGCGCGAGTCGTATCGAAGTAGTTGGTAGCGCTCGCTCAACGCGCCGATCCACGGACCCCAGACGGGAGTCTGCCAGTCGAAGTCGAGGTTGCCGAGCCAGTGCGAGGCGCGGACCAGCGCCGGCCCTTCACCCGTCACGGCATATGCGATCCGCGTCTCATCGGAAGAGCGTGCGAACTGGATCTGCGGCTGGCGCGGCGCCCCCGTGCTCATGCTTTCGGCGCGCAGCGGAGGTCCAGCGTGATCATGCGCAAAGGCTTCCCATCAGCTCGCGCTCGGCACGAACCTGCATGGGAGTGCGGCCGAGGACGGTCCTGAATCCGCGGATCATGTGGCTCTGGTCGAAAAAGCCGGCGGCCGATGCGATGTGCGCGGGCGGCAGGTCGGTCGTACGCAGCAGCAGCAACGAACGCTCCACGCGCCGGCGCCGCACCGTGGCGTGGATCCCTTCGCCGGTGGCGTGGCGATAGGCGCGCGCGAGCCACGCGGGATGAAGCCCCCGGCGGCGCGCGATCTCGGCGGTCGCGGGCACCTCGGGCGCTTCGAGCATCCGCTGGACGTCGTCCAGCCATTCGGGGCGCGGCCCGCTCTGCTGCGTGAGCGCGAACCGGAGAAATGCGCTCGTCGCCCTCGCCACTTGCCCATCGTGTGCCGAGGCGTTCCCCCAGAGGGTCGCGAGCCTGCCCGCCGCGATCGCCACGGCGCCGCCAACCCACGTTCGGGATCGCTGCAATGAAACCCCGGCAAGCCGGATCCAATCCGGATCGAACTCGAGCGTCACGGTCTCCATGCCGCGCTCGCCGATGCGATTCGCATGGCACGTGCCCGCGGGATGGAAGACCACCGAAGGCCCCGCGACATGAACGTCGCCCGCCTCGTATCGCTCCACGTAGCCGCCGACGGAGGGAAGCATCAGGTACGGCCAGTCGTGGCGGTGCTCGCCGATCACCTGGCCGGGCGGATGGCTCACCCAGACGCCGCGCGCCCCGGAAATGGCACGCACGCCTCGCTCGAGGCCATGGAAGCCGGCGTGCCCACGAGCCTTGGGCGAAACCTTCGAATCGTCCAATACCGCGGTGCACGAGGCCGGATATGTTCGCCGCTGCATGGGCAGAGGATATCCGAGACGATGAATCGACGCGATCTACTGCGAGCGGCTGCGCTGGCCCTCGTGCCCGTTTCGACGCGCGCGGCCGAGGCCGCCGTGTCGCGCACCCGCTGGATCACGCGCGGATCGGAGGGCTTCGATGCGGTGGCGTTCATGGCGCCGCTCTCGGGCGATCCGTTCTACGTCGAATATTACGAGAAGGCCGTGGCCGAATTCGCGCCGAAAATGAATCCGGAGGCGCTCGCGACGTTGAAGGACCTGAAGCGCGACATCGCAGCCACCGACGGGCTGTTTTCGCCCTTCTTCGATCTTTACATCTCGGCAGGGCCGGACGCGACCCTCGGCGAGCTGCTGAGCTCGCTCGATCACCCCGCGCTCCTCAAGGCGCCGCTGCGGGCGAGCATCTATTGGGATGAATACGGCGAGGAGACGTGGAAGCGCTTCGTGCAGCGGGCGCCCATCCTTCGAAAGATCCTGATCGCCATGCGCGAGGCGGGCTTCCCCGAATTCCGCCGCGCCATCTTCGATGCGACCGCCGCGCGGCGCATTCCGGAGTTGCGCCGACGCCTCGCCGCCGCCGACGTGGTCGCCGAGGTGGAGTACTTCACCGGGCGGAAATTCGATCCCGAGATCGAGATCATCCTCCTGGAATTCTGCAAGCCGCATGGCGTGAAGGTCATCGGGCAGAAATTCCTCACCGGAATCGAGTATGACGACCGGATCGCGATCCAGACAGCCGCGCACGAGCTGCTCCACCCGCCCGTGGACATGAGGGGACGCGCGGCCACGGCGGCGCTTGCCGTGCTGCGGCGCGACACGGTGCTGCAACGAATCGTGAAGGAGCACGATCCGGCCTTCGGCTATAGCACGCTCGAAGGAATCCTGAACGAGGATCTCGTGAAGTCGCTGGACCAGGTCATCTCCGAGCGCCTGGGCGTGAGCGATGATCCGGCGCTACGATTCGTGCAGCAGGATGGCGGCATGCACGTCCTCGCCGCCGGCTTCTACGGCTTGCTGAAGCAGACGGGCTTTGCGCGCACCGGCGGGAACCTGGAGCAATGGCTGCTCGGCGCCGCGACCAATGGCCTCCTCGAACCGGCCTCGCTTCACGCCGCCGCGGGCCTCGTGATGAAGCGCGATCCAGGACGGCTCTGGGCGCCGCCGCCCGTCGCCTCTTGACGTAGCTCGGCCTTCGCGGGCCGCCTCCGGTCGCAAGGCAGTCCAGCCGCAGGGCGCCAAGCGGCACAATGCGCCCATGACTGCCGACAGAGCCCCCGGCGCGCCCCCGATCTACGGCTGGCGCCGCATCGCACTCGCCCTGAGCGTCGCCACCGTGGTCGGGCTCCTCATGAGCCCCACGTACGTCGCCTCGGTGGCCACATGGGAGGTGGTCGGCCGGTACATGCTGGTAGGCCTCGCCACCCTGACCGCTTTCGGGGTCTTCGAGCGCTGGCCGCGCACGCTGCCGAGTTGGGTCGCCCGCTGGGCGATCCAGGTGGTGGCCGTGGTGATCGTCATCCCGCCCACCGTGCTGCTCATTTACCTCATCCTCACCGCCGGCGAATCGGTGCCGTTCTGGAGGAGCGAGACCCGGCTCAGCGGCTTCGGGACCATGATTGGCACGGGTCTCCTGGTGGCGCCGTGGACCGTGGTCGCCGCGCTCTTCAGCCAACGCGACCTCGCGGCGCGCAGCTTCGAGCTTGCGAAAAGTGAACTCGAGCGCAAGGCGCTCGACGCGCGGTTGCGGATGGTGCAGGCCCATGTCGAGCCGCATTTCCTGTTCAATACGCTCGCCAACGTGCGCGAGCTCGTGGTCTCCGGATCTCCGCAGGCGGCCACGGTGCTCGATAGCCTCATCGGTTATCTCCGCGCCGCCGTTCCGCGCCTGCGCGAATCCGAAGCCAACATGGGGCAGGAGCTTCAGCTCGTGCGCTCGTACCTCGAGCTCATGCAGATGCGCATGCCCGATCGCCTGCAATACTCGGTGCATGCCGATGAGGCGGCATTGAAGCTTCGCTGCCCTCCGACCACGCTTCTCACGCTGGTGGAGAATGCCGTGCACCATGGCATCGATCCGAGCGAGGAAGGCGGCCGCATCGACGTGCGCGTGACCGTGGTCGACGGCCGCTGCCGTGCGGAGGTGAGCGACACCGGGGCCGGCCTCAAAGCCGGCGGCGAAGGGCTCGGAACGGGCCTTTCTTCCTTGCGCGAGCGCCTGAAGATCGTCTTCGGCGATGGCGCGCAGGTGCGCCTTGCCACGATCATGCCGCACGGCGTGCGCGCGGAGGCGGACTTCCCCGCCCTGGGTATGGCATGAGCGTGCAGCGGCCCACCGCGATCATCGCCGACGACGAGCCGCTGCTGCGAACGTCGCTCGCCCGCATGCTGGCCGATACGTGGCCCGAGCTCGAGATCGTCGCGCAGGCGCGCAACGGCCGTGAAGCGCTCGAGCAGTTCGAGTCGTTGAAGCCGGACATCTGTTTCCTGGACGTGCACATGCCCGGCTTGTCCGGCGTCGATGCCGCACGCCAGATCGGTGGGCGCGCGCAGCTCGTGTTCGTCACGGCCCACGATCAATACGCGGTGCAGGCCTTCGAGCAACGCGCGATCGACTACCTGGTGAAGCCCCTCGATGCCGAGCGGCTCGCCGACACGGTAGCGCGCCTGAAAGAGCGGCTCGCCGCGGCGGAAGCGCTACCTCCAGAGACCGCCGCGTTGCTCGAGCAGTTGGCGGAGCACATCCAGAAGAAGGCGGGAGCGAAGCCGCTCAAATGGATCCATGCGACGGTGGGAACGGCGGTGCGACTCATTCCGGTCGAGGACATCGACTTCATGAAGTCGGACGAGAAGTACACGCTGGTTTCCTGGCGCGGCGACGGCCGGCTCGCCGAAGGGCTCATCCGCGCGACGCTGAAGGAACTCATGGACCAGCTCGATGGGGAGGAATTCCTCCAGGTGCACCGGTCCGTCGTCGTGAACCGCCGCGCCATCAGCCACTTCACGCGCCTTGCCAACGAGACCGGCCAGATTCATTTGAGGGGCCGCGAAGAGGTGCTTCCGGTGAGCCGCAGCTACCTGAATCTATTCAAGCAGATGTAACGCTGTAGGAGCACTCCCACACCCGGATCTTGCCGCGAGGGACAGACGGCGGGTTGGCGCGAGCGGACCATCGCGGAAGCTATTCCCTCCCATGCCAAGACCGGAGACTCCATGAAAAGAAAGACCGTTACTGCCGCCCTCTTCGCGTTCGCCCTGGTCGCCCCCACGTTCGCGATGGCCGACGAGCATGACCATGACCGCGACCGCGATCGCCACGAAGAGCATCACCACTACCAAAAGGGCGAGCGCCTTCGCGCCGAAGACCATCGCAACGAATACGTGGTGAACGATTGGCGCGAGCGTCGCCTGCACGAGCCGCCGCACGGCTATCACTGGGTTCGCAACGGCGACGATTACGTCCTCGCCGCGATCGCCACCGGCGTCATCGCGGACATCGCGCTGAACCACTAAGCAAGATGTAGCGTCACTCCGCGAAGGCTGTCACCCCCGCGACGACTGTCACCCCCGCGAAGGCCGGGGCCCAGCCAAAGAGGAAACGTCCGTCTATGGCTGGGTTCCCGCCTTCGCGGGAATGACAGCCTCCGCGGGAATGACAGCCTTCGCGGGAACACCTTTCGCGTCCGAAACCCCGCCGCTCAGCGTGCGAAGGAACGCCTCGAGCTGATCCATCTCGGCACGGCTGAGATGCAACGGCTTCAGCTCCGATTGACCCGACGGCGCCTTGGGTGCCCGGTTGTAGTGGTCCAGCACTTCCGTGAGCGTCGCGAATTGCCCCGCATGCATGTAGGGCGCGCGGTCCGCCACGTTGCGCAGCGACGGGACCTTGAACGCCCGTTCACTCGCGGGAACCCGTTGGGGAAGCTCGCGGCATTGCTTCGCCTTCGCATCGCTCCAGCGGCTGCGGCAATTGAACTCGTCGGAGCGCAACGCGGCGATCGCCTGCGCACGCCCCTGGTCCCGCGGCAGCGAATCCACCGCCGGAACACCCGTGTTGCGAAACAGATGATTCGTGAAGAGCGGGCCCTTGTGGCATTGGACGCAATCCGCCTTCCCCACGAATAGCGCGAGCCCTGCGAGCTCCTTCTCATCGAGGATGCCGCGCGGAGCCACGCCAGCCTTGCGCCACTCGGCCACGAAACGATCGAACCGCGACGGAACGAACGCGAAGCGCCGCTCGTAAGCCTCGATGGCCTTGCCGATGTTCACGTACACACGTGTCGCCGACTCGCGGTCTCCGAGCTTCGGCATGGGCCCGAACACCCGCTCGTACTCGTCACGATAGTAGGTCGCCACGATGCGCGCGTATTGGCCGCGATCGCCGCCATGCTCGACCGGGCTTTCGAGCGGCCCCAGCGCCTGCGCCCACAGGCTGTCCTTGCGGCCGTCCCAGAAGAGGAACGGATAGTAGGCAGCGCCCGCGATGGGCATCGTGCGCCGATTGGTCGTGCCCATGCCCTTGGCGAGCGGCATCGAGTCCTGGAAATCATTCTCGGGGTCGTGGCACGTCGCGCACGACACATGGCCATTGCCACTGAGGCGTTCGTCGAAGAAGAGCCGCTGCCCGAGCGCAGCGGCCGCCGCGTTATCCGCCCACCGGTTGCCCGGATCGTGGGGCATCGGCCCAAGGCTTTCGAGCGACATGCCGAGCACGTCCCCTGGAATGGCGGAGGCTGGGCGAACGGCGCTCGGCCCGAAGGCCAACGCCAGCGCGATCGTCCAGGCGGCGAGCGCGGGGATTCGATGTCGGTTTGTCATTAGTCTTGTCATCCCGGATGCCGCAATCGCGGCAATAGTCCGGGATCCAGTCCCTACATCACCCAGACCTTAACATCCGGGTATCCCATCAGCTTGAACACGAAGTAGTTCGCCGCCGCCTCGCCCGGATCGTCGGAGAAGCTCACGATCTCCGCATAGCGCGGAACGCCGGCCTTCACGAGCGCGGCCCAGATGTCCTTCGCGTCCTTGGGCGTGCCGTTGGTGTTCACGAGGTCTGTGTAGGGCACGTGCACGACGTTGCCCGCGGGCACATGCATGGGAACGGACTTTCCCGCGGCGACGTACACCTTGGGATAGAGGCCTTTCGTGGCGGCGGGATTGCTCGTCACGATGCCGGCGCGCAGTTGGGCCGGATATGGCTTGGGCGACGTGAAGGAATTCGCGGGTAGCTTCACACCGGCCGCTTCGGCGGCCCGGTCCACGGGAAGGCCCGCGAAGGCCCAGTCGTCCACCGAATCCGAGAGCACCGAGACCTTCTTCTGGCCGAGCTGCTCGAGCGCGAGGTATGCGAGCGCCGAATCCGGATTGAGGCCGCCATTGGAGACGATCACGGCTTCCTCGCTCATATCGATGCCCGCGGCGCCCAGGTATTCCGCGAGCTTCGCAGGGGAAGCGAGATCGCGCCGGAAGACTTCGGCGGGGACGTTGATGGCGAACGGCACGTGCGACTGGCCAAAGGCCGCGGCGGGGCGAATGTCCACGACGGAAAGGCGCGAGACCCCGAACATGCGCAACATGCGCGCGTTCCAGCCGGCAAGCCAGGTCTTCTCGCGCACCATCGTCGGCTCGTCGTAGGTCCAGAGCGGCAGCCCACGATCGTCGCGCAGGTACTCGATCTGCGATTCCTTGTAGAGCTTCACGTCCGGGTAGTCGAGCATGAACTTCATGGCGAAGAACGGCACCGTCGCCGCGATGCCGCCGCCGCAATGCGAGTACACGTGGCGATCGGGCGTGACACCGAGATAAGCGAACATCCGCCGAAGCTCCTCGGGTGACTTGAAAGTCTTGTCGTCGTTGAAGAAGTCCTCGGTTGGGGTCGAGATGGCGTTGGGCACGTGGCCCGCGCGGTCGAAGAACTTCTCGGCCCCGAAGTGCATGCCGGGGCTCAACGCCTCGACGACACTGCTGTTCGTGGTGTCGCCGCTTGCCGCGAGGAATTCCGGCAGGCGCGCCCGCACTTCGTCCTCGACCTTCGTCAGGCGGAAGGTGCCCGGCGCAGGCTTGGGCGTCGGCTCCTTCGTGACCGCGCCTCCCGTCGCCCTCCACTTCGCGAGCCCGCCATCGAGGACCGCCAGCCGATCGCGCGGGAAGCCGTGGTAGTAGAGGTCGAAGAGGAGGCTCGGCGCGAGGTAGCCGCCGCCCTGGTCGTAGATGACTATTTGCCTGGTGCTATCGACGCCCCACGACTGGACCTGCTTCTCCTTCTCGGCCGTGGTCATATCGCGGGCGCCGTAGGTGAAGACGTCCACGCTCACCGCGCCCGGGATGTGCCCGGCGGCGTGGAGCTTGCCGGGGGAGGCGTCGATGATGAGGAGGTCGGCTCGGGAGAGGTTTTGCTGGAGCCATTGGGTGGTGACGAGCTGGCCGGTGGCTGCGGCTGCGACGGTTTGGAAGAAGCAGAGCGGGCCGGCCAAGAGGGCCAGCAGGCACTGACTGAAGACTTTGGACATGTGGTCCTCCCTCGGTGACAGACGAGCGAGTCTGGCGCCCCTCCTCAGGGGGTGCGAGCCGATTCCGACGAGCTACGGTCTACCGGCTACAAACGGGAAGTGGGCTGGACAAGCCGCAAAAAAGGGGCCGTTCCAGCACTGTCGATTGGGATCAATGCCGTGGATGTTCAAAGACCAGCTTCCAAGCGCGCGGCGCGCTTGCGTTTCAGATGGTTGAGCGCCTTCCACTCCTCGAACAGCTCGAACCTCACGCCATTGGCCACGACGTGCGTGCGAGTGGGTCCGATAGGCAGGGATAGGAGCCCGGCAGGCGTGGAAAACATCATCGTGGTGGGAGCCTGGACGTACTTGGGGTCGCCCCAGATGGCGACGTAATACGTTGCGCCCGCCTGCATTTCGATTCGCATCTCGCCTCCCCATTTCGCGCTGTCCAGGAGGTTTGGCTGCGTCTTTATCACGTGCTCCCCGGGCGGCAACTCCAGGTCTCTGTAGCTCAGCAAGTCGAGCACGAAGGTGGCCTTGCCATCCACGAGCACCATCGGGGTATCGAGCCCGCCGGTCTCGCCCACTTCGGGCCGGAAGATGTACACGCGGGCAAGGCCGGGCTCGGGGGGCATGGGGGCGGTGAAACGCGCCCCGCGCAGGTTGATCGGTGACAGGTAGACGGGCGTAGCGCAGGCCGCCAAGAATAATGCACCGGCGAGGACCACAACGAAATTGCGCATCGGAGTATCGAGTTGATCGTCGGTGCAAGATCGTACTGGATGCCAGCCCATCCGAAAAGAAAGGACCGCGCAAGGCGGCCCTTTCGGACTGGATCCCGGGCCATCGCCGCAATTGCGGCGCCCGGGATGACGATCAAGCCGCCTTCTTCTCTCGCACCTTCGCTTTCTCGAACGTAAACACCCCATTCTTCACATCCACGGCGATCGTGTCCTTCGGCCCGAACTTCCCTTCGAGGATTGCCTTCGAGAGCGGGTTCTCCAGTTGTTGCTGGATCGCCCTCTTTAGCGGCCGCGCGCCGTACACGGGATCGAACCCCGCCTTGGCCAACTCCACCACCGCAGCATCCGAAACCGTCAGCTCCATGTCCATCGAAGCCACGCGCTTCTCGAGGTTCTTTAGCTGCACGCGAGCGATCGCGGCGATGTTGGCTTCATCAAGAGCGTGGAACACCACGATCTCGTCGATGCGGTTGATGAACTCGGGGCGGAAATGGGTCTTCACCTCGCCCATCACCGCGAGCTTCACGACCTGGTAGTCCTGGTCGGCCATCTGCTGGATCATCTGCGAGCCGAGGTTGGAGGTCATGATGAGCACCGTGTTCTTGAAGTTCACGGTGCGGCCCTGACCGTCGGTCAAACGCCCGTCGTCCAGCACTTGCAGTAGAACGTTGAACACATCCGGGTGCGCCTTCTCGATCTCGTCGAGGAGGATCACGCAGTAGGGCTTGCGGCGCACGATCTCGGTGAGGTGACCGCCCTCCTCGTATCCCACATACCCCGGAGGCGCGCCGATCAAGCGAGCCACCGAGTGCTTCTCCATGTACTCGGACATGTCGATGCGCACGAGGTGGTCTTCCGAATCGAACAGGAATTCCGCGAGCGCCTTCGAAAGCTCAGTCTTGCCGACGCCCGTGGGACCCAGGAACAGGAACGACCCATAGGGCCTGTTCGGATCCGACAAACCGGCGCGCGAACGGCGGATCGCATCGGAGACCAACCGCACGGCCTCGTCCTGCCCCACCACGCGCTGGTGGAGACGGTCCTCCATCAAAAGGAGCTTCGCGCGCTCGCCCTGCATCATCTTCGAGACCGGAATGCCGGTTGAGCGCGACACCACCTCGGCGATCTCTTCCACGCCGACCTGGGTACGAAGCAGCTTGTTGGTGCCTTCCGCGGCCGGCGCGTCCTCGGCTTCCTTGATCTGCTTCTCGAGCGCCGGGATCTTTCCGTACTGGAGCTCGCTC
>DATBAI010000078.1:0-72377 GCA_036271595.1 Usitatibacter sp.
GCGAGCTGCTCGCGGGTGGCCACCCCGAGCTCCTCCGGGGACGAGCCTCGTACCGTAAGCCCCTGGTCGCGGAATTTTTGGCGCACTCCGGGATCGGCGAGCGCCTTCACGATCTCGGCGTTCAGGCGCGCGACGATCTCCTTGGGCGTTCCGGCCGGCGCGACGATCGTGAACCACGAGTTGAACTGGAAGCCCGGAAGCCCCGACGAAGCGACCGTGGGCACGTTCGCAAATGCGGCGAGCGGTTCGGGCGTCGCCACGCCCACGAGCTTCACCCTTCCCCCGCGCGCGAGGCCCGCGACCGTGGCCAATCCCTGGAACGCCACCGGCACTTCTCCCGCCGCCACGCCGAGCGCGGCTTGCGAGGCGCCCTTGTACGGGACGTGGGTGAGCTGGATCCCGGCCGTGGAAGCGAAGAGCGCCATGGCGATGTGCTGCGGGCTGCCGATGCCGCCCGAGCCGAAATTGACCTCGCCGGGCTTCGCCTTCGCTCGCGCGATGAGATCGGCCGCGCTGTGGATGCCCGACTGGTTGCTTGCGACGAGCCCCCACTCGATGGTCGCCACGAGCGAGACGGGCTCGAAGTCCCTGAGGATGTCCCACGGCAGCTTCTGCCCCATGTTGGGCAGCATCGTCATGATGCTGTCGTTGAAGCCGCCGATCGTGTAGCCGTCGGGCGCCGCCTTGGCTACGCGATCCGCGCCGATCTGCCCGGAGGCGCCGGGCTGGTTCTCGATCACGATCTGCTGGCCCAGGCCCTCCGACATCTTCTGGGCCAGGATGCGCGCGGCGTTGTCCACGGCGCTCGCGGCGGCGAGCGGCACGATCATGCGGATCGGCTTGGCGGGATAGGCCTGCGCGGCGGCCGCGAGAGGCAGCGCGGCGAGCGCCGCGACGAGGAGGCGAAGGAAGGACCGCATCGGTTTGGCTCCTAGTTGGTGCGAAGCGCCGGGATGTCGAGCGTCTCGGCGAGGCGATCGAGATTTTGCATGAGCGAAGCGGAGATGGCGATCCCTTCCTTGCGCTGGCGGACGGATTTCGCGTGGCTCTGCTCGCCGGGCATTCGAATGCGCTCGACGCCCGGCATGCGCTCGGAGCCGCGCAGGTCGCGGATCACCTTGTCCACGGCGGCCTTGAAGCCGGCGACGTCGCCGAAGGCGGACGGGTCGATGGCGACGACCGCCTGCCCGGTGTTGGTCGCGCTCTTCGCGTCGGCGTTGAAGTCGATCACGTCGCGTCCCATGGCCGCGCCGTTGAGCGTGCCCGCGATGAGCCCCACGACGAGCGCGAGGCCGTAACCCTTGTAGCCGCCGATGGGAAGGAGCACGCCTTCCGCGGCGCGACGCGGATCCGTGAGCGGCTTGCCCTCGCGGTCCACCATCCAGCCCTCGGGCATCGCTTCGCCCCGTGCGGCCTTTGCCTTCACCTTGCCGTACGCGGTGACCGTGGTCGCCATGTCGAGCACGATGGGCGGCTCCTCGGCGGTGGGGATCGCCACCGCGATGGGATTGGTGGAAAGCAGCATCTCCAGCCCGCCCCAGGGCGGCAGGTGATTTGCGTTGCCCACCGCGAAGTAGAGCCCCACCATGTCGTGCGCCAGCATCATGCGCACGTACAGGGAGGCGGGGCCCGCGTGGTTGCTCCATTGCGCGCCGGCCCAACCGATGCCCGCGATCCGCGCCTTCTCCATGGCGACCTCGGCCGCGCGCTTCATCACCAGGTGGCCCATGCCGTTGTCGCCATGGATGAGCGCCGTCCCGGCGCGCTCCTGCACGATGCGGATGTTGGGCTGCAGGTTCACGCCGCCCGCGCGGATGCGCTTCAGGTATTGCGGGAGGCGGATCACGCCGTGGCCGTCGGAGCCTTGCAGGTCGGCCTCGGCCATGAGGCCCGCCACGGTGCGCGCGTCGGCTGCGGGCATGCCCACCGCCTCGAAGGCCATCGCGATGAAGTAGCGTAGCCGCGCCGGATCCACCAGGACCTGGTCGCTCATTCGGCCTCCTCGATCCAGGTGGCCTGGATCGCTTCGAGGATCTTCTCGCCGGAGCGGTTCGGGTCGTCCTCGAAACCGGCGAGCGCCATCACCATGTTGCGCAGGTCCACGAAGTTCACGCGTGCCGGGTCGGTATCGGGGTGCGCTTCCGAGAGCGCGATCGCGATCTCGCGCGAGTCGATCCATTTCATCGCTTGGCCTCCGAGACCTGGTTCAGGGTGTAGCGGGGAATCTCGATGGTGAGCGGATCCTCGCCCACGCGCGCCTGGCAGGAAAGGCGCGAGGTGAGCTCGAGCCCCCATGCCTTGTCGAGGAGGTCGTCCTCCTTCTCGGTGGGCGGCTCGAGCGTGTCGTAGCCTTTGCGCACGATCACATGGCACGTGGTGCAGGCGCAGCTCTTCTCGCAGGCATGCTCGATCTCGATGCCGTTCGAGAGCAGCGTATCGCAGATCGACGTGCCGGGGTTCGCGTCGATTTCCACGCCCTGCGGGCAGAGCACGTCGTGCGGCAGGACGGTGAGCTTCGTCACTTGCGCTCGACCTCGTCGACTCGTCGTCCCGACAACGCGCCCGAAACCGCGCGATCCATGCGGCGCGTGGCGAACGGCTCGCTCGCATGGTTTAGCGCCCCGACCGCGTCCTTGATGCGGCGATGGTCGGGCCCGCTCCAGGCGCGCTCGAGCTCGGCCATGGCGGCCTCGAGGGTGCGGCGCTCGCTGGGGTCGAGAAGGTCGGCATCGCGCGCGAGCGCGGCGCGCAAGGCGCCCAGCAGCGCCTCGGCCTCCACGCGCTGCTCGGCGAGCGCGCGGGCGTCGCGATCGACGTTCGCATGCGAGAAGCCCTCCTGCAACATGCGCGACACCTCGTCGTCGGAGAGTCCGTACGACGGTTTCACGACGATCGAGGATTCGACGCCGGTCGTCTTCTCCCGCGCCGAGACCGAGAGCAGCCCGTCGGCGTCCACCTGGAAGGTCACCTGGATGCGCGCCGCGCCCGCCACCATCGGCGGGATGCCGCGCAGCTCGAAGCGCGCGAGCGAGCGGTTGTCGGCCACCAGCTCGCGCTCGCCCTGCACGATGTGGATCGCCATCGCGGCCTGTCCGTCCTTGAAGGTGGTGAACTCCTGGGCACGCGCCACGGGGATCGTCGAGTTGCGCGGGATCACGCGCTCGGCGAGCCCGCCCATGGTCTCCAGGCCGAGGGAAAGCGGGATCACGTCGAGCAGCAGCCAGTCGTCGCCGGGTGCGCGATTGCCGGCGAGGACATTGGCCTGGATCGCGGCCCCGAGGGCCACGACCTGGTCGGGATCGAGATCCTTGAGCGGGGGCCGTGCGAAGAACGACTCGACCGCGCGCTGAAGGTGCGGCATGCGCGTGGCGCCCCCCACCAGCACCACGCCGTCGACGTCTTTCACGGAGAGCTTGGCATCGCGCAGCGCCTTGCGGGAGGGGCCGAGGGTCTTTTGCACCAGCGCAGCCGTGAGCTGCTCGAATTCCGCGCGCGTGAGCCTCAAGTGCAGCTTCTGCCCATACGAAAGCGTGATGTGGATGTCGGCCTCGGTCGCGTCGGACAGGCGCTCTTTCACCTCGCGAGCCGCGGCGAGCAGGCGCCGCGTATCGCCTCCGCCGGCGTCCGCGAGCCGGTGGTGGCCGCGCCAGTGAAGGGCGATCGCGTGGTCGAAGTCATCGCCGCCGAGCGCCGAGTCTCCATTCGTGGCGAGGACCTCGAAGACTCCGCGCGTGAGCCGCAGGATGGAGATGTCGAAGGTTCCCCCGCCGAGGTCGAAGATGGCGAAGGTGCCTTCGGACCCGTGGTCGAGCCCGTAAGCGACCGCGGCCGCGGTGGGCTCGTTCAGCAGCCGCAGGACGTTCAGGCCCGCGAGCCGCGCCGCGTCCTTGGTGGCCTGGCGCTGCGCGTCGTCGAAGTACGCGGGCACCGTCACCACGGCGCCGAAGAGCTCGCCTCCGAGGGCACGCTCCGCTCGGTCGCGAAGCACCTTGAGGATCTCGGCCGAAACCTGCACGGGAGAACGTGCCCCCGCCACGGTCTCGATGCTCACCATGCCGGGCGCTTCCTTGAACCGGTAGGGAAGCGCACCGTAGCGGGCGACATCCGCCACGCCGCGGCCCATGAAGCGCTTCACCGAGACCACCGTATTGGCGGGGTCGTCGGCCTGGGCCGCGCGTGCGCCGTAACCTACATCCACGCGGTCGCCGCCGAGGTAACGCACTATCGAGGGAAGCAGCGCCCGTCCCTCCTCGTCGGCGATCACCTCCACGGCGGAGCTGCGCACCGTTGCGACGAGCGAGTGCGTCGTGCCCAGGTCGATTCCCACCGCGATCCGCTTCTGGTGCGGCTCGGGGGACTCGCCCGGCTCGGAGATCTGCAGCAGCGCCATGGTCAGGCGAGGCGCGCGCTCGCCGCGCGCCGGTAGAGATCGTCGCCCCTGTGCTGCCATTCGCGCCAGCAGGTATAGGCGAGCTTGATGTCGTGCTCATCCTCGCGATCGAGCGCGCGCGAGTGAATCGCGGGCCAGTCGAGCGAGTCGGCGCCCGCGAGGCCGAGGCCCCAGCCTTCGACTCGCGGTGCGCCCGCGCCTGCATAGGCGGCGACGAGGGCGGACCAGAGATCGCCCAGGGACGCGTCGGCGTCGCTCGCATGCGCGGACAGCAGGCGGAAGGCGTGCGTGCCGGTCACACCGTGCAGGAGGGTGAAGTTGCCCGACGCGGCGTAGGCGCGAAGCAACGCGCGCGCGATCGCGTCGAGGTCGAGCCGCGCCGGGTCCGTGCTCGCGACGTGCGTAGCCAGTTGCGGCATGCGCGCCGCGGCCGCCGTGCGCTCGATGATATTGCCGCCCGGCGGCCGGCTAGCGGCGAATGCGGGATCGCGGCCGACCGCGGCGAGCACTTCGTCGCACGAAAGCTTGCCCGAGGCAGGCGGCATTTCCGGCAGCGTCTCGTAGGCCGCGGCCCAATAGGCGAGCGCGTGCGCGAGCTCGCGCGGCGAGCCGCCTTCGAGCGCGTATGCGGTCCGGATCGCGCCGTGGAAGGCACCGGCTGCGACCGCGGGCAACAGACGGCCGGTCCAACGCACGAGCACGGCGTCCATGCCCTCGCCCGCGATCGCGGCATTGAAATACGTGGCCCATTCGGGGAACGCGCGCGGCGAACCCAGGTGCGCGGCCTCGTCGCCCGGCGCGATCGTGACCACCGCCGGCTCGATCGGCTCGAGGTTGGAAAGGTAGGTCGCGCCGAAGCGGTCGAGCACGGCATCGTCGGCGCCCATGGCGTCGAGCGATACGAGCGCCATCGGATAGTGGCTCGCGAGGTAGCCGCGGTAGAACGCGCCGAACCGGTGCGCCGCCTCGATGCGCTCGCGCGTGCCGGGGCGGATCACTGCAACGCCTCGTCGATCTCCTCGTCGAGCTTCTCGAGGAAGCGCAGCTTGCGCACGAGGGAGCAGCCGGCGTCGTAGTTGGAATCGCGATCGATGGCGCGCTCGAGGAGGCGAAGCATCTCGCAGCGCTCCTTCCCGATCGCATCGCGCAGCGCGCCGAGCCTCGCCGCGTCGTGCGCGGCCTGCGCCTCGGCCACGCCTTCGCGCCATTCCATCTGCTGCATGAGGAAGTCCGCGGGCATGGCGGTGTTGGTTTCCTCCCCCGTGTCGAAGCCCTTCAGCGAGAGGAGGTAGCGGGCCCGGTCCACGGGATCCCGGAGCGTCTGGTAAGCCTCGTTCGCGCGCGCCGCCCACTGGAGCGCCAGGCGCTGCTCGGCTGCGGGCGCAGCGGCGAAACGGTCAGGATGAACGCGGCCCTGCAGGTCGCGGTAGCGCGACTCCAGCACCGAAGGGTCGAGCGCGAACGAGGGCGCGAGCCCCATCAGCTCGAAATGGTCGCGAGTGAATGCGGCGGTCAAACGTTGAAAGACTCCCCGCAGCCGCAACGGTCCTTCTCGTTCGGGTTGTTGAACTTGAACCCTTCGTTCAAGCCGTCGCGGACGAAATCGAGCTCGGTGCCGTCCAGGTAAGCGAGGCTCTTCGGGTCGATGAGCACGCGAACGCCGTTGGATTCGAAGGTCGAGTCCTCGGCGTGCACCTCGTCGGCGAACTCGAGCTTGTAGGCGAGGCCGGAGCAGCCGGTCGTGCGAACGCCCACGCGAAGGCCGACGCCCCTGCCGCGCTTCTCGATGTAGCGCTGCACGTGGTCGGCCGCGCGCTCGGTGAGGGTGACCGCCATGTCAGTCGGCAGCCTTCTTCTCGGCCGCGGGGTCCGCGTATTTCTTGCGGTAGTCCGCGACGGCTGCCTTGATGGCATCCTCGGCGAGGATCGAGCAGTGGATCTTCACCGGCGGGAGCGCCAGCTCCTCGGCGATCTGCGTGTTCTTGATCGTCGAGGCCTCGTCCACGCTCTTGCCCTTCACCCATTCGGTGACGAGCGACGACGAGGCGATGGCCGAGCCGCAGCCGTAGGTCTTGAACTTCGCGTCCTCGATGATGCCCTGCTCGTTCACCTTGATCTGCAGCTTCATCACGTCGCCGCAGGCCGGCGCACCCACCATGCCGGTCGCCACGCCCTTTTCTTCCTTCCCGAAGGAACCGACGTTCCTCGGGTTTTCATAGTGGTCGATAACCTTGTCGGAATAAGCCATGTGTCAGTCCTTTCGCGTTCTCTTGTCTCGTGCCTAGTGCGCTGCCCACTGCACCGAATTCAGGTCGATCCCGTCCTTGTACATTTCCCA
The DNA here is from genome assembly GCA_036271595.1 of Usitatibacter sp. Taxonomy (GTDB): domain Bacteria; phylum Pseudomonadota; class Gammaproteobacteria; order Burkholderiales; family Usitatibacteraceae; genus Usitatibacter. The sequence continues at coordinate 6,729 of DATBAI010000078.1, forward strand.
CAACGGGCTCATCTCGCGCAGCTTGCCGATGCGCTCCTTGATGAGCTTCACGGCGAAATCGATGTCCGCCTCGGTGGTGAAGCGCCCGAGGGTGAAGCGGATCGAGCTGTGCGCGAGCTCGTCGTTGCGCCCGAGCGCGCGCAGCACGTAGGAGGGCTCGAGCGAAGCGGAAGTGCACGCGGAACCGGAGGACACCGCGAGCTCCTTCATCCCCATGATGAGCGACTCGCCCTCGACGAAATTGAAGCTCACGTTGAGGTTGTGCGGCACGCGATGGTCCAGGTCGCCGTTCACGTAGACCTCTTCCATGTCCTTCAGGCCCGCGAGCAGCTTGTCGCGCAGCATGCGGATGCGTTCGTTCTCGGTGGCCATCTCCACCCGCGCAAGCCGGAACGCCTCGCCCATGCCGACGATCTGGTGGGTGGGAAGCGTGCCGGAGCGAAAGCCCTTCTCGTGCCCGCCGCCATGCATCTGCGCTTCCAGGCGCACGCGCGGCTTCCTGCGGATGTAGAGCGCGCCGATTCCCTTCGGGCCGTACGTCTTGTGGGCCGAGAAGCTCATGAGGTCCACCTTCACCGCCGCCAGGTCGATGGCGACCTTGCCGGTGGCCTGGGCCGCGTCCACGTGGAAGATGATTCCGCGCGAGCGCGTGATCTCGCCGATCTCGGCGATGGGCTGGATCACCCCGATCTCGTTGTTCACGAGCATCACCGAGACCATGATCGTGTCCGGTCGAAGCGCCGCCTGGAACTTGGCGAGGTCGAGCAGGCCATCGGGCTCGGGGTCGAGGTAGGTCACCTCGAAACCTTCACGCTCGAGCTCGCGCATCGTGTCGAGCACCGCCTTGTGCTCGGTCTTCATGGTGACGAGGTGCTTGCCCTTCGCCTTGTAGAAGTGCGCGGCCCCCTTGAGCGCGAGGTTGTCGCTCTCGGTCGCTCCCGAGGTCCAGACGATCTCCTTCGGGTCGCAGCCCACGAGCTTCGCCACCTCGGCGCGCGCGTTCTCCACCGCTTCCTCGGCTTCCCAGCCGTAGCCGTGACTGCGCGAGGCGGGATTGCCGAAGTGCTCCGTGAGCCAGGGGATCATCTTCTCGGCCACGCGCGGGTCGACCGGCGTCGTGGCGGAGTAGTCGAGGTAAATGGGAAGCTTGCGCGCGCTCATGTTCATGCGGAAATGGGTTGGCCTTCGTGGGGACGGGGCTGTCCCCGAACCAGGGAAACGGGTTTCGTACGCTGCTTTTCCACGAGCTGGGCGAGCGTGATGCCCTTCAGGAATCCGTAGACGGTGGTGTTCAGCTCCTCCCACAGGTCGTGGGTCATGCAGCGGTGGTTCTCGTGGCAGTTCTCGCGCCCACCGCATTGGGTGGAGTCCAGCGACTCGTCGACGGCGCAGACGATCTCGGCGACGGTGACCCGCGAAGCATCGCGGGCGAGGTGATAGCCGCCGCCCGGCCCGCGCACGCTCTCCACGAGGTTGCCGCGCCGCAGCTTCCCGAAGAGCTGCTCCAGGTACGAGAGCGAGATCTTCTGGCGTTCGCTGATACCGGCGAGTGTCACGGGCCCATCCGCGCCGTGCATCGCGAGGTCCAGCATTGCGGTGACCGCGAAGCGGCCCTTGGTCGTGAGTCTCATGGCGAATCCTTTATATCCGACAATTTTACTCGACTATTGGTTCAATAGCCAAGTACCCCGTCATCCGGCTTTTCGCCGAAGTTCGGAACTGTTCGCTGATTTTTCCAACTCCTCGAGCCTCTCCAGGAGCTCCGAAAGCCGGCCGGTGATGTCCTCGGTGCGGCTACCGAGGGTGAGAAGCACCTTGTTCAGGGGATCGTCCAGGTCGCCGCTCACCGCGTACGCATCGAAGGCCATGCGATTGGCCTCGGCGGTGGCGGCCGACCCCGCCTCCACGACCCGCGCCGGAATGCCGACAACGGTCGCACCCGCGGGGACCGCCTTCACCACGACCGAGTTGGAGCCTACCTTGGCGCCGTCGCCCACCGTGAAGGGCCCCAGGATCTTGGCGCCGGCTCCGACCACCACGGACTTGCCCAAGGTGGGGTGGCGCTTGCCCTGGTTCCACGACACGCCTCCCAGGGTAACCCCGTGATAAAGGGTGCAATCGTCGCCGATCTCCGCCGTTTCTCCGATAACGACGCCCATCCCATGATCGATGAAGACGCGGCGTCCAATGGTGGCGCCCGGATGGATCTCGACGCCCGTCACGAAGCGGGCGAGGTGCGACCAGAAGCGCGCAAGCCAGCGCAGCTTGATCTTCCACAAGGCATGGGCGACGCGGTGAAGCTGGAGGGCGTGGAAACCGGGATAGCAGGTGAGCACTTCCCATACGCCTCGGGCCGCGGGATCGCGGTCGAAGACGCAACGGATGTCTTCGCGGATACGGCTCAGCATTTGCGGGAGTGTAGTATTCCCGAGTAAAATTATCAACTATTCCCGTGCAAGGCATCCTCCGCAAGTACGCCGCGTTCATCCGGCAGCCCGACGTCGCGCGTCTGCTGCTGGTGGGGCTCGTCTCGCGCCTGCCGATCGGCATGGTCGGCTTCTCGATGCTGGTGTTTCTTCGCGAGATGCTCGGCAACTTCGCCGATGCCGGCGCCGCGGTGGGCATCGACTTCCTCGCCTGCGCCGCGGTAGCGCCGATGGTGGGCAGGATCGTGGACCGGAAGGGCCCGCGACGCGTCCTCTATGTAACCGGCGTGATGCAACCGCTCTCGCTCGCCGCGACGCTTCTCGCGGCGAGGCACGGAATGTCCTTCGGCGTGATCGCCTTCTGCGCGGCGCTCTCGGGCCTCTTCTCCACGCCGACCACGACGCTTACCCGCACGATGTGGCGCCACCGTTTCGATCGGGAGGAGGATCGCCGCACCGCCTTCGCCCTCGACTCGGTCACCATCGAGATCAACTTCACGCTCGGCCCGGCGCTCATGGCGGCGATCCTCGCGGGCTACGGATCGACCGCGGCGTTCGCCTGCGCGATCGTGGCGGTGGTCGTGGCGCTCCTCGTCTTCATGGCCTCCCCGGCGCTGAAATACTTCCATCCGGGCGACGGCGCCGGGCGCCACCTGCTGGGCCCCCTCACCGAACCGCGCCTCTGGCTCATCTACGCGACCACGTTCGGCCTCACGGTGTGCCTGGGACTCATGGAGGTGGGGTATCCCGCCTACGGCGCGTGGCTCGCGGCTCCCGCGCTCGGGGGAATCTTCCTCGGCGTGAACTCGCTCGGCAGCGCGGTGGGCGGCTCGCTCTACGGGGGCCTGCATTTCCGCTCGCCCGTCGAGCGGCAGTTCGCATGGGCGATGGGCCTCATGGCGCTGCCGCTCCTGCTGCACGCGGCGCTCACGCCCGTCGCGCTCTTCGCCGTGGTCGCCTTCCTCGCAGGCGCGTTGATCGCGCCTTCCATCGCGGCGCAGTCGGTGCTGGTCTCCCGGCTCGCGCCCCCGCGCTATGCCACCGAGGCGTTCACGTGGAGCTCGACCTGCATCATCAGCGGCCTGGGCGTCGGAATGGCGCTGGGCGGCTGGCTCGTGGAGACGTCCGGGATCCGCTCGGTCTTCATCACCGCCGCGGCGCTCGCCGCCGCCATGGCGCTCGCCGCGCTCACCATCAATGCGGCGCATCCCGCCGCGGCCGGCGCCGAAACCTAGCGCTTCATCTTTTCCTCGTAGGCGGCCAGCATGCCGCGCAGGAAACGCACTTCCTCGCGCTCGAGGCGCGTGCGCGCGAAGAGCCGCCGGATCCGTTCCATGAGCCGCTTGGGCTGTGCCGGGTCGTGGAAGCCGCTTTCCACCATCGTGGTTTCCCAATGGGCGAACAGCGCCTCGACGTCCTCGAGGCTCGCGGCCTGGCGCTCGCGGTGCTTCGCCGAGCCCGGCATCGATACCGCCAACGCGAGCTCGTAGCACGCCACCTGCACGGCCGCCGCGAGGTTGAGCGACGCATATGCGGGATTGGCGGGGATGGAGCAGAGCATCTGGCAGCAGCCCAGCTCCTCGTTGGTGAGGCCGAAGGTCTCGTTGCCGAAGAGGAGCGCCGCACCGCCCGAGCGCGATCCCTCCTCGATGCGCGGCGCGGCTTCCCGGACCGCGATCGCGGCGTGCGAGAGCTCCCGGGAGCGCGCACTGAAGCCCACCGCGAGCGACACGTCGGCGATCGCCTGGGCGAGCGTCGAGTGGACCTGGGCGGCCTCCAGCACGTCGACGGCGCCCGAGGCCAACGCGTCCGCGTCGGGATGCGGGAAACGGCGCGGGGCGACCAGGCGCAGGTCCGTGAAACCCATCGTCTTCATCGCGCGCGCCGCGGCGCCGATGTTGCCGGGGTGGCTCGGACGCGCCAGCACGATCGCGATGCGCGCCGCGGATTCCTCGCTCATTCGCGCATTCTGCCGCAAGCCCGCCACTGCGGGAAAGGAAGAAAAAACGGGGCACCGCTTGCGCGGCGCCCCGTCTGCACCCCACCTGGCAACCAGTACCGCCCGCCCTGTCCGCGACTGCCGGCGCGTGCAGCGCGTGCGATACGGTTCCTATATATATCGTAGCGCGATATGTTGTCAAGCGTGACTTGCCGCGAGACGCCGTTCCGTAGTGCAATACGCAACCGAAGAACGGACGAGGGCAACTTGGCTGCTCGCAAGACGGCACGGGGTCTCGACCTGACCGCCGCCGAGTACGAGACGATCGCGGCGTTCCGCTACATGCTGCGCCGCTTCCTCGCGGTGACGGACAACAACGCGGCGGCCGCCGGCCTCACGCAGCAGCAATACCAGGCGCTGCTGGTGATCAGGGCGGATCCGGGAACCGTCACCATCCGCGACCTCGCCGATCGGCTGCTCGTGAAGCACCACAGCGCCGTGGGCCTCGCGGACCGGCTGGTGCGCCTGAAGCTGGTCCGCCGGGAACGCGTCGTCGGCGACCGGCGTCGAGTGGCGCTGCGCTTCACGCCGCACGGGGTGCGCGTCTTCGCGAGGCTCGCCAACGTGCAGCGCGAAGAGCTGCGCCGCGTGGGACCCGACCTGGGCCGTTTCATGGCTTTCTTCGCGGGGCCCTCGCCGGCGCGGTAACATCCGCGCCATGCATCCGATGCTCAACACGGCCGTCAAGGCCGCGCGCAAGGCGGGCAGCCTCATCACCCGCGCCTCCTTCGACCTCGACAAGCTCACCGTCCGCGCCAAGCGGCAGAAGGACTACGTCTCGGAGGTGGACCACGCCGCCGAGGACGCGATCCTCGGCGTGCTTCGCGAGGCCTACCCCGACCATGGCGTGCTCGCGGAGGAAAGCGGCGCAAGCGACCGCAAGTCCGACTACGTCTGGGTGGTCGATCCCCTCGACGGCACCACCAATTTCCTGCACGGCAATCCGCAATACTGCGTTTCGATCGGGCTGCTGGTGAAGGGCATTCCCACGCAGGCCGTGGTCCTCGACCCGAACCGCAACGAGCTCTTCACGGCGACCCGGGGCGTGGGCGCGTACCTGAACGACCGGCGCATCCGCGTGAGCCGCACCGAGAAGCTCGAGCAGGCCCTGGTCGGCACCGGATTTCCGTTCCGCGAGGTCGGGAACCTCGACGAGTACATGCAAATGCTGAAGAACATCATGCTCGGCACCTCGGGCGTGCGCCGCCCGGGCGCGGCCGCGCTCGACCTCGCGTGGGTCGCGGCCGGGCGAATCGATGCCTTCTGGGAGATCGGGCTCTCGCCGTGGGACATGGCGGCCGGTGCGCTCCTGGTGCGGGAGGCCGGCGGCCTCGTCGCCGACCTCGACGGCGAGGACCGCTTCCTCGAAAGCGGCCGCGTGCTCGCTTCGAACGCGAAGCTCTTCTCCGCGATGATGCAGGCGCTCAAGCAGAAGGGCTAGCGATGGCCCCGCGTGTCGTCATCGTCGGCGGCGGCGCGGGAGGCCTCGAGCTCGCCACCAAGCTCGGGGACCGCTTCGGCAGGAATGGGCGCGCAGGCGTGACGCTGGTGGACCGGAGCCGCACGCATCTCTGGAAGCCGCTGCTGCACGAGGTCGCCGCGGGCAGCATGGACATCCACCACAACCAGCTCGACTACCTCGCGCAGGCACGCTGGCATTCGTTCAGCTTCGCCCTGGGCACGCTCACCGGGCTCGATCGCGGCGCCAAACGCATCACGATCGGGCGCGTCGCGGACGAGGAAGGCCGGGAGATCCTGCCCGAACGCTCGATCGCCTATGACCTGCTCGTGGTCGCGGTCGGCAGCGAATCCAACGACTTCGGTACGCCCGGCGTTCGCGAGCACGCTTTCACGCTCGACACCGCGTGGCAGGCGCACCTCTTCCACCGCCGGCTCGTGAACGCCTGCTTCCATGCCAACTTCCAGGCCGCGGGCGAGGCGATCCGCATCGCGATCGTGGGCGGCGGCGCGACCGGCGTGGAGCTCGCCGCGGAGCTGCACAACACGGTGCGGCTCCTCGCCGCCTACGGCCTGGAGAATTTCGATCCCGCCACGCAGATCAAGCTCACGCTCGTGGAAGCGGGCCCCCGGATCCTGCCGGGGCTTCCCGACCACGTCGCCGAAGGCGCGCTGCGGACGCTGCGCGAGCTCGCGGTGGACGTGCTCGTAGGCGAGAAAGTGGTCGAGGCGCGCGCCGACGGCATTCGAACCGCGTCGGGCCACGACGTGGCGGCGAGCTTCATCGTGTGGGCCGCGGGAATCAAGTGCGCCGAGGTGCTGCGCGACCTGGGCGGCCTCGAGACCAACCGGCTGAACCAGCTCGTGGTGAAAGCCACGTTGCAGTCCACCCGCGACGACGACGTGTTCGCGATCGGCGACTGCGCCGCCGTGCCCTGGCACGACGGGCGCATCGTGCCGCCGCGCGCGCAGTCGGCGCACCAGGAGGCGAGCCACCTCGTCGACACGTTCGCGCGCCGCCTCTCGGGCAAGGCCGCGCTCCCGTATCGCTATCGCGACTTCGGCTCCCTCGTCTCCCTCGGCGACTACGACACGGTGGGCCAGCTGATGGGCTTCATCGGCAACCAGAAATTCCGGGTGGAAGGTTGGCTCGCGAAATTCTTCTACCTCTCGCTCTACCGCCAGCACATCTGGGCCCTGCACGGTTTCTGGCGCATGGCGCTCGACACGCTGGCCCGCGTGATCCGCCACCAGGTCGAGCCCAAGGTGAAGCTGCACTAGAAGGCGGCGTGCCGGCGGGCCGGTTGATAGAATCGCCCGGTGACTTCCCTTCGCTCGCGCCTCTTCTCCTCGCCCCTCGAGGAGAAGGTCCGCGCCTTCGCCACGATGCCGCCCGCCTGGCGGGGGACCGTTCGCGGAAACCTGGTCGGCGCGATGCTGAGCGCGGTGGTGACCCTGCCGATGTCCATGGGCTTGGGCGCGCTCGCTTTTTCCCCGTTCGGCCCGGACTTCGTCGCCCGCGGAGTGCTGGCCGCGCTCTACTCCGTGGCATTCATGGGGCTGGTGGCGATCCTGGTCGGCGCACGCGGCGTCGCGATCTACGCCCCGCGCAGCCTCGTCGCCTTCATGATCGCCTCGGTCGCCTCGGGCCTTTTCCTGCGGGCCTCCTGGCTTCCACCCGGCCCCGACGCGCTCGAAGCCGCGATCCTGCTCACGCTCGCCCTGGCGGGCCTCTTCCAGCTCTGCTTCGGGCTCGCGCGCTTCGCCAAGGTCGTCAAGTTCATCCCGACGCCCGTGATGGCCGGGTTCCAGAACTCGGCATCCCTCGTGGTGATGCTCTCCCAGCTCCACGTGATGCTCGGGCTCTCGTCGCATCCGCCACCCGGGCAATGGCACGCGGCACTCTCCGACGTGCGGCCCCTCAGCGTGCTCGTGGCCGCCGTGACGCTGGCCCTGGTGATGCGCGGCGGGCGCATCACGCGGCGCGTGCCGCCGCTCGTGCTGGGGCTCGCCGGCGGGACGATCGCCTACCACGTCCTCGCCGTGGCGGGCTTCGGGTCCCTGCTCGGCCCGACCCTCGGCAACATTCCCGTGGCGATTCCCGACGGGCACGAGCTCGCCAACATCCTCTCGCTCACGCTCGCGCCCGGCTTCATCGATGCGCTGCCCGCGATCCTGGCCGGAGCCATGAGCATCGCCGTGGTGAGCTCGCTCGACGTGCTCATCAACGCGAAGATCGTCGAGAACGTCACGCGCCGGCGGGGGAACGGCACGCAGGAGCTCATCAACGTGGGGAGCGCGAACCTCGTGACGCCCCTATTGGGCGGCATCTCCGGGTCCATCAGCCTCGCGAGCACCACCACGGCGGTGCGTGGCGGCGCCACCAATTCGCTGGCGCTCCTCTTCCACGCGCTCCTCTTCCTCGTGATGGTCCCGCTCGTGGCGCCGGTCCTGGGCCACATCCCCCGCGCGGTGATCGGCGCGCTGGTGTTCTACGCGGGAACGCTCCTCTTCGACCGCTGGAGCCTCGAGCTCGCCAAGCGCGTCGTGTCGCGCAAGGCCGTGCAGTGGCGCGGCATCTTCGTGGATCTCGCGGTGATCGTGGTCGTCGCGGCGGTCGCGCTCTCCGGCGAAATCATGGTGGCCGTGCTCCTGGGCGTGACGATCGCGGTAGTGGTCTTCATGCTGCGCATGAGCCGCAGCGTGATCCGGCGGGAGCGCTACGGCGACGCATTCAACTCGCGGCGCGCGCGCGAGGCCTTCGACGGCGGGCTCCTCGCCTCCCACGGGCGCGCGATCCTCGCGATCGAGCTGGAAGGCCCGCTCTTCTTCGCCTCGGCGGAGCTCCTCTACAACCGTATCGACGCGGCGCCCGCCGAAGGCGTTCGCTACGTGGTCCTCGACCTCGCGCGGGTCACCGAGCTCGACAGCACGGGCGCGAAGATCCTGCTGCAGGCCGACGAGCGATTGCGGGGCGCGAAGTGCAGGCTCGTGATGTGCGGGGCGGACGCGCGCCCGGAGCTGTTGGCACTCCTCATCGACCACGGCGTGGCGGAAGTATTCACGCACGAGCACATGTTCCGCGACCTCGACCACGCGCTCGAATGGTGCGAGGACGAGCTGCTCGCCTCGTTGCGAAGCTGCGTCGACGGCGGGGAATATCCGTTCGAGCGCCTCGACCTGCTGCGCGGCATCGGCGGCCCCGACCGCGAGGTGCTGCGCTCGGCGCTCTCGCGCCGCGAATATGCGGCCGGCGACGTGGTCTTCCGCCAGGGCGACGAAAGCGACGCCCTCTACGTGATCGCGAGCGGCTCGGCGAGCGTATGGCTTCGCGATCCCGCGAGCGGCGAACGCCGCCTTGTGACTTTTTCGCAGGGAACCTTCTTCGGGGAAATGGCGCTTCTCGACCGCGAACGCCGCTCGGCCACCGTCGCGGCCGACGACGGGCTCGTCTGCTATGTCCTCGAGCGCGCGGGGTTCGAGCAGCTCGCCCTCTCCCACCCGCATGCCGTGCTGTCGCTGCTGCTCAACATGGGCCGCGAGCTCAGCCTGCGCATGCGCCGGGCCAACCGCACGCTCTCCGAGCTCGCGTGAACGCCGCCGGCCACACTCCCATGATGCAGCAGTACTTCGCCCTCAAGGCGGAGCACCCGGACATGCTGCTCTTCTATCGCATGGGCGATTTCTACGAGATGTTCTACGCCGACGCCGAGAAGGCGGCGAAGCTGCTCGACATCACGCTCACCTCGCGCGGCCAGTCGGCAGGGCAGCCCGTGCGCATGGCGGGCGTGCCGTTCCATTCGGTCGAGCAATATCTCGCGAAGCTGGTGAAGCTCGGCGAATCGGTCGCGATCTGCGAGCAGGTGGGAGACCCGGCGACCTCGAAGGGGCCGGTCGAGCGCAAGGTCACGCGCATCGTGACACCCGGCACGCTCACCGACCCGGCGCTCCTCGCCGCATCGCGCGAGAGCTTCCTCGCCGCGCTGAATCTCGCGGGCAACGAGGCGGGCGTCGCCTGGATCTCGCTTGCGAGCGGGGAGCTGCGCCTCACGCAGGTCTCGCTCGGGCGGCTCGGCGAAACGCTGGAGCGCCTCGCTCCCGCCGAGCTCCTCCTTCCCCGCGATGCCGAGCCGCCGCGCGCCTTCGCGGGGGCTCTCAAGCAACTGGACCCGTGGCAATTCGACGAGCCGGCGGCGCGACGCAACCTCGCGCGCCAGTTCGGCACCGGCGACCTCGCGGGCTATGGCGTCGAGGAAGTGGCGCTCGCGGTCGCGGCAGCCGGCGCGCTCATCGAGTACTGCCGCCACACGCAGCAGTCGGCGCTGCCCCACGTGACCGGAATGCGGGTCGAGCGCGAAAGCGAGCTGGTGCTGATGGACGCCGCGACGCGCCGCAACCTCGAGATCACGGAGACGCTCGCCGGGGCGGAGTCGCCCACCCTCTTCTCGCTCCTCGACCGCTGCGCGACCTCCATGGGCTCGCGGCGCCTGCGCCACTGGCTGCACCATCCCCTGCGCGATACGCGCGTGCTCGCGGCACGGCATGCCGCGGTGGAATCGCTGGCGCACCCGAGCTCGCGGCTGCGCCATCCGCGCCTCGCGGAGGTCTTCGCCGCGTGGTCCGACGTGGAACGCATCACGGCACGCATCGCGTTGAGGAGCGTTCGACCCAGGGAGCTCGCGGGCCTGCGCGAGACGCTCGCGACGCTTCCGCTCCTCCACGCGACGCTCGCCGAATGCGGCGAGGACGGGCTCGCCGCCCGCGCCGAGCCGCTGCGACCCGCGAACGAGATCCTCGAAGCCATCGCCCGCACCCTGAAGGAGGAACCCGCGGCGCTGGTACGCGAAGGCGGCGTGATCCGCGACGGCTGCGAGCCGGAGCTGGACGAGCTTCGCGCCATCCAGGACGACTGCAGCGCGTTCCTCCTCGACATGGAGAAGCGCGAGCGCAGCCGCACCGGGATCGCCAACCTGCGCGTGGAGTTCAACCGCGTGCACGGCTTCTACATCGAGATCACGCAGGGCCAGCTCGACAAGGTGCCGATCGAGTACAAGCGGCGCCAGACGATGAAGAACGCCGAGCGCTTCATCACGCCCGAGCTGAAGGCCTTCGAGGACAAGGCGCTCGCCGCCGGCGAGCGCGCGCTCGCGCGCGAGAAGGCTCTCTACGAAGGCCTGCTGGATACGCTGAATGCCCACCTCGCGAGGCTGAAGGAGATCGCCTGGGCGGCGGCCGAGCTGGATGCCCTCGCCTCGCTCGCGGCTTCCAGCGAGGCGCTATCGCTTTCGCGCCCGGCCTTCACCACCGAGGATTGCATCGATATCCGCGACGGCCGCCACCTCGTGGTGGAAAGCCAGGTCGACGACTTCATCCCGAACGACACCGAGCTCACGCGCGCGCGCCAGCTTCTCCTCATCACCGGCCCCAACATGGGCGGCAAATCCACGTACATGCGGCAGGTGGCGCAGATCGCGCTCCTCGCGCACTGCGGCAGCTTCGTCCCCGCGAAGAGCGCCACCCTCGGTCCGATCGACCGCATCTTCACCCGCATCGGCGCCTCCGACGACCTCGCGGGCGGGCGCTCCACGTTCATGGTGGAGATGACGGAAGCCGCGGCGATCCTGAACGGAGCCACGCCGAGGAGCCTCGTGCTCGTGGACGAGATCGGCCGCGGCACGTCCACCTTCGACGGCCTCGCGCTCGCGTACGCGATCGCTTCGCATATCGCGCGGACGGTGCGCTGCTATACGCTCTTCGCGACGCACTACTTCGAGCTCACCCAGCTCGCCGCCGAGTTGCCGAACGTCGCCAACATCCACCTGGACGCGGTCGAGCACAAGGATCGCATCGTGTTCCTGCATCGCGTGGAAGGCGGTCCGGCGGACCGTTCCTACGGCATCCACGTGGCGCACCTCGCCGGCATCCCGAAGGACGTGGTGCGCGTCGCGCGGAAGCACCTCGCGCGCCTGGAATCGCAGCTGCGCCCGGGCGGCTCGCAACCCGACCTCTTCGCCGCAACCCAGGCGCCCGAGCCGGAGCCGGAGCCGTCGAACGTCCTCGCCGACGCACTCTTCGCGCTGAAGCCGGACGAGATGTCCCCGAAGGACGCGCTCGAAGCCCTCTATCGCCTGAAGAAGATCTCGGGGAGCTGAGGCTTGCTCCGGATCGCGACGCTCGCCTTCGCCGCGCTCTCGGCCGCTGCCTGCGCGCTCGGGCCGCCCGCCCCGGGAGGCTTCGTCTTCGGCGTGATGGGCGACACGCCCTACAGCCTCGCCCAGGAGCCGCGCTTCGTCGCGATGATCGCGCACATGGACCGCGAGTCGCTCGCCTTCTCGATCCACGTGGGCGACATCAAGGCCGGCGGCCGCTCGCCTTGCAGCGACGCGATCTACGAGCGTCGCCTCGCGCAGTTCGAGCACGCGAGGCATCCCGTCGTCTACACGCCCGGCGACAATGAATGGAGCGACTGCCGCGAACCCTCCAACGGCGCGATGGATCCGCTCGAGCGGCTCGCGAGGCTGCGCGAGCTTTTCTTCCACGGCCGTGCGCACCTGGGCGAAGGCACGCTCGACACGGTGGGCGAAGGCGCGCCCGCAGCCGGCTGCGGAGAATACCCGGAGAATCGCCTCTGGGCCTTCGGGGGCGTGCGCTTCGCGACCATCAACATTCCCGGCCCCGACAACAACGAGGGCCACGACGCCGCATCCGACGCCGAGGCACTCTGCCGCAACGCCGCCGACCACGCATGGATCGAGCGCGCACTGCGCCTCGCCCGGCAGGAAGGCGACCGCGCGCTCGTGATCGCGACGCAAGGCGACCCCTGGCGCACGCAGGCGAGCGCGTTCGCGGCGCTCAAGGCCGAGATCGCTTCGGTGGCGCGCAGGTTCCAGCGGCCGGTGCTTTTCGTGCACGGCGACACGCACGTTTATCGATACGACACGCCGTTCGTCGATGCCGCCGGCCCCGTGCCCAATGCGCTACGGCTGGAAACCTACGGGAGCCCATTCGTGGGCTGGGTGCGCGTGACCGTGGATCCGGATAGCGCTGCGGTCTTTCGCGTGGAGCCGAAGCTGGAAGCGATAGTGCCCTGATGCACGGGGCGAGCGTCAGCTCGCGTGCACGCCCGAATCGCCGTGGGGATGGCCGTGCTGCAGCTCGTCGGGCGTCGCCTCGCGAACGCTCGCGACCGTCGCCTTGAACCACAGGCGTTCGCCCGCGAGCGGATGGTTGGCGTCCACGACCACCGACTCGGGCGTGACGTCCGTCACCGTGTAGATGAGCGAGTCTTCCTCGCCATCGCCGGGCACGCCCTCGAAGCGCATGCCGACCTCGGTGCGCTCGGGAAAGCGGTTGCGCGGCTCGACGCGCAACAGCTCCGCGTCGTACTCGCCGAAGGCGTCCTCGGGGTCGAGCGTGACGCTCATCTCGTGACCCACGTCCTTGCCCTCGAGCGCCTCCTCGACCTTCGGGAAGATCCCGCCGAAACCCCCGTGCAGGTACTCCATGTGCGCGCCGTCGTCCTCGAGGATTTCGCCGTCGCAATCCTTCAGCTCGTAGTCGAGCTTCACCACCATGCCGCGGTCAATTGGCATGCGCGGCGGGCTTGGAGAGCAGCTTGCAGGCCTTGAGGACCTCGTCGACGTGGGCGCGAGGGCTCACCTCGCGCATGATGTGGCGCACTACGCCTTTCTTGTCGATGATGAAGGTGGCGCGGTGCAGGCAGGCCTTCGGATGGCCGTCGACGATCTTGTCCTGTATCACGTCGTAGAGACGGCAGACTTCCTCTTCGGTGTCGGCGAGGAGCTGCACCGTGAGGCCGTTGTCGTCGCGGAACGACTGGTGCGATAGCACGTCGTCGCGCGAGACGCCGAATACCACGGTGTCGAGCTTCACGAATTCATTCTCGCGGTCGCTGAAGCCGATCGCTTCGATCGTGCAGCCGGGCGTGCCGTCGCGCGGGTAGAAGTAGAGCACGACATTCTTCTTCCCCCGGTAGCTCGAGAGATCCATGATCTCCATGCTCGCATCGGGGAGCTGGAATGACGGCGCTGGCTGGCCTACGTGTAGCATGGCACCCGCAATCGCTCTACAACTCGAATCGATTCTAGCCCATTTTGATGCAGCGCAAGCCCCCGTGCGGGCTCGATCGCGCGGCCTTCATGAGCCGGTATTGGCAACGCGAGCCGCTCCTCGTTCGCGGCGCCTTTCCGGGCTTCGTTGATCCGCTCACGAGGCGCGAAATCTTCACGCTCGCCGCCGCCGACACGGCGATCTCGCGCCTCGTGCGCCGCACGCGCGGGCATTGGTCGCTCGAGCACGGACCCATTTCCGCTGCTCGCCTCAAGCAACTTCCACGCCGGGAATGGACCGTGCTCGTGCAGGACACGAATCATTTCTCGGCAAGCGCGGAGCGCCTGCTCGCGAGCTTCGATTTCATCCCGCACGCGCGCATCGACGACGTGATGGTGAGCCTTGCGGCCGATGGCGGGGGAGTGGGTCCACATGTCGATTCCTACGATGTATTCCTGGTGCAGGGACGCGGACAACGCCGCTGGCGAATCTCGCGGCAACGCGACCACGCGTTCGTCCCCGGGCTCGATCTCAAGATCCTGCGCCACTTCGTCCCCACGCAGGAGTGGGTGCTGGGTCCCGGCGACATGCTCTACCTTCCTCCGGGCGTAGCGCATGAAGGCGTCGCACTGGGTGAGTGCATGACATGGTCCGTCGGGATGCGCGCGCCCGACCCCTCGCAAATCGCCGAAGGTTTTCTCGATTTCCTTCGCGACCGCGTCGCGGCACATGGCAGGTATCGCGACCTCGGGAATGCTCCCGCGACGCACCCGGGCGCGGTTCCGCCAGGGCTGGTCGAGCACGTCGAACACGCGGTGGCCGCCATCCGCTGGTCGCGCGCGGAGGTTCGCGAGTTCGCCGGGCGGATTGTCTCCGAGCCCAAGGCGCACGTGTTCTTCGAGCCTCCCGCGCGGCCGCTCGCGCGGCGCGCCTTCGAAGCGCGCGCACGGCGCGAAGGCCTGCGGCTCGATGCCCGCTCGCGGCTTCTTTTTTCTGGCACGATGTTCTTCCTCAACGGCGAGCGCGTGGAAGCACCGCCGGCGGCGCGCGGAGCCCTGCGGCGCCTCGCGGACGCGAGGGGCCTCGCTCCGGGAGAGGACGCGCCGCGCGAGCTGTGGGATCTCGCGCATGCGTGGTACTGCAAGGGTTTCATAAGGACAGGGAGGCTCAAGACATGACCGAGGCGAAAGCGCCCGAGCCGGGCTATCGGCACATCTCCGGGATCGCCGAGTCGCTCGCGGCGATCGACGACGTGATCGCCGTCGCGCAGCGCACCATCCGCGTCTTCGATATCGAGCTCGCCAACCGCGGCTTCAACTCGCCCGCGCGCGCCGAACGCCTGCGCGAGTTCTTCGTCGCGGGCCGTTCGCACCGGCTCCTCATCGCGCTGCACGAGACCGAGGCCCTCGAGCGCGAGGCGCCGCGGCTGCTCACGCTGCTGCGCCAGTTCCCCATGAGCATCGAGATCCACCGCACGGTCGCGCAGGCGCGCAACGCGACCGACCCGTTCGTCGTCGCGGACGATCACAGCGTCTGGCACCAGCAGCATTTCGAGCAGCCCCGCGCCATCGTCGCCATCCACTCGCCGGCCGATGCGATGCCGCTCGCGCAGCGCTTCGAGGAGATCTGGCACCTGTCCGAGCCCGCCGTCTCGGCGACCACGCTCGGCCTTTGATGCGCCGCAATACCATGCGTATATAATCGCGCGCTGGCGAGTGCCCGCTCGCGGGAACTGCCCCGCGTGTTCCGGCATCAAAGGGGACGCAAGCAACACCCCACCCGGAGCGGCCATCGCCGCAACCCCAACAACCAACCACCGCTGAAGGAAACCCGAACAATGAAATCGTCCTACCTCGTCGCCGCCCTCCTCGCCCTGGGCGTGGTCGGCTGCTCCAAGACCGAAGCCCCCGCGCCCACCACCAAGGTAGAAGTGAAGCCCGCCGACACGACGACGGCCACGACGACTACGCCCTCGACCACCACGGTAGTGACGCCCGCCCCGTCGACCGACACCACGTCGGCGATGAGCACCGCGCCCGCGACCCCGCCGTCCACGACCGTCACGACTCCGCCTTCCGATTCGACGAAGAAGTAGGGCCTGAGGTACGCCGCGCGAGAAGCAAGCGGCTAGCAAGAAAAGAGAAAGCCGGCCTTCGCGCCGGCTTTTTCATTTCCTCGTGACCCACCGTCCGCGCCCTACACGTCCCTCCACTCGAATCCGCTTTCCTGCGCGGCGATGCCGACCCATTCCTTTTCGCACCCTGCCGCCTCGCACAAAGCGGCAACGGCGAGCGCGGGCGTGTTGTTCTGCTGCGAGAGATGCGCGGCGATGAGGTGGCGCAACCGCGTGCGGTCGAGTGCGGCCACGAGCCGGCCGGCATCCACGTTGCAGAGGTGTCCGAAGCGCCCGGCCACGCGCCGCTTCAGCCCGTCGGGGTAGGGTCCGGACATCAGCATCTCGAGGTCGTGGTTGCACTCGACCACGAGCGCCTCGCAGCCCGAGAGCTTTTCCACGACGTGCTGGGTGACGGTGCCAAGGTCGGTGACCACGCCCACGCGCACCGCGCCGTCGGAGAACACGTACTGCACGGGCTCGCGGGCATCGTGCGGCACCGGGATCGGATCGATCGCGAGCGCCTCGATCTCGAAGGCAGCGTGGGACGCGATGTAGTGCACGAGCACCGCGGGGAATTCCGGCGGCAACCACTGCGCGGTGCCGCGCGTGAGGTATACGGGAATCGCGTACTTCATCGCGAACCGGGCGACGCCGCCCATGTGGTCGT
This sequence comes from Usitatibacter sp., assembly GCA_036271595.1. Lineage (GTDB taxonomy): Bacteria > Pseudomonadota > Gammaproteobacteria > Burkholderiales > Usitatibacteraceae > Usitatibacter. The sequence goes on from DATBAI010000078.1 coordinate 23,465, forward strand.
CATGCTCGTGCGTGACCACGATCGCGGTGATGTCGGAAGGCGAGAGCCCGGCGCGCTCGAGGCGCGACTTGGTCTCGGCGATGGAGAAGCCGCAGTCCATCATCACGCGGGTACGTCCGCTCTCGACGACGAGCCCATTGCCCGAGCTGCCGCTTCCCAGGGAGGCAAATCGCAAGGCTGTCTCAGGGCGTCGAGCGGCACATGTCCGCTCCAACGCCGTTCGTGCTTTCCTTCGTCCTCAAGTGCTTCCTACTTCAATTGTTCGTAGAGCAACCCGAGGATTTTCTTGCCCGTGGAGGAGCTTTCGCTGCCTCCATTCTTGTCCTGCACCAGCACCTGCGAGCTGTTGGCGCCCGCGTCGGCGACGTGGATGCGGTACTGCGGCTGGACCATCTTGGGCGGGGCCTTCCAGAACATCAGCTTGTCGACCCAGCCCTTGTGCTGCGTGGCCGAGAGGTCGACGTCGGGATCCACGTAGCGCACGTAGAAGACTCCCTTGGAGCGGTCCCGATCTTCCACCGTGAAGCCCACGCGGTCGAGGGCGAGGCCGACACGGCGCCACGCACGATCGAAGCTGTCGTTCACGACGAGGGGGCCGCTGCCGCTGCCCTCGAGCACGGCGTTGTGCGATTCGGGAGCCGTAGCGGACGCCGGGATCGCGCCGCGGCGTCCCGGGAGCGGCGCCGAAGCCGTGGTCACCTTGGTGTCGCCGCCGCCCAGCTTCACCATGAGGCGCGAAAGCATCTCGCCCTCGAAGCTTTCGTCGGCCGGACGCGGCTGCCAATAGGTGCGGTCCTGCGTGCTGCTGCTGTAGACCTCTTCCACGTTGCGGTTGCTCACGTACACCTCGGTGGTGCCGGGCTCCGTGCCGCGCTCCAGGCGCGTGCGGAACTTGTCGCGCCGCGGGTAGGAATAGAGGCCGTCGAGGAAGCGCCCGATGGTACGGCGGATGAAATCCTGCGGGATCTTGGCGCGCTCTTCCTTCCAGTCGGTCTCCATGAGCCCCAGCTGCGGCTCCTCGCGCAACAGGTCGTAGCCCGAGTCGATCCAGAACTCGCGCACCACCGGCCAGACCTTCTCGGGATCGCCCTTCACGACGAGCCAGCGCTGGTCGCCGGCGCGCTGCATCGAGACGTTGTCGAATTTGGGCAGCACCCCGCCGGTAGACGCTGTGGCCGTGCCTTCCGCCGCCCCCGGGGCCTTCTGGCTGTAGGTCGAATAGGACGTGACCGCGCGCGGATCGGGAATCGAGTAGCGGTCGTCCATGCTGGGCGCGGTGAGCTCGGGCGGCACCTCGAGCGGACGCGAGGCGCGTGCCTGCGCGCCCTTGTACTCCTCGGTCTTGCTGCCCCATCCGGCGCAGCCTGCCAGGAGGCACAGGGCCGCGGCCGCGGCGAGGAATCGGAATCGCTTCATGGAGTGGTTTTCCTTGCCTTTACGCGATGCAACCGGCGTCGCGCAGCGACCCGGCGAGGGTTTCGTGGTGGGATGCCGAAAGCGGCGTGAGTGGCAAGCGGATGCCTTCGGCGATGCGGCCCATTCGGTGCAGCGCCCATTTCACCGGGATGGGATTGGTCTCGAGGAACAGGTTCTTGTGCAGCGCGAGGAGCTTGTTGTTCAGCTCGACGGCCCGCCGGCCATCGCCCTTCAGCGCCGCCGCGCAGAGCTCGTGCATGAGGCGGGGGGCGACGTTGCCCGTGACCGAGATCACGCCGTGCGCGCCCAGCAGCATGTACGAGAGCGCCGTGATGTCGTCGCCGCTGAACACGAGGAAGTCCTTGCGAACGCGACGCATGAGGTCGGTCACGCGTTCGATGCTCGAGGTCGCTTCCTTGATGCCCACGATGTTGGGGACCTGGGAGAGCCGGATCACGGTCTCGTTGGCGAGATCGGCGACGGTGCGGCTGGGGACGTTATAGAGGAGGATCGGCAGGTCGGTCGCCTCGGCGATGGCCTTGTAGTGCCGGTAGAGCCCTTCCTGCATCGGCTTGTTGTAGTACGGCACCACGGAAAGGGCATGGCTCGCGCCCGCCTTGGCCGCGAAGCGCGTGAGCTCGATCGCCTCGCGGGTCGAGTTGCCGCCCGTGCCCGCCACCACCGGCACCCGCCCGCCGGCGTACTGGACGGCCGCCTCGATCAGCTTGCAATGCTCCTCCACGTCCACCGTGGGCGATTCGCCCGTGGTGCCCACGATCACGATGCCGTCGGTGCCCTCGGCGACGTGCCAGTCGATCAGCGACTTGAGCGCCGGAAGGTCGAGCGCGCCGTCGGGGCGCATCGGGGTGACGATCGCGACGAGACTTCCGGAAAGCATTGCGAAGGGGGGGTGGAGCAAAAGATCGGCAATTTTAACCCATGCCGCGCGGCTCGGACGCTTTTACTCGCGGCGCGCGGCGATTCGCTGGATCGCCGCCGGAGCGGGCGAGTCCACCACCAGGTCCTCGAAGGCCAGGACTCGCAGCCGGCCGCGCACCGCCTCGAGGAGCTCGCCGGGCGCCAGGAGGAAGGCCGGGTTCGAAGGCCTGCCGAAACGCTCGTTGCCACGGGCGAAGGTCTCGTAGACCAGCATGCCGCCAGGCTCGAGCGAATCGACCAGCACCGGCAGGAGCGCCCGTTGCAGGTAGTTGGTGACCACGACCGCGTCGAAGCGGCGTCCCGCGTAGGGCCACGGGCCCGCCTCGATGTCGGCCTCGAGCGCGCGCACGCCCGGCGGCGCATCGGCGAGCGGCGAGACGTCGCGATCGACCGCGTCCACCTCGAATCCGAGCCTTGCGAGGAAGCGCGAATGCCGTCCTCCTCCCGCGGCGATGTCCAGCACCGCGCCGCCGGGACGGATGGACGCGGCCCAGCGCCGGACCCACGCGGAGGGTTCATTCGACGCCACGAGGCCATGATAGCTCCAGGGGCGCCGCAGCTCGCGCGGTAGAATCGGCGCGACACGATCCCCCGGAGGCCCGCATGCGCATCGTCCTCGCCGTCGTCGCCGCAACGCTCGCCGCATGTGCCGTGATGAAGCAGGAACCGGTCGACGTCCGCAGCGCTACCGCGGGTGGCGTGCCACGCTTCGCGGTCGATCCGTATTGGCCGAAGCCGCTCCCCGGCAACTGGATCCTGGGCCAGGTCTCGGGCATCGCCGTGGACCGGCACGACCACGTCTGGATCATCCACCGGCCCGGCACGCTGCTGGACGACGAGAAGGGCGCGCAGGCGAAACCGCCCGCGACTCGCTGCTGCGAGGCGGCTCCCGCGGTGCTCGAGTTCGACCGGGACGGGACACTCCTTCACCACTGGGGCGGCCCCGGGCCCGGCTACGACTGGCCCAGGAGCGAGCACGGAATCTTCGTGGACGACGAGGACAACGTCTGGATCGCGGGAAACGACCCGAAGGACGCCCAGATCCTCAAGTTCACCCCCGAAGGCAAGTTCCTCATGCAGATCGGCAAGGGGGGCAGCACCGGCGGCAGCAACAGCACGACGCAGCTCGGACGCCCCGCGCACATGATGATCGACGCCGCGGCGGGCGAGCTCTTCGTGGCCGATGGCTACGGCAACCGCCGCGTGATCGTGTTCGACGCGAAGACGGGCGCGTACAAGCGCCATTGGGGCGCGTACGGCGGCGTTCCCAGCGACGACAAGCAGCCCGCCTACGATCCCAGGGCCGCGCCGTCGAGGCAGTTCTCCAACCCGGTGCACTGCGTGCGCCTCGCGAATGATGGACTGCTCTACGTCTGCGACCGCGCCAACGACCGAATCCAGGTGTTCCACAAGGACGGGACGTACGTGAAGGAATTCCGCGTCGATCCCGAGACGCTCCAGAACGGTTCCGTGTGGGACCTCGTGCTCTCCCGGGACCGCGACCAGAGGTACATCTTCATGGCCGACGGCGCCAACGGCGACATCGTGACGCTGCTGCGCGAGGACGGATCCGTCGTCACGCGCTGGGGCCGCACCGGCCGCATGGCGGGCGAGTTCAAGTGGGTCCACAACATCGCGATCGACTCCCGGGGCAACCTGTATACGTCGGAAGTCGGCTTCGGGCGGCGCGCGCAGAAGTTCACGCGCCTCGAGTAGGCATGGCGCGGGTCATCGGCGGCATCGGCACCTCGCACGTCCCCACGATCGGCGTCGCGTACGACCGCGGCAAGCAGTCCGACCCCGCGTGGGCGCCGCTCTTCGAGGGCTACAAGCCGGTGGCCCGCTGGCTCGCCGAACGCAAGCCCGACGCCCTCGTGTTCTTCTACAACGACCACCTCACGAGCTTCTTCTTCGACCTCTATCCCACCTTCGCGCTGGGTGCGAGCGCCGTGTTCGCGATCGCCGACGAGGGCGCGGGCGTGCGCAACCTCCCGCCGATCAAGGGCCATCCGAAGCTCGCGGCCCACCTCGCCGACGCGCTCGTGAACGACGAGTTCGACATCGCGGTGTTCCAGGATCGCCCGCTCGACCATGGGGTGAACTCGCCGCTCACGCTGCTGTGGCCCCACGAGCCCGATTGGCCCGGCGCGCTCGTGCCGATCGAGATCAACGTGCTGCAATATCCGTTGCCCACGGCGCTGCGCTGCTACAAGCTGGGGCAGTCGATACGCCGCGCCATCGAGTCCTACCCGGGCGAGCTCGACGTCGCGATCGTCGGCACGGGCGGCCTCTCGCACCAGATCCACGGCGAGCGCGCGGGATTCAACAACACCGAGTGGGACATGGAATTCCTCGATCTCATCGAGCGCGATCCCCTCAGGCTCACCCGCATGAAGCACGCGGATTTCATTCGCCTGGGCGGAGCCGAAAGCGTGGAGGTGATCATGTGGCTCGCCATGCGCGGGGCGCTCTCGCCCGCGGCGCGCATGACGCACCGCAACTACTATCTCGCCACCAGCACCGCGATGACCGTCGCCCTCTTCGAGGAGCCCCCTTTCTTTTCGGAAGCTAAAACCCTTGAATCCGCAGCTTGAGGGCGTCGAGGCGCTGGGCGGCACCTATCCGTTCGACGTGGCGAGGAGCGTCGAGCGCATGCGCATCAACCGCTTCTTCTGGAACCTCACGCAGGGCGCTTTCCGCGAGCGCTTCGTCGCCGACGAGTCGGCGCTCTGCCGCGACTCGGGCCTCAGTTCAGAGGAGATCGCCCTGGTGAAGGCGCGCGACTGGCTGGGCCTCGTCCGCTACGGAGCGAACTTCTTCGTGCTGGAGAAGGCGTTGCGGGTGCTGAAGGTAACCAACCTGCACGCCTATGCGCAGATGAGGGGCGAGACATTCGAGCAGTTCCTGGAGACGAGACAGGTGCCGGAGATGCGGTAGGCACGCGTCCCGTAACTTCCGCCTAGACCGCCAACCACTTGTCGAGGCTCGCGCGATCGAGCGCGAGCGCCGCGCTGTTTCCCTCGTGGACCAGGCGTCCCCGTTCCATGACGATGGCGCGCTGCGTGAGCGACAACGCGAGCTCCGCGTGCTGCTCCACCAGCACCATCGCCATCGAGGCTTCGGCCGCGAGCCCGCGCAGGATGCGAGCCAGCTCCTGCACGACGATGGGTGCCAGCCCCTCCATCGGCTCGTCCAGCAGCAGCAACCGCGGGTTGGTGACGAGCGCCCGCGCGATCGCAAGCATCTGCTGCTCTCCGCCGGAGAGCTGCGAGCCGCGATGGCGGCGCCGCTCCCCGAGCCGCGGGAAGAGGCCTTCCACGCGCGCCACGGTCCATGCACCGGGGCGTGCCACGCACGAAAGATGCTCGGCCACGGTGAGCGACTTCCACATGAGCCGCTCCTGGGGCACCCAGCCGATGCCCTGGCGCGCCCGGCGGTGCGACGACGTGCGCGCGAGATCGCCGCCGCGCCAGCGTACCGCCCCGGCGTGGCGCCGGGTGAACCCCATGATGGAAGCGAGCAGCGTGGACTTGCCGGCGCCGTTCCTCCCGAGGAGGGCCACGGCCTCGCCCTCGGCCACGCCGGCCGAGATGTCCTCGATCACCACGGACTCGCCGTAGCCGGCGGTGAGCGCCTCGAGCCGCAGCAGCTCAGCCACCCTCCGCCTCCCCGAGGTACACCGCCTTCACCTCGTCGTTGCCTGCGATTTCGGCGGGAGTGCCTTCGGTCAGCACTCGCCCGCCCACCAGCACCGTGATCCGTTCGGCGAAGCGAAAGACGAGGCCCATGTCGTGCTCGATGAACAGGATGGTCACTTCGCGCGGCAGCGAGGCGATCGCCGCGAACACCTCGACGCTCTCGCGCGAGGGAATGCCCGCCGCCGGCTCGTCGAGGAGCAGGATCGTCGGTCGCGCCGCGAGGGCGAGCGCGATCTCCACGAGGCGCTGGCGGCCGTAGGCAAGCTCGGCGGTGCGCGTCGCGGCGTCGCGCTCGAGCCCGAGGCCCGCGAGGATCGAGCGCGCTTCGTCGAGCTCGGCGACGTACGCCGGGACCGGACGCAGCCAGCTCGCTCCCAGGCCCTTGCGCTCGAGCACCGCGAGCGCCACCGATTCGAGCACGGTGAGGCCGGGAAAGAGCGTGTTGATCTGGAACGTGCGGGCGAGCCCGCGCTTCACGCGCCGGTGGGGCGCGAGCGTCGTGATGCGCTCTTCGCCCAGGAAGACGTCCCCGGCGGTTGGCGCCAATACGCCCGTGAGGAGATTGATGAGGGTGGTCTTGCCCGCGCCGTTGGGCCCGATCAGCGCATGGCGCGCGCCCACGGGAAGCGAGAGGCTCACGCCGCTCACCGCGGCGAGACCGCCGAAGCGCTTCACGAGTGACTCGGTACGCAGGGCCGGCGTCATCGCCGCATCCATCGTGCCGCGAACGCCTCGAGCCAGCCCATGATGCCGCCGCGCGCGAAGAACACGAATACGACCAGCAGCAGCCCCAGCCAGAACTGCCAGTACAGCGGGTTGATGCCCGAGAGGTAGTCCTGCGCGATCATGAAGATCGCGGTCCCGATGATCGCGCCGTAGAGGCGGCCTGCGCCGCCCAGCACCAGCATGATCACGAGCTCGGCGGAGCGGTTGAAGCCCAGCGTGTCGATGCCCACGAACTGGGTGGTTTGCGCAAGCAGGGCGCCCGCCACGCCCGCGATCGCGGCGCCCACCGTGAACGCGGCGACGAGACGCCACCGGACGGGGGCGCCGATCGCGGCCATGCGCCGCGCGTTCTCGCGGATGCCGCGCAGCTCGAGCCCGAAGGGCGAGCGCGTGAGGCGCTTCAAAAGCCAGAAGAAGATTCCGAGCATCACGAAGCTGTACACGTACGCCGTGCGGCCGTTGAGGTCGAAGGCGAAAACGCCCAGCAGCTTCCACATGGCGACGCCCGACAGGCCGTCCACCCCGCCCGTGATCGGCGCCGCGCGGTTCGCCGCCTCGTAGAGGAGGAGGCCCACGCCGAGCGTGACCATGAGGCGCGCGAGATCCTCGCCGCGCACGACGAGGAAGCTCACCACGAAGCCGGCCAGCCCCGCCACCAGCGCCGCGGCCGCGACGCCGCTCAGCGGCTCGCCCCACCCGTACACCGAGAGAAGACCCGCCGTATACGCGCCGACGCCGAAGAAAGCCGCATGGCCCAGCGAGACGATGCCGGCGTAACCGAGGATCAGGTCGAGCGAGAGCGCGAAGAGCGAGACGATGAGGATCTGGCTCCCCAGCACCAGGTAGCCCGGCAGCATGAAGAACGCCGCCACCGGCACGAGCCAGAACGCGATCTCGATCCGCCTCACCGGCGCCGCCCGAAGAGCCCCGCGGGAAACGCGATCAGCAGCACCACCATCGCCGCGTAGATCACGAACGCGCCTACCTGCGGCACGTAGTACTTGCCGGCCACGTCGAGCACACCCAGCAGGAGCGCCGCCACGAGCGGCCCCTTGAGCGTTCCCGCGCCGCCCACCACCACGACGAGGAGGAAGTACACCATGTACTTGAGCGGAAACGACGGGTCGAGCCCGAGCACCTCGATGCCGAGCGCGCCGCCCAGGCCCGCGAGCCCCGAGCCCAGCGCGAAGGCCACGCTGAAGACGCGGTCGACGTCGATGCCCAGTCCGCGAGCGGCCTGCGCATTGTCCACGGATGCGCGCACCTGCGCGCCGAAGCGGGTGCGCGCGAGGAGGACGCCCAGGGTGAGCGTGAGCGCGGCCACGGCCGCCACGAGGAAGATGCGGTAGACCCCGAGGTCCAGGCCGAGCACCGTCACCTGGCCGAGGAGGAATCGCGGCAGGTGCACCGGTTGCTGCGAGGCACCGAAGAACCACGTGGCGGCGGCGATCGCCATGAACGTGAGGCCGATGGAGAAGAGCACCTGGTCGAGCTCGCTCGCGCCGTAGAGGCGCCGGTAGAGCGTGCGCTCCAGCACCGCGCCGCCGGCCGCCGTGACGAGGAACGCGAGCGGAAGGGTCGCGAGGAAAGGCACGCCGAAGCGCGTCATCGCGACCACGGTCACGAAACCTCCCGCCATGGCGAAGGCCCCGTGGGCGAGGTTCACGAAGTTCATGAGGCCCATCGTCACCGACAGGCCCAGGCTCACGAGGAAGAGCAGGCTTCCATAGGCGATGCCGTCGAACAACACGCCGATCGCCTGCGTCATCGCGCCATCCGCCTTCCCTCCAGTGGTGCCGATGATACAAAAGTGCCGTGGCGCCGCCCCCCTGCCGTGCGATTACCGCGCGGAATTGGAGGTAAAGTGTTGGCTCGACAGGCAAGAACCGCAAATTGCAGACGCTCCTCAACCTGCTTTCCAGCGTAGCGCTCCTCATCTGGGGCACGCACATCGTACGCACCGGCATCCTGCGCGTCTTCGGCGCGAGCCTGCGTCACATCCTCGCCACGAGCGTGGCCAACCGGGGCGCGGCCTTTCTCGCGGGTCTCGGCGTGACGGCGCTGGTGCAATCCTCGAGCGCTACCGCGCTCATCGCGAGCTCCTTCGTCTCGCAGAACCTGCTCGCGCTCTCCTCGGCGCTCGCCATCATGCTGGGCGCCGACATCGGCACCGCCCTCATCGCGTTGCTGCTGTCGCTCAACCTTTCATGGCTCTCGCCGCTCTGCATTTTCTTCGGGGTCACGCTTTTCCTGTCGAGGCGCAGCAGCCGTTCCGGCCAGATCGGGCGCGTGGCGATCGGCCTCGGCCTCATCATCCTCGCGCTCCAGCTCGCCGCCGCCGCCACCGCGCCCATCGCCCAGGCCCAGGGCGTGCGAGTGCTCTTCGGCACGCTCTCCGGCGACCCGATGCTCGACATGCTGATCGGCGCGATCTTCACCATGGCGTCGTTCTCCAGCCTCGCGGTGATCCTGCTCACCGCGAGCTTTGCCGCCTCGCACCTCATCTCGGTCCCGGTCGCGCTCTGCCTGGTGCTGGGCTCGAACCTCGGCAGCGGGCTGCTCGCGCTTCTCGTGAACCTGCGCACCGCCGGCGGCGGAAGGCGCGTGGCCGTCGGGAACCTCGCCTTCAAGGCGATCGGTTGCCTGCTCTTCTACGCGTTGCTCCCGTGGATGGACCCGCTGCTTTCCCGGCTGGAGCCCGACATCCGCCGCGAAGTGCTCTACTTCCACGTCCTCTTCAACGTCGTGATCGTCGTGATCTTCCTGTGGCTCACGGGGCGCGTCGCGCGCCTGGTGGAGCGAATGATCCCGCTCGCCGCCGAACGCGTCCCCCAGACCGAGCCGCGCTTCCTCGACCCGGCGGCGATCTCCACGCCGGCGCTCGCCCTCGCCAACGCGGCGCGCGAGACGCTTCGCATCGGCGACACCATCGAGCAGATGCTGGGCGGAATGATGGAGGTGGTGCGCACCAACGACGCCAAGCGCGCCGACGAGATCATCAAGCTGGACGACAGCATCGACCGCCTCTACACGGCGGTGAAGCTCTATCTCACGCAGATCAGCCGCGAAGACCTCGAGGAAGCCGACAGCCGCCGGTGGGCCGAGATCATCTCGCTCACCATCAACTTCGAGCACGTGGGCGACATCCTGGAGCACATCCTCACGGACCTTCGCACCAAGAAGATCGACCATCGCCTCTCGTTCTCGGAGGCCGGCATGGCCGAGATCGCGAAGATGCACGACATGCTGGTGGCGAATCTCCGCATGGGGCTCTCGGTGTTCCTGAACGGCGACCTCAAGGTGGCGCAGGCGCTCCTCGCCGAGAAGGAGCGCTTCAGCAACCTCGAGCGCGACTACCGCGACATGCACCTCACGCGGCTCGCGGGCCAGAGCGTCCAGTCGATCGAGACCAGCTCGCTCCACCTGGACCTCATCAGCGACATGCGCCGCATCAACTCCTTCTTCTGCTCGACCGCGTACCCGGTGCTCGAACGGGCGGGAAAGCTGCGCAGCAGCCGCTTGCTGGAGACCACGGGCGCGCGAGCGAGGCCGCAGCCGCATGACGAGCCCCCCGACGGGGCCCGCAGCTCGATCTGACAGGCGGAGGCGCGATGGCGAAGCGGGGAGGCAGGAATGCGCAGGGCATCGTCGAGGCCATTCGCAAGTCCACCCTGGGCAAGGTGAAGGTCGCGGTCTGCGACATCGACGGAATCCTGCGCGGCAAGTACATCCATCGCGACAAGTTCTTCTCCGCGGTCGAAAGCGGCTTCGGATTCTGCGACGTGGTGTTCGGCTGGGACTCGCAGGACCAGTGTTACGACAACACGAGGATCACCGGCTGGCAGCACGGCTTTCCCGATGCCATCGCGCGCCTGGACCTCGCGAGCCATCGCAACGTGCCCTGGGATGGCAACGTGCCCTTCTTCCTCGGCGACTTCGTGACCGGCGACGGGAAGCCCCACCCCCTCTGCCCGCGGCAACTCCTGAAGCGGGTGCTGGCGCGCGCCGAAGCGATGGGCTACCAGGCGATGGTCGGCACCGAGTTCGAGTTCTTCAACTTCGCCGAGACCCCGCAGAGCTGGGCGGACAAGCGCGGCCAGCCGCCGACGCCGATCTCGCCGGGGATGTTCGGCTATTCGCTGCTGCGGGCGAACCTGAACCGCGAATACTTCAACGCGCTGATGGACGACATGGCGGCGTTCGGCGTGCCCGTCGAGGCGCTGCACACCGAGACCGGCCCCGGCGTCTACGAGGCCGCGATCCTCTTTTCCGAGGCGCTGGAGGCCGCCGACCGCGCGATCCTCTTCAAGACGGGGGCGAAGGAGATCGGCGCGCGCTACGGCATCATGCCGAGCTTCATGGCGAAATGGAGCGCGCAATACCCGGGCTGTTCCGGACACCTGCACCAGAGCCTCACCGACGGAAAGAGGAACCTCTTCCACGATCCGAAGGGCCGGCACGGCGGAATGTCGAAGCTCTTCGAGAGCTATCTCGCGGGCCAGCTCGAGAACCTGATGGGCATGGCGCCGATGTTCTGGCCCACCGTGAACTCGTACAAGCGCCTCGTGGACGGCTTCTGGGCGCCCGTAAAGCCCACCTGGGGCGTGGACAACCGCACCGCGACCTTCCGTGTGCTGCCGGGTTCGCCCAAGGCGACGCGCCTCGAGACCCGCGCACCGGGTGCGGACATGAACCCGTACCTCGCTATCGCTGCCGTGCTCGCGGCGGGGCTAGATGGCGCCGAGAAGGGCAAGAAGCTCACCGCGCCGCCCATCACCGGCACCAACGTGGGCGCCGAGAAGATCCCGCGCGCCCCGCGCACGCTGATCGAGACTACCCGCATCTTCCGCGACTCGAAGGTCGCGCGCGACTGGTTCGGCGACGACTTCGTGGACCACTTCGCCGCCACCCGCGAATGGGAATGGCGCCAGTGGCTGGACGCCGTCACCGATTGGGAGCTGCGTCGCTATTTCGAGATCATTTGAGCCGCCTGAAGGGGTCAGAGCCCTTTTCCCATGAAAAAGGGGACAGAACACCGGGGTCCCGGATTCTGGACCGAGGTCGTCGACCGTGCGGAGGCGGCGCTCGCCTCGGGAGCCATGCACAGCTTCGAGTGCAAGCTCGAGTTCGTCCAGGACGCCGGCGTCGAGTTCGTCGTGCGGGTCGCCACGAGATTCCCGCAGGGCGAGACGGCAGGCGGCAGGACGGGCGCCGCGCCCGCGCTGCCGCACGATCCCTTCGCCGCGCCGGAGCCCGCCCTTGTCGTTCGCGACCTCACGCCCACGCATCGCGCGATCCTCAACAAGTTCAGCGTGCTGCGCGAGCATCTCCTCGTCGCCACGCGCGCATACGAGGACCAGCGCGAGCTCCTCGACGAGCGGGACTTCGAAGCGCTTGCCATCTGCATGGAGGATGCCGAGGTCCTCGCCTTCTACAACGGCGGCGCCGAGGCCGGTGCCAGCCAATCGCACAAGCACCTCCAGGTCGTGACGCTTCCGCTTTCGCCGCGGCACTCCGTGCCGATGGACACCCGGCTTGGCGCAGCCGAAGGACTTCCCTTCCGGCATGCCTTCCTGCGCCTTGCGCCCGGCCAGTCCACGCGGCCCGCCGAGATGCTCGCGGCATACCTGGGCTTGCATCGCGAGGCGGGCCTCGAGGCGCCACAGCCCTACAACCTGCTCGTCACGCACGAATGGATGCTCGTCGTGCCACGCGCTCGCGAGCGCTTCGAGGCAATCTCGATCAACTCGCTCGCCTTCGCGGGGTCCTTCTTCGTTCGCGACGCGAAACACGCGCACGCGCTCGCCGCGGCCCATCCGATGAAGGTCCTCGCGAGCGTTGCGCTACCCTGATCCGGAGCTCACATGACCCTTTCGAAATTCTCCTTTCCCACCGCGATCGTCTTCGGCCCGGGTGCGCGCAATGAGGTGGCCGCGCACTTGAAGCGGCATGGCGTGAATCGCCCGCTCGTCGTGACCGACAAAGGCCTCGCCACGCTGCCGATCCTGCAAGGCTTCGTGGACGGGCTCGCGGGCATCGAGGCCAAGGTGTACGCGGGCGTGCACGGCAACCCGGTGAAGAAGCAGGTCGAGGACGGTGTCGCCGCTTTCAAGGCGCACCGCGCCGACGGCGTGATCGGCTTCGGCGGCGGCGCGGCCCTCGACGTCGCCAAGGCGGTCGCGCTCATGGCGGTGCACGAGGGCGACGTGCTCGAGTACGCGTGGGACCATCCGAAGGTTCGGCCCGTCGTGAACGCGCTGCCCCATTTCGTCGCGCTTCCCACCACGAGCGGGACGGGAAGCGAGGTGGGACGCTCCGCGGTGATCTCCGACGATGCGACGCACGTGAAAAAAATCATCTTCGACCCGGCGCTCCTCGCCCGCGCCGTGTTCGCCGATCCCGAGCTCACGCTGGACCTCCCGCCCGCCGTGACGGCCGCGACCGGAATGGACGCGCTCACCCACAACATCGAGAGCTATCTCTCGCCCGAGTACCACCCGCTCTGCGACGGCGTCGCCCTGGAAGGTGCGCGCATCGCGGCCCACGCGCTCGAGACCGCGGTGAAGGAGCCGCGCAACCTCGCGGCGCGCTCCGACATGATGATGTCCTCCCTGATGGGCGCCATCGCCTTCCAGAAGGACCTGGGCGCCGTGCATTCCTGCGCGCACGCGTTGGGCACGGTCGTCGACATGCACCACGGGCTGGCCAACGCAATCATGATCGACCACGTGATGCGTTTCAATGCGGACGCCGCAGGCGCGAAGATGGCTGAGCTCGCGCATGTATGCGGCGCCGGGACGAGCGGCCACGATCTTGTCCATTGGCTGGGCGACCTCAAGCAGAGGATCGGGATTCCCGCTCGCCTGGGCAGCAAGGGCGTGGTCGCCTCACAGATACCGCGGCTGGTCGAGGTCGCCGTCGCCGACACGTGCCATCGCACCAACCCGAAACCGGTCGGCGCCGGCGACTTCGAGCGCATCTTCCGCTCCGCGCTGTAGGCATAGAATAGTCCGATGGAACCCCTCAAGATCGGCGTTTCGGCACGCCTTCTGTACCCGGATCCGGCGCGCACCTTCCTCCCCACCAAGTCGGTCCAGTACCTGGAGCAATCGGCGGCCAACTGGATCATGTCGGGCGAGGTCCTCGCGTTCATGATCCCCGAGATGACGCTCGCGACGCCGCATTCGCCGAAGGCGCTGCGCGTGAAGCACTACGTGGACGTGCTGGACGGCCTGCTGCTCCAGGGTGGCGCCGACATGTCGCCGAAGAGCTATGGCGAGGCGCCGTTGAACCCGATGTGGGCGGGAGACGAGGTGCGTGACGCCTACGAGATCGAGCTCTTCCACGAGTTCGTGACGCAGGGCAAGCCCGTCTTCGGCATATGCCGCGGCCACCAGGTGATCAACGTGGCGCTCGGCGGCAAGCTCTACCAGGACATCGCGACGCAGTGCGGCGACCAGGCCTGCACGCATCGCCAGGAAGCGAAATACGAGCACAACTTCCACCAGATGCGCATCCTCCCCGACACCTGGCTCTCGCGCCTCTACCCGGGCGTGCAGTCGAAGCGCGTCAACTCCATCCACCACCAGGCCGTGAAGACGATCGGCGAGGGGCTGGTCGCCGAGGCGATGAGCGAGCCCGACGGCATTGTCGAGGCGCTGCGCTGGGAAGGGCACAGCTTCGTGGTCGGCGTGCAATGGCACCCGGAGTTCATGGATCCGGCCGATCCCGGCCTCATCGATAGCCGCCCGCTGTTGCGCGCCTTCCTCGCCGCGTGCGAGCAGCGACGGCGCACCGGCAAGGCTTCCCCCGTCATGGCGGTCCGGGCCGCCTAGGAACCATGAAGCTCAAGGTCTCGAATCCCGCGACGGGAGAGGTGGTCGCGACGCTGGAATCCGACGACGCGCGCAGCGTCCGCGCCAAGTACATGCAGGCACGTGCCGCGCAACCGCGCTGGGCGCAGTCGACGCTGCGCACGCGGCTCGCCGCCATCTCGCGCTTCCGCGATCGGGTGGTCGAGGAATCGGAGAAGCTCGCGCGGATCCTCTCCGCGGAAGTCGGGAAACCCATCGCGCAAGCAAGGAACGAGCTGAAGGGAGTGATCCCGCGCATCGATTTCTTCCTCGCCGAGACCACGCGGGCGCTGCGGCCGCAAAAGGTCTCGGTCGACGTCCAGGCCTCGATGGAGGAGAAGGTTTCCCACGAGCCGCTCGGGGTCGTCGCCAACATTTCCGCGTGGAACTACCCCTGGTTCGTGGGCACGAATGTGTTCGTGCCGGCGCTCCTCGCGGGAAACGCGGTGCTCTACAAGCCGAGCGAGCTCGCCGCGCTCACGGGCCTGGAGATCGCGCGCCTGCTGCATGGATCCGGCATCCCGGACGAGGCCTTCGTCCCGGTGATCGGCGGCGGCGAGGTCGGAGCGGCCCTCGTGCGCCAACCCGTGGACGGGATCTTCTTCACGGGCTCCTACGGCACCGGGCGCCGCATCGCCGAGGCGGTGCGTGGGCGCATGGTGAAGCTGCAGCTCGAGCTGGGCGGCAAGGATCCGGTGTATGTCTGCGAGGACGTGGACGTCGCCAGGGCCTGCGCATCCATCGCCGATGGAGCGTTCTACAACACCGGGCAAAGCTGTTGCTCCGTGGAGCGCATCTACGTGAGCGAGCGAATCTTCAAGCCGTTCGTGGATGCGTTCGTGGCCGAGGTGAAGGGCTTCCGGCGCGGCGACCCTTCGGACGAACGCACCTACATCGGCCCCCTCACCCGCGCTGCGCAGCTGAAGGTGCTCGAGGCCCAGGTGAAGGACGCGCGCAAGAAGGGGGCAAAGGTGCTGGTGGGCGGCGAGCGCGTGAAGGCCAAGGGCAACTGGTTCGAGCCCACGGTGCTGATCGACGTGGACCATTCCATGGAGGTGATGCGCGAGGAGAGCTTCGGCCCCGTGATCGGCCTCATGCCGGTAAAGGGCGATGCCGAGGCGGTGCGCCTCATGAACGATACCGAATACGGACTCACGGCCGGCGTGTATACGTCCGACCGCAAGCGCGCCGAACGCATCCTCGCGCAGGTCGCGAGCGGATCGGTCTACTGGAACTGCTGCGACCGCGTGAGCCCACGGCTTCCCTGGTCGGGCGTGGGAAATTCCGGCATCGGGCTCACGCTCTCCACCGCCGGCATCGAGACCTTCACGCGACCCAAGGCATGGCACCTGCGAAGCGCCTAGCGCTCGCCCTCCTCCTCGCGATCGCGACGGGCGCCTGGGCGGCGCCGCACGGCGACGCCGAGCAGTCGATCGGCGTGGACGGGGTGACCCGCACCTTCCTCCTGCACGTGCCCCAGGGCGTCGATCCGCGCGTCGCGATGCCGCTCGTGGTGGTGTTCCACGGCGGCGGCGGCAACGCCATGAACGCGGCGCGCATGAGCGGCATGGACGACAAGGCGGATCTCGCGCAATTCGTGGTCGCCTATCCCAATGGGACGGGAAGGCTCGCGGGGGTTGGGCTCCTCACCTGGAACACTTGGGAATGCTGCGGCGAGGCGCTCGAGCGCGGCGCGGACGACGTTCGCTTCGTGCGCGCCATGGTGGAGTCGATCTCTCGCGAGTACGGGATCGACCCGCGGCGCATCTACGCGGCGGGCATGTCGAACGGCGCGATGATGGCCTACCGCGTGGGCTGCGAGCTCTCCGACGTCTTCGCCGCCATCGCACCCGTGTCGGGCGCGCTCGACACGGACGACTGCAACCCGCGCTATCCCGTATCCGCGATCGTCTTCCACGGGACAGCCGACAAGCACATCCGCTACGACGGCGGCAAGCCCCTGGTATCGCTCGACCGCCGCCACGCTCGCGAGGACAGGCCGGTATCGTTCGCGGTGGGATTCTGGGCACGCCACGACCGCTGCAAGGACAACCCGGCGCGCAAGAGGCACGGGCACGTCATCCACGACACATACGACTGTCCCGACGGCGCGGGGGTCGAGCTCTACGCCATCGAGGGACAAGGCCATGCGTGGCCGGGCGGCATGAAAGGCCTGCGGTCGGGCAACGTCGACGAGCCCAGCCGCGAGGTCGATGCGACCAACCTGATGTGGGAGTTCTTCGCAGCGCATCCCAGGCAGTGACGGCTCTCGAGGAAAAGACGGCGCGAAGGATGAGGATCGATCGATGAACGCAAGGGCCAGGACCGCGGTGGTGACCGGCGCCTCGGGGGCGGCCGCCCTCGCCGTCGTGCGCGCGCTGCTCGAGGATGGCGCGCAGGTCGCGCTGGTGGACGCCGACGCCATGCGCCTGGACAGCCTCATCCGCTTCCTGAGGGGCACGACGGTGGCGGTGCCTTGCGAGTCCATCGATCCCGGCGCCGTGGCCGAGGCACTGCGCAGGGTGGAGAAGGTGCTGGGAGTCGTGGACATCCTCGTGAACTGCGTCGAGGCGATGCCCGCTTCCCGCATCGAGGCGACCGAGCCGGAGGAGTGGCGGCGCGTGAGCGCCCAGCACCTGGACGCGCCCTACTATTGGAGCCGCGCGCTCATTCCCGGAATGCGTACGCGCAACCACGGGCGCGTCGTGAACGTGATGTCGCTCGCGGCCAAGGGCGCGGGCGCGGAGATGGGCGCGGCGCTCGTGGCCGCCCACGGCGGGCTCGCGGCCCTCACGTTTGCGCTCGCTCGCGAGACCGCGGCGCAAGGCATCACGGTGAACGGCATCTGCGCCGGCGCCTTCGAGGGATCGGCGGCGATCGAGCCCCTCAACGAATCGCAGCGCCGCCAGCTGCTCGCGCAAATCCCGGCCGGGCGCTTCGGCAAGCCCGAGGAGCTCGCGCATGCGGTTCGCTTCCTGATCTCGCCGCTCGCGGGCTTCATCACGGGGGAGATCCTCGACGTGAACGGCGGCGTGATGATGGATTGATTTTTTTCCCGAATCCGATCCTGTTCTACCCTGCGTTTGCGCGTCCCTTCCCGATCATTGCTCGATGTCAGAGGCGTCCGACTCTCCATCGGGAGCGCGTCGGGCGCATCGTTTCGGCTGGGCTGACAGACCCGCCGTAACGCCTCCCACGATCATGGCACCCATCGGATTGCGCCCCTTGGCGCATCCGGGTCCATTCTCGGAGGGAACATGCGGCGATCCATCCTGGTCGCACTCGGCATCGGCTTCATCGTCACGAGCGCGGCCGCCATCGGCATCACGTCCACGGCCATGCCCGAGGCCGCCGCCGGCCCGCGGGGCGACCTCACTTTCACCCAGATGAAGCGCTTCGAGTCCTCGGCGCGCGATGCGCAGCGTGCGCGCATCGACGAGCGCTACGAAGCCGAGCGTGCGCGCTGCGACCCGCTGCGCGGCCTTCTCCACGACCGCTGCCTCATCTCGGCGCACGCGCATCGAGGCCACGCATTGCTCGAGGCCGCGGCGCCCTACCAGGTGCGCCAGTGAGGCCCCGATGAATGCCACGCAGCGCTACCTGCTGCTCCTCGCCGCCGCATTGCTCGCCGTGATCGCCGGCTGCGCGACATAGCGCGCCGCGAGGAACTTCATCAGGTCGTCCTCCTCGAGGGGACGCGCGCAGAAGAACCCCTGGAACTCGTCGCAGCCCTCGTTCCTCAGGAGATCGAACTGCTCCTGGTGCTCGACGCCTTCGGCGACGACGCTCATCTTGAGGCTGTGCGCCATCGCGATCACGGCGCGGGTGATCGCGACGTCGTCGCCGTTGTGCGGCAGGTCGCGCACGAACGAGCGGTCCACCTTGAGCCGGTCGATCGGGAAGCGCTTGAGGTAACCCAGTGAAGAGTGGCCGGTACCGAAATCGTCGATCGCGATGCGCACGCCCATGTCGTGCAGCTCCTCCATCACCCGCGTCGCGCGGTCGGGATCGCGCATCACCATGCTCTCGGTGATCTCGATCTCCAGGAAGTGCGGCGCGACGCCCGTGTCCTTCAGGATGGCCGACAGCTCGCGGACCAGCTCGGGCTCGTGGAACTGGCTCGCCGAGAGGTTCACCGCGATGGGCAGCGCCATGCCGAGCTCCTGCCAGCGCCGCGCCCGCTCGCATACGCGGCGCAGCGTCCAGTAGCCGATGGGCACGATCGCGCCGATTTCCTCGGCGAGCGGGATGAACTTGTCGGGCAGCAGCAAGCCCAGCTGCGGATGCCTCCAGCGGATGAGCGCCTCGACGCCGCTCACGCGCCCGGAAACGAAGTCGATCTTCGGCTGGTAGAAGATGTCGAGCTCGCCGCGCGCGAGCGCGTGGCGCAAGCCCGCTTCCAGCGCGAGCCGCTCCTGCGAGAGGGTGTTCAGCTCGGCGGAGTAGAAGCAGAACCGGTTGCGTCCCTGCTCCTTCGCGCGGTACATGGCGATGTCGGCGTTGGCGAGGAGGGTCTGCGCGTCGGTGCCGTCGGCGGGATACGCGCAGATGCCGATGCTCGCCGATACGCCGAGCTCCTGGCCGTCCACGTGCATGCTGGAGGCGAAGGCGGCCAGCACCTTGGCCGCGAGCTCGGCCAGGTCGGCGGTCTGGCGGTGATCTTCCACCAGCAGCACGAACTCGTCGCCGCCCAGGCGCGCCACGAGGTCGCTCACGCGCACCGCGCCCGCGAGGCGGCGCGCGGCCTCCTGGAGGACGCGGTCGCCCACGGCGTGGCCGAGCGTGTCGTTCACGTACTTGAAGCGATCGAGGTCGAGGAAGAAGAGCGCGAGGGTGCTGTCGTTACGCGCCGCCCTGGCGATCGAGTGCACCAGCGTCTCGTTGAAGAGCGCGCGGTTGGGCAGCGCGGTGAGCGTGTCGTGGGTGGCCATCTTCTGGATGGTGCCCAGCGCTTCGCCCAGCTCGTCATTGGTGCGGCGCAGGCTCTGGCGCATCTCCGACAATCGCCCGCCGATGAGCGCGAAACACGGCAGCACGCAAACCAGCGTGATCCAGTGGAACCCCTCGAGGAAGACGTTCACGGTCTCGGGCCGGCGCCACATGAGCGCATTGATCACGAGGGCGTGCGCGGCGAGCACCACGCCCGCCGCGGTCATGAATTCGCGCGTGTTGAAGCGAAACGCTCCGAACGAGAGCACCAGCAGGCTCACCATGAGCGGGAGCGCTCGATCGCGGTCGAAGCAATAGACGGTCACCATGAGGAGCGCGGTGCCCGTGAGCACCTGCAGCCACGTGAGGCTGGGGTCGGCGAACCGCTCGTTCACGCCCGTGCGGAACGCGACGAAAAAGGCGCCGTTCACAAGCAGCATCGCCACGGCGATGGCGATCGCGGGAGCGGGCCTGATGAGCCCCAGGCCCTGCGCCAACGCGAGGAGCGTGATGCAGACGCCGTACGCGCCGGCGCCGAGCAGGAAACGGCGCAGGCGCACCGCCTGTCGGCTGACCTGCATCGCACGCATCGTCATCCGTACCCCGCATGATTGTTGTTGGCTGCGCGGATTATCCGGAGGATGCGGCGAATGCGGCGTGAACTGCGTCACACTTTGGGGGTGGGGGCCGCCTTACGGGTGTAACCATCGGGGCGGCCCAGGGCGTGGGCGAGGCCCAGGGCGCAGGTGAACACCACGAGCGCGCCCGCCTGGTGGATCGCGGCGAGTGGCACCGCCACCCTCGAAAGGAGCGTGGCGATCCCGGCGCAGGCCTGCAGGGCCACGGCGACGACGAGCGCGTTCGACCAGATTGACGCGGTGGTCGAGACCCGAGACGCGTAAACCCTCCACCAGAGCAATGCGGCGCACACCACGATCGTGTAGGCGAGCAGCCGATGGACCAACTGCACTGTCGCCATGTTGTAGACGAAGTTCTTCCACCACGGATCGATGAGCAGCACCTCCGGGGGAATCCAGTTCCCGTCCATGGTGGGAAACGTGTTGTACGCATATCCCGCGTGGATGCCCGCCACCAGCGCCCCGGTGAGCGCCATCGTGAAGACAAGCGCGGCGAAGCCGCGCGCGCCTCCCACGAGCCCGCGCGGGGCTCTGGCCGCCGCAGGCGCGCCGAGGCCGAGCGCCGTCCAGAGGATCGCACCGTAGATCGCGAACGCGAGACCCAGGTGCGCGGCGAGCCGCACGGAGCTCACCCGCGGATCGTCCACCAGCCCGCTCTTCACCATGAGCCAGCCGATCGCGCCCTGCAGCCCGCCCAGGGCGAAGATCCCGGCGAGCCGCCATGCGAGCGTGCCTCGCACGTCGCCGCGCCAGGCAAACCAGAGGAAGGGCAGCAGGAAGACAGCCCCCACGGTGCGCCCGAGCAGGCGGTGGATGAACTCCCACCAGAAGATGCCCTTGAAATCCGTGAGCGACATGTCGAAGTTGCGCTGGCGAAACTCGGGCGAAGTCTTGTATTTGGCGAACTCCGCCTGCCAGTCCGTCTCATCCAGTGGGGGGATGGCGCCCGCCACCGGCTGCCACTCGACGATCGAAAGCCCGGAGTGCGTGAGGCGCGTCACGCCGCCCACGACCACCATGGCGGCCACCAGCGCGCAACAGGCGAAGAGCCACGCCGCGATGGCGCGGGACGATTTGGAGGGGGTGTTGCCAGGCATCCGAGGTCTGGCATTTTGCCAGACCCCGGGGTGCGACTCACGCAGCCTTGCGCTGCGCGCCGCTTTTCTCGAGCTGCTCCTCGGCCCAGTTCCAGTTGAGCAGATTCTTGATCACGGCCTCGACGTGCTCGGGACGGCGGTTCTCGTAGTCCACGTAGTACGCGTGCTCCCAGACGTCGATCGTGAGGAGCGGCGTAGCCCCCAGGGTGAGCGGGTTGTCGGCATTGGACGTGGAGAGGATCTCCAGCTTGCCGTCGCGCGAGACGAGCCACGCCCAGCCGCTGCCGAAGGTGTCCACCGCAGTCTGCGCGAATTTCTTGGCGAACGCGTCATAGCCACCCAGGGCCTCGAGGCCCTTCGCGATGCTTCCCTTCGGCTCGCCACCCGCTCGCGGCCTCAGGCAATTCCAGTAGAAGTCATGGTTCCAGGCCTGGCCCGCGTTGTTGTAGATCTTCTTCGTATCGGCATTGCCCTTCGTGCCGGTGATGATCTGCTCCAGGGACTGGTCGGCGTAGGGCGTGCCGGCCACCAGCTCGTTCAGCTTCTTCACGTAAGCGAGGTGGTGCTTGCCGTAATGGAGCGAGATGGTCTTCGCGGAAATGGTGGGTGCGAGGGCATTTTCTTCCCACGGGAGCGCAGGAAGCTGGAAGGGTCCGGCCATTGGGGTTCCTTTCGACGATCGAGGGCGACGCCTCAATGGGAGTGCCGCGCGGCCGGGAGGTTCCTGTGTAGGCGGATTCCGACGCGGCTATCAGCGGAATTGTCACGAGGAATTCCTTTTTGCCGACAGATTGCCCGCGTTCGCCCCAACATTATTGTAGATGCGCGGGTGCTTCAGTGTTCCGCGCGCCAATTTCACATCGAAAGCCCCCAAGGAGCCTAACCATGAGAATGACAACTCTTTACGCCGCCCTGTCCGGGGCCTTCCTGCTCGGCGCGGCCACGCTCGCACCCGCGCAGACCAACACCGCGCCCACCGGCAGCACCGCCATGCATCCGGTGAAGAATGCCGAGGCGTCCATGAGCTCGGACTACCGCGGTGAGAAGAAGCAGATCGACGACACGTACAAGCAGGACAAGGCCGCGTGCAAGAGCCAGACCGGCAACGCGAAGGATGTCTGCATGAAGGAAGCCAAGGCCAAGGAGAAGACCGCCAAGGCCGACCTGGAAGCCCAACGCAAGGGCACGCCGCACGCGCAGTACGAGGCGGCGAAGACCAAGGCCGAGCAGAACTACGAAGTGGCCAAGGAGAAGTGCGAGGACCAGAAGGGCGCCGACAGGACCGCCTGCAAGAAGCAGGCGAAGGCGGACGAGGACAAGGCGCTCGCCGATGCCAAGTCGGCCCGCGGCAGCATGGCCTCGAATGGTTCGGCCCCGGCCAGCATGACGCCCGCGAAGACGTCGACGGGCAAGTAGCGACGGACCTTCCGCGATGAAGGCGGAAATCGAGCAAAGGCCGGCCATGGGGCCGGCCTTTGCTTTTCGAAGGAATCCCCCGACGCAGGATTCAGACTGCGCGCCGGCGCCCCTTCGCGCCCGCCGACAGATTGGCCACGGGACGCGCGGGATCATCGTGACGAACCCGGCTCGAGTGAAATCGCGCCGGTTCGACAGGAAGATCCGAACCGAATCCCGGGGAAGCTCGATGAAGAAAACAACGGTATACGCAACACTGGTCGCCGCGCTCCTCGTGAGCGCCACCGCCTGGGGCATCAGCGCCGCGGTCGACTCGCCGCGCTCGCTGATGGCGCCCTCCGACTACAACGCCGCGAAAAGCGTGATCGATAGCGATGTGCGTGTCGCCATGGGCCGCTGCCACGATGGCGACGGCCAGGCTCGTGACATCTGCAAGGCCGAGGTACGTGCCGACGAGCGTGTGCGCAAGGCAGACCTTGAAGCCCGCTACCGTGGCACGGTGGGCGCCGAAGCCGACGCGAAGATCGCCCGCGTCAAGGCGCGCTATGACGTCGCGAAGGCGAGGTGCAGCGCCGAGCATGGCGAGGGCAAGCTCGCTTGCATCCGCTCCGCGCGCTCCGAGAAGGCGAAGGAAATCGCCGCGGCGAAGGGTGCCCCGGTTACCTGAAGCTGTACGAGAAGACCACCTTGTTGTGACGCATGCCGATGCTCTCGGGCCTCAAGCCCTCCAGCTTCGGCATGTATTGGCGTGCGCCGCGATAGACGATGCGCCCGTCGGCCGCGTTGTAGCAGAGGCCCGCCGTCGCTTCGCAGGCCGCATGGGGCGCCGTGAGGTGGTCGCGGGCCTCGATCTGGATCAGGGCCGTGAGCGGGTCGCGCCCGGTGGTGAAGGGGCCATCGACACGCGGCGCATCCATCATCTTCACCGCGCCTGCCGAGGCCATCGCCTTGGTGCGCAGCTCGACGCCGTCATTGGCCCATGCCCCCAGCGAGAGGGCGGTGGTGGCGAGGGCTACGAGCAGCGAGCGACGCATTTTGCGACTCCCATTCGGCGCGGCTGGACCTTTGCGCCGTATCGGGATGATCGGTCCTTCGTCCCCCGGCATCCAATCAGGGCGACGGCCGGAACCGGGAAACCGACAACCGGCGCGACGCGCCGACTGTCGACATGGCCGGTGTGACGCCGTTCACACTTTGACGTGGCCAAGCCCAAGTCCCTGGAGAAACTGCGCGCCGAGGCCCGCGGATGCCGCGCCTGCCCCCTCTGGAAGAACGCGACCCAAACCGTGTTCGGCGAGGGCGCGGCGCATGCGCGAATCATGCTGGTGGGCGAAGTGCCGGGCGACACGGAGGACCGCGAGGGCCATGTCTTCGCAGGCCCGGCGGGCCGTGTCCTCGACGAGGCGCTGGCGGCCGCGGGACTCGATCGCGCGCATCTCTACGTGACGAACGCGGTGAAGCACTTCAAGTGGGAACCTCGCGGCAAGCGCCGGCTCCACAAGACGCCTTCGCAGCGCGAGGTGGAGGCCTGCCGCCCATGGCTCGAGGGCGAGCTCGCCGCGGTGAAGCCCGTCCTGGTGGTGGCCCTCGGCGCCACCGCCTCCAAGGCCCTCCTGGGCCCCGCTTTCCGCATCACGAAGGATCGCGGCAAGCTGCAGCGCCGCGACGGCCTGCCGCCCGTGATCGCCACGTACCATCCCTCGTTCGTGCTGCGTACCCTCGACCGGCCCGAGGGCGAGGAAATCCACAAGCAGTTCATCGAGGACCTGCGCACGGCCCGCAAGATCGCCTTGCAGGACGATTCCGATACGTGATTCAGCCGCGTCGTTGCAGGACGGTTCCGCCGCACCGACAGAAGCTCGCGGCGAAATTCGCGATCATGGTCGCAAAGGAGATCCGCGATCCATGAACAGCAGCAGCTACTCGTACATCCGGGCCCTGTCGCGCCAGTTCTTCCCGACGTGGTCCCGCCGCGCCCGTGCCCGCTGGGTCCTCGCCAAGATGCGCGCCCAGCAGCCGAAGGTCCCCATCTCCACCTGCTGGTCGCACGACACCCGCGCCTACTGGTTCCAGCGCACCAGCCGCGCCTGAGGCGTTAAGATTCACCGGAGACGACGGTTCTCCGGAGGAGTCCATGCGCGGATTGATGATGGGCGTGCCCCTGCTGGTCTCGGGGCTGATTCGCCACGCCGACCGCCACCACGGCGACATCGAGATCGTCTCGAGGCGCGTGGAAGGCGACATCCACAGGCAGACCTACCGCCAGGCGCACGCACGCTCGCGAAGGCTCGCCAACGCGCTGGCCGCCATGGGCCTCGAGGCGGGCGATCGTGTTGCATCCCTCGCCTGGAACGGCTACCGGCATTTCGAGCTCTACTACGCGGTCGCCGGCAGCGGCATGGTGATGCACACCATCAACCCGCGCCTGTTTCCCGAGCAGATCAACTGGATCGTTGAGGACGCCGCGGATAGCGCGCTCTTCATCGACCTCACGTTCGTGCCGCTGGTGCACAAGCATTGCCGCGCGAAGATCGCCCCCGAACGCATCGTCGTGATGACCGACCGCGCGCACATGCCGGCGGAGGCGCAGGGCTGGTCCTGCTACGAGGATCTCGTCGACGCGCAGGACGATCGCTTCGAGTGGCCCACGTTGGACGAGGAAGAGGCCGCGATCCTCTGCTACACCTCCGGCACTACGGGCGATCCCAAGGGAGCGCTCTACAGCCACCGCTCGACGATCCTGCACGCCTACGGGATCTGCCTGCCGGACGCGATGGGCCTCTCGACACGCGACACGGTGCTGCCGATCGTCCCGATGTTCCACGTCAACGCCTGGGGATTGCCGTTCGCGGCGCCGCTGGTGGGCGCGAAGATCGTGTTTCCCGGAGCCGCCCTCGACGGCAAATCCGTGTACGAGCTCTTCGAAAGCGAACGCGTCACCTTTTCCGCGGGCGTGCCCACCGTGTGGGGCGGCCTCATCCAGTACCTGAAGCAGAACGGGCTCGGGCTCTCGACGCTCAAGCGCACGATCATCGGTGGGGCGGCGGTGCCTCCGGCGATGATGCGCACGCTCGAGGACGACTACGGCATCGAGGTCGGGCACGCATGGGGTATGACGGAGCTCTCCCCGCTGGGCTGCGTCGGAAAGCTGAAGGGCAAGCATGAGGCGCTGCCGGCCGACGAGAAGCGCGCCATCCGCGAGAAGCAGGGGCGCGTCGTGTACGGCGTGGACTGGAAGATCGTCGACGGCGAGGGACGCGAGCTCCCGTGGGATGGCAAGGCGTTCGGCGACCTGCACGTGCGCGGGCCCTGGGTCGTCGAGCGCTACTTCAAGGCCAGCGCCTCGGCGCTCACCGACGGCTGGTTCGCCACGGGCGACGTGGCCACCATCGATCCCGACGGCTACCTTCGCATCACCGACCGCAGCAAGGATGTCGTGAAGTCCGGCGGCGAATGGATCAGCTCCATCGCGCTCGAGAATCTCGCGATGGCGCATCCGGGCGTGCGCGAAGCGGCCGTGATCGCCTGCAAGCATCCCAAATGGGACGAGCGCCCGCTCCTCATCGTCGTACGCAAGCCCGGTGCCCTGCTGGAGCGTGACGAGATGCTCGCCTTCTACGAAGGCAAGGTGGCCCGCTGGTGGGTGCCCGACGACGTGGTCTTCGTCGACGAGCTACCCCACACAGCCACCGGCAAGCTGCTCAAGACGGAGCTGCGCGCACGCTTCGCGCAGTACGTCTTGCCGACCATCAAAGCTGGGGAACTAGCGACTCCGGCTGCCTGACTGTTTCGCGCAGCAATACGCCAGGCGCCGCAGACATCGGTAAATTTTCCCCGCGGGTGGAAAGGCGGTAAGTCCGCGGCGTCGTGCCGACCTGCTTGTGGAAAACGCCGGTGAAGTGCGCCTGGGTCTGGTAACCCACGGTCGTGGCGATCTCGCGCAGCGAGAGGTTGCTCGACGATAGCAGTCGCTTGGCACGCTCCATCCGCACATTCGTGATGTACGCGTGCGGGGGAACGCCGAGCGCACCCTTGAACATCCGGGCGAAGTGGAACGGGCTCATGTTCACGACACTGGCGAGCTTCTTCACGCCCACGGTCTCGGCCGCGTGTTCTTCGATATAGGCGACCACCGTATTCACGCGGTGCGGCGCGAGCGCGGCCCTGCGTACGGCGGGCTGCGGGAGGGGCGAGCTGGTTCTTGTCTGCATGTTGGTGACGGGGATATCCATCTGTGTTCTCCGTGGTAGGACAGTATTACCGGTTACTGCCGGTAGCGTCCCACTCATGCACGACGTGTGCCAACTCGACCCCTCTCGCCCTGGGGGGCCCGCTAGCCCTTCAGGCAGTTCGACATGAAGGTGCGCCGTTCGTCGCCGTGAAGGCCGCGCCGCCCCGCTTCCTCGTTGCAGGACTTCATGCGTGAATGCTGCGCCGAAGGCTCGCCCGCCGTGCGATTCGCCGCGGCCTCCTTCTTCTCTTCCGAGCCCTCGCCCGCGCCGCCGTGCAGGCACTCGCTCATGAAGCTCTGGTGCTCCTCGCCGCGCATTCCCTTGGATTCGTGGGCGCACGCGGCGAACAGGGCCTGGTGGGACGAAGGCGCTTTCGCCTCGGGTTCCGCCGCGGCGCGCGCCGCGGGCGTGACGAGCAGCGAAATGGCGATGCAGGCGGCGACATAAGTGATTCGGATGGTCATTGGATCCTCCCGGTGGGTGAATGGAGGCGCCATCAGACCGCGGAGCAGGCCCCACTACCATCCGAAATCCCCAAAAGGCGTTGGGATTTCATCAGTAGGAATGGGCCCGGGAAATGCCCTACATCGGTCCAAGGCGACCGCCTATCGCCGCAAGCGGCGTTTCTCGTCGTGCGCTTTGAGACATTTCCCATATCGCGCGGCCGGGGACAGGCCGAAACTGGATTCATCGCGGAACAACGAAACCCGCGGGGAGAGCCAAGTGAAACGAGTGCTGAACGACAAAGTGCTGCAGCGCCAGAACATCGCCCACCAGGGCACGGGCGGACGCAGCCAGGAGAATACGAGCCTCGGTTTCCGTCCCGCCTTCTACGACTTCGCGACGCAGAGGATCTACCCGTCGCGCTTCGCCGACGGACGCCTCGCCCCGTTCCACATGCTCGACGGCCTTCCCGACGAGGTGGTGGTGGATCGCGCGCCGAACGGCCGCGTCGTGAGTGCGAAGGCCACGCTCATCTCCGGATTCGTTCGCGACGGATACTTCTACACGCGTACCGCCGCCGCACGCGCGGCGCGCGAGTGGGCCATTTCGGAGTAAGCAGGGAGTTTAGCTAGCGCCGCGGCGCTGCGACTTGTGCATGCAGGTAGCGCACTTCGTCCTCGAGCGAATCGATCCGGCCGAGGAAGCGCAGCACGAGAGCGACCGCCGCCGTTTCCAGCTCGAGGTCCTCGCCCAGGCGCGAGGCCCGGCGAAGCCGGCCCACGCAGTCGCCCGCGAAGGTTTCCCCTTCCGCCGGGGCGAGGGCGCCATATTCGACCAGCTCGCGCAGCGTTGTTTCGGGGAATCCCGAGCAGCGGGCAAGCTCGACCAATGTCACCCGTGCATGGGCTTCCAGCCAGACGGCGTCGTATTCGTCAGCCATGGGAACGCTCCATCGTGAAGTGCGCGCGCGGATCGAAAGTCGACGCTTCCGCGAGATCCTTGAAGAGAGCGCGCTCGCGCTCCGAGAGCACCGAGGGGTTGACGATCTGCACGATCGCGTAGAGGTCGCCCTCCCCGCCCGAGGGTTTCGGCAATCCCTTGCGGCCGAGGCGAAGCTTGCGCCCGGCGGTGGTATTGGGCGGCACCTTGAGGCTCACCGCCCCGGAGAGCGTGGGCACCTGCACCGCGGCCCCCAGCGCGGCTTCCCACGGCGCGAGCGGAAGGTCGAGGTAGAGATCGTGGCCGCTCGGGCGGAAGAGCGCATGCGGGTGGAGCGCGACGTTCAGGTAAAGGTCGCCATTGGGGCCGCCATTGAAGCCCTTCCCGCCCTGGCCGCGCAGGCGCAGCCGCATGCCATCGGTAGCACCCTTCGGAATCCGCGCCTTGATCGTCTTCGGCACGTGGCGAACGCGCCCCTCGGCGTCCATCTCGGGCATGTCGAGGTTCAGGTCCACCATCGTGCCCGCGTACGCGTCCTCGAGGCGCAGGTGCACGATGGCCTCGAAATCCTCGCCGGGAATCTGCATCGATGCCCGGGAGCGGCCGGCACCGCGCGTTCTCCCGCGCAGGCTCTCGAAAAGATCGCCGAGATCGAGATCCTCGAACGAGAAGGAGGTTGCACCGTCGCCCGGGCGTTCGCCGAAGTGGCGCTCCCAGTCGGGCGGGGGGCGGAAATTCTCGCCCGGCGCATGGCTGCCCAGCTCGTCGTAGGCCTTGCGCTTCTCCGGGTCCTTCAGCGTCTGGTAGGCCTCGGCGATCTCCTTGAATTTTTCCTCGCCCTTCGGATCCTTCGTGACGTCGGGATGGTATTTCTGCGCGAGCTTGCGATACGCCTTCTTGATCTCGTCGGCGCTCGCCTCACGCTTCACGCCGAGGCTGGCGTAATAGTCCTTATATTTCATGGCGAGGCGGAAGGCACGAGGCTATGCGTCGACCACGACCTTCCACTTGCGGGTCACCATCAGGCGAAGTTTCTTGCATTCGACCTCCGGAAGCGCCTTGGCGTTGGACTCGAGCTCCGACTCGAAGGCGGTGAGCAACTCGCGCGTGGCGGCATCCCAGAGGCGCTGGCGCAGATCATAGAAGAGCTTGGACCATTCGCCCTGCAGCTCGTGCATCACCGGAAAGGACATGCGGTGGATGGGCGACGGGCCCAGGCGCACGACCGCATCACGGTGCTCGGCGGTGGGGTAGCCCTTGTGGCCGGCGAGCCCGTAGCCGGGATACTCGCGATCCAGCTCCTCCATCATGCGATCGCGCGTGGTCTTGGCGATGATGGAGGCTGCGGCGATCGTGAAGTTGAGCCCGTCGCCCTTGTTGAAGGCGTTCTGCGGCATCGCGATGCCGGGAACCGTGCGCGCATCGACGAGCACGTGCTGCGGCGCGCGCGGCAAGCCCTCGACCGCGCGGCGCATCGCGAGGAGCCCCGCGTGGTAGATGTTGATCGCGTCGATTTCCTCGACGGCCGCGATGCCGACGCTCACGCCCGAGGCCTGCTCGCGGATGGCGGCAGCCAGCCTCTCGCGCGTGGGCGCATCCACCTGCTTGGAATCGTTGATGCCCTCGATGCAGGTCTGCGGCGGGAACATCACGGCGGCCGCCACCACCGGGCCGGCGAGCGGCGCCATCCCGGCCTCGTCCACGCCCGCGATGTCGCGCACGCCGGACTTCCAGAGCACTTTCTCGAAGTGGAGCATGGCATCCAGGCGCACACGCTCGTCGCGGTCGCGCTCGAAACGCTTCTTGAGGCTCGCGTAGAGCTTCTGCACGCCCAGGCGCGAATCGCGCTGGAGGCGATTCAGGACCTGCTGGGAGATGGGCTCCTTGCGCTCGATATACCGCTTGCGGATATCGTCTACGGAAAGCTCTTCGACTCGGGCCATGCCGAAATTCTAGCAACTTGGCGCCTCGCCGAGGCGCGCGGGAGGCCCTATTTCGTCCGGGTCGCCGACATCCCGGGGCTCGCCATGGGGATCGCGAGCTTGCGGCGCTGGTCCTCGGTCATCCCGATCTGGCCCTCGTCGGCGAACTGCTCGGCGAGCGCGAACTCCCCGCGGGTCATGTGGACGGCCCACAGATCGTGCCGGGTGGCCATGATGTCGGGATGCTTGGCCGGAAGCGATTTCTCCCGAATGTCGTAGGCGCGGCGCAGCACGGTGAGCGCGCGGTCCGGAAGGTGCTGCGCGATGTAGAGCTCGCCCAGGTTGTTCAGCACCGCCGCCGTCTCGAGGCTCTTGGGATCGTGGCGCTCGCGAATCTTCAGCGCGAGGCGATACAGGGGCTCGGCGGCGTCGAAGTCGCCGCGGGCATCATGCAGCGCCGCCAGATTGTTGAGGCTCGTCGCGACCTCGGGGTTGTCCGCGCCCAGGGCCTTCTCGCGGATCTGCAGCGAGCGCACCAGGAGGGGCTCGGCTTCGTCGTACCGGCCCATGGCGCGATCGGTGGCGGCGAGGTTGCTCATGCTCGCGGCCACGTCGGGGCTGTCCGGCCCCAAAGCCTTCTCGCGAATGGCGAGGGCGCGCGCATATAACGGCTGTGCCTCGGCGAACTTTCCTTCGTCGCGCAGGACGCCCGCGAGGTTGTTCAGCACCGAGGCCACCTCGAGATGCTCGGGGCCGAGCGTCTTCTCGCGGATGGCGAGCGCGCGCGCATAGAGCGCCTCGGCCTCGGGCCGGCGCAGCGCCGTGTCGCACATGCGGGCGACGTTCGAGGCGAGCGTCGCGATGTTCCTGTCCGAGGGCCCCAGCGCCGCGGTCGCGGCGTCGATCGCCTTCATCCCGGTCGCGATCGCGGCATCGAAGTCGCCCGTGCGGTATGACGCGATCGATTGCCCGTTCAAGGACTTCCAGTCAGTGGTCTCACCCGATGCGGGAAAAGCCGCAAGCGCGGCGAGTGCGGCCAGGATCAGGAGAGGGTTTGTTCGCATCGGCGCATGGTAGTGGAAAGCCTTTGCCGAAGCCAATAGACTCTCGCCACTTTCCTCCAGGGTCCCATCCGTGCTCGACGAGATCGCGAAGAGGTTCGGAATACCGGACGTGGCGATCTTCCTCCTCGCCGGCATCCTGCTGGGTCCCGAGGTGAGCGGGCTCGTCGCCATTCGCGCCGATTCCGCACTGAACCAGGTCATCCTCATCTTCGGCGCCTGCTACGTGGTCTTCGACGGCGCCACTTCGCTGCGGCTCGCGGTCCTGAAGGATACCTGGATCACGATCGTCGCGCTCGCGACCGTGGGCGTGCTCGTCACGGCTGCGATCACCGCGGCCGCGGCCTGGTGGCTGCTCGGAATTCCGTCAATCGCCGCGCTGCTCCTCGGTGCCGTGACCGCCTCGACCGATCCGGCGACGCTGGTCCCGGTCTTTCGACAGGTGCGCGTGCGCCCACGCATAGCGCAGACGGTGATGGCGGAATCGGCGCTCAACGATGCGACCGGTGCGATCATTACCTTCGCGGTGCTGGGCGTGGCCCTGGGGACGCACACTTTCTCGCTCGCGGGCTCGCTCGCCGATCTTGCAAGGCAGGCCGGCCTGGGATTGGGCGTGGGCACGGCCCTGGGCTACCTCGCGGCGCTCGCCATCGCCCACGAACGCGTGCGCTTCGTCATGAAATACGCGCCCATAGTCTCCCTCGCGGGTGTGGCGGGCACCTACCTCGCGGCCGACGCGCTGGGGGCGAGCGGGTTCATGGCGGTGTTCGCTTTCGGCCTGGTCCTGGGCAACAAGGACGTGTTCGGGTTGGCCATGCCGCAGCGCGAGCAGGCGAGGCTCGACGGCTTCGTCGCCGGCACTTCATTCGTGATGCGGATCCTCATCTTCGTCCTGCTTGGCGCGCAACTGGATTTCGGCCTCGTGGGCAGCCATCTCGCCGGGGGAATCGGCGTGGTGGCGATCTTCATGCTCGTGGCGCGCCCGGCAACGGTGTTCCTCTGCGCGGTGCCGGACCGGCGTGCGCGCTGGACCCTCCCCGAGATGCTGCTCATGTGCTGGACGCGCGAGACCGGCGTGATCCCCGGCGCGCTCGCGGGCCTGCTGGTAGGCATGAACGCGCCCGAGGCCCGGGTCATCGCTTCGGTCACGTTCATCGCGATCCTCGTCACCATCCTCGTCCAGGCCACGACCACCCGCTGGCTCGCGCATCGCCTCGGTTTGAATTAACATCCGCTATCCTCGTCGCGGACCGCGGCAGCAAATGGAATACCTCCTCATCGCGTTGGGCGGCATCCTCTTCGGCGTCTATATCCAGGGGCAGGCTCGACGCGCGCGGCACGAGCGCCCGAAAGAGCCTCCGGTGGACAACGTAGCTCGCCAGGCCGACGCTTTCCTTCGTGGAATCAGGGCCTTCGAGCGAGGCGTGGCGACACAGCTCCAGCGTGAGCGGCGCGCGGCACGCTTGCGTCGCCTCATGAGCCAGCGCAGCAGGACCTACTGACACCGGTCTTCCAGCCTCGACCGCCCAAGGTCGATGGCCGTTCAGCCACGCCCCGTGAACAACTCAAATGACGCCAGGCATTGTCCATGCAATTAACATTTGCAATAATGTGCTCTGGCTGCCACCGGGCAGCCCAGACCTGGAGGAGATGGACAAATGGACAAGTTCACGCTGGCTCGCGCGCTGCGCACTCAAATCCAACAGTCACCGGATCGCGACGTTCGCGTCGAGGAAGCCAAGGAGGACACGCGGATCCTCGACGACTTCGAGCTCGCGCTCGCAGCCGGCGGAGACGACATCCCCCAGTGGTGAGTTGACGCTGGGCGGGGCCGGCGGGAAGCGCCAGCCCCGAGGTTCAACGCACGCCGACGGTTTCCTTGCGGCGCACGTGGCGGCCTTCGGATGGCACGGCGGGAACGGTCGCATGCCGGTAGAGCGGCCGCTCGCCCATGGCCTCCAGTTGCTGCTCCGAGGATTCGGCCTCCGCCCACAGCGCCTCGGCGACCCGGGCAGCGGTCTCCTCGACGCCCTGGATGCGATAGACATGGTGCAGGGCGGCCATGGCGATATGGCGAAGCGGTTCGGGCGAGGAAGCGGCAGCCGCGCGATGCAGCGCGGCCAGGCCATCCTGGCGGCCCTGCTCCACCACGGCGCGAAGCGACGAGAGGAAGTCGCGTTCGCCGACGGTCAGCATGCCGGGCAAGCGCTTGCCGGTACGCGGCGCCTGGCCGATCACGCGCTCGGCGGCGCTCGAATACCCGCCCAGGACCAGCAACACGGCGAGGACGAGGCGCTCGGGCGACGAATCGAGCGCGGGCATCGACATCGGGTCCTGGTCGTAGCGCTTCTTGCCGGCGGCGAAGTCACCCGTCAGCAGGGCTTCCCAGGCCACCCGGGCACGTCGCGCCCGGTGCTCGGCGTCGCCCTCCAGGCGCGTCCCCTTGAGGCGCGCGGCGACCTGCCAGAGCCGGCCGAACGGGCCGATGAAGGTGCTCATGGCGCCGAGCGCCGTGAAGAGATCCGTGCGTAGCGCCATCTCGCCCATGGTCTCCTCGAGACCCGCGGCGGGCGTCGCAGCGCGATCCTCCCGCGGTGCGGCATGCGCCGGAACGGGAGCGCGGAAGTTGCCGAAGTACCACACCACGGCAGCCGTCTTGTTGGAGACGTGGAGCTTGCGGTAGAGGTCATGCAGGTACACGCGCATGGTGCCCGCGCGATATCCCAGTTTCCTCGCGATCTCCTTGCTAGGGTCGCCTTGCGCGAGCAGCTCCAGCATCTTCACGTCGCGCTCGGTGAGAGCGATTGTTTTGGTCATAGGTATCCCCTGTCTTCCTGCAAGGCCAGCACCAGCTCCTGGAACTCTTCCATCGATTCGCTATCGGGGTCGATGCCCTGATTGCGCGACGCATCCTGCACGACGCCGTCGAAACAATCCACTAATTCCGGATCGAGGCGCGAGCCTGCCATCTTGCGCAAGGCTTGCATCGCCTTGCCCATGGCCATGCCCGGCTCTCCACGGAACCCGCTCACCAGCTCGTCGTACACGTCCGCGACCGCGCACATGCGCGCCGCCGACGGTATGAAACGTCCGCCCACGTTGTTCGGATGACCGCTGCCATCCCACCACGCATGGTGATAGGCGGAGATCTCGCCCGCGAGCAGCAGGCGCGAGTGGCGGTCCTCGCGCAGCAGCTCGGCGCCCGCGTTGGTGTGCCGCAGGTAAGCGCCCTCGCCCCGCTCCGTGCCTCGTTGGCCGATCACTTCCTCGGACACCGAAAGCAGGCCTATGTCGTGCAGCTCGGAAGCGAGGCCGATCTCGAGCGCTCGCAATGGTTGTTCACCGCATGCGAGCGCGAGCGATTGGGTGAGCGCCCCCACGCGCACGCCGTGCCAGCCGGAAGGATCGGCGCGAAGCGCGGCGCTCACGGC
Organism: Usitatibacter sp.; assembly: GCA_036271595.1. Classification (GTDB taxonomy): domain Bacteria; phylum Pseudomonadota; class Gammaproteobacteria; order Burkholderiales; family Usitatibacteraceae; genus Usitatibacter. The sequence continues at coordinate 58,206 of DATBAI010000078.1, forward strand.
CATGCGGCGCAGGTTCTCCCACGCCGAGGGAGCCTCCGGCCGGCCCAGGCGCGATACGAGCCTCGCGTGCACGCGCTGCGCGGGTGCGTCCAGGGGCCCCGAGGCCAGAAATGAGAGGGCGCTGTTGCGGCGTGCCCCCTCGATCGCCGACTGGTACACATGCTGCGAAAGCTCGTGCAGCCTCGCCAAAGCGCGCTCCGGCGAACCGGAAAGCTCCTCGGCGTGGATCAGGCAAATCAGCGTGTCGTCGAGGCACGCCGGATATTCACGGGCCTTCTCCAGCGCCCGCTCCAGGCGCGTGAGCGCGACATCCTCGCGCCCGATCGCGAGCTCATAGGCCGCGCGCGCCGTGGATGCAGCGATGAACGCGCGCGGGTCTTGCGCTTGCGAAGCGAGTGCCACGAGCTGCTCGACGCGCTGGCCCGCCTCCGCGATGCGGCCGGTCGCCACCAGGAGCTGGATGAGGGTGCGATGCAGGAGGATCACCGCATGGCGCTCCTTCACGGCGAACTCCGGCGTGAGCTCGTCCACGGCCCGGAGGGCGATCGCGAGACCTTCTTCATGCGCACCGAGCTGGAAGAGCTTGTTGGCACGATTCGAGCAGGCCCCGAACCTCGCATACAGGGGACCCTCGATGCCCTCGACCGCCTCGACGGCGCGCGCGTACGCACGAACCGCCATGGTGGGGCTTCCCGCGAGGGCGAGCGCGAGCCCGATGTTATTCCAGGCCTTGGACACCTCGATGGGCAGCTTTTCCTGGTCGGCAAGCTTGAGCGCCTGCCCGTGGAATTCGATGGCGCCCACCGAATCGAACGCATCCGCGCAGAGGATTCCGCATGCGGCGAGAGCGCGGTAGATCCGTGCGGACGGCGTGCCGCGGCGAGCTTGGGAGAGCGCCGCGCGCGCGAGGTCGATCGCCTCGGCGGAACGCCCGACGCTGTAGAGCGTGCGGCAGCTGGCGAGGGCGAGGTCGATCGCCTCCCCGGAATCCGGCTCGGGAAGCGCCTCCTGGAGGCGGTGGGCGGCGCTTCCGAGGACCCCGCCAAGCTCCATACGGCCGAGCTCGGAGAGCCGGGCAACGGACAGGCCGGGAATGGCGGCGGCTGCGGGGGTCTCTGGCGGAGGGGTGCTACCCATCGGAACGGAATACCCGTACGGAAGCAGATCCCGCCCGGGGCTGTTTACAGGGCATGCGCCACTATAGTTACTCGTTAACCCTTGCGCAATGAAATGAGTCACACTTACTTGCGCCTGTTAAGTCCCCCGGGGTATCGTGTGGCGACACCGGGATCCAGAGAAGAATACGTCGCGGTGGTCGTCACGGAGTGAGCCATGCAGGAGACCTGATGGAGATCGACAAGCTTCGCTTCCTCGTCGTCGAGGACCACCAGTTCCAACGCTGGCTCGCCGACAGCATCCTGCGCGAGGCCGGCGCCACCGCGATCTACTCCGCGGCCGACGGGCGCGCCGCCCTCGACATCCTGTCGGTCCTCGACCCGCCGGTGGACGTCGTGGTGAGCGACCTCGACATGCCCGGCATGGACGGCATGGAGCTCGTGCGGCACATCGCGGCGCAGCCGCGTCCCGCCTCGCTCATCATCGTGACGAGCATGGATCCGAAGGTGGCCTTCGCCGTCGAGACGATGGCGCGCGCGCTGAACGTGCCTTTCCTCGGGACGATCCAGAAACCGTTCACCGCGAGGAAGCTGGTCGCGCTCCTCGCGGCGCACATCCCGGCCAAGGTCGCCGGGGCCGACTTGAGCTTCAGCGCCGAGGAGATCGCACGCGGCCTCAAGGCCGGCCAGTTCGAAGCGCTGCTCCAGCCCAAGGTCGACATGCGCACCGAGAAGCTGGTCGGCCTCGAAGCGCTCGGGCGCTGGCGTCATCCCGAGCACGGCTTCGTGAATCCGCGTCATTTCATCGAAGTCGCCGAGGCCGCGGGGCTCATGGATCCGCTCACCACCGCCATGGCGCGCGGCGCGGCCCAGGCCTGGCACACGATGCAGCGCGCCGGATTCGAGTTGACCGTGTCCGTGAACCTTTCGGTCGCCTCGCTCACCGACGTGTCGTTCGCCGAGCGCATCACCCAGGTGGTGCGCGAGGAGAACCTGGATCCGGCGGACATGGTGCTCGAAGTGACCGAGTCGCTTGCGACGAGCGACCTCGCCGCCACGCTCGAGAACCTCTCCCGCCTGCGCATCAAGGGCTTCGGGCTCTCCCTCGACGACTACGGCACGGGATACTCGTCGATGCAGCGCCTCACTCGCGTCCCGTTCACCGAGATCAAGGTGGACGGCGCGTTCGTGAAAGCCGCGCCGAGCGATCCCCATGCCCACGCGATGGTGGAATCGAGCCTCGAGCTCGGCAGGAAGCTCAAGCTGGACGTCGTGGCCGAGGGCGTGGAGACCCGCATCGAATGGGACCTCCTCATCACGATGGGCTGCCCGGTGGCGCAGGGCTACTACATCGGCCGCCCGATGGAGGTGCTCGAGCTCCTGGAATGGGCCCGCGCGAGGCGCAAGCTCTCGGCGGACATGCCCAGCCGCGCTAACCGCTGACCATCCGGAGCAGCTCGCGAAGGAAGCGGTCGTTCGCGACCCAGACCGCGAAGTGGCCCACGCCCGGCAGGAGGACCAGCTCCTTGTGCGGCGCCTGTATCCGCGCGAAATATTCCTGCACGAGCGAGGCGGGCGTGAGGTCGTCGTTGGCGCCCTGGATGAAATACACCGGGACCTGGAAATCGTTCACGGATCGCAAGTCGGCCGAAAGCATCTCGTTGTAGACGCTCCAGGTCGGAACGCGGGTGAATCCGAGCTGGCGCTCGTGCAGGTCGTAGAGCGAGAGCCCGGGCGAGTAAAGCACCATGTCGCGCATGAACGCGAGCGCCCTGCCGTCGCTCTCGTACCAATCCACCACCCCGAAGAAGCGGCGGACCTGCTCCATGTTCGCGAACGGGGGCGCCCCGATGGCCGTGAGCTCCGCCACCGACCGCCCGTCGTGGCTTGCGCGCGCCTCATTCAGCAGTTGCGTATAGGCGACGGAGATTCCGCGCGGCATGTCCACCACTTGCCCGGTGCCCACGTAGGCCGAAAAGAGATCGGGGCGCTTGCGGACCATGTTCACGCCCAGGATCGAGCCCCACGAGTGGCCCAGCAGCACGACCTTCTCCTTGTGCAGGTGCCCGCGGAGGAACTCGGCGACCTCGATGCCGTCCTGCGCCATTCGCTCGACGGACATCGTCGAGGCGATCCGCGGGCCCGTCGTCTCGAGCGTCTTGCCCGCGCCGCGCTGGTCCCACATCACCACGGTGAAGTGTTTCTCCCATGCGGCGAAGAGGGGCGTGAGCGCAAGCCACGTGCCGCCGGGGCCGCCATGCAGGCAAAGGATCACGGGGTTCGCGCGGCTCCATCCGCGGATCTGCACCCATTGGTCGATGCCGCCGATCTTCACGTACATGCCCTCGTCGATGCCGTCGGGCCCGCGGATGGCGGTGGCCTCGGCGACGAGGTGCTGGCGCCACGCGCGGTACGACAAGGCGGCGCCGGCGGCGAGGATCGCGAGCGCGACAAGGACCAGCAGGACGCGCAGGCCGATGCGCGGGAACGACTTCATGCGGCCAAAGCTACCATGTCGGGCGACAATGGCGCCCATGGCCCTCAAGTCGACGATCTTCAAGGCGGAGCTGCAGGTTTCCGACCTCGACCGCAATCATTTCGCGACGCATTCGCTCACGATCGCGCGCCATCCGTCCGAGACCGACGAGCGGATGATGGTGCGACTGCTCGCCTTTGCGCTGAACGCCGACGATGCCCTGGAGTTCGGCCGCGGGCTCTCCTCGGAGGCCGAGCCCGACCTCGTGAAGCGCGACCTCACCGGTGCGATCGACCTCTGGATCGACGTGGGGCTTCCGGACGAGCGCGAAGTGCGCAAGGCCGCCGGACGCGCACGCGAGGTGAAGGTCTACCTGTACGGAGGGCGCTCGGCCACGCTCTGGTGGGCACAGAACGAGGCCTCGCTTGCGCGCCTGCCCAACCTTTCCGTCACCGAATTTCCGGCGACTATCACCGCTCCCCTGGCGTCCCTCGCGCAACGCAACATGCGCATCGACTGCACGATCCAGGACGCCCAGGTGTGGCTGGCGGCCAACGGCGAGAGCTGGCACTTCGAGCTTACTTCTCCCAGGACGCCTCGCAACGAGTGATGTTGGCGAGGGGATTGCTGGGATCCGTGTTCTTCGAGGCGTCGCTGCAATAGCAGGCGCGGCTCCACTCCCACTCGCCGTTCTTCGCCTGCCGCATGACGTGCTCGCACGTGGCCGTCCCGAGATCGCCCGCGAGCTTGTCGGGGCGCATCGCGATGGGCGGCGCCGGTTGGGGGGTCTCGGGCCGCGGGCCCGGCTTGTCGTAGAGCGTGTCGCAAACGGGCATCTGCTTGCAGGCGCTTCCATCGCCCTTGCACAGCCATTCCCATTGGCAATCGGCGAACACCGGCGAACTCGCAAGCATCGAGAATACAACTGCCAAGCTCCACTTCATGGTGACCTCCCCTTGAAATTTGGACAGTGTGCACGCCGAGGGTGCGCGAAACCATGCCGTCGGGGTTCCTGCCTGTTACGGTTTGTCACTCCGGTTCGATGAACCGCATAGCAGACTAGTCGCCAGGAGAAGACATGCGACCTCTCGCTCTATTCGCTGCATCGTGCACGGCGATATTCCTGGCCGTCGGCTTTTCAGCGCGTGCGGCCGATGACTCGGCGGCACATCCCTGCCACGCCGATGCCGCGTACCGCACGCTCGACTTCTGGCTGGGCCGCTGGGAGGCCTTCGATTCGCAGCCGCCCGGTTCGAAGCTGGGCAGCAACATCATCGAAAAATCCGCGGGCGGGTGCGCGCTGACCGAAACCTGGCATGACGCCGACGGCGGCGGCGAAGCGTTGGGATTCTTCTACTACCAGCCGGCGGGAAAGCAGTGGAAGTACATCCTGGTCTCCGCTTCCGGCGGCATCAAGGAACGCGTGCTCACCGAAGTGCTCGCGAACGGTGGCGTCCGCTTCGAGGGAGAAGTCCGGCACCTGAAGTCGCCCGGATCGCACCTCGACCGATTCACGATCTATCCGCTGCTGAACGGCAGGGTGCGCGAGGTGGTCGAGATCTCGCGGGATGCCGGGAAGAAGTGGGAAACGACATTCGATTGCGAATACCGCAGGCGGTAACGGGCCAACCGGCTAGGGCTTCCAGAGCTCCATGAGCGCCGCGTCGTATTCGATGAAATTGTGGGGACATCCGTCGCGGGCCGCCTCGAAGAGCGCGCGCGCGTCGTCCGTGCGATGCAGCGTGACCAGGTGCTCGGCCATGTAGAAGCGCGCCTCGCACTCACGGCCCTTTCGCTTGTCCTCCTCGCCCGCGGCCGCGGCGGCCAGCAGCCCCTCGCGGTCGAGGCTGCCCAGCAGGTACTTGAAGACCGGCGCCGGCCACTCGTCGTTGATCGGCTTCAACCCCTGCTCGAGCGCTGCGCGGTTGTCCAGGCCGCGGCGCTCGCGCGCGAGCGAAAGCCACAGCGTATCGAACGCGTGGGGCCGCATGGCAAGGAGCGTGACGAAATCGCGTTCGGCCGCCTCGAACCGGCCCGCGGCGAACAGGAACCGGCCCTGGACCTGCAGGGCATAGGGGTCGTGCGGATCCAGGCGCAACGCCTCATCGAGCTCGAGGAACGCGCCATCCCGATCGCCCTGGGCGCGCCGCATATAGGCACGCGCGACATAGATGGCGGTCGTTCGCATGCCGAGCGCGATCGCCGCGTCGGAATCCGCGAGGGCGCCGGCATAGTCCTTCTGGGTGGAGCGCAGCGCCGCACGTGTGGAAAGGGCTACGCCGTTGGACGGTTCGAGCGCGATGACGGCGTCCAGGTCGCTACGCGCACCCGCGAGGTCGCCATGCATGCGCAGCACCGCCCGGTTGAGCAGGGCCTTGGCGTCCTTGGGATTCGAGGCGATCGCCTGGTCGAGCGCGGCCATCGCCTCGGGCGTGTTCTTCACCCGCGGCAGGTCGTCGCAGTCGATCGACGGCGTCGCGGGGAAGATCCTGCCGCCGGTATACGAGAAGTAGACTTTGCGCTGGCTGCGCGCAATGAGTACGCGGTGCGCACGAAGGAAGTCCGAGCCGAGGATCATCTCGGGGACGCGGCGCCAGCCGCCGAGGTAGTCCGCGATCAGCAGGTGGGCGTCGTGGATCGTCTCGTCGCCCAGCCCGATCGAATCGAACCTCGCGACCGACATGCGCACATTCCCGGCGCCGATCCCAAACGTGCAGGAGGCGGGCTGGACGCCGGGAGTCTGCGGCGTGATGCCCGCGTCGTCCGCGAGCTGGAGCGACATGACCGAGCCCGCGGCGGCGCCGCTGTCGATCATCGCCCGGCCTTCGTGGCCGTTCACTTTCACCGGGACGTAGACGTGGCGCTCGTCCTCCATCGGCAGGCGAATGGCGTTCGGGTCCCAATAGGAAAGCGGCGCGTCCTTGCCGCAATCGAGCGGCTGGAAAAGACGCACCACGCCGTGGGGATAGTCGAACTCGAGATCGACCTGCTCGAAGAAGTCCTCGCCGAGGATGAGGTCCACTCCCGGAAACGGCCGCTCCCCGCTCACCCGCACGCGCAGGTGCTTGCTCACCATGTTCCCGATCTTGATCTGCTCGATCCTCGTGGCGAGCACCCGGGAAGAGCCGCCGAAACCGCTCACCCATTCGAACGTGCTGCGAGTCTCGAGGCCGAGGCGCTCGGCCGCGGAGTTGGTGATGAGGCTGAGATAGGCGCCGGTATCGACGAGCACCCCGACCTTCTTGCCGTCGATCTCGCCCTCGACGATCGGCGAGCCGTTGCGCAAGAGCACCGGCCATTCCGCGACCAGAACGAACTTGCACTTCGCGGGCTCCGCGGCGAACGCGGAACCGGCGAGCGAGAGGATGAGCGCGAGGACGATCGATCTCATGCGTGAAAACTTACCACGCAAATGAAAAAGGCTCCGGGGATTCCGGAGCCTTCGTGCCGCGCTTTCGACTTCCGGCCGGCTCTACCCGTTGGGAATCGAGCCCTGGTCGGTGCTCGACGTGCCGGATGTCGTCGACGAGGTATCCGTCGGGGTGGCCGCGGGTTGGTCCGTGCTCGGAGCGCTAACGCTCGGGGTGCTTGGGGCCGTGGCGTCCGCGCTCGGGCTCGCGGTGTCCGTGCTCGGGCTCGTGGTGTCCGTGCTGGCGCTTGGTGTCGCCGTGCTCGTCGAGGCCGAGTTGTCAGGCACGCTCACGGTGTCGGTCGATGTGCTCGTCTCGGATGGCGTGGAGGCCGCGCCCCGGGTCGGGCGGATTTTCGGCGTGGACCTGGCGGACCTCGGAGCCTTCTTCGGAGCCGGGGTCGCCTCCTCCACGGTCGCTATTTGCGGCGTGGCGACGGGAGTGGACGGGGTGGCGGCGGCAGGCGTGCTCGAATCCGCGACTAGCGCCGAGGCATTCCCGGTGTCCGCGGTCGTGCTCGCTTGATTCGTCGGCGCCTTCGTTTCGAGGCCCGAGGACGGACCGGCCTGTGCCATGGGCGCGGCCTTGCCGACGTCGTGATTGAACAGTAACGCGCCGGCGATCACGAGGACGATGATCACGCCGAAGGCAATGGGGAAGTTTTTCATGGACGCCTCCTGTGGAATAGGGCAGTCCCGTTCCGACACGAGGGCCCCTCGCGGGTTGCGCGGCGCCGGCCAGAATCGGCCGGCGGCTACAGGCTCGATGCCACAATTCCGACAGGCCCCGTAGGAATTGCGAGCCGCGGGTGCCCTTTGCCTCAGTCGAGGCTTCGTTCCAATCTCTTCACTTCCTGCTCGGCGTCCGTCAGTTCCGCCTGCGTGCGTTCGATCCGTGCCTGGAATTCCTCGGTCGGGATGCGGCGCGGCTGCGCACCTCCCGGCATGTCCACCCAGATCGTCCTGAAGTCGTTCTCGGCGGGATGGTCCCGATAGTCGTCCAGCTTCCTTTGAAGCGCCTCCACGCGCGCCCGCGCGGGTGCGAGGCGAGGGTCGAGCATGAGATTGTCGGTGGCATGCCCTGCGGTCACCAGCGCCACGAACACGCCCAATGCCCCGCAACGTAGGACTTTCATCATCATCGGTTGCATCGAGCCATCGTAACATCGCCCATGAATTGAATTAGTTGTAGCTACAACATAAGATGGCTCGATGCAAAGATGGTCGAGCCTTCTCGGCGCCGCATCACTTCTTGCGGGATGCGCGTCACTGCAAGGCTATGAAATTTCCTATCCGGATGCGCTCGCGAAGGCCGGATTTCCAAGCCCCGTGATCGAGGTGGCTGCCGGGAGCCATCATGCGTATCTCCTCGTCGATACGGGTGCGGGAACCCATACGCTCGCGCGATGGTTCGTCGATTCGGCGGGACTCAAGTCGTCCCCCAGCCGCGTGAAGTTGCGTGACTCCACGGGCCACCTGCTTGCGGTCGATCAAGTCGAGGCGGGATTGCGCCTCGCCGGAACGGACCGTTCGCTCACGGGCATCGTGGCCGATTTTCCCGCCGAATTCGCCGAGCACGAGCTGGCTGGATTGCTCTCGCCGCAACTATTGGCGCCTCCCGGCCAGTCCGTCGTCCTGGACGAGGTCGCCCGACGAATGCGGATCGAATCCTTCGACGAGGCATTGGTCGAGACTGGCGCGAGCCGCATTGGGGAAGCTCGCATCTGCGCGGAGGAAACGGCGGTGCGTAACCGCATCTACCTGGTGCCCGTCAAGGTCGGTACGCAGACCGCCTTCATGGAGCTCGACTCAGGCGCCAACCGCACCGCACTGAGAGCCGATTCCAAAGCCGCGAGATCGCTTTCGGGTCGGGCAGCCGCCGGAAACACCGTCGGCGTAACAGGCACGCAACTCACCTCGGAGGTGGCGACGACGCAGGTCGCTTTCGCAGGCGCCGCAACGTCGTTGCCCGTGAGGATTGTCCCCGGCGATATCGCCGTTTGCGAAGCGGATGGCTTGCTGGGACAGGATTTCCTTCAACACTGTGTGCTCGTACTGGGCGAAGACCGCATCGCAGCGCGTTGCGCTATCTCGGCGCGATAAGCCGGAAGCAAGCAGCCTACTTCTTGCCCGAGTTGAGCAGTTGCTGCTCCCATGCGAACGCGACGCCCGAGGCGCCGCCGTGAGCGACGGTGACCTCGGCGATAGCCGGAACGGTTGCTTCGCGCGCCCAATCCCGTTGCCACTCGCTCATGACCGCCACCCAGGTGATCGGCACGGCCCCGGCCCTCACCATCCGTAGGACCGCCATGTCGTGCGCTTCGCGCGATACGCCGCCCGAGGCGTCGGTCACGAAAAAGACGTCGTAGCCATCGGCAAGGCTGTGGATCACCGGCATCGCGAGGCACACCTCGGTCCACAACGCCGCGATGACGAGCTGCTTGCGCCCGGTCGCCTTCACCGCTTCGACGACGCGGCTATCTTCCCAGGTGTTGATGAAGGTCCGGTTGATCGGCTTCTGCGTGGGAAAGACGTCCTGGAGGACCTTCAGCAGGAATCCACCGCGTTCTTCGGTCACGGTGGTGAGAATGGTAGGGACCTTGAATGCCTTCGCCGCCTTCGCCAGCCCCACGACGTTGTTGATGATGAGCGTCGGCTCGTGGCTGTGCAGGTTGGAGAATTGGAACGCCTGGTGGTCGATCAGCAGAAGCACGCTGCGCTCCGGCGCAAGCAGCGCCTCGAGCCCGGTCTTGACGGTCACTCGCATTCTCCTTTTCGGTCTTGTTTCGATGCCCCGGACATACTGAACCGACCGTGGATGCCTGTTCAAGGGCGGGCGAATGCCTCAATATTCTTTCTTGCGCGATTCGTGATGAATTGTCGCGATTGTGCAGGTGGGCCAACGGAGCGCTCCAATGGACAAACCGGCAGCAACGGCTTCTGGATTCGCGGATCTCCTGAAGGCGCCGCCGAACGTGTCGGCCGCCTGGAATGCATTTTCGCTATTCGTAATTGGAGCAACCCCGGTCCAGGCGACAGGGGCGTTCGCGGATCACGCGCTCGGGGTGTACCTCTCGGGGAGGCATCGCGTCCGCCGGGAGATGGGCGGGCGGCCCGTCGAGGGCTGGAGCGATCCGGGGACCGTGAATCTCACACCCGCCAATCTGGAGGCGACCTGGCGGGCGAGCGGGCCTTCTCGCGCGGTCGTATTGCTCATACCGGAGCCGTTCCTCGCGCGCGTGATCTCGGAACACTGGAAGGCTGATCCACGCAAGGTCGAGATCATCCCGCAGTTCCTCGCGCATGACCCGGTGATCCAGGGTGTGGCCACCCGCCTGGCGCTGGAGTGGCAACGCGGTTCCCAGCCGGACCGACTGTATGCCGAGAGCGCATGCGAGTTCCTGGCACATCACATGATCCATTCGTATTCCACGCTCTCGGCGCATCCTGCGCGCGCCTCCGGCGGCATCCCGGGGCGCCGTCTCAAGCTGATCCTGGATTACATAGAGGAGCACCTTGCGCAGCCCATCGCCTTGCGCCAACTCGGCGAGCTCGCGGGGACAAGCATTCGCCATTTCGAGCGTGCGTTCCGCCAGGCCATGGGCGTGCCTCCCCACGCGTATGTCGTGAGAAAGCGCATCTCCCGTGCGCAGGATCTACTTCTCAGCGAACCTGCGCTGACCATTGATGAAATCGCCGTGCGCGCGGGGTTCAGCAGCTCCAGCCATTTCTCTTCGAGATTCCGCCGCCAGACCGGATACTCGCCCACGGCATTTCGAAGGCTGCACTCGCGCTAGCAGGGAGCAGACCTTTTCACCGATCGGGATCGGCCAACGGCGGTGTCGAGCATCAGCGCGGCTGCGTTTCGCGCCGACTTCATGGGTCTCGCTTACGGAGCGACCTTGAACCGTACCGTGCTCTGCACCTTGCGGTCGATCGCGAGCTCGACCTTGTAGTCGCCGGGCGGCCAGCCGGTGCTGGGCTTGTCGAGTGAATACTTCGCGGTCTTCATCTGCGGCCGCGTGGTGACTTCGCTCGCGGCGATCGGCGAGTTGGGTGCGAAACCCGCGGCCTTCTCGAGGAGCCAGGTCGCTTTCAGCTTCGCGTCGTTGGGCATGTCCTCGACGTGCACGGTGAGATAGATCTTGCGCGTATCGCGCGAGAAGGACTCCATATTGGTGTCGCCGCGCCTGTCGTCCGAGAAAATGGCGCCTTCGAAGCGGGGATCGCCGGCGGTGGCGAAGGCGCTGTAGAGCCAGACGACTCCGAGGACGCCCCGCGCGAGACCCAGGTTCTTCGTGGTCGTCGACATGATCTGTCCGGCTCCGAGAATTCGCACGGGCGAAGGATACACCCCGGACCTTCTGCCGACGACTCTGCTATCTTCGTGATCGGATGGTCGGTACATGACATATTCGATCACGCGCGAGGGCAGGCGGCGTTTTCTCCAGCGAGCAGGCGCACTCGGGCTGGCGATCGGCATTCCGGGCTTCACGAGAGCCGCGATCGACCTTCCCATCGCCGACGCGCATTCGCATATCGGCTTGCATTCGCAGCAAATGCTGCGCGGCTCGCTCAGGACGCAGATGCAGGAGTCCGGGGTCACGCTCCTCTCGTGGAACATCGTCGGCGATGGGCGCTGGACAACTCGCACGAGCCACGGCATCCAGCAACGCATCGTCCCGGCAGGCGGCGCGCAAGCGAGGTACTTGCGCGAGAAGCTCGATGCGATGCGGGCCTACCTCGCCAGGGATGAGCTGCGTTTTGTCGAGAGCCCCGCGGATATCGATGCCGCGAGGTCGGGCACTCCGCATGTCGTGATCGCGGTGGAAGGCGCGGGATTCGTGGCCGACGGCACCGATCTCATCGACAAGGCCTACGCAGAGGGGCTTCGCCATCTCCAGCTCGAGCACTACATCCGCAACGAGCTTGGGGACTTCCAGACCGAGTCGCCGCAACATAACGGCATGACGCGGCTCGGCGTCGATACCGTGCAGTCATGCAATCGCCTGGGGATCCTCGTCGACCTCGCCCACGCAACCGAGCCCACCATCGACAAAGCCCTCGAGGTATCCGCCACTCCCATCATCTGGTCGCACAGCGCGATCACGACGACCCGGTACGCCTGGTGGCAGTCGAGCGGCCTTTCCCGCCGCCTTTACATCGATTACGCGAAGAAGATCGCGCAACGTGGCGGCGCCGTCGGCCTGTGGTCGCTACGCAGCTCGGTGACAAGCAGCCCCTCGGGCTACGCGGACGAGCTCATGCGCATGGTGGACGCCATCGGAGCGGAGCACGTCATGTTCGGCACCGACACCGACGGCGTCGGGAACGGTGGCGTCATGGACCGGCTGGGCGACCTGCGAAGCGTCGCGGACTTGCTGGAAAGACGCGGCGTCGACGACAAGACATTGCGGGCTATCTGCTTCGGCAACTACGCGCGCTGCCTCCGGACTGCCATGGAAGCAAGACAGGAGTCAGCGAGTATTCCGTCCGTCAAACGGGATTCATAACCGTATTTCGGGGGGAGCCTTGTATGCCCAGGGCGCCAGCGTGCCGGGAAGGGGCCTGTCTCGCTACAAGCCCATCTGCCGTTCTGATTCCGGAACCCCGGCGCGGGTATCACTTGATCGTTGCGGCACCTACCTTGCAGCTAACCTCGTCCTGGGAACCCGTACCTCCGGAACAACCGATCGCGCCGATGAGCTTGCCTGCCTCGACAAGGGGTATGCCGCCGCGCGACGCGATGACCCCGTCGAGCGTCAGGATGTACTTGAAGTCGCCGCGCTGAATCGCGTTCTCGAAGACCACGGTTTCGCGGCGGTATGTGGCCGCCGCACGCGCCTTGTGCTCCGAGATCGCGATCGACGCAAGCTGCGCCCCGTCCATGCGCTGGAAGGCAACGAGGTTGCCACCAGAGTCCACGACGGCGACATTCATCTTCCAATCGCGCTTCCTGGCTTCCGCCACGGCGGCGGCAATTGCCGCCTGGGCGCGGTCGAGCGAAATCGGGGCGCCATAGGGCACGTCGAAGGGCATCTTCTCCGGCACGGCATCGAGGGGATTCGGCGCCGGCGGCGATTGCGAATAAGCCGGGATGGCGATGAGCAATGCTTCGGCGAGCACAGCAACGGCAAGGACTCGTACCGGTGACATCGTGTTCACTCCTTTTTAGGTCGACCGTGGTTTAGGGATCGAAAATGCCTCCCCACAGGCGCAAATGAAAAAGCCCCGGGATTATTCCCAAGGCATTGAAATTCTGGCGCGCCCGGCAGGATTCGAACCGACGATCCCCTGGGTTCGTGGGGGCAACCCTTATCCATTAGGTTCAGTCACTCACAGCGCTTGTCAAAGCGACCGACTTACGGATTGGGCACCGAAAAGAGTTCGCGCGTTAGCGAATCAATCACGGAGTAGCTGCCAATCCTCAGCGATACGGTCGCATTGTTGAGGTCATTGAACTTGAAAGTTGCGAACCCTGCTTCCGTCACGCTGACTTTCGATGGGTCCCACCCGGACGCTGGCGGAACCGGCAATGAGCCGCTGTTGCCGGGTACGGGGCCGCTGTAGGTCGTGCTGTAGAGCTTCCCGGCGTAAGTGCCGTCTGCGGCCTTCTCGCCCCGCGACATGATCAACCACAGCGGGGTGCCGAAGTTGCTCGGCGAGTACGAATACATGAACAGCGTTGCAACAACAATGTCGCCTTGGTGCTCGATGCTGATTCCCATGCCTGGCTCGGCCGGATTCCACCAGAGCCCGCTGTAGTTTGGTGCCGCGGTAGGTACTACCGTTAACGTCGATTGCGCGACACCTTCGACTACGCCCGCGACATTCAGCACATACGATCCTGCATTCAATGGGGGAGCCACCACTTGCAACTTCGCGAAGTAGCCAGGCGTGCAGAGAAACGAACAGGAATTACCATAAGTGACATTGATTACGTTTCCGGATACGGACACTTGGGGCGGATCGATGGGCGCCCCCAACGTATTGCCCTGCATCAGGATCGCGAAGGGCTGACCGCTTATCGGAGGACTCGGTGATGTCGAAACGGCTAGTCCCTGGCTCCGCGCACTCGTCGCCACGAGAATCGATAGGGTCGCGATGATCTTGAGGAGCGAGCCCGTCCTGTGTGACATCCGAACCTCCCGACGAGACTGATCGCGCCATTA
>DATBAI010000079.1:0-111921 GCA_036271595.1 Usitatibacter sp.
ATTCGAGATCTAAATAGCTCTTGCTCGGCAACCTTTCCTTGCAGCGCCGCCTCTTGCCGCTGCAGCCGCGTAGTTATGGGTGCATCGTCGACAAACTCACGACCAATTTGCTTAAGGTGTAAGTCAACATGCAATAGCGCATTCTCTTGCTGAGTCTGACGGAGCGCCTCCATCATCTCTCGAAGGTAGATCAGCGCTCGATCGGGCTGGCCAATTACCTCGTACGCTTTGACCAATGCCGCCAGCGTGTCACGCAGCATTGATCTCAGAAGCCGCGCCTTTTCCAAGGTGTTCATTAGCCGGGAAATCCCAACGTCGATCCGGCCCGCTTCCACTTGGTAAAGGCCGTCGGCAATCGATGCGGCAATCTCTGCGCGAGCAGATTTTGAGCGCACGGCGTACTTTCTAGCGAGTGCGCTGTGCTCACCAGCCTTCTCAACACTGTTCATCTCGAGAAGCAGGCGGGTGTAGTAAGTCTCTCGAAGAGTTCGGCCAACGAGCTCGGCGGTCGTATGCGGCTCTCCACTTTCGCCAATGCAGATCTCGACGGCTTTTAACCCTCGTGAAAAATCCTCCAAATGAAGACAACACAACGAAATGTTGGAGAAGGCGACACCTCTGAACCGCTTAAGTGGAGGCGAGTTGCCGGCAATTCGAAGTACATGTTCAAAACAAGCAATCGCATCGCGGTATTGCGCCGCATACAACAACGCCACACCAATGTTTATCCAAACAGCACACTCGGCATCGGCATCGCGTAGTGACTGTGCTATCTCCAACGCTTTGTCATAGCACTCGATTGCTCGCGACAGGTTGCCGGTGTCGCCGTACACCATTCCAAGCAATGTCAAGGCCCGGCGAAGGAGTGCCGGTCTGTCTGCTCGAGTTGCTAATTGAACTGCATCGCCAGCGGGCTCGATGGCCTTGAAGGTTTGGCCGATCAAGTAGAAGAAGTGCGCACCGTCAATGAGGCAATTGATGCGCAACTCAATGTTCGCGTCGTCAGTCACCTCGCGTACGACGGCCAAGGCCCGCCCGATAAAGTCTGCGGACGCAGCGTCACCTGCCTGGTATTGGGCATTCACCTCCATCGCGAGCTTGGAAATCGCGACTTTCCGCTCCTCAACCGAAGCGGTCGCTCTTAATGCGACAACCTTATCTATTGATTCGAAAGACACACGCGGCTCGTTGTTTTCTCATCGGTTGTGGAATAAGCTGCCCCAAAAATGTGAGCTACTTCACAGTTTTACCCGCGCGCCGCCAAGTGATAAACCCTTTGTTGTACGAATGCAACAGCCCTCCAGCCATTCTCGGCCAGGAGGGCTATATTAATTTGCTATACAGCGGTTGATAAAACAATAGGTTACAACAGTTACTTGATGTATCGGGTGTTTTTTTAAACGGTCGTTTATTTCAAGGAGCAAAACAATGCTTGTTTCCAAATTCGAAGTGAACGCGGTTGCTGTCGCGGTTGCCGACGCAGAGATCGAAAAATGTGCCCAGGAATTGTCGCTGCTGGAACTCGCCATCGTTGGCGGCGGCATTGGCGAGACGATTCTTTAGAAACAACTCACACCTACACAGGAGTTTGAAAATGGATAAGAACGTTGCAGTAGTCGAGGATCAAGAAATTCGGGATGTCTCCGCTTTTCAGGACTTAAACGATATGCAACTCGCGCTTATTGGCGGCGGCATTGGCGAGACGATTCTCTAACCATCCACTGGAGGTAGCGAATGGATAAGAAGATCCTGACTTCGGATGCAAGCGACCAACAAGTGCAACTCGCATTCGAGGAGCTCAATGATGCGCAGTTGGCACTAATTGGCGGCGGTATTGGCGAAACGATTCTTTAGGAGAGAACCAATGGAACCCACTTTTAAGGTTGCCGAACACAACAACAACGAAAATGCCGAATCGAACGATTTTGCTGAGCTCGCTGCGCTCGAATTGGCTGTCGTGGGCGGTGGAATCGGCGAGACCATCCTTTAAAGCGCCAGGAGAATCTCATGGAAATTGCTAAGACAGAGCTGAAAGCCGTAGAAAAAGTAGTCGAGCATGTATACGAGATCCAAATGAGCCAGCTCGAAGAGCTTCGTTTGACAATGAGCTCGGGGGGCTTGGCGGAGACAATCCTCTAACTAGGTGTTGTGGAGTGAAGACGCAATTGCGATGCGTTTTTGCGCGTAAGAGGCGGTTTCTTCTCTGTGACTAACAACAACAACTGCGATGGCCCTGCCTTCGAGCGATGCATTGATCTTGTGCTCCAAAGCGACGTCTATTTGATCAAATGCCTCATCCAGAAATAGCACCTGAGGTCTGCGGTAGAGCGCTCTGGCGAGTAGAACCCTTTGTTTCTGCCCGCCCGAGAGAGCCATGCCCAGGCTTCCGACGATGGTGTTGTATTGCATGGGCATCGCCATGATTTCTTCGTCGATCATCGCGGCACGAGCGCACTCGCGCACGCGCGCGGGATCGTGCTCGGAATCGAAGAAGCTGATGTTGTCCTCGATGGTGCCCACGAAGAGCTGATCGTCCTGCATCACGGCACCGATGCGGGTGCGGTACTGGGACGGGTCCCAGTCGGACAGGCTGCGGCCGTTGGCGCGTATTTGGCCCTCGGTTGGCGGTAGCAGGCCGAGCAATACCTTGATGAGCGTGGTCTTCCCGCTCCCGGAAGGCCCGACGATCGCAACCGTCTCCCCCGGCGCGATCGTTAGCGAAACATTCCTGAAGACGACTCCCTCCGGTCCATAGGCGAATCCCAGGTCCTTCGCTTCTATGGAAAGCGGCCCCACGGCACTTTCGCCCGGCAGCGCCGGCCTCGTGGTTTCCGTATCCGATAGGGCGATGTCGGCTATGCGCTCGGCGTGCAGGTCGAGCATGCGGAATTCGTTCCACTTCTCCACGAGGTTGTTGATGCGCGCGAGGAAGAGAAGCTGGAAGCCGATGAAGGCGTAGAGCATCCCGACCGTGAAGCGGCCATCCATCACGAGCGTTGCGCCCAGCCAGATCACCAATACGTTCTCCACGCCGAAGATGAGGCCGTTGGCGGCGCGCTGGAGGATCCCCACGTTCTGCACGCGAACGCCGGCGTTGGTCTGGTCGACGACCAGGTTCTGGTAGGCACTGCGCCGCTCGCCTTCACGCAGGTTCAGCTTGATCGCCATCATCCCGCGCAGCGTCTCGATGAAATGCGTCCCGGAGCGCGCCTCGTGCGCGAGTTGCTCGTCGGTCGCGTAGCGCTGCGGATAGTAGAAAACCCAGCGGGCCAGCGCGTAAAGAAGGGCGGCCGCGACCACCACCGCCGAGAGCATGACGCTGTAGTAAGCCATCACGAAGAGAGTGAGCACGACCATCACGCCATCGACCGCGGTTTCCACGAATGTCGTCGTGAGCGTGCGTTGGATCGCGTCCACGCTCCTGAACTTCGAGACGATGTCGCCGATGTTCCTCTTCTCGAACCACGCGAGCGGCAGCCGCAGCATGTGGTTGAAGAGCGCCGTGAGCAGCTTGTGGCTGATGCTGGTGCTGAGAAAGACGCCCACCCAGGCGCGCACGGCGGTAATCGTCGCCTGGATGATCACGAGCGTGACGAATGCGACGCCGAGGACCGTGAGCAGATCCTCGTCTCGTCCCACGAGCACGCGGTCCACCACGAGCTGGAGGTAGAACGGCATCGCGATCGCGAACACCTCGAGCGCGAAGGAGAGCAGCAGGATCTGCGCGATCGTGCCCTTGAGGCCCTGCGCCGCCGAAAGCAGTTGCCACGAGTGGATCTTCTCGCGCTCGTCCTTCTTCTGGAAGCCGGTGGTCGGCGTGAACTCCATCGCAACGCCCGTGAAGTGACGGGACGCCTCGTCCATCGTCAGCATGCGCTTGCCGCGGGCCGGGTCGTGGACAGTGAGCTTGCGTCCCTTCACCTTCGCGAGCACCACGAAGTGATTCATGTCCCAGTGCAGCACGGCGGGCAGGCGCAGCTTGCCCAGCGATTCGAGCGAAACCTGCACGCCACGTGCCGTCATTCCCATCGTCTCGGCGATCTGCGCGATGTTCTTGAGCGTGATTCCCTTGAGCGACGGCGAAAGGCGAAGCCGCATCGCCGAGAGGTCGGTGCGATGGCCGTGGTACGAGGCCACCATGGCGAGGCAGGCGATCCCGCATTCGGGCGCCTCGCTCTGGAGAATCACCGGCACACGGCGCGAGAGGATGTCGGAGAGCCAGCCCATCTAGATGCGATCCTTCAGCTTCATCACGGGCTCGAAGATCCACTCGAGGAGCGTGCGGCGCTCGAGCAGGAGATCCGCGCTCACGAGCATCCCGGCACGCAGCGCGTAGTCCTGGCCCAGCGCGCTCACGTTCTGGCGGTCGAGCTTCACGTCGATGCGATAGACGGGCTCCTTCGCGGTGAGCGCGCCCACGTGCTCGCCCTGCGTCCAGACGCTGCGGCTCACGTCGGCGATCACGCCGCGATACTGGCCGAAGCGCTCGTACGGGAATGCCTCGTAGCGCAGCACGACCTCCTGGCCCGGGCGAACGAAGCCGATCGCACGCGTGGGCACGAGCAGCTCCACGTGCATGCCGCTGCCCTTGGGCAGCACGGTGGCGAAGGTCGAATCGGCGGCGACCGACTGCCCGCGGTTCACCGCGATGTTGGTGACCACGCCCGCCATCGGCGCGCGGATGACGCTCTCGCGCCGGCCCTCCACCTGCGTAAGCCCTTCCTGCAATTCGCTCAGCTGGCGCGCCACCTGCTCGGTCTGCGTGCGAGTGCGAAGGTCGATCGAAGGCTCATCCAGCCTGGCGGAGGCGAGGTCGCGCTCCACTTGCCCACGCTGGCGCGCGAGGTTCTGGAGCTTGATTTCCTGGTCCGTCACCTCGTCGCGCTTCTGCTTCACCAGCGCTTCGGAAACGAATTGCTTCTCGCCGGCGAGGCCGTGATAGCGCTCGAGCTGGTCGCGCGCGCTCTTGATGCGCTCCTGCTGGAGGCTCGCCTCGCGGTCGATCTGCGTGAGCTCGGTCTCCATGTCGCGGATGCGCCGGCGCAGTTGCCCCACCTGCTGCGCGCCCAACTCGCGCCACTGGTTCTGCTCCTTTTCGAGGATCACGCGGCGGTTCTGCATCTCCGCGGCCACCGCCTCGTTGGTCGAAGTGCCCGAGCCCGTCGAGCGGTCGAGCGAGAGCTTGGCCATGGCGTCGCCGGCCTTCACCTCGTCGCCTTCCTTGATCATGAGGTCCGTCACGCGGCCGGAATCGGGGATGAGCACTCGAGCCGCACCCGTATCGAGCGCGACGTAGCCCTCGACGCGCTCGCGCCGCGTGTATTGGCCCCACAGCGCCACCGCGATCAGCATCACGGCGACGCTGGCGGCGAGGAGCGAGAAAACCCAGAAGGGAACCGGACGCGCAATCGTCGCCTCGCCCAGGAACTTCTCGCGCTGGGCGTCGATCGCCTCTTGTCGGAATAGTTGGCGGGGCATGTCGTCCGAGGCGATTCTAAAGCAGTCGACGCCACCGAAACCATACAATGCGGCGATGGTGGGAAAAAAATATCCGCTCGAGCTGACCGGCGGCATCGTCCTCATCGCGGCCACCGTGGGCGCTCTTGCGCTTGCCACCTGGATGGGTGGCGACGCCTGGCATCACGCCTGGGACCGCGACGTCACCCTCATCTCGGGCGGCCGCTTCCGCCTCGGGCTCTCGTTCCACCATTGGGTGAATGACGGGCTGATGGCGCTCTTCTTCCTGCTCGTGGGCCTCGAGCTCAAGCGGGAGCTGCTGGTCGGTGAGCTCGCTTCGGCTCGCGACGCTGCTTTGCCGGTCATTGGCGCCATCGGAGGAATGGGCGTCCCTGCGCTCATCTTCGCGGCCTTCAATGCGGGAACGCCGACCGCCGCGGGTTGGGGCATCCCGATGGCGACTGATATCGCCTTCGCGATCGGGATCCTCCGCCTCCTCGGCGATCGCGTGCCGCGAACGCTCGTGGTGTTCCTCACCGCGCTCGCCATAGCCGACGACCTGGGCGCCGTGCTCGTGATCGCGCTCTTCTACTCGGCGCACGTGGATTTCCATGCGCTACGCGCATGCGCGGCGCTCTTCGTGCTGCTCGTGATCTTCAATCGCGGCGGTGTGCGAGGCGTGCTGCCTTATGCGCTCGTCGGCGTCCTGCTCTGGTACTACATGCTCGCCTCGGGCGTGCACGCCACCGTTGCGGGCGTGCTGCTCGCGGCGACGGTTCCGGCGCGTCCCCGGGAATCGCCCCGGCAATTCGAGCAGCGCCTGGGCGTGCTGCACGATGAGCTTCGCGGCGACCGGGCCGACCTGCAGGCAATCGCCGGCGGCGTGGAAGATGCGGGCATCGCGGCGCAAAGCCCGATGCAGCGGCTGGAGCACACGCTTGCGCCGTGGGTTGCATTCGCGGTCGTGCCGGTCTTCGCCCTGGCCAACGCGGGCATCGACCTTTCGGCCATCCGCTGGGGCGAGGCGTTCTCGAGCGCATTGACGCTTGGAGTGATGTCTGGCCTCGTCGCCGGCAAGTTCTTGGGCATCTCGGCCTTCAGCTGGATCGGGGTGCGCCTGGGGCTGGGGCGGCTTCCGGCGGGGGTGGATTGGCGCCAGCTGATGGGCGCGGCTTGGCTCGCGGGCATCGGCTTCACGATGTCGCTCTTCATCGCACAGCTCGCGTTCGCGCAGCCCGAGCAGGTCGAGTCCGCGAAGCTGGGGATTCTCATCGCGTCCTGCGTGGCGGCGGCGCTGGGAATCGCGTGGTTGTGGACCCCGGCGCGGAGGTGATAATATTGTCACCATCGGCTTTTCCCTGTGGAAATCGCCATGGAATCAACGCTCACCCCCCGCCAGGCCGAAATCCTCGAGGCCATCCGCCGCCACATCGCTGAAAACCGGCGGCCGCCGTCGCGCCCCGAGCTCGCGCGTAGCCTGGGCCTTGCTTCGACCAATGGCGTCTTCAAGCACCTGGCCGCCCTGGAGCGAAAAGGAGCTCTCGAGCTTTCGCCCGGCTCGGCGCGTGGCATTCGCCTGAAGGAGCCGGAGGGCCTGCCGCTCATCGGGCATGTCGCCGCGGGCAGTCCCATGCTCGCGATCGAGAATCACCTCGGCTTCCACCCGGTGGATCCCGCGCTCTTCAACCCGCGCGCCGATTACCTGCTGCAGGTGCGCGGCTTGAGCATGCGCGATGAAGGCATCCTCGACGGCGATTGGCTCGTGGTCCATCGCACGAGCGAAGCGAAGAGCGGCCAGATCGTGGTGGCGCGCCTGGGCGACGAGGTCACCGTGAAGCGCTACAAGGTGCGCGGGCACAAGGCCGAGCTCATTCCCGCCAATCCGGATTTCGAGACGCTGCACCTCGACCTTCACCGCGATTCGCTCGCGATCGAGGGTATCGCCGTGGGCGTGATCCGCAACCTGCACGCGCGCACATGAAAGCGACGGTCGCCGAGCTCGCCAAGCTGCCCGGGGTATGGCGTGGCGGAGAGCTCGAACATGCCTCGCAGCCCTCGGTCCCGACCGGCCATGCGGCGCTCGATCGCGAATTGCCCGGCGGCGGCTGGCCCTCGGGCACGCTCACTGAAGTGCTGCACGATGGCGCCGGCATCGGCGAGGTGAGCTTTCTTGCGGGGGCGCTGGCGCGAGCGAGCGAAGGTGGCCGGCTCATTGCGTGGATCAACGCTCCGCACCTGCCTTATGCGCCCGCGCTCGGGCACTCGGGGCTGCCGCTGGAATGCTGCCTCGTTATCCGTCCCGCGAACAAGGAAGACGCGCTGTGGGCGGCTGAACAGGTATTGCGTTCAGGGGCGTGCGGCGCGGCGCTGCTCTGGCTCGCGCAGGACGATTACGCATGGCTTCGGCGCTTGCAGATGGCGGCTCAGGCCGGCCGCGCGCTGGCGGTCCTTTATCGCGGCAGCGCCGCGCTTCGGCTTTCCACGCCCGCGCACCTTCGCGTGTTGCTGGAGCGCGACGGGGGCTGGCTCCAGGTGCGCATTCCCAAGCGCCGCGGCCCTCCGCTCGAGCAGCCGATCACGCTGCAGGTCGGAAAGCGATCCATCCGAAAAGATAAAAACCTCCTCGAGTTCGCTCCCCGGCTCCGCGTCGTCGCCTGAAGGTTTTCGCACGTGCTCTGGGTCGCGCTCGAGTTGCCCGCATTGCCGCTGCAGATCGTGGAGCAGGGGGGCGTGTGTTCCGTTCCCTTGGTCGTTTCGGAAGGATCGGCGCAGCGCTCCGTGGTCGCCTGCATGAATGCGGCGGCGAAGGACGCGGGCATTCGCGAAGGGCAGGCGGTGGCGGCGGCCAAGGCGCTCGCGGGCGAGCTTCGCATCGTGGCGCGCGATCCAGCGATTGAACGCGAGGCCGTCGAAAGGCTGGCCGCATGGGCCACGCAATTCACGCCGATATCGTGCATCGACGGGCAAGGCGTGGTGCTCGAGGTCGCTTCCACGCTGCGGCTCTTCGATGGCCACGCCAAGCTCGCCGCCGCGATCCGCAAGGGAGTGCGCGAGCTGGGTTTCCACGCTTCGCTCGGCATAGCGCCCACGCCTCTCGCGGCGCGCACCATCGCACGTGCCGCCGTACGCGGTTTGCAGGTGAGAAGCTGCCTTGCGCCCGAAGACCTGGTCGAGCGGCTCTCGGACCTTCCGCTCTTCCTTTTCGACTGGCCCGGGAAGACGCTCGCGCAGCTCGCGGATCTCGGCATCCTTCGCATCCGCGATGCGCTGGCGCTTTCGCAGGAAGGACTCGCGCGCCGCTTCGGTTCCGGGACCGCGACGTTCCTCGATCGCCTCCTGGGCAGGCTTCCCGATCCGCGAACGCCTTACGTGGCGCCGCCGCGATTTCGCTCGCGTCTCGAGCTCCCGGCGGAAGCCGATGGCGTGGAGGCGCTGCTCTTTGCATTGCGGCGCATGCTCGCCGAATTCGAAGGCGCCATGCGCGGGCGCGGCGCGGGCGTGCAGCGCCTGCTGCTCTCGCTCGAGCATGGGCGCAAGGCGCGCACCCGAGTGCCGCTCGAATTCTCGTCCACCGAACGCGAGGCCGAGTTCATCCTCGCCATCGCGCGCGAGAAGCTGGGCCGGCTCACGCTTTCCGCGCCCACGCGCGCGCTCGAGCTGCGCGCCGAGGCGCTGCTCGCCTATGTGCCCCGCGAATCCACCTGGCTTCCCGGCGCGAAGGAGCAAGCCGTCGACCGCGGTCGCCTCATGGAGCGCCTCGCCGCGCGCCTCGGGCGCCAGCGCGTCTTCGGCATCGCTGTCGCCGAAGACCACCGCCCGGAGAAAAATTGGGGGTCAGACCCCTTTTCCCGCGGAGCGGAACAAAAACAGAAACGCGCGCCTTCCTGTTCCTGCCCGCGGGAAAAGGGGTCTGACCCCAAATTGCGGCCAGCATGGCTGCTGCATCGTCCACAGAAATTGATCGTGGAGGGCGATGCGCCCCAGCTGCAGGGCGGGCTCGAGATGCTCGCCGGGCCCGAGCGCATCGAGGCGGGCTGGTGGGATGGCGAGGAAGTGAGCCGCGATTACTACGTGGCCGCCAATCCGCAGGGGGAGACGTTCTGGGTGTTTCGCGAGCACCACGGCGCGCAGGCGTGGTATCTGCACGGAGTCTTCGCTTGATCCCGGGCTACGCCGAGCTGCATTGCCTCACGAGCTACAGCTTCCTGCGCGGCGCCTCGATGCCCGAGGAGCTCGTCCAACGCGCCGAGGAGCTGGGCTACCGCGCGCTCGCCATCACCGACGAATGCTCGGTCGCGGGCGTGGTGCGCGCGCACGTCGCGGCGAAGGAAGCGGGCATCAAGCTCATCGTCGGCACCGAGCTCGCGCTCGCCGATGGCGTGAAGCTCCTGCTCCTCGCCACGCACATTCGCGGCTACGAGGCGATGTGCGAGCTCATCACCGTCGGGCGCCGGGCCGCGGACAAGGGCGAGTATCGCCTCGAGCGCACCGACATCCCATGCTGTCCCGAAGGGCTCGAAGCGGTGTGGCTCCCGCCCGCAAGCCTCGATGCGGCCGCGCGTGCGCAGGCGGCTTGGTTGGCAACGCATTTCCGGGGCCATGCGTGGATCGCCATCGAGCTGCATCGCGGCTGCGATGACGACGCACGCTTCGGCGCGCTGGAAACGATGGGCGTAGAAACCGGCATGCGCTGCATCGCGGCGGGCGATGTCCACATGCACGCGCGCCATCGCAAGAAGCTGCAGGACGTGATGACGGCCATCCGCCACCGCTGCACGCTCGCCGAGGCGGGGCAGCGCCTGCTTCCGAACGGTGAACGCTACCTGCGCTCCATCGGCCGCATCTCGCGGATCCATCCTGCGCGCCTCCTCGCGGCCTCGCTCGACCTCGCCAGCAGCTGCGCTTTCTCGCTGGACGAGATCCGCTACGAATATCCCGAGGAGCTGGTGCCGGCGGGCGAGACGCCGGCCATGCACTTGCGCAACCTCACGATGCGCGGCCTCGAGCGCCGCTATCCCGGGGGCGCGCCCGCGAGCGTCGTCGCGACCGTCGAGCACGAGCTCAAACTCATCGCCGAGCTCGCCTACGAGCCTTTCTTCCTCACGGTGAACGACATCGTGGAATTCGCGCGCTCGAGCAACATCCTCTGCCAGGGCAGGGGATCGGCCGCGAATTCCGCCGTGTGCTATTGCCTGGGCATCACCGAGGTGGACCCGGGCCGCATGTCGGTCCTCTTCGAGCGTTTCATCTCGAAGGAGAGGAACGAGCCGCCCGACATCGACGTGGATTTCGAGCACCAGCGCCGCGAGGAGGTGATCCAGTACATCTACGGAAAGTACGGGCGCGAGCGAGCGGCCATCGCGGCCGTGGTCATCACCTACCAGCCGCGCAGCGCGCTTCGCGACGTCGGCAAGGCCCTCGGCCTTTCGCTGGACCAGGTGGATCTCCTCTCCAAGTCGATGTCGTGGTGGGACAACCGCCACGCGCTCGCCAAGCGCCTCGCCGAAGGCGGGTTCGACCTCGATAACCGCGTCGTGAAGCAGGTGATCGACCTCACGCAGGAGCTGGTGGGCTTCCCGCGCCACCTCTCGCAGCACCCGGGCGGGTTCGTGATCGACAACCGTCGGCTTTCACGCCTTGTCCCGGTCGAGAACGCGACGATGGCCGACCGCACCGTGATCCAGTGGGACAAGGACGACCTCGATGCGCTCGGCCTGCTCAAGGTCGACGTGCTGGGGCTGGGGATGCTCTCGTGCATCCGCAGGGCCTTGGATCTCGTGGGCAGGAAAATGCAGGACATCCCGCCCGAGGACCCGAAGGTCTACGAGATGATCGGCCGCGCCGACACGATCGGGGTCTTCCAGATCGAGTCGCGCGCGCAGATGTCGATGCTGCCGAGGTTGAAGCCGGTGTGCTTCTACGACCTCGTGATCGAAGTGGCGATCGTCCGCCCCGGCCCGATCATGGGCGGCATGGTGCATCCGTACCTGCGCCGCCGCCAGGGCAAGGAGCCGGTGAGCTACGCGAGCGACGCGGTGAAGAAGGTGCTCGAGCGCACGCTCGGAGTCTCGATCTTCCAGGAGCAGGTGATGCAGCTCGCCGTGGTCGCCGCGGGCTTTACGCCCGGAGAGGCGGACAGCCTGCGCCGCGCGATGGCGTCGTGGCGCCGGCGCGGCGGCATCGAGCCCTTCCGTGAGAAGCTCGTGAACGGGATGCTCGGGCGCGGCTACGAGCGCGAATTCGCCGAGCAGATCTACCAGCAGATCCAGGGCTTCGGCGAGTACGGCTTTCCCGAGTCGCATGCGGCGAGCTTCGCGCTGCTGGTGTACGTCTCCAGCTGGCTCAAGTGCCACGAGCCCGCGGCCTTCGCTTGCGCGCTCCTGAACAGCCAGCCGCTCGGCTTCTATTCGGTCTCCTCCATCGTCCAGGATGCGCAGCGCCATGGCGTGGAAGTGCTTCCCGCCGATGTGCAGGTGAGCGCCGTGGACAGCACGATCGAATGTCGCTTCGGGGGAAACGCGAACCCGATCAAAGCCGTACGGCTGGGTCTCGGCCTCATAAAGGGACTTAAAGTAATTTCTTCAAATAATCTCGTAATATCCAGAACTAAAGGAGTATTTTCTTCCGTTGAGGATCTTGCCCGGCGCTCCGGGCTGGACCGCGCCGACCTCTCCGCCCTCGCCGCGGCAGACGCTTTGGCAAGCCTCGCCGGACACCGTCGCACCGCGCTCTGGGAGACGCTCGCGGTGGATCAGGCGACGCGGCTGCCGCTTCGCGCAACGCCCGTGCAGGCCCCGCTCCTCATCGAGCCGACCGAGGGCGAGAACATCGTGGGCGACTACGCCACGCTCGGCCTCACGCTGAGGCGCCATCCGCTGGCGCTGCTTCGCGAACGGCTCGCCCAGCGGCGCATTCGCACGGCCAGCGAAATCTGCGAAGCGCGTAACGGCCAGTTCATCCGCGCGGCCGGCATCGTCACCTGCCGCCAGCGTCCCGCCACCGCGAGCGGCGTGATCTTCGTGACTCTCGAGGACGAGACCGGGTACGTGAACCTCATCGTGTGGAACGACCTCGCGGAGCGGCAGCGCCGCGAGCTGCTGGGCTCGCGTCTGCTTGCGGTGAGCGGTGAAGTGCAAAGGGAAGGGCGCGTCGTGCACGTGCTCGCGCGAAAGCTCGAGGATCTCTCGGCGCTGCTCGGGCGTCTCTCGCTCTCGAGCCACGATTTTCACTAAAGCCGCGCGAGCCTCGTATCATGCGAAATGCGCGCAGTGACGAAGAAGAAAAATTTACCGCTGGCATGCGGAGCATGCATTCTTGCCGTCGCATTGCCGTGTGCCGCGACGGCCGCGGCTTCCGCATCCGCCGCTGATCTCACGGATCTCACCCTGGAGCAGCTTGCCGATATCGTCGTGACCTCGGCATCGCGTCATCCGGAAAAGCTGATCGAAGCGCCCGCGTCCATCTTCGTGATCACCGCCGAAGACATCCGGCGCTCGGGCGCGACCAACATCGTCCAGGCGCTTCGCCTGGCACCCAACCTCTTCGTGGGCCTGGGCGACGCGAACCAGGCCGTCGTCGGCGCGCGCGGACAATACGCCGGCACCTCCAACAAGATGCTGGTGCTGGTGGACGGCCGCACCATCTACACGCCGCTCTTCTCGGGCGTGTTCTGGGATGCGCAGTTGTTCATGATCGAGGACATCGAGCGCATCGAGGTGATCAGCGGGCCGGCCGCCACTCTCTGGGGCAGCAACGGCGTGAACGGGGTCATCAGCATCAGCACGAAATCCGCGGCGGCCACGCGCGGATCGCTCGTGGCGGCGTACGGCGGCAACGACGAGCGGGGCGCGGCCGTGAGGCAGGGAGGCGATCTCGCGGGCGAGGGCGCCTATCGCATCTACGCCAGGTACCGCGACAGCCGCGAGGACAAGCTGGACACCGGAGCACCCGCCCACGATGCCTCGGAGCGCATGACGGCGGGTTTCCGCGCCGACTGGTCCGATCGCGCCATGCTGAACGCCGAGGTGTACAAGGGCGGCATCGACAACCTCGCGGGAGACCGCCCGGTTTCCGGCGGGCACTTGCTCGGACGATGGAGCGAGCCGTTCGCGAACGATTCCGTGCTGCGGGTGACGACGTACTACGACCGCACGGAGCGCGAGCACATCGGCAGCTTCCAGGAGCGACTGGACCTGTTCGACGCGGACATGCAATACGAGACCCGGCCACTGCCGGAACACACGGTGGTCGCGGGCGCCGGTTACCGTTATGCGCGCGACGACATCGTGAACACGCCCGTCATCGCCTTCGCTCCCGAGCGGGGAAGCTTCCAGTGGGCAAACGTGTTCCTGCAGGACGAATGGAAGCTCACGCGCACGGTCGAGCTCACCTCGGGCCTCAAGGCCGAGCGCAATCCCTACACGGGCACGGAATGGCTGCCGAACCTGCGGCTTTCCTGGTCGCTCTCGGCGGGGCATTTCGCGTGGGCCGCTCTGTCGCGCGCGGTACGCGCTCCGTCGCGGATCGACCGGGATGCCTTCAGCGCCGTGCTGCGCACCAACGATACCTTCAAGTCGGAAGTGGCGAACGTGGCCGAGCTGGGCTACCGCGCCCAGCTTTCGCCGACGCTCAACTTTTCGGCCACCGCTTTCTACCAACGGTATCCGAACCTGCGCAGCGAGGAGCTCACTCCCGACGGCCGGGGCGTGATCTTCGCCAACGGCTTCGAGGGTCGTTCCCACGGCTTCGAGAGCTGGGCCACGTGGCTCGCGACGCCACGCTGGAAGCTCACCGGCGGCTTCACGCTTCTTTCCGAGCGCTTCCAATTGCGCCCGGGCTTCACCGACCTGGGCGGCGTCGGGCAGATCAGCAACGACCCCCGCCACACGGCGCTCATTCGCTCGAGCTGGGATTTGGGGCGGGAATGGGAAGCCGACATCACGGTTCGCAACGTCGGGCGGATTCCCAATTACAACGTGCCTGCCCATACGGCCATGGACGCGCGCGTCGCATGGCGCGTACGCCGCGACCTCGAAGTGGCGCTCACGGCGGCCGACATTTCCAACGGTCCTTACGCGGAATTCGGGCCGCCCGGCGCACGCGCCGTATTCGATCGCGCCTACCTCGTGCAGGTCCGTTGGCAACCGTGAGGGCGTTGCTCGCGATCCTCCTGCTTGGAATCGCGAGTCTCGCGGAGGGCCAGCGCACCGAGGCGAGCGAGGCGTCGCTGAAGGCGGCCTATCTCTTCAAGTTCGCCGGATACATCGAGTGGTCGGCCACCGACTTCGACTCGCCGGCGGCGCCGATCGGCATCGGGGTCGTGGGCTCCGACGACATCGCGGCCGAGCTCTCGCGCGTCGTCTCCGGCCGCAACATCGCGGGCCACCCCATCGTGGTGAAGCGGTTCGCCGAAGCCGATCCACCGCGAGGGGTGCAGATGCTCTTCGTGGGGCGTGAAGCCTCGAAGCTCGCGGCGACCGTGCGCGCCGCGCAGGCACAGGGCATCCTCGTCGTGACCGATAGCGAGCGCGGCCTCGAGCTGGGCGGGGCGATCAATTTCGTGCCCGTGGGCGAGCGCCTCGGCTTCGAGGTGTCGCTCGATTCGGCGCAGAAGAGCGGCCATCGCATCAGCTCGCGCCTGCTGAACGTCGCGCGGCGCGTGGTGCAAAGGGGAGCGGGCTGATGTTCGAAGCCATCCGCTATTCCGTGCGCAGCAAGGCCATCCTGCTGGTGCTGGCCTCCACCGTCTCGGCGCTCGCGCTCTCGGCCGCCGGCCTCGTGCTCTACGACCTGCGCGCCTACGAGCGGCAGTGGACGACAGACCTCACGACACAGGCCGAGATCCTCGCCCGGGCGAGCGCGCCGGCGCTTTCGTTCGACGACCGCTCCACGGCCGCGAAGGACCTGGCGCTCCTCAAGGTGCGGCCCTTCATGCTCGCGGGCGCCCTCTACACGCGAAGCGGCAAGCTCTTCGCCACCTATACGAAGCCGGGAGTCGACGCGCGCTTTCCGCCACGTCCCGAGGCCGAAGGCTATTCGGTGCGGGGCGACCAGCTTTCCATGTACCACCGCGTGATCGAGGAGGGCGAGACCATCGGGACGGTGTATCTCGTCGCCTACTACCGCCCATGGTCGCGGCTGGTGGACTACCTCACGATCATCGGCCTCGTGATGATCGCGAGCCTCGCGGTCACCGCGCTCTTTTCAGGGTGGTTGCAGTCGGCGATCACCATGCCGATCCTGGAGGTGGCCCGCGTGGCGCGCGAGGTGATGTCGCAGCGCGACTATTCATTGCGTGCGCGCAAGACCACCGACGACGAGATCGGCGAGCTGGTGGACTCCTTCAACGCCATGCTGGGCGAGTCCGGGCGCCGCGCGCGCGAATTGCGCGACGCCGACCAGCGGAAAGACGAGTTCCTCGCCACGCTCGCGCACGAGCTTCGCAATCCGCTCGCCCCGCTGCGCAACGCGCTCGAGATCCTGCGCATGAAGAACGTGGAACCCGCCAGCGCGGAAAAGGCGCGCCAGATGATGCAGCGCCAGCTCGCGCAGATGGTGCGGCTCGTGGACGACCTGCTCGACGTCTCCCGCATCACCACCGGCAAGCTCGCCGTGCGCCGCGAGCCTCTCGCCCTGCAGGCCGCGGTGAACGATGCGCTGGAAACGGTGCGCCCGCTCATGGAGACACGCCACCACCAGCTGGACGTGAGCCTGCCGCCCGAGCCGCTGATGGTGGTGGGCGACCGGACACGCCTCGCGCAGGTGTTCTCGAACCTCCTCAACAACGCGGCCAAGTACACGGAGCCCGGCGGGCGTGTCTGGATTTCGCTCGAGGCCCAGGGCGAGGAAGCGGTGCTGCGAGTGCGCGACGCCGGGATCGGCCTGGACCCGCACGCGCTGTCCACGATCTTCGACATGTTCGTGCAGGTGGACCGCTCGCTCGAGCGCACCCAAGCCGGCCTCGGCGTGGGCCTCACGCTTGCCAAGCGACTCGTCGCGCTCCACGAAGGCACGATCGCGGGCCGAAGCGAGGGTGGGGGGCTCGGGAGCGAATTCGAAGTCCGGCTGCCGCTCGCGGCAGCGGGCGTGGCGGCCGCTGAGAGCCAGCCGACGTCCCAAGCCGCGCCCGCGACATTGCGCCGGCTTCGGATCCTGGTGGCAGATGACAACATCGACGCCGCGACGAGCCTCGCCGACCTCCTGGCCGCACGCGGCCACGACGTGCGCATCGCCCATGATGGCGCGCAAGCGTTATTCGTGGCGCGGGGCTACGAGCCGGAAGTCGCATTCCTCGACATTGGCATGCCGAAGGTCCACGGCTACGAAGTTGCGCGGCGCCTTCGCGAAGAGCCCGCGACGCGACGCACCTTGCTCGTTGCGCTCACGGGTTGGGGACGTGAAGACGACCGGCAGCGCGCCAGGGAGGCGGGCTTCGATCGACATCTCGTGAAGCCCCCGGAGCCGGCCGAAATCGACCGGATCCTCGAGGGCGCCGCCGCTAGAACCGCAGCCGCCTGACGGGATTTCCCGTCTGGAGCGTTTGTCGCATAATTGTTATTATGTCAACTAGCGGCTACTTCCCCTTGCCGCCGCAGCCCATGTTGGTGCTGCAAGGCACGCCCGCGGGCAGGTTCTGGCTGCGCCATGTGTCCACATCGTCCTTGTTGACCACAGCCACTCCGTCCGCCTGGGCCGAGCTTTTCGCGGGGATGTTGCTGCCGGTGCGATAGGTCCTGTCCACCCATCCATCCTTGCCGTCGCTGTGCTCGAGCTGCATGCATCCCGAGAGCACGAACGCCGCTACGTACACGACATGCATGGCTTTCACGGCTAGATCCTCCATTCGAATTGGCGGAAACATCGCCGGTGCGCTTCCGCACCGGGCTTCGCGAATTCAATAGGAAGACGGGACCGAGCCCTGTTACGGTGGGTTACGAGGAGCGCGGCAATCCCATCGCGGCCTTCACGCGCTCCCGGGTGAAGGGAATGTCGCGAATCCTCGCACCGCACGCGTCGAACACCGCGTTTGCGAGCGCCGCGGCAGCGGGCCCCTGTGTCGCTTCGCCCGTGCCCAGGAACGGCTGGCCGGGCCGGTCGATCACGTGGACGTCGATCGAGCGCGGCACATGCGGGAAGCGAATCATCGGATAGCGCGCCCAGTCTCGCGATGTGATGCGCTTGTCATCCCATGTCACGGCCTCGCGAAGCGTCCAGCTGAGCGACTGCACGACGCCGCCCTCGGCCTGGTTGCGGATGCCGTCGGGATTCACGGCCTCGCCGCTGTCCATCGCGCAGTGGACGCGGCCCACGCGGATCTCGCCGGACTCGCGGACGACTTCGACCTCGAGAGCGACTGCGCAGTAGGCCGCGAGATTCTTGTAGCGCGCGAAAGCGAACCCGCGCCCCGTGCCGGGTGCGCGCCGGAACCCGTCCCATCCGAAACCAAACGCCGCGGCGCGCACCACGTCGATCGCGCGCGGGTCGTCGAGATGCCGCAGGCGGAATTCCACCGGGTCCGCTTTCGCCAGGATCGCCAGCTCGTCCATGAAGCTCTCGAGCGAGAACACGTTCGTGTAGGCGCCGAGCGCGCGAAGCGCCGAGACGCGTAGCGGCATCTGCGGGATGAAATGGCTCGTCACCTTCGCGACGGGCACGCGGTAGATGGGAATGGCGTTACGGTCCCCTCCCCCTTCGGGCTGCGGAATAGGGCGGGGCGGGGAGGGCTTGAACGGCTTGGCCACGAGCATTCCCGCGGCGAGGCCGCCCGCTTCTCCGGGACGCGTCGAATGCGTATTGCTCCACACGTCGTAGGTCCAGCTCGCGATCTGGCCCTGGCTGTCGAGCGTCGCGCGCGACTTCGAGATCATCGCGGGCCCGTAGGGCTCCCACGAATGCTCCTGCTCGCGCATCCACTGCACGCGCACCGGGCGGCCCGGGAGGCTCATCGCGATCAGCGCCGCATCGCCACCGGCGTCATCGGCGCCGTTGTGGCCGTAGCAACCCGAGCCTTCCCGATGGATGCAGCGCACTTTTTCTTTTGGCAGCCCGACCAGCTCGGCGACCGCCGCACGCAGCGGGAACATCCCCTGCCCGTGCGACCAGACCGTGAGCTCGCCATCCTTGAAGAGCGCCACGGCGCACGATGGGCCGATCGCGCCGTGCATGTGGTAAGGCCGGCGGTAAGTCGCCTCGTGCGAAGCGCCCTCGCCCGCCTTGCCTGCGCGATCGAGGATCACGCTGTCCTGCGACGCCAAAGTGGCGAGATACGCATGGATGTCCGCGGGCGGCATCGGGCCCGCTTCCCATTGGGCGTGATCCTGCAACGCGCGCATCGCCTGCACGGCCTGGAATTCCTTGCCGGCCACCACCGCGATGAAGCTTCCATCCCGGACGACTTTCAGCACACCCGGCATCCGGGAGGCGGCGCCGGTATCGAGCGCGCGAAGGGTCGCCCCCGGTTGCGGCGGCCGCACCACGCGGGCATGCACCATTCCGGGCAGGCGCAAGTCGTGCACGTAGGCCTCGCCACCCGTTACCTTCGCCGGGATGTCGACTCGGGGCTGGGATTTGCCCATGACGCGGTGCTCGCGAGGCGGGACGACGCTCGAGAGCGCTTGCGCTTCCACGTGGAGCACCTGCCCCGCCACGAGCTCACCGTATCCGGCGTGCCGCCCGCCGGCACCATGCACCGCCCCATCGCGCGCCTCGAGCTCCGTCGCGGGAAGGCTCCAGCGCCGTGCGGCTTGCGCCAGCAGCAGCTCACGCACCTGCGCGGCGGCATTGAGGATCGCGGTGCCGCTATCCTTGAGCGAGTTGCTCCCCGACGTGTAGCCCTCGTTGGGCGTGAGGGCCGTGTCCGAGGTCACCATCGCGACGCGCTCGAAGGGCACCATCAGCTGCTCGGCGGCGATCTGTTGCAGCGCGGTGCGCACTCCCTGCCCCAACTCGCACTTGCCGGTGAAGACCGTGATCGAGCCGTCGGCGCCGATGCGTATCCACGAGTCGAGATACGGGAATTTCGAAAGGCTCCCCGGCAACTTGCCGCCCGC
This sequence comes from Usitatibacter sp., assembly GCA_036271595.1. Taxonomy (GTDB): domain Bacteria; phylum Pseudomonadota; class Gammaproteobacteria; order Burkholderiales; family Usitatibacteraceae; genus Usitatibacter. Next base: position 19,506 of record DATBAI010000079.1, read on the forward strand.
ATGGGAGGCCTCGCCCGCCTGGGCCCCACGCGGCGCAAGCGAAAAGGCGAGCATGAGCATGCCGCTACCGGCGATGAACTCGCGGCGCGTGACGGCGCTCATCGCCCGCCCTTCATCAGCTCCTGCGCGCGTGCGACCGCGCGCAGGATTCGCATGTGCGTGCCGCATCGGCACAGGTTCGGCTCGAGCGCTTCGCGCACCTCTTCGCCGCTCGCGCCGGGCTTCTTCTCGAGGAGCGCCTGTGCGCGCATCATCATTCCGGGGATGCAGTAGCCGCACTGGGCCGCCTGCGCCTCCATGAAAGCTTCCTGCATCGGCCCCGGATGTTCCTGCGTGCCAAGCCCTTCGACGGTCACGATCGGGCGGCCCTCGAGGGCGGATATCGGGACGAGGCACGAGTAGATGGCTTCGCCGCCCGCCATGACCGTGCACGCGCCGCACTGTCCGAGCCCGCAGCCGAACTTGGCGGCGTTCAAACCGAGGTCGTTGCGCAACACGTAGAGCAGCGGCGTGGCCGGATCCGCGTCGACCTGGACGGTGCGGCCGTTCACCTCGAGGCTTGTCATTTCCCTTCCCCTTCCCTGCGCGCAGCCCGCACTTGTCCCTGCACGTCGTTCCACGCCGGCTTGCGGCCGAGCGTACGGGTGTACGCGAGAAGGTCCGCCAGATCCTCGTCCGTGAAGGATCCGCGGAAGGCGGGCATCCACGGCTGCGCGCTGTCCTCGCGGGGCGTGATGCCGTCCTGCACGATGTGGATCAGGTTCTTCGGCGTGGGGAGCGCCACCGCGATCGCTTTCCCGAGCTGCAGCGCCCCGCCCTCCGCGGCGCGGCCCCTGTCGTGGCACTCGCCACAGGCACCCGCATACAGTTCCTCGCCGTGCGCGCTCGCCGCCGGGGGCGCGGCGTTGGCCATGTCCGGGCCCTTTCGCTCCATCGACACGATGTATCGCGCGAGGGCGTCCACGTCCGCGGGCTTCGCGTGCGAGAGGTTCTCGACCACGCCGCGCATCGGCCCCGCGGAGATCGCGTGTTCGTCCACCAGGCCCGTGCGCAGGTATTGCCCCATCGCGGAAGACGTCCACGGCTGCGGCGATGAGGAATTCTGGTTCAAGGCAGGGGCCTCCCATCCGCCGGCTTCACCGCCCGCGAGGTACTCGTTGCGCTTCTCGCCGCCCAGCTTGTCCCGCGGCGTGTGGCATTCGCTGCAATGCGCTAGCGACTCCGCGAGGTAGTGGCCGCGGTTCCACCCCGCGTCGCGGGACGCATCGGAGGCGAGTGCGCCGCGGTGCAGGTATCTCGCGTTCCAGATCGCGACCGCGAAGCGCGGCACGAGCACGCTATTGGCCGGGACGGCCGCGCGCACCGGCTCGCGCGTCATCACGAAGGCGTATAGAGCGGCGATGTCGTCGTCATCGAGGTGGGTGAAATACGCATAGGGAAATGCCGGATAGTAATGATGGCCCTCGGGGCTCATCCCCTCGCGAAGCGCGCGCGTGAAGTCGGCGAGCGACCAGGAACCGATTCCGGTCTCGCGGTCGGGTGTGATGTTGGTGCCGTGGACGGCTCCGAAAGGCGTCTGCACGGGATAGCCGCCCGCGTAAGGCTTGCCGCCGTGCGCGGTGTGGCATGTCACGCAATTGCCGATCGCGGCGAGATTCGCGCCGCGTTCGATCTGGGCTGTGGAGAAAGGCCGTGGTGCGGTGTCGGACGCGGACTGCATCCGCACCGGCGCTGCGCACGATGCGGACAAGGCGAGGGCAATCGCCAATGGAATGCTTCCTGCAAGGCGGATCACGCTATGGGCCGATCGGAGCTGTGGAGGAATGGAGCATATGACAAGAGACGCAGGGAAACTGTTTCCCCCGGAACCAACATCGCCCCGGCCGCGTCATTCCACAGTGGCACCCCCTCAATGAACGGAGCTTCGACCATGAATCGCCTCATCCTTTGTCTCGCAGCCGTCGCCGCCGCGACCACGCTGTCCGCTTGCAACAAGAATCCCAGTTCGTCGGCGTACAACAATTCGGGCACGAGCGCCACGCCCAGCTCGACGACCGCGGCCACCACGCCGCCCACCACCACTGCCTCGACCGACACTTCGTCGCCGAGCAGCAGCTCGAGCGCGTCGACGACCCCGTCGACCGACACCTCGACCACCGGCTCCATGTCGGCCAATGGTAGCGTCTCCTCGTCCACGCCGAGCTCCTCGTCCACCCCGAGCAGCAGCTCGTCGGATAGCTCCTCGTCCACGACGCCGAGCTCGACCTCGAGCAGCTCCAGCAACGACAACACGTCCAGCACGAAGTAAGCCGCCATGTCCCACGAGCGCGACCACGACCACCCGCCAGCGCCCACGCCGCGTCACGAGCCCGCGGAACCCTCGAGCCTTGCCAGGCCCGATCGTCTCCGCGCCGAGCATCCGACGGGCTTGCCGCGCGAACCGGTGGATCCGCGCAGCCATCCGAGCCGCCGGCTTTGCGCCGCACGGCCCGGGTAGCAGGGACATCGGCAAGAACAAACGGCCGCCCACACGGGCGGCCGTTTTCTTTTGCGGTGGCGCGCTTCAATGTGAGCGGCGCGTGCCCTCATCGGAACGGTGGGAACGGGAAGGCGCCGATTCGCCCTCCTCTTCTCCTTCTTCCTCGTCTGCGGATGCTTCCTGCTCGAGACCCATCTCCTCGGCGAGCTCCTGCTTGCGCGAAGACATTTCCTGCCCCAGCTCGTCCAGGGCATCCTGCTCGTCGGAGAGCTTCGGGAAGATCTCGTTCTCCTCCTCGTTCACGTGATGCTTGATGTACTCGCCCAGCACCTTCACCTTCGCGTTGTATTCGTCGTCGATCTCGGCCGCCGCCTCGATCTGCTCGATCAGGTCCTTGGCGCCGTTGTGCTCGACCTGCGCTTCCTCGACGAGGTCCATGTCGTCGTCCTCCAGCGTTTCGCGCAGGAACGGGTAGAAAAGCTCTTCCTCCACCTGGGTGTGGACCTTCAGCTCGGCGCAGATTTTCTGCGCGAGCTGCCGGCGCGAATCCTCGTCGCCCTCCTTCTCGTCCTCGTATTGCGAGAAGAGGTCTTCTACTTTTCGGTGGTCTGTCATCAGGAGCTCGAGCGCGAGCGGCTGCGAGCGGACGGATCGTTTCGACTTTGCCATGGTGTGCTCCTCGGGGAAAAAGGCCGGAGTGAAACCGTTCTGAGGGAGCCTCTTCGCAAGGGTTCCGCACGCGGCGCAGATTGCTCGGTGGCACGAGTCGTGCTGCGTTTCTACGCCATGAGATTTGAAAATATCATGCTGGCTGCGCTGATCGGAGCATCGCTTTACGCGTGCGAGCGCGCGCTTCCCCGCACCGCGAACAATGAAGCCTCCGCGGTTGCCCCCGACAACGAGAAGCAGCCCGACGCCGCGGTCGCGAAAACCCCATCGGTCCCGGCGCCTGGCGCGGCGACGCCCCGCGTGGCGCCGGCTCCCGAAACGGTTTCCGATGCCTTCATTACGGGCGCGGTGCGCGCGGCGCTCATGAGCGACCCGGGCCTCGAGGGTTCGGACGTCTCCGTGAACACGAGCCATGGCGTCGTGAGCCTCACCGGGGAGGTCAAGACCCGTGAGCAGGCCGCGATCGCCGCCGCGCACGCCGAGGGCGAGGATGGCGTGATGCGGGTCGACAACACCCTCGTGGTCCTCAATGACTGATTCGCTGATTCTTATCAAGGAGTGAAACGCCGGGACCCCTGATACTTCTGATACTTCGATCCGAGGCAGGTAACGATTTCCTACGCGTTGTAGGAATTTGCCGACAGCCTCCACGCGCGACGCGGTTCAAGATGGAAAAAACTGCTGGTCATCGTGGAGCGCTGTACCTATGTCCCATGTACTCATCGTCGACGACGACACCAATACGCGAGAGGCGCTCGCCGCCCTTGCCAGCCACGAAGGCTTCACCGTGGCCACCGCCGGTACCCTCGAAGAAGGGCGCATCCAGCTCGTTCGCCAGCGCCCGGACGTCGTGCTGATGGACCTCAAGCTCCCGGACGGCAGCGGCATGGATCTTTTTCGGGACCTGGAGGATCGCAACAACATCGAAACGATCCTCATCACCGGCCATGCGAGCGTCGAGAGCGCCATCGAAGCGCTCCGGCTCGGTGCTTCGGACTACCTCACGAAACCCGTCAACTTGCAGCGCCTGAAGGCGGTCCTCGCCCGGGTTCCGAAGAGCGGGGAGCTGCGCGCCGAGATCGGCGCGTTGCGTGAGGAGCTGCGCAGGCTGGGACGCTTCGGCCGGCTGGTGGGTCGCTCGATGGCGATGCAGGCGGTCTACGACAAGATCGCGCGGGTGGCGCCCACCGAAGCCACGGTGCTCCTGCTGGGAGAGAGCGGCACCGGCAAGGAAATCGTCGCGCGAACCATTCACGAGCTCTCGCGCCGGCGCAAGCACCCCTTCCTCGCCATCAACTGCGGCGCCATCTCGGCGAACCTGATCGAGAACGAGATGTTCGGCCACGAGCGCGGCAGCTACACGGGCGCCGACCGCCAGCACAAGGGCTATTTCGAGCAGGCGAGCGGCGGAACGCTCTTCCTGGACGAGATCACCGAGATGCCGATGGAGCTCCAGGTACGCCTGCTGCGCGTGCTGGAGACGGGCACCCTGATGCGCATCGGCACCTCGCGGCTGATCGAGACCGACGTGCGCATCATCGCGGCCACCAATCGCGATCCGCGCGAGGCGGTGCGCGCCGGGAAGCTGCGAGACGACCTCTACCATCGCCTGAACGTGTTCCCGCTCGAGATGGCGCCGCTGCGCGAGCGCAGCGACGACATCGAGCTGATCGCCGAGCACTTCCTCGAGGAGATGAACGAGGCCTGCGGGTCGCACAAGAAATTCGCGCCCGATGCGATCGAGCTCATGCGCCAGTATCCCTGGCCCGGCAACGTGCGCGAGCTGAAGAACTATATCCACCGCGTCTTCATCATGGCCGGCGACGAAGGGCTCGAGGGCCCGGTGCCCGACACCGAGCGCGCCTTCGGGCACTTCGCGCGGACCGCCGCCCCGCCCGATGCGCCCATGTACATGTCGTCGTCGCAAGGGCCGGCCATCACGGTGCCGCTTGGCACCCCGCTGTCGGTCGCGGCGCGCGAGCTCATCCTGTCCACGCTCGAGCATTGCGGCGGGGAGCGCAAGCGCACCGCCGAGATGCTCGGTATCTGCACGAAGACGCTCTACAACCGGCTGCGGGAATACGGCATTCGCGAAGAGCCGCAGCGCACGTCCATGGGCATGTCGCGCCCCTCGTGAACGGGCACACGCCGGTTTCGCTTTCGCAGCACGACTCGGACGTGGCGGATCTCGCGCACAAGCTACGCACGCCCTTGAACAGCATCAAGAGCTGGGTCCAGGTCCTCGAATCGCTGATCGAGCATCCCGATCCCATGGTGGCGCGCGCCATCGAAGGGATACTCATCGGCGTCGACCAGCAGGTGGTCCTCATCGAGCGGATGGAGCATCCCGAGCGGAAATGATTTGCCGGCCGGCGTAGGAATTGCACGCGTGACGAGGCGCTGACCGCCCGAATCCCGGCATCGCGCCGGGCATGATATTTGCGGATATTTTCCTTCGTCTTGCCGAAAGGAAAATCCCAGATGAATCGCCAAACTGCCATTTTCGCCGCTGCACTCGCCATGGGCGCGGCCCCTTGCTTCGCCCACGATCCCGCGCAACGCCACGCCTGGTTGCATGGGGGCGATACTTACTATCCCACCGCCGACGACGGCAACATCCACGCGGGCGGGGCGAATGCCGACGACCAGGCGCTCGCCGATCGCGTGGCCGACGCATTGCGCTCCGACCGCCGCCTCGCCGAGCCGGGCATCACCGCGACCGTTACCGCGAAGGACGGACGCGTGGCGTTGTCGGGCTTCGCCAATGACAACCGGCAGTCGACGCGGGCCGAAAACATCGCGCGGCGCGTGGCCGGCGCGGGCAACGTGAGCGGGACTCTCGCGAACGAAGCGGGCTAGTCCGCCGGAATCGACGGGGTGGCGCCCTGCATGATCCCGAGTGGAGCTTGCAGCTGCGTCACCACCTCGTCGGGCTCGGCGAGCGCGGAATCCGTCGAGACTGCATATTCGTGCCGGAACGGGGGGACAATCCCGTTCACCTCGTCACCCTCGGCGCGAATGCTGATCTTGGGCATGCTCCATTGCACGCTTCCGAAGATCGTGGCGAACGCCACGTCGCTCGCGTCGCGCCCGGTGCCGATCCGGATGAGCCCCATGCGCGGCGAGATGCCCGAGGGATCGAAGATGTACCAGCGCTCGCCGAGGAAGGCTTCCACGTAGCAGTGGAAATCCGTCGGGCCGAGCGCGGGATCGGCGCCGTAGTCGACGCCGGTCGCGAAGCGTGCCGGAATGTTGAGCGCCCGGCAAATCGCGATCATGAGATGGGAAAAATCCCGGCACACGCCGGTGCCGCACGAATACGTGTCGAGCGCGGACGTGCCCGCGTGGCTCGACCCGACCTGGAACCGGGTCCTCGTCTGCACCCACTGGCGAATCGCCTCCACCCGCCCATAGCCGGGCTGCATGGCGCCGAACTCGCGACGCGCGAGGTCGAGCATCTGGTCCGACTGGCAGTAGCGGCTCGGGTAGATGTACTGGATCACCGAGGTGGGCAGCTCCGAGATGGGCACCTCGTGCAGGTCCGAGGGCAGCGCGAAGTGGTGCACCAGGTCGACGATCGCGTCATGGCGAAGCCTGAAGGGCCCCGGCTCCGCGTGGACGCGCAGGTGCCGGTTGTCCGGCGAGCCGTGAACCTCGCTCTCGACCGCGAGATCCGGTTCGATGGCGAGCGCTTCCCACGTCACTCGCTGGTACGGAGTGTTCGTAGGTTGCACGACGAAGACGAAATCGGTGGGCGACTGGACCGTGTAGTCCAGGGTGATCGAAAGGTCGAAGCGAATCATTGATTCCAATCCGGGTCACAAGTGGTAGTAGGACCGCGGGCGCGGCGGGACGTTGCACGCCGCGCCGGGCCGGCCGCTGTAGGAAAAAAGGAAATACACCCATGCCACGCCAGCTTTGGAAAGGCGCCATCCAGTTCGGCCTCGTGAATATCCCGGTGTCGCTCTATCCGGCGGAGGATCGCCAGGAGCTCAGCTTCACGATGCTCGACAAGCGCGACCTGCAGCCGGTCGGCTACAAGCGCTACAACAAGTCCACCGGCGACGAGGTCGCGTTCGAGGACATCGTGAAGGGCTATGAGCTCGACGACGGGCGCTACGTGACCCTCGAGAAGGAAGACTTCAAGCGCGCCAACGTGGAGGCGACGCAGACCGTGGACATCACCGGCTTCGTCGAGGCCGAAGCGGTCCCTCCCTACTACCTCGAGTCGCCCTACTACCTTGCGCCCGACAAGCACGGCGCGAAAGGCTACGCGCTGCTGCGCGAGGTCCTCGATCGCACCGGGAAGGTGGCGATCGCGACGGTCGTGATCCGCACGCGCCAGCACATCGCGATGCTCTATCCACGCGAGGGCGTGATCGTGCTGAATACGCTGCGCTACCAGGACGAGCTGCGCGAATCGAAGGACCTCGACGTGCCAAAGGACCTGAAGGCCGCCAAGGTCCAGCCCAACGAGATCAAGATGGCCGAGCGCCTCATCGAGGACATGCAGATCAAGTGGGATCCGTCGAAGTTCCACGACACCTACCACGACGACCTCCTGAAGCTGATCCACGAGAAGGCCGAGGGCCACCAGCGCAAGGCCCCGCGCAAGGCCGCTGCCAAGGCGAGCAACGTGGTGGACTTCGCGAAGCTCCTGGAGCGCAGCCTCTCGGAGCGCAAGCGCACGGGCTCCTCGCGCGGCGAGGCCGCCAACGACGAGGAGATCGTGCCGCGCCGCGCGCCCGCCGCACGCGGGAAGGCGAGCGCCGCCCGTTCGCGCCGCAAGACCCCCTCTTCTCGCCACGCGACGCACCATCGCCGCGCGGCCTGACACCTTTCCACAGCGAAACAGGAGACAGCCATGACCAAGATACTCGTTGCCGTCGCCGCCCTCGCGGGCTTCGTGGCCTATTGCGTGCAACGCGGCAACGCCCAGCGAGGTGTGGGCGGCGCACAGCGCGCCGATCTCACCCGTTGGGAAGGCGAAGGCGGAAACGTGCCGCAGGTCGCTACGCCCTCCCCCGCTCCGGTCCCGGAGTCGTCGTTCCCCGGCAACGGTTCCGAGGCGCGCCACTGAGGCGCCATGTCGCTGCACTTCCGCGTCGATCGCCTGGGCGTGGGAGCGCTGCCCTATGAGCTGCGCCTCGAGATGGACGGCATGCTCAAATCCTGGGCGGTACCGGACGCTCTCGACGAGCAACCGTGCGAAGCCGCTCGCCTTGCCGTCGCCGCCAAGGGCGACCCCCTGGACGATAGCGAGGCCTGGGACGAGGGAACCTGGATTCCCGAGGGCGAACCCGTCGCATCGTTCCGGCGCGGCAAGCTCGAGTTCGAGCTGAAGGGGCGCAGGGTCACGGGCCGCTGGCAGCTGGTACGCACCGGCAATGCCCAGACCCGGAAGAAGGGCCTCTGGGTCCTGAAGAAGCTCGAGCAATGACGGCGGCGACGGGCGAGCCGGTCTACATCGCCGGCGTGAAGCTCTCCAGCCCGCGCCGGGTGCTCTTCGACGAGCTCGCGCTCACCAAGGAGGCGCTCGCGCGGTACTACGACGCGGTCGCGCCATGGATGCTGCCGGACCTGAAGAACCGGCCCCTCTCGCTGGTGCGCTGTCCGCAAGGTCCGGGCGAGGGATGCTTCTACCAGAAGCACATCGACGCCGCGTGGTCCGCGGAGATCGAGCGCGCCACCATCCCTGAAGCCGAGGGCGAGGGAACCTATGCCGTCGCCAACTCCGCGGCGGGCGTCGTCGCGCTCGTGCAGAAAGGCGTGATCGAGCTCCACGTGAGCGGGAGCACCACGCGCGACCTGGGCCGCCCCGACCGGATGGTGTTCGACCTCGATCCCGATCCCGTCGTCGCCTGGCGTGACGTGATGGCGGCGGCGCGGCTCACGCGCGATCGCCTGCAGGCGATCGGGCTCGACTCGTTCGTGAAGACCACGGGCGGAAAGGGACTGCATGTCGTGGTGCCGCTTGCGCCCAGGCACGACTGGAACGAAGTGAAGGCATTCTCGCGTGCGGTGGCCGAATCCATGGCCGCCGACGAGCCCCGCCGCTTCACCTCGAAGATGGCGAAGAAGGAGCGCACCCGGCGCATCTTCATCGACTACCTGCGCAACAGCCCGGGCGCGACCTCCGTCGCCGCCTATTCGGTGCGTGCGCGTAACGGCGCTCCAGTCTCGACCCCACTGCATTGGGACGAGGTCGGCGGGCGCATGAAGCCCTCGCAATTCCACGCGGGCAGCGTCGTGCGCCGCCTGCAAGGCTTGCATTCGGATCCGTGGAAGGCGTTTCGGCGCACGGCGCAGACCCTCACCGCCGCCATGAAGCGCAAGGCCGGAGTCGCCCCATGAAAGCACACACTCCCACACCGGAGCCGCCCGGAACGCCGGGCGAAGACTCGCCACGTCCCGGCGAGATTACGCCCCCGCCCGGCAACCCGACGCCGATCGACGATCCCAAGCCGCCGAGCCCTTCGGAGCCGATACGCGAGCCCGGCCCGGACGAGACGCCCAACCCGAGGCGTTACTAGGAAGGTTTTTTGCGGCTCGCCGCGGCGGGCCCGATCATGTCCTCGGCCCTGACCCACTCGTCGTATTGCGCGGCGCTCACATACCCCAGCGAAAGCGCCGCTTCGCGCAGCTGCGTGCCCTCCTTGTGCGCTTTCTTCGCGATCTGCGCCGCCTTGTCGTAGCCGATGTGGGGCGCGAGCGCCGTCACGAGCATGAGGGAACCCTGCACGAGATCCGCGATGCGCTCGCGGTTGGGTTCGATCCCGCGCACGCAGTATTCCTCGAAGCTCGCCATCGCATCGGCCATCAATCGCACGCTTTGCAGGAACGCATTGGCGATCACGGGCTTGAAGACGTTCAGCTCGAAATGCCCCTGGGCCCCGCCGAAGTTCACGGCGACGTCGTTGCCCATCACCTGGCAAGCGCACATGGTGAGCGCCTCGCACTGGGTGGGATTCACCTTGCCCGGCATGATGGAGCTGCCCGGCTCGTTCTCGGGAATGTTGATCTCGCCCAAACCGCCGCGCGGGCCGCTCGCCATGAGGCGAATGTCGCTCGCGATCTTGTGCAGCGCCGCCGCGAGCCCCTTCAGCGCTCCGTGCCCGTAGACCATCGCATCGTGCGAGGCCAGCGCCTCGAACTTGTTGGGCGCGGTCACGAACTCGCAGCCGGTGAGCTTCGAGACTTCGGCGGCGACCAGCGCACCGAACTGGGGCGGCGCGTTCAGCCCGGTGCCCACCGCCGTGCCGCCGAGCGCCAGCTCCGACAGGTGCCCGAGCGTCGCCTCGACATGCCGCAACGCATGGTCGAGCTGCGACACGTAGCCCGAGAATTCCTGCCCGAGCGTGAGGGGCGTCGCATCCTGGAGATGCGTGCGTCCCAGCTTCACGATGTCGTCGAACTCGCCCTTCTTGGTCGCGAGCGAGGCGCGCAGGATGTTGAGCGCCGGAAGGAGCCGGCGTTTCAGCGCGACCACCGCGGCCACGTGCATGGCGGTCGGAAAGACGTCGTTGCTGCTCTGGCTGCGGTTCACCTCGTCGTTCGGGTGCACGAGGCGCTGCTCGCCGCGGGGGCCGCCCAGGATCTCGCTCGCGCGATTGGCGAGCACCTCGTTCATGTTCATGTTGCTCTGCGTGCCGGAGCCGGTCTGCCAGATCACCAGCGGGAACTCGTCGGGCCATTTGCCGGCGAGAACTTCGTCGGCGGCCTGTGAGATGGCCCGGGCCTTTTCCGCTGTTAGCTCCCCGAGGCCCTGGTTCACGGTCGCGCAGGCGCGCTTCACCCATGCGAGGGCCTGGACGATTTCCGCGGGCATGCGTTCGCTCGAGATGCGGAAATGCTCCAGGGATCGCTGCGTCTGCGCACCCCAGAGCTTCCCGGCCGGCACCTCGATCGGGCCAAACGTGTCCTTCTCGGTGCGCGTCTCGCTCATCTCGATAGAATACATCTCCCCACGAAAGGAAATCCCGCCTCCATGACTCGCAACAAACGCTTCCTCGCGCTCGCCGTCCTCGGCGTGACCGCCCTTGCCGTCCAGGCCCAATCGCCCAAGCCCGAGGACCAGATCAAGCTGCGCAAAGCCGCCTACGACATGATGGGTTATTCGTTCGGCGGCATCAACGCGATGGCCGAGGGAAAGCGCCCCTACGACAAGGAAGAGGCCGCCCGCCTCGCGGATCTGCTGGTGCAGGTCTCGATGGTGCCGCGCCACTTCTTCGGCGAGGGCACCGACAAGGGAGAGACGCGCGCCAAGCCGGAGATCTGGACGCATCGTGCCGACTTCGACGCCAAGATGGACAAGATGGTCAGCGAGGCGGCGAAGCTTCCCGCCGTCGCGCGAACCGGCGACGAGGCGGCCCTCAAGCGCCAGGCGAAGGCGGTGGGTGAAGCGTGCGGATCCTGCCACGACGACTTCCGGGTGAAGCGCTGAGCGGTCATGCCACGCGAAGCGGATGGGACTTTCCCACCCGCTTCTTCCACTGGACGCTTGCCGCCCTCGTCACCTTTTCCTTCGTCACGGGCAAGGTGGGCGAGAGCTGGCTCGTTTGGCACATGAAGAGCGGGTACGCGATCATCGCGTTGCTGCTCTTTCGCCTCGCGTGGGGTCTCGTCGGGAGCCCGGAGGCGCGCTTCGCGAGCTTCGTTCGCCGCCCGGCCGCGGCCCTCGCCTATGTCCGATCGCTCTCGGCCGGCAAGCGCGAGCTTCCCCCGGGGCACAACCCGCTCGGCGGCTGGAGCGTGGTCGCGATGCTGGCATGCCTCGCCCTCCAGGTGGGAACCGGCCTTTTTTCCAACGACGAGTCGTCGCACGAAGGTCCGCTCGCCGCGAAGGTCTCCGATGCGATGGTCGATCGCATGACCTCGATCCATGGCTGGAACCAGTACGCGATCCTCACGCTCGTCGTGCTGCACGTCGCCGCGATCTCTTTTTATCAATGGCGCCTTCGCCTCGATGTGCTGGGGCCCATGGTCCATGGGTCGACGAGCAAACGCGACAGCATCGTGGCCGCGGTCCTCGCGGCGCTTGCCGTGTGCGCGACGTACTGGCTGGTGGTCGTCTACCCGCGATGAGCACGCCGGCTTCCTCGCACTACACGCGCACCGCAATCGCATTGCACTGGGTCGGCGCCGCGCTCATCCTCGCGAACCTCGCATTCGGCCTGTACCTCGCCGGGCTGCCACTGTCGCCCGCCAAGCTGCGCTACCTGCCGTGGCACAAGTGGATCGGCGTGACGGTGCTGCTCCTCTCGGCAGCGCGCCTCGCCTGGCGGCTCGGCCATCCCGCGCCGGAGCTGCCGCCCGCCATGACCGCAACCGAAATGCGCCTCGCGCGGCTCTCGCACGTGTTGCTCTACGTGCTTTTCTTCGCTTCTCCGCTCACCGGCTGGCTCTTCAGCTCCGCGGCGGGCATCAAGACCGTCTACCTGGGCCTCCTGCCGTTGCCGGACCTGGTGCCGAAGGACAAGGCCCTGGCGGCCGTGCTGAGAGCCGCTCACAAGTGGATCAACTACTCCATGGCGGCGGTGATCGCCGTGCACGTCGCCGCGGCGCTCAAGCACCATTTCCACGACCGCGACGACGTGCTTCGCCGCATGCTGGTTTTCAAGCGAGGTCCTGCCGCATGAGATTGCTCGCCACGATGGTGCTCGCCGCCGCGCTCGCCACCCCTTGTGTCCACGCCCAACAGAGCGTGATCGCGGACAAGAGCTTCGTGCGCTTCGCGCTCACGCAGATGGGCATCTCCGTCGAGGGCCGGTATCGCAAGTTCGATGCGAACGTTGCCTTCGACCCCGCAAAACCCGAGGCCACCAAGGGCGAGTTCACCGTGGATCTCGCCTCGATCGACCTCGGCACGCCCGAGACGGAGACCGAGGCGAAGCGCAAGCCCTGGCTCGACGTGCAGGGCTTTCCCCAGGCGAAGTTCACCTCGGCTTCCGTGAGGGCGCTCGGCGGCAACCGCTTCGAGGCGCGCGGCCCGCTCACCATCAAGGGCACGACCCACGATATCGTGGCCCCTTTCACCGTGACCGATTCCAATGGCGTGCGCCTGGTGGACGGGCAATTCACGCTGAAGCGCCTGCAGTACAAGGTGGGCGAAGGCGAGTGGGCGGATACCGACACCGTCGCCGACGACATCACCGTCCATTTCCGTTTCGCACTCCCCCACAAGTGACAGGAGCCACCGCATGACCCGTTTTTCCATCGCAGCCGGCCTCGCCACCTTCGCCGCGCTCGGCGCGAGCGCCGAGCCGCTCACCTACAACATCGATCCCAGCCACACCTTCCCGCAGTACGAGATCAACCACATGGGCTTCTCGCTGCAGCGTGGCCGGTTCGACAAGACGCAGGGCACGATCGTCCTCGACCTCGACACCCACAAGGGCACGGTGGAAGTCGACATCGAGACGGCCTCGATCGACAGCGGCGAGCCCAAGCTCGACCAGCACCTGAAGGGCGAGGATTTCTTCGACGTGAAGAAATTCCCGCAGATGACGTTCAAGTCCTCCGACCTCGCCTTCGAGGGCGAGGTCCTCAAGAAGGCGAGCGGCGAGCTCACGATCAAGGGCGTGACCAAGCCCGTCACCTTCGACGTGGACTACTTCAAGTGCGGCAACAGCCTCGTGCTGCTGCGCAAGGTGTGCGGCGCCGACCTGTCGGCACGCATCAAGCGCAGCGACTTCGGCGTGAGCTACGGCATTCCCCTGGTGGGCGACGACGTGCGCCTGCGCGTGAACGTCGAGGCGCTGGGCCCGCGCTAGCGCATGCTCGCGCGCCACTTCTCCCGCTTTCGCGAGGCGGACCCGGGCCGGCTGCATTTCGCGGCGCACAGCCACCACCCGTGGCCCGATGCGACCGAACGCGCGCATTCGCAGTACTGGATCGACTCCGCGACCCGCGCGGACCGGAAGTGGGCGAAGGTGATGGACGAGGTCGTGCCGGCGGCGCGGCGCCACGTCGCGCGCATCACGGGATTATCCGATCCGGGCCAGGTCGCCTTCGCGCCCAACACGCACGAGTTCGTGACGCGCATCTACTCGTGCCTCGATCCGTCGAGGCCCGCGCGCGTGCTCACGAGCGCCTCCGAGTTCCACAGCTTCCGGCGCCAGACGCGCCGGCTCCAGGAGGCCGGGCGCGCCGTCGTGACCGAGGTGCCCGCCGAACCGTGGGATACGTTCACCGAGCGCTTCGCCGAGGCGGCGCGCTCGGCGGACTGGGATCTCGTCTGGCTCTCCCACGTTCTTTTCGATTCGGGGTTCGTGGTCCCGGGGCTGGAAGCGATTTGCGATGCCGCGCCCGCGCGCTCGGTGGTTTGCATCGACGGCTACCACGCTTTCTGCGCGCTGCCCGTGGATCTCGCGCGGGTCCACGCGCGGGCCTTCTACCTCGCGGGCGGCTACAAGTACGCGATGTCCGGCGAGGGCGCCTGCTGGCTCGCGGTGCCGCCGGGCTGCGAGCTTCGTCCCATCGACACGGGCTGGTACGCCTCGTTCGACACGCTCGCCGTGGCCCCGGGGGAAGCGGTGCCCTACTCGAGCGGCGGGTGGGGCTTCTGGGGCGCCACATTCGATCCCTCGGGGCTCTATCGCTTCAACGCCGCCATGGATTGGCTGGAAGGCACGGGCACCACGATCGACGATGTCCACCGACATGCGCTCGAGCTGCAAAAGCATTTCCTCGATGGGCTCGCGCGGCTCGATCTCGCGCTCCTCGGTGCGCGCCACCTCATCCCTGCGGCGGGCGTGCCGCGCGGAAACTTCCTTGCCTTCGACGTGGACCGCGCCGCCGAAGTCCACGAGCGCATTTCCGCGCAAGGCGTATACATCGACCGGCGCGATCGGCGGCTACGCTTCGGGTTCGGCGTCTATCATGCGGAGCATGACGTCCGCCTGCTGCTGGAAGCGCTCGCCCGTGCGCTCGGCTAGGGCCCAACGGAGGATCGTTTGAAACGCCTGCTGTTCGCCGCCGCGCTCGCGATACCCCTCTGGGCCGCGGCGCAGCCCTATCCCTCGAAGCCCATCCACTTCGTGGTGCCCTATCCGCCCGCGGGCCCGCTGGACACTGTCGCGCGCCTCGTGGGGCAGCGCGTTTCCGAGAACGTGAAGCAGCCGGTGATCGTGGAGAACAAGCCGGGCGCCGGCGGCAACATCGGCGCCGACCTGGTCGCGAAAGCCGCGCCGGACGGCTACACCCTCCTCATGGGCGCCGTCGCGACCCATGCGATCAACCCCACCCTCTACGCGAGCATCCCCTACGACGCCGAGAAGGATTTCATCCCGGTCACGCAGATCGCCTCCACGCCCAACGTGCTGGTCGTGAATCCGTCGCTGCCGGTCACCAACGTGCACGACTTCATCGCGTACGCCAAGGCGCATCCGGGGAGCCTCAACTTCGGCTCCGGCAGCACCGGTAGCGCGGGCCACCTCGCGGGCGAGCTCTTCAAGTCCCTGGCGGGCGTGGAGATGACGCATGTTCCGTACAAGGGCGCGGCTCCCGCGATGAACGACCTCATCGGCGGGCAGATCCAGCTCATGTTCGACAACCTCGCCTCGTCGCTGGGGCAGATCAAGGCGGGCAAGGTCCGCGCTCTCGCCGTGACCACGGCGAGGCGCACCGAGCTCGCGCCCGACCTTCCGACGATAGCCGAGTCGGGCCTTCCGGGATTCGACATCAACACCTGGTTCGGGCTCTTCGTGCCCGCGGGCACGCCCCAGCCCATCGTGCAGCGCCTGCACGATGAATTCGTGAAAGCGCTGGAAGCCCCGGAGGTGCGCGCGAAGATGCTGGCCCTGGGCGCCGAGCCGGTCGGCAATACCCCGGAGCAGTTCGCACGCTACATCCGCTCCGAGGCCGTCAAGTACGCGAAGCTCGTGAAGATCTCGGGCGCGAAGGTGAACTGATGGTGAAGCGCCTCGCATGGATCTTCGGCATCGCGGGAATACTCATCTTCGCGGGCCTCACGGCGGTGCTGGTTTCCGGCGATTCGCACATCCGCGTGCCCGCGATCGGTGCGCTCGTCACATTCAGCTCCGTCGTGATCGCCTACCTGGGCGGCATCGAGGGCGGCCTGGCACTTCGCGAGACCGCGGCCGACGAGCGCTCGCGCGCGGTGACCTTTTTTCTCTCGGCGTTTCCCACGCTCGCCGCGTGGGGCGTGCTGTGGCTCGATTCACCGCAGCACCAGGTGGCCGCGGCGATCGCGATCTTCGTGCTCGTCTGGGCCTGCGACCTCTGGCTCGCGCGCCACGGCCTGGTGGCCGCCTGGTTCCTCGACATGCGGACTGCCGCTACCGTCCTCGCGTGCGCGATCCTGGGCGTGGCGCTCTGGCTCCTCTAGCCTTTCCACCCGTTTCCACGTAGCGGCCGAGCCACGCGAAGAATTCGCGGTACCAGAGACGCGAGTTCTGCGGCTTCAGGATCCAGTGGTTCTCGTCGGGAAAGAATACGAGGCGCGAGTCCACGCCCTTGGCCTTCAGCGTGTTGTAGTACGCAAGGCCCTGCGAATCCGGGACGCGGTAGTCGAGCAGCCCGTGGATCACGAGCGTGGGCGTCTTCATGCGGCGGGCGAAGGTAAGCGGGTTCTGCGCCGCCACGCGCTTCGGATTGTCCCAATAGAAAGCGCCCAGCTCCTTCGGATGCCAGTACCACGCGTCGTCGGCGAACATCCCGACCCAGTCGAAGCAGCCGGCGTGGCAGACGTAGGCCTTGTAACGGTCGGTATGGCCGTTCATCCAGGCGACCATGTAGCCGCCGTAGCTGCCGCCGGCGGCCACCAGGCGGTCGCGGTCGATGTAGCTTTCGCGAAGCATCGCGTTCGTCCCCGCTTCCATGTCGGCGAGCTCGCGCTTGCCCCATTCGCGGTCGATCGACTCGAGGAAGCGCTGCCCGAAGGAAGACGAGCCGTGGTAGTTCACGCAAACGACCACGTAGCCTTGCGCGGCGAACGCGTGGTTGTTCCAACGAAAGTGGAAGTTGTCGCCCCAGGCCGAGTGCGGCCCGCCGTGGATGTTGTGCAGCAGCGGCCACTTCTTCTTGGGGTCGAAGTCGGGCGGATAGATCACCCACATCTGGACCTTCTCGCGGTTCCAGCCCTCGATCGTCCGCTCCCGCACCTCGCCCAGCTTCACGCCGTCCATGATCGCGTCGTTCAGCCGGTCGATACGTCGCGCCCGCTCGCCAGGCGCGCTCCACAGCACCTGCGGCGGCGTGCTCATGTCGTTGCGCACGAAGGCGATCGCGTCGCCCGCCACGTCGAAATCGCTCACCACGCCGCCGCTTGCGGCGATCACGGGCTCGCGCGATCCGATCTCGTAGCGAAACAGATGCTGCCGGGCATTTTCCTCGGCCACGAAGTACAGGGCGGTGGAATCGCCATTCCACAGCAGCGGCGGGACGGCGCTGCGATCCCAACGCTTCGTCGCGATCGTCATGCGGCCGTTGCGCCGATCGACCAGGGCCACGCGCTGCGTGTCCACGAAGCTTCGCCGCAGGTCCTGCGTGACGAGCGCGATCCAGCGCCCGTCCGGGGAGTAGCGAGGCGTCTCGTGGTTGAGCGGTGAGCCGCGCGTGAGCACGCGAAAGCGCTTGCGACGCACGTCCATCGCGACGAGCTGGTAGCTGTGGTCGAAGCGCTTGTCGTCGGCCGGATCGTACGAGAACACGATCTCGCGGCCGTCGGGCGCGATGTCGTAGAGGTGCGCCGTTGGATCGGCCCGTGCGAGCTCGTACTTCGTGCCCGCGAAGAGATCGCGCACCGCGCCGGTATCGACATCCACGCTGAAGAGGCGCGGCACGCGGCCGTCGGAGAGCCATTTGTCCCACCAGCGGTAGGCCGAGTGCTCGACCACGTGGGCCTTCACCTTGTCGTCCTTCCACGCCTTGTAGCGCCTGGCGATCGCCTTGAGGCCCTTCTCCTCGGGCCAAACCCACGAGATGAATGCGATCCTGCGGGAGTCCGGGAACCACTTGGCGCCGAAAGCGCCGGTGGCGATATCCGTGAGCCGGCGCGCCTCGCCGCCATCCGGGGCGATGAGCCAGATTTGCGCCTCTTCGTCGGGCTTCTCGCCCGCCGCACCCGCGCGCTTGGCGACGAAGGCGATCCAGCGGCCGTCGGGCGACCAGCGCGGCTCCGCATCCTTCTCGCCCGCCGTGGTGAGCTGGCGCGGCTCGCCGCCGAAGGCCGAAAGCAGCCACAGGCTCGAGGTGCCCTTGTTCTCCTGCATGTCGTACGCGGTGACGGATACGCACGCCATGGCGCCGTCGGGCGAGAGCGTGGGTTGTGCCGGCCGCTCGATCCGCCACAGGAGATCGACGTCGATTCGCTTCATGCAGGGCCCCCGAAAAAAGCGAACGCACCGGTTTTCGGTGCGTGCTGATTGCAGGATTCTATCGCGCCGCCGGCCGGCCGCGCCTGGTGGGGGGCTTGCTTTTCGCGCCCATCTTGGGCATCATGTTATTGCGAATCGTTCGTGTTTGCAATCCTGTTTGCGAGGCCATGTATACCTGCATCTGCAACGCGGTTACCGAACGCGAAGTCCGGGGCGCGGTGAGCCTGGGCTGCGCGACCTTTGGCGACCTCCAACGCGACCTCGGCGTCGCCACCTGCTGCGGGAAATGCGAGCCCGATGCGCGCCGCATCCTGCGCGAGTGCACGATGGGCGCATGCAACGGCGCGCGCTGCGCCGGCGACTGATCCAATGGCGGACGTAGCGCCGCGCTTCGTGCCCGTGCCTCGCGCCATGCCCCTCGCGGCGGTCGCGGGCCTGCACGTGTTGCTTGTCGGCGCGCTGCTCTTCGCGCTGCCCGGGGTGCGGGAGCGCATCGCTCCGGAGGGTGTCCTTCGCGTCGAATATCGGGAAGCACCGCGCGCGTCACCGCCGCCAGACTCGCCGCCGCTCCCCCGCCCCACCCTTCGCGCTCCACCGGCCGTCGAGGTGCCGCTTCCCGCGATCGCGCTGGCACCCGAGGTTGCGCTCGCTGCGACTACACACACCGCCCCGTCCATCAGCGGGCCCGTCTCGGCACCCACGGTCGAGGCCCACGCGCCCACCCTGGAGCCCCCGCGTTTCGACATGGCCTATCTCAACAATCCGCCGCCCGCCTATCCGCCGTTGTCTCGGCGCCTCAAGGAACAGGGCCGCGTGCTGTTGCGAGTGCTCGTGAGCACGGCGGGCAACGCCCAGGACGTGGAGCTGCGTACGTCGAGCGGGTCGGAGCGGCTCGACCGGGCGGCAATCGAGGCCGTGCGCCGTTGGCGCTTCTCGCCCGCGCGGCGCGGCGCCGAGACCATCGCCGCCTGGGCGCTCGTGCCCATCGTCTTCCAGCTCGACGCGTGAGCTTGCGCTTTTTTCTCGCTGCGCTCGCATGCTCGTTCGCATGCACCGCGGCCACCGTGCACGCCGATGAAGGCGCGGCGATGGCGCTGCACCTGCTCGACTACATCGCTTCCGACTACCCGAACGCCGTGGAGGGCGGGCGCGTGAAGAGCGAGGACGAGTTCAAGGAGATGACCGAGTTCTCCGCGCAGGCGGCGAAGATCGTCACGGCCCTCCCCGCGAACGATGCGAAATCGGTCCTCGTGGCGCAAGGCGAGGGGCTGGTGGCGCTCGTCGCCCGCAAGGCGGATGCCGGCGAGGTCGCGGCCGCCGCGAAGACCCTGAACGCGAACCTCGTGCGCGCCTACCGCATCCCGGTGTCGCCGCGACGCGCACCCGATGTCGCCCGCGGTGCGACGCTCTTCGCCCAGCAATGCGCGGCCTGTCACGGGCCCGCGGGCCACGGCGACGGTCCGCTCGCCAAGGGCATGGATCCCCCGCCCGCGGATTTCCTCGACGCCGCGCACATGGCCAAGCGCAGCGCCTTCGGCATCTACAACACGATCACGCTCGGCGTGCAGGGCACGCCCATGCGCGCCTTCAGCGAGCTCTCCGATGACGACCGCTGGGCGCTCGCCTTCTACGTGGGTGGGCTCCCTGACGCGCGCACGTTGCGCGAACGCGGCGAGCGCGAATGGGGCGCGGATCACGGACATGCCGGGTTCGCGAGCCTGGATCCCGTCGCGACGCTTTCCGCGGAAGAGACCCGGGCGCGCCAAGGCGACGAAGGCGTGGCGGTGCGTGCATACCTGCTCGCTCGTCCCGAGGCGCTGTCGGCGTTGCAGGAGTCGCCGCTCGCGTTCGCGGAGACGAAGAATCGTGCCGCGCTCGAGGCCTATCGCAAGGGCGACCGGGCCGAGGCGTCGCGCCTCGCGATCCAGGCCTACCTCGAGGGCTACGAGATGGTCGAGACGAGCCTCACCAACGTCGATGCCGACCTCATGCGCCGCGGCGAGCGCGCGATGATGGACGTGCGCGGCGCAATCCAGACCGGGGCGCCCGCCGGCGAGGTCGAGGCGCGCGTGAACGAAGCCCAGGCGCTGCTGGGCGAGGCCCGCGACAAGCTCTCCGGCGAGGCGCTTTCGGGACCGGCGACCTTCACCGCATCGTTCATCATCCTGCTGCGCGAAGGGCTGGAGGCCGTGCTGGTGCTGGCCGCGATCTTCGCATTCCTCGCCAAGTCGGGGCGCAAGGACGCGAGACGCTTCGTTCACCTGGGCTGGGTCGCCGCCTCGCTCCTGGGCCTCGCGACCTGGCTCGTGTCCTCGAAGCTGATCGCGATCTCGGGCGCCAGCCGCGAGGTGACCGAGGGCGTGACGGCGCTCGTCTCGGCGGCGATGCTGCTCTACGTCGGCTTCTGGCTGCACGACAAGTCGCACGCGGCGGGATGGCAGAAGTTCATCAACACCACCGTGGGTGGCGCGCTTTCCAGCGGCACCGTATGGACGCTCGCCGCGATCTCCTTCCTGGCGGTCTATCGCGAGATTTTCGAGACCGTGCTCTTCTACCAGGCGCTCGCGAGCCAGGCCGGCCCCGAAGGGCATGGCGCGCTGGTCGCGGGCGTTGCCACCGCGGCCGTCGCGCTCGCCATCGTCACCTGGGTGATCCTGCGCTGGAGCCAGCGCCTTCCGCTCGGCGCCTTCTTCGCCGTGAGCGCGCTGCTGCTGGCCGTGCTCGCCGTCGTCTTCACCGGCCAGGGTGTCGCCGCGCTCCAGGAAGCCAGCTGGATCGATGCGCGTCCGCTGGGATCGATGCGGGTGCCGATGCTGGGCATCTTCCCCACGCTGCAATCGCTCGGCGCACAGATCGCCGTGGCGGTCGCGATCGGCGCCGCGCTCTGGTGGACTAGGCGGCCCGCGCGCTGAGCACCAGCCGGCTGCGACGGTTGCGCAGCCACATCATCGAGCCGGTGACCACGAAAAGCCCCGGCAGCAGCCCCGCGATGCACATCACGATGCGGCCGATGGGGCCGAACGGCGCACCCGAATGCATGGCGCGTTGCATCGCGAGGAAAGCGTCGCCTTTCGTCCGATTCGCCGGATCGGCGCGGCGCACGATGAAGCCCGTGGCCGGATCGATGAAGAGAACGATGCCGCGCGCCGATTGCGGCGCCTCGACGCCGGGCTCGCCCAGGTTGATGCGATAGGTCCCGCGCGGGCCACCCGGAAGCGTCACGCTCCAGAGGTTCTCGCCCGGATAGGCGGCGCGGGCGATCGCGATCGCGCCATCCAGCGAGACCGGCGCGCCGCCGCGGGCGACGATTCCCTCGACGGAAACGTTGCGTGCCGGTGGCGTGAGCGCGCCGAATGCGGAAACCACGGATCGTCCCGCGTCGGTGTAGGCGATGAAGATGCCGGTGAACGAAAGCATTCCCAGCACGAGGACGCCGTAGAAGCCGAAGAGATAGTGGAGGTTGCGGGAAAGCGGAAGGCCCTTGCGCAACCCCAGCGAGTCGGCGAGGCGCCCGCGCCCCGGCCACCAAAGCCACGCGCCGGTGAGCGAGGAAGCCAGCATCGCGATGCCCACGGCGCCCACGATCTCGCGCCCATGCAGCTCGCGCATCGCGAGGTTCTCATGGAGGTTGTGCACCCACCCCACGAAGCCCCCGCCCCGGGCGATGGCGAGCACTCGGCCCGTGGGCGGATCTAGGAATACGCGGCTGGCCCCCCCACCCTCTCCCATGGCGCGCGCGAGCACGATGACGGGTTCGCCGGCCGCCTCGGGCGCACGCACCGCGAAGGGCCGCGCGAGCCCTTCGAGGGCCCGACCCGCCCGCGCGACGTAGTCGGAATATGGGCGCGCCACTTCCGCGCCGCTGGTGCGATAACGATCCGGCGCGAGGAGCCCGTCGATCTGCCGGTCGAAGAGCAGAACCGATCCCGTGACTCCCACCACCACGCCGAGCACTCCCAGCGTGAGGCCCAGCCACAAGTGCACTTGCACCCACAGGTCACGCGCGCTCAAGGCGTTGCCCACATGCGTACGAGGTTGTGATACGTACCGGTGAGCGCTACCAGGGACGCATGCGCCGGCACGTCGCGCGTGAGGCGAACGATCGCCATGTCCAGATCGAAGAGGAGCGCGCGCTGCGCGTCGTCGCGCACCATGCTTTGCACCCAGAAGAAGCAGGCCAGCCGCGAACCGCGCGTGACCGGCGTCACCTGGTGCGTGCTGGTCGCCGGGTAGAGGATCATGTCGCCCGCGGGAAGCTTCACGCGCTGCTCGCCGTAAGCGTCCGCGATCACGAGCTCGCCGCCGTCGTAGCTTTCGGGCGCGGCGAGGAAAAGCGTGGCCGAGATGTCGGTGCGGATCTTCTCGCCGCTACCGGGAACGAGGCGCATCGCTCCGTCCACGTGCGCGCCGAAATGCATCGTGCTTTCGGCGTCGTAGCGGTTGAAGAGCGGCGGATAGACGCGGCTCGGCAGCGCGGCGCTGATGAAGAGCGGATTGCGCTCGAGCGCGCCCACGACCAAGTCGCCCAGCTCACGCGCCATGGGCGAGCGCTCGTCGACCTGGAGGTTGCGCTTCACCGCCGCGCCCTGGTGCCCGGCCGTGGCGCGCCCATCGACCCATGCGGCGCCCGCGCCGGCGAGCCTCTTGTTCACCGCCTCCAACTGCTGGGCGGAAAGGACCTGCGGTACGTGGACCAGCATTCTCGGCTCTCGTGGAGATCAGAACTTGTAGGTCAGCGTCACCATGGCCGTGCGATCGATGCCCGGCGCCGCGCGCCCGCCGTCGGAGGCGATCAGCAGGTCGTAGTTGAGCCGGTTGGCGAGGTTGAGGAGGTTCAGCCGCACGTCGTAGCGCGGCTGGTGGTATGCGAGCGTCGCGTCCCAGCGCACCGAGCTTCCGACCGAAACCAGGTCCGTGTTGTTGGCGTAGCGTTGCGACATGTACGTGAGGCCCCCGCCCACTTCCCATTCGCGGGTCGCGTTATACGTGGACCACAGCGTGGCATTGTGGCGCGGCGTGTTGAGTGGAACCTTTCCCAGTGTCGCGTCGAGCGTGGACGCGGAGACGATCTTCGCGTCGAGGAGCGTATAGCCGCCGATCACCTGCCAGTCGCGCGTGATGCGCCCGGCCGCGCCCACCTCGAAGCCCCGCACCCGCAGGTCGCCGGTGAGCTCGTAGACGCCGGTGGAAACCTGCGAGCGCGCGTTGGTCTTCCCGGTCTCGAAGATCGCGGAGGTGAGCGAGAGGTTGCCGTCGAAGAGATCCCACTTGGCGCCGGCCTCGCGGGACTTGCTCTTCTCCGGCGCCAGCGCCTGCTGGCCATTGGTGACGGTGAGCGTTTCGAGCGAGGGATTGAACGACGTGCCGTACGAGACGTAGTAGGACTGCGTGTCGGTGGGTTGGTAGAGGAGCCCCGCGCGCACGCTCGTATAGCTCACGGTCTGGTTGGCCGTGAGGGGTGCCGTGAGTGTGTTCACGAGATCGGCCTTGTAGCGGTCCCAGCGAAGCCCGCCCACCGCCTTCCAATGCCTGGTGAGCGCGACCGTATCGTTGGCGTAGACACCGAGGGAGTCGGCACGGCCGTCGGCGAGGTTCGCCGCGGCGCGCAGCACGGTGGGTGCCAGCGCCGTGTAGCCTGGATCCACCAGCGGCTCCACGTAGAACACGTTGGTCACTCCCGGGGCCACCCGCACCGTCGGATCCGAGCGCGTGTAAGCCTGGTTGCGGTAGGTGTCGTGGCCCAGCTCGAGCCCGCCCACGAAGACGTGCCCGATGGATCCGGTCGCGAAATCGGAGATGACATCCGTCTGGTTGTAGAACGACGTGTCGTCGATCACGCGATCGTGCGGCCCGATGCCCGCGTAGAGCTGCGACAGCGCGACGCCGGTCGCATTGCCGATGTTGTTGCCATTGGGGATCGGCGTGTACACGCCGTCGGCGGTGAGCGTGCCCACATTGTTGGGCCCCGTCTCGCGGGCGTCGGTCTTGTAGCGGATGTACTGCGTCTGGTTACGCAGCGTGAGGCCCGCGAACGGCTTGTGCTGGATGCGCAGGCTCGCTTGCCCCACGTCCTGGAGCGTGCGATCGTCCGTGAGGCCGAAGAACGTGTGGCGGTCGACACCCGCCGGATGCCCGTTCACGGGCGGCAAGCCGTAATCGGCCATGTCGTCGTTGTGCTGGAGCAGCGCCGACAACGTGATCTGCGTGGGCGTGCCGACGCCCCAGCGAAGCGAGGGAGCCGCGCCGTAGTCCTTGTTTCGCATGACGTCGCGCGTGGAGTGCACGTCCTGTCCCATCACCGCGAGGCGCGCGGCCGAGTCCTTCGACATGGGCGCGTCGAGGTCGCCGGTCACGCGCAGCGCGGATTGCGTACCGAGCGTGGCGGAAACCTCGTCATAGGCATGCAGCGTGGGCGCCTTGCTTACCTGGTTGATCACGCCGCCGGTGGATCCGCGGCCGAAAAGCATCGACGAAGGCCCCTTCAGCACCTCCACCGCATCCAGCGCGAAGATGTCCCGGAAGTACTGGCCGCGGTCGCGCATGCCGTCGAGGTACACGTCGGTGCGTGCCGTAAAGCCCCGCAGGTTGATGTTGTTGCCGATCGTGCCGCCCTCGGCCGCGGCCATGGTGATGCCGGGCACGTTGCGAAGGACGTCGGCGAGGGTCATGGCGCCCTGCGCCTGCATCACGGCCTTGTTGATCACGGTCACGCTCTGCGGCACGTCGCGGATGAGCACCGGGGCGCCCTTGCCTCCGGCGTTGATGGCGTCGGGGACGTACGAGCTCGTTTCCGTAGGCGTGGTGACCTTCACTTCGGGAAGGCGCTGCTCCGGAGTGGGCGTGACTTGCGCCTGGATCGCCGGGGATGCGAGCGCGGCGAGAAGCGCCGCGGCGAGGGGCTTGCGATGGAAGGGGTGGCGCCGCGTCATGGTGATCGCCAGTCTAAATAAGAATGATTCGCATTGCAATGCCGGTGCGAAAAGGTAGAATCGGGCCATTCCCACGGGAGGCGCCATGAAGGGCGACAAGCAGGTCATCCAGCTCCTGAATCGCCAGCTCACGCGCGAGCTCACCGCCGTGAACCAGTACTTCCTGCACGCTCGAATGCAGCGGCATTGGGGCCTCGCGAAGCTGGGCGGGCACGAGTATCAGGAGTCCATCGAGGAGATGAAGCACGCCGATGCGCTGATCGAGCGCATCCTCGTCCTCGACGGGCTGCCCAACCTGCAGGACCTCGGCAAGCTCGGCATCGGCGAGGATGTGCCGGAGATGTTCGCCTCTGACCTGGCGCTCGAGCGCGGCTCGCAGGAAACCCTCAAGGAGGCGATCGCGCACTGCGAGACCGTCCGCGACTACATCTCGCGCGAGATCCTCGAGCGCATCCTGGAGGACACCGAAGAGCACGTGGACTGGATCGAGACCCAGCTCGAGCTGGTGGCCAAGGTCGGCCTGCAGAACTACCTTCAGTCGCAAATGGACGAGGAGAAGAAGTCTTGAAGGCAAACGACATGAAGCCCGTCTTCCAGTGGGAAGATCCCCTCCTCCTCGAGGACCAGCTCACCGAGGACGAGCGCATGGTGCGCGACAGCGCGCGCGCCTACGCCCAGGACAAGCTCATGCCGCGCATCCTCGAGGCGAACCGCCACGAGAAGTTCGACCGCGCGATCATCGACGAGATGGGAGCGCTCGGTTTCCTGGGATCCACCATCGAGGGCTATGGCTGCGCCGGCGTGAACCACGTCTGCTACGGCCTCATCGCGCGCGAGATCGAGCGCGTCGATTCGGCTTACCGCTCCACCATGAGCGTGCAGTCCTCGCTGGTGATGCACCCGATCCACGCCTACGGCAACGAGGAGCAGCGCAAACGCTGGCTTCCCGGGCTCGCCAAGGGGGAGATCGTGGGCTGCTTCGGGCTCACCGAGCCCGGCGTGGGCTCCGATCCCAACGGCATGATCACCCGCGCCCGAAAGGCCGACGGCGGCTATCGCGTCTCGGGCGCCAAGATGTGGATCACCAACGCGCCGGTCGCGGACGTGATGGTCGTCTGGGCCAAGGACGATGCCGGTGACATGCGCGGCTACCTGCTGGAGCGCGGCATGAAGGGCTTGTCGACGCCGAAGATCGAGGGAAAATTCAGCCTGCGGGCCTCCGTGACGGGCGAGATCGTGATGGACGACGTCTTCGTGCCGGAAGCGAACCTGCTGCCGAACGTGAAGGGCCTGAAGGGCCCGTTCGGATGCCTCACCAAGGCCCGCTTCGGGATCTCGTGGGGCGCCATGGGCTCGGCCGAATTCTGCTGGCATGCCGCCCGCCAGTACACGCTCGACCGCAGGCAGTTCGGCAAGCCCCTCGCGGCGAACCAGCTGATCCAGAAGAAGCTTGCCGACATGCAGACGGAGATCACGCTGCAGCTGCAGATGTCGCTGCGCCTGGGACGCCTCATGGACGAGGGACGCGCGACTCCGGAGATGGTCTCGATGGCCAAGCGTAACGCCACCGGCAAGGCGCTCGACATCGCGCGTGCCGCGCGCGACATGCACGGCGGCAACGGCGTCTCCGACGAATTCCACGTGATCCGCCACGCCATGAACATGGAGGCCGTGAACACCTACGAGGGAACGCACGACATCCACGCCCTCGTGCTCGGCCGCGCCCAGACGGGAATCTCGGCGTTCTAGCCGGGCCGCGAGGCCTTTCTCGCGGGCCGCGCTGCCTAGTGCACTTCCCCGGTCGGCAGGAAGTCGGGCGGAAGCGTGAGCGTCTCGACGCCTTCCTCGCGCAGCTCCTCGGCTTCCTCCGCCGTCACCTGGCCGCGGATGTCCCGGGAAGCCTCTTCCTGGTAGTGGATGCGGCGCGCGACTTCGGCGAACTGGCGCCCCACGTCCTCGGTGCTGGTGAGGATGAGGTTACGCAGCTTCGCGATCGCCTCGCGCCGCGCCTTGATGCCGCCGGCTTCGGGGCTGGGCGCGCTTTCCCCGGTGTGCACGTGCGGCGCGGAAGGCAACTTGCGGACCTCGCTCGTCGAGCACGCGGGGCATTGCAGCCGGCCGTCGGACGCCTGCTCGTCGCACGCCTGGGCCGAAGCGAACCAGCCCTCGAAGCAATGGCCCTGCGTGCACTCCAGCTGGTAGACGATCATGAGGTCAAGGTTGGGGTTCGCCGTGCCTTTTCAAGCCAGGGCTCGGCCTCGCGGGCGAGCTTCTCCACAGCCGCGGAGCATGCCACGTGGCGGCGCTTCACGTAGTCCTCGTGGTTACGCTCCACCACGGCAAGCTCGTAAGCGTAGTTCACCATGAGCCCGTACGACTGCGCGAGGCCACGCTGCGATGGATCGGCCATCCAGTCGATCCGCTCGAGGCGCGCGCCGTTGCCGAGGTGGAACCGCGCGACCGGATCGAGGGCCTGGCCGGCGCTCCACTCGCGGGTCAGGTACCAGGCGGCGAGCCGCTCGAGCATCGCGCGCCCGGCCTCCGAGGCCGGCGCGACGAGCTCGTCGGTTTGCTTCGGCCCGAGCACGGACTCCACCCAGGCGCGCAGGCCGGGAACCGGCGAGAGCGTCGCGAACAGCTTGATGTTGGGCAGCTCCGCGTGCAGGTCCTCGGCGACCTGCTTGATGAGGAAGTTCCCGAACGAGATGCCGCGCAGGCCCGGCTGGCAGCTGGTGATCGAATAGAAGACGGCGCAGCGCATCTTGCGGGCGTCGCCGACAGCGCTGTCCAGCGCGAGAATCGGACCGACGTGCGCGGGAAGCTCGTCGACGAACGCCACCTCGACGAAGATGAGCGGCTCGTCGGGAAGCGCGGGATGGAAGAAAGCGAGGCAGCGCCGGTCGCGCTCGAGACGCCGCTTGAGATCGGGAAAACCCGCGATCGGGTGCACCGCCTCGTAGGCGATCAGCTTCTCCAGGATCGCCGCGGGCGTGTTCCAGTCGATGCGGCGAAGCTCGAGGAAGCCGCGGTTGAACCACGACCCGAGGAGATGCGTGAGGTCGTGGTCGATTGCCGCGAGGCCCGGATGATCCTTGAGCATCCCGAGCAGCTCACGGCGAAGCTCCAGCAGCGCCGCGGTGCCTCCCGCGGCCATGTTCATGCGGCGAAAGACCTCCTGGCGCGCGGGCTCGGTCGCACGCTGCATCGCCGCGAGGTTGCCGGCGTTGGGCGCGGCGTGATAAGCCACGGCGGCCTGCAGCACGGCCACCGGGTCGGGTGCGAAATCGCGCGCGAGCCGCTCGAAGAAATGCAGCCGGCCGGCGGCATCCAGCCCACGGTAAAGCGCCACCGCACGCCGGGCGAGGACCGCGCCGGTCGCCTCGCCACGCTCCGAGATCAGCGTACGAAGCAAGCCCGCGAGGCGGTCGGCGCGGCGGGTGCCGCGTGCGCGCTCCAGCCCCGACGAGAGCGAGCCCACGATGCGGTTCACGATCGTCATGGCGGTCATCCCGGCCCTTCCCCGTTTGCGAAGCGCCCGCGCAACACGTTCTTCTGCACCTTGCCCATGGCGTTGCGCGGCAGCTCGTCCACAACGTAGACGCGCTTGGGCACCTTGAAGTTCGCGAGGCGCCCCTTGAGGACCTTGATCACCTCCTGCTCCGTCGGCGCCTTTACATCGTGGCTGGGGACGATGACCGCGGTCACCGCCTCGCCGAAATCGGGATGCGCAACGCCGATCACCGCGGATTCGAGGACGCCGGGAATCTCGTCCAGCGCGAGCTCGATTTCCTTCGGGTACACGTTGTATCCGCCGCTGATGATGAGGTCCTTGGAGCGCCCGACGATGGCGAGGTAGCCATCCGCGGACAGGCTTCCGAGATCACCGGTCCGGAAGAACCCGTCGGGCGTGAACTCCTCGCGATTGCGCTCCGGCATGCGCCAGTATCCGCAAAAGACGTTGGGGCCACGCACCTGCACGTGGCCGATGGCGCCGGCCTCGCGGGGCTGGTCCTCGTCGTCCACGACGCGCACCTCGGTCCCCGGCAGCGCTCGCCCGACCGAGCCCGCCCGCCGATCTCCCTCCAGCGGGTTGGAGGTGAGCATGCCGGTTTCGGTCATGCCGTAGCGCTCGAGGATGCGATGGCCGGTGCGACGCTCGAACTGGATGTGGGTCTCGGCCAGCAGGGGCGCGGAACCCGAGACGAAAAGGCGCATGTTCGCGCACGCGGCGCGGTCGAGCGTGGGGTCGGCGAGGAGGCGGGTATAGAGGGTCGGCACGCCCATGAACACCGTGGAGTCGCGCATGTCGGCGATGGCGCGGCGGGAGTCGAACCTGGCGTGGAAGCGCATCGCCGTGCCGTTCATGAGCACGCAGTGGCTCGCCACGAAGAGCCCATGCACGTGGAAGAGCGGCAGCATGTGGATGAGGATGTCGTCGGGCCCGAATCCCCACGCCTTGTGCAACACGGTCGCGTTCGAGGCGAGGTTCCCGTGCGAGATCATCGCGCCCTTGGAGCGGCCCGTCGTGCCCGAGGTGTAGAGGATCGCCGCGAGGTCGTCGCCCGTGCGCGCCACCGTCGCGAACCGCGGCGGCGCGTCGCGCGCGCCTTCCGCGAAGGTGCCGCCGCCGTTCTCGTCGAGCGACATCGCGTGGCGAACGCCGAGACGCTCGGCCAATGGCGCGAGCCGGGCGAGCGAATCCGGCTGCGCGATCATCGCGGCCGGTTGGGCATCCCCGAGGAAATAGCCCACCTCCGCCTCCTGGTAGGCGCTGTTCAACGGCAGGTACACGAGGCCCGCGCGAAGGCACGCGAGGTAGAGCAGCAGCGCCTCCGCGGATTTCTCGACCTGCACCGCGACGCGCTCGCCCGGCGCGAGGCCGAGCGAGGTGAAATATGCGGCGAAGCGCGCCACCGTCTTCTCGGCCTCGCCGTAGGTGAGGGTCCCCTCCTCTTCGCGGAGCAGCAGCGGTTGCGTGCGATCCCGCGGGAACCGCGATTCGAAAAGGTCGTAGAGGTTCTCGCTCATGTCGCTCCGGGAATGATGCCCAGCTTCAGCTCCTCGTCGGCCACGCCGGCCGCGGAATAATCCTCGAAATTCGCGGCCACGTCATTGCTTTCGCCCAGGATCGCGGCGACCGCGGCGCCGGGAAGCACCTGGATGTCGGCGGCGCCGTAGACGCTCGCGACACGCCGTGCCGGTGCGGCAAGGGCCACGTACACGCCCCCGCCCGCCTTGCCGAGCACGGTGAGGCCGACCGTGGTCCCGCGCGCCGCGAGGGCGCCGAGCGCGAAGGCCATGCCCGCGATGTATTCGGTGAGCACGATGCGCTCGTCCTCGAGGCGGGTTGCGTGGGTCGCGCAATCGAGGAGCACCTCGAGGTGCCCCGGGGGTGCGCTTTCCATCTTCCACACCGCGTCGGAGAAGCGCCAGGCGCGCAGCGCATCGAGGGGACTCTTGCCGACCACGCCGGCGAATGCTTGGGCGCCCTTCTCCTTTGCGTGGCCCAGGATGAGCCCGTCGCTTTCGGTCGCCTCGTAGCCACCGGGAAAGATCTTTTCCAGGTCGCGGCGCCTCACGGATTCGAAAGGCCTGGACGCCGTGCCCCGGGAAAGCCTTGACGCAAGATCGTCATGGCGCGCGCGCAGCGTCACGGACACATCCTTCACGGGAACCAGCGCCTGCGCGAGCCACTCCCCCACGTCGTCGCCAGGAATCCAGAGGGCATTGGCGGGATTCGCCTTGACCCGCGCCGCGGGCGAGAGCGCCGCCAGCGCCATCGCGCGGAACATCTCGTCCATCGCATCCACGCCGTTGGCGCTCGCGAGGACCGAGGGCCCGGACATGGCGAGCTGCGTCGATTCCTGGAAGAGGCGCCGGGACGCAAGGTGCGCAAGCATGCTCGCTCCCCCGAAGCAGTAGCGTCCCAGCACCACCGCGATCGGCGTGCCGCCGAGCATGGCGTCGAGGCCCCCACGATAGAGCGCGCGGAAGTCGCCCAGCGCCTTCAATCCTTCCGACACCCGTGCGCCGGCCGAATCGAGGTAGAGCACGATCCCGGAGCGCTCGCGGCTCGCCACCGGGAAGAGCGCCGCGAGACGTTGGCATTCGACCGTGCCCAGCGAGCCGCTCGCGATGCGGTTGTCGATGAACGCCACGCGCAGCTGCCTGCCGTCGAAGCTTCCGCGGCCGAGCGTGAGGTTGCCGGCCGGCGCTCCCTCGGCCTCGAATGCGATGGCTTCGGCGAGCGCATCGCGAAGCCGCGGCGCAGTCGCGCTCACAGGGCCTCGGCGACGAGGCGGATCGGATGCAGCGCCACGCGTTCGCTTCCGTGGGAGATCTGGGAGCGGCAGCTCGTTCCCGCCGCGGCGATCGCGCAATCGCGTCCCGCCGCGCGCACCGCGGGCAGCAGCGACGCCTCGGCCATCCTGAGCGAAACTTCGTAGTGGCCCTTCTCGTGCCCGAACGAGCCCGCCATGCCGCAGCAGCTCGATTCGATCGGCCGCACATCGGCCCCGGGAATCGCGCGGAGCAGATCTAGCGTCGCGCCGAAGGTGCCGAACGCTTTCTGGTGGCAATGGCCGTGAACGTGGATCGCGCGCGGCGCGCACTCTTTCCAGCGCGGCACGATGCGTCCCTCCGACATCTCGCGCGAGAGGTACTCGTCCACGAGCACGATCCCGGCGAGGCGCGCCACGCGCGCGTCTCCAGGAAACATCGCCGGGTACTCGTCGCGGAACGTGTACACGCACGATGGCTCCAGGCCCACGATCGGGGTTCCGGCTTCGAGGTGCGGCGAGAACGCATCGAGCGTGCGTAGCGCCTCGGTGCGCGCCTCGTCGATCATGCCCGCCGCGAGATAGGTCCTCCCGCAGCAGGGAGGCCGTCCTTCGCCGCCGGCGGTGAGGACACGGTGCCCCGTCGCGGCCAACGCGTGGGCGGCAGCCTCCAGGTTTTCGGGCTCGAAGGCGTCATTGAAGGTATCGGCGAAGAGCACGATGTCGCGCGAACCCGCGGCCGGTACGTGCCGTCGCGAGCTCCACGGCCTGCGCCATACGGGAAGCGGCCGCCGGCGATCGAACCCGAGCGCTTCCACGAGCGCTCCGGCGCCGGGCACGCGAAGGGCCGCGCCCGCGAGCGGCTGCAGGCGCGCGGCCCAGCGCGCGTAGCGCGGCATGTGCCCCACGAGCCGGTCGCGCGCGGTGAAACCGTGGCGGCGCTTCTGCTGGGCGAGGAATTCGAGCTTCATGCGCGCCATGTCCACGCCGGTCGGGCACTCCCGCTTGCAGCCCTTGCAGGAAACGCAGAGGTCGAGAGCGTCCGCGACCGCCGCATCGGCCGCCGCCTCGTCGCCCAGCTGGCGCGAGAGCGCGAGGCGCAGCGTATTGGCGCGCCCGCGCGTGAGGTCGCGCTCGTCCCTCGTGGCGCGATAGCTCGGGCACATCGTGCCCGCGTCGAACTTGCGGCAGTGCCCGTTGTTGTTGCACATCTCCACCGCGCCGGAGAAACCGCCCCACGCGGACCAGTCGAGGATCGAGATCGTCGCCGGCTGCCGGTACGCGGGGCCGTAACGCATGAGCGCACGATCGTCCTGGCGGGGCGGGTTCACGATCTTCCCGGGATTCATCACGCCGTGCGGGTCGAACCACGATTTCACTTCCGAGAGGCACGCGGTGAGCCGCGGGCCGAAGAAGGGGGCGATCCATTCGGAGCGCACCAGCCCGTCGCCATGCTCGCCCGAGTACGCGCCTTTGTAACGCCGCACGAGGTCGGCTGCCTCCTCGGCGATCGCGCGCAGCCGCACGGCGCCATCGCCTTTCATGTTCAGCACGGGACGCACGTGCAGGCATCCCACGGACGCGTGCGCGTACCAGGTGCCCTCGGTGCCGTGCTTGCGAAAGACCTCCGTGAGCGCCGAGGTGTATTCCGCAAGGTGCTCGAGCGGCACGGCGCAGTCCTCGATGAAGGACACGGGCTTCCCGTCGCCCTTCATCGACATCATGATGTTGAGGCCCGCCTTGCGCACGTCCCAGAGCGACTTCTGCTCGCCGGCTTCGGAGACGGTCACCACCGACCCCGGAAAGCCCAGCGTACCCATCAGCTCGCCCAGGCGGCGCACGCCCATCGCCTGGGTGTCGCGGTCCGATCCCGCGAACTCCACCAGCAGGATGGCCTGTGGCTCGCCCTTCACGAAGCGTCGGATCACGGGCGCGAACGCCGCGTTGGAAAGGGCAAGGTCGAGCATCGTGCGATCGACCAGCTCCACGGCGCACGGACCCAGCTTCACGATGTGCTGCGCGGCATCCATCGCATCGTGGAAGCGCGGAAAGTGCGCGACGCCCAATGCCTTGTGCTTCGGGAGCTCGGCGAGCTCGACGTGCACCTGCCGGAACCATGCGAGCGTGCCTTCGCTCCCCACGAGGAGGGAGGCGAGGTTGGGGTTCGCACGCGAGGCATGGGGCGCGAGGCGCGCGAGGTTGTAGCCCGCGACGTTGCGCGCGGTATGAGGCGTTCGGGCGATGATCTCCTCCCGCTCCCGCTCGTAGAGAGCCGCGGCCTTCCTCGCAAGCTCGACGATCGCGGGATCGGAGGGCGCGGAATCGAAACGCCCCTGCACGCCGGTGGGCAGCCACGCGTCGATGGCGGCCACGCGATCGACCATGTTGCCGTAGGCAAGCGAGCGCGAGCCGCACGAATTGTTGCCCGCCATGCCGCCGAGCGTGGCCTGCGCCGACGTCGAGACATCCACGGGATACCAGAGGCCCCGGGGACGAAGCATCGCATTCAGGTGATCCAGCACGATGCCGGGCTCGACCACCGCACGGCGCGCCTCGACGTCCAGCTCGACCAGGCGGTCGAGGTGCCTGCTGTCGTCGATCACCAGCGCCTCGCCCACCGCCTGGCCGCACTGCGAAGTACCCGCGCCCCGCGGAAGGATCGCGACGTGCTCCTCGGCCGCGATCTGCATCGCCGTGATCGCCGCGTCCGCCGTGCGGGGAACCACGACCCCGACCGGCATCACCTGGTAGATCGAGGCGTCCGTCGCGTAGCGCCCGCGCGTGGCGGCGTCGAATCGGACCTCGCCGTCGACTTCGCGCGCGAGGCGCGCGGCGAGCGGGGTCTTGTCGGTCATGGGGGCTTTTACCGGGGCGCGTGCCAAACGGGGCGGGGCTGCGGCATTATGGATGAAAACCTCCGCGAGGAGCGCGACCACCATGCCCGCAGGCCGACATTTCCTCCAGATTCCCGGTCCGACCAACGTGCCCGATCGCGTCTTGCGCGCGATCGACCGGCCCACCATCGATCATCGCGGCCCCGAGTTCCAGGCGCTCGGCAAGGAAGTGCTGGAAGGCATCAAGCGGATCTTCCAGACCAAGAACCCGGTCGTGATCTATCCCGCCTCCGGCACCGGCGCCTGGGAAGCCGCGCTCGCGAACACGCTCTCGCCGGGCGACAAGGTCCTCATGTGCGAGACCGGGCACTTCGCCGCGCTGTGGCAGCGGATGGCCAAGCGCCTCGCCATCGACGTCGAGCTCATTCCGGGCGACTGGCGCCACGGCGTGAACGCCGCCGAGATCGAATCACGCCTTTCCGCGGACAGGAACCACGCCATCAAGGCCGTGTGCGTGGTGCACAACGAGACCTCCACGGGCGTCACCAGCAACATCGCCGCGGTGCGCAAGGCGATCGACGCCGCGCACCACCCCGCCCTCCTCCTCGTGGATACGATCTCCTCGCTCGCCTCCATCGACTACCGGCATGACGAATGGGGCGTGGACGTGACGGTGGGCGGCTCGCAGAAAGGCCTCATGCTTCCGCCCGGCCTTTCGTTCAACGCGCTCTCGGAGAAATCGCTCGCGGCTTCGAAATCGGCGAAGCTTCCGCGCTCCTTCTGGGATTGGGGCGAGATGCTGGGCCCGAATGCGAACGGCTTCTTTCCCTATACGCCCGCCACGAACCTGCTCTATGGCCTGCGCGAGGCGATCCACATGCTCGAGGAAGAAGGGCTCGCCAACGTATTCGCGCGCCACGACCGGCACGCGGAGGCCACGCGCCGCGCGGTGCGCGCCTGGGGCCTGGAGGTCCTGTGCGCCGATCCGGCCGAGTACAGCTCTTCGCTCACCGCGGTGATGATGCCGCCGGGCCACGACGCGGAGGCGTTCCGCGCCGTTGTGCTGCGCAACTTCGACATGTCGCTGGGCCAGGGGCTATCCAAGCTCTCCGGCAAGATCTTCCGCATCGGCCACCTGGGCGATTTCAACGACCTCATGCTGATGGGCACCCTCGCCGGCGTCGAGATGGGCCTCGAGCTCGCGGCCGTGCCGATGAAGAAGGGCGGGATCCTCGCCGCGGCCGAGCACCTCGCCGCCGAGGGCGCCAAGCGCGAGGCGGGCAAGCGCGCCGCCTGAGCGCTCATGTAAAGTAGCCGCACTGCCGATGTGCCGGCTCGATCCGGCGCACGTGGACCACAACATACGAGGAGATCAGCATGCCATCGTTTCACGCTAGATTCGGTCAAGCGAAGTTGGGTCTCGCGCTGGCGCTCACCGCGCTTTGCGCCAACGCGGTCGCCGCGGACGTGACGCTTCGCGCCTCGCACCAGTTCCCCGGCGGCAAGGGCGACGTGCGCGACGACATGGTGCAGATGATCGCGAAGGAGGCCAAGGCCGCCAACGTGGGGCTCACCATCCAGGTCTATCCCGGCGCCTCGCTCTTCAAGGCGAACGACCAGTGGAACGCCATGGTGAACGGGCAGCTCGACATCACGCTCTTCCCGCTCGACTACGCGAGCGGCAAGGTGCCGGCGTTCAGCGCGACGCTCATGCCCGGGCTCATCCGCAACCAGGATCGCGCCAAGCGCATCAACGCCTCGCAGTTCATGAAGGACGTGCGCGCCGAGATCGAGAAGCATGGCGTGCTCGTGCTCTCGGACGCGTGGTTCGCGGGCGGGATGGCCGCCAGGGGCAAGTGCATCACGCATCCCAACGACCTGAAGGGCCTGAAGTTCCGTGCCGCGGGGCCGACCTTCGCCGCCATGTGGGAGAACGCGGGTGCCAGCATCGTGAGCCCGCCCTCCAACGAGATCTACAACGCCTTCCAGAGCGGCGTCGTCGACGCGACCGACACGAGCCTGGGCACGTTCGGCTCGATGCGCCTCTACGAGGTCGCCGATTGCCTCACCGCGCCCGGCGAGAACGCCCTCTGGTTCATGTACGAGCCGGTGCTCATGTCGAAGAAGTCCTTCGACCGCCTCGACAAGAAGCAGCAGCAGGCGCTGCTCGACGCCGGCAAGAAGGCCCAGGCCTACTACGAGGGCAAGGCCGACGAGGTGAACAAGGAGACGATCAAGGCCTTCGAGGACCACAAGAAGAAGGTCGTGACGCTCAGCGACGCCGACTACAACGCCTGGCTCGACGTGGCGAAGAAGAGCTCGTATGCCCGTTTCGCCAAGGACGTGCCGAACGGCCAGAAGCTGATCGACGAAGCGCTCGCGGTCAAGTAGGCCGGGCGATCCTCGCTTGGACGCGTTCATCCGGGGCGTGCGTGAGGTCTCGCGTGTAGCGGGCGTGGCCGCTGCGCTCATGATCGCGCTGGGGGTGCTGGTCATCTGCGACATGGTGGTGGAGCGGTACATCTTCGGCCGCACCACCATCTGGCAGATCGACGTCGTCACCTACGCGATCGTCGGCGCGACCTTCATCGGCAGCGCCTACGTCCTCATGTACCGCGGCCACGTGAACGTGGACATCATGCCGATGTGGCTGCGCCCACGCGCCCGTTTCTGGCTGGCGCTCTTCACGACGGTCGTATCCATGGCTTTTTGCGTGACGCTGCTGGTGGTCACCAGCCGCTACTGGTACGAGGCCTACTCCGAGAACTGGCGCTCCAACACCGTGTGGCGGGCGCGCCTCTGGATCCCCTACCTCGCGATGCCCGCGGGCGTGGGGCTGCTGGTGCTCCAGTACGTGGCCGAGTTCCTCTCGCTCGTCACGGGGCGCGAGCCGCCCTTCGGCATCGTCGACCGGAAGAAGGCCGCTTGACGCCCACCACGCAGGGCGCGATCGTGCTCGCGGCCACGCTGCTGCTCCTCTTCTCGGGCGTGCCCGTGGCATTCGGCCTCGGGGCCATCTCGGTGGTGTTCCTCCTCATCTTCCAGGGCCTGGATGCGATGCACGTGGTCGCCGAGACCTTCTGGTCGGGCCTGGACGATTTCACGCTGGTCTCCATCCCGATGTTCGTGATGATGGGCGCGGCGATCGGTTCGTCGCCCGCGGGCAAGGACCTCTACGAGGCGCTCGACCGCTGGCTCTACCGGCTTCCCGGCGGGCTCGTCATCTCGAACCTGGGCGCCTGCGCGATTTTCGCCGCGCTCACCGGCTCGTCTCCCGCGTGCTGTGCCGCGATCGGGCGCATGGGCATCCCCGAGATGCGCCGCCGCGGCTATCCCGACGACGTGGCCACGGGCTCGATCTGCGCGGGCGGAACGCTCGGCATCCTCATCCCGCCGTCGGTCACCTTCATCCTCTACGGGATCGCCACGGAAACGTCGATTGGACGGCTTTTCCTCGCGGGGGTGATGCCGGGTCTTTTCCTCACCGGCCTATTCATCCTGTGGACGCTGTTCATCATCTGGAAGCGCGGCTTCCGCAGCCATGCGCCGGATTTCCGCTATACCTGGAAGCAGAAGCTGGGATCGATCCCGAAGATCACCCCGTTCCTCGCGATCATCGTGGCCGTGATGTACGTGCTCTACGGCGGCGTGGCGACGCCCTCGGAAGCGGCCGGCGTGGGCGCGGCCTTCTGCGTGCTCTTCGCGCTCGTGATCTACCGGATGTGGAAGCCCGAGCAGTGGTGGTTGATCCTGCGCGACACCATGCGCGAATCGGTGATGATCCTCATGATCATCGCCGGGGCGGTGCTCTTCGGCTACATGCTCACCTCGCTCTACCTCACCCAGACGCTCGCCCAGTCGATCGCCGACGCGCATGTGAACCGCTGGGTGCTGATGGGGATGATCAACGTGTTCCTGCTGGTGTGCGGCTTCTTCATCCCGCCGGCGGCGATCATCCTCATGACGAGCCCGATCCTGCTGCCGATCATCACCGCCGCGGGGTTCGATCCGGTCTGGTTCGGCGTGATCCTCACGATCAACATGGAGGTGGGCCTCATCCACCCGCCCGTGGGCCTGAACATCTACATCGTGAACTCCATCGCGCCCGACGTGCCGGTCACCACCGTGATGTGGGGCACGATCCCGTACGTGCTGTGCATGTTCTTCGCGATCGTGGTCCTCTGCGCCTTCCCGGAGATCGCGACGTGGCTCCCGGACAGGCTGATGGGACCGGGGCACTGAGATGGCCGACATCCGCATCGAGCGCGAGCATGGCCTGGGCCTCGCCGGCGCACGCGCCGCCGCCGAGAGGCTCGCCGCCGACCTGGGAAAGCGCTTCGGCCTGGAAGGCGAATGGCGCGGCGACGTCCTCGAGTTCGAGCGCCCGGGGGTGAGCGGTTCGCTCTCGATCACGCAAACCCACGTGCGCCTGGAAGTGGCCCTGGGCTTCATGCTGAAGGCCATGAAGGGCTCCATCGAGACCGCGGTGCACCACGAGGTGGACAAGCTCTTCCCGCGCCCCTAGGCGCCGTAGATGCGGTCCAGCACGCCGGCCTCGCGCCGCTCGAAGGTGGCGAGGAATTCGCCGGCGCCGTCCATCTCGCGAAATGCGGCGAAGCCACGCTCCAGGAAGTCCTGCAGCCCGGAAAGGCCCGCGAGGCGGGCGGGCTTGCCCATCAGCTTCAGCGTGTGCCCGACGAGCGGCTTGCCTACCAGGGTGTCGAGGCGCTCGCCCACGGCACGGACGAGGGCCACCTGGCGATCGCGCTCACGCCGTGGCGAGGCGGCGCGGCAAGCCTTCGCATAGGACGCCTCGTCGATCTCGCCGTGCTCGAGATGCCGTGCAACGCCTTGGTCGAGCTCCTCGGTCAGCGCTTCGAGCTCGACCGCAAGGCCCGCGGTCTGCACCGCCGAGGCCGGGAGGATGCGCGCCATGACGGGCACGATCCGCAGCATCTCCTGGTCGCGGGCGCTGAAGTCCTTCTCGCCATAGACCTCGTCGAGGAAGAACGCGGTGGCGTCGCGGTAACGGGGCTGCGCAGCGAGATCCGCATAGGTCCGCGCGAGCCGCCTCGCCTGCCAGCTTTTCACTTCCGCAAGCCGTGGCGGCGCCTCCGAAGCCGGGCCGCGCAGGCTCTTCAGGCGCTTCAGGCAGGCAGCGAGGTGTTGCGCGGACGGGTCGATGGGCAGGGGCTCGCGGTCTCGTGTGCACCAGTCTAACGGCCGGCGCAAGCCTTTGAACCAGGTAGAAAAAGAGCTGTCCTCCTAGGTATAATGTGAGACCGATTTTTCCGACAAGGATGCAAGCCATGAGCGACAAAATCGCTCTCGAGCGCCGTTACGGCGCGACGAACTACGAACCGCTCCCCGTCGTGCTCTCGCGCGGCGAAGGCGTATGGCTCTGGGACGAGGAGGGTCGCCGCTACCTGGACATGCTCTCGGCCTATTCGGCCGTGAGCTTCGGATATGGCCACCCGCGCCTCGTGGCCGCGCTGGAAGCGCAGGCGCGCCGCCTGGCGGTCACCTCCCGCGCCTTCTACAGCGATCGCCTGCCACCCTTCCTCGCGAAGATCTGCGAGGTCACGGGCATGGACCGGGCGCTGCCCATGAGCACGGGCGCGGAGGCGGTCGAAACCGCCATCAAGTGCTCGCGCAAGTGGGGCTACAAGGTGAAGGGCATCGCACGCGACCGCGCGAAGATCATCGTTTGCGCCGCGAATTTCCACGGCCGCACTTCCACCATCGTGGGCTTCTCGTCCGAGGCGCAATATCGCGATGACTTCGGCCCGTATGCCGACGGCTTCATTGCCGTGCCCTTCGGCGATGCGGCGGCGCTGGAAGCCGCCATCACGCCGGAGGTGGCCGCGTTCCTCGTCGAGCCCGTGCAGGGCGAGGCGGGCATCGTGGTGCCGCCGGAAGGCTACCTGCGCGATGTGCAGCGCATCTGCCGCAAGCGGAACGTGCTCATGATCGTGGACGAAGTGCAGACCGGCCTGGGGCGCACCGGCAAGGTGCTCGCCTGCCAGCACGAAGGCGTGTCGCCCGACGGGATCATCCTCGGCAAGGCCCTGGGCGGCGGGCTCATCCCGGTCTCCGCCTTCGCCGCACGCGAATCGGTGATGGGCGTATTCCGCCCCGGCGACCACGGCAGCACCTTCGGCGGCAACGCCCTCGCCGCGGCGGTGGGCCTCGAATCGCTCAACGTGCTCCTCGAAGAGAACCTCGCGGAGCGCGCCGCGACGATGGGCGACTACCTCCTGCAGCGCCTGAAGGGCATCTCCAGCCCGATGATCGTGGATGTGCGCGGCAAGGGGCTGCTGGTGGGCCTGGAGATCGACACGCGCCGCGCCACGGCACGCCAGTTCGTGGAAACGCTGCTTCGCCACGGCGTGCTCAGCAAGGATACCCACGGCACCGTCGCCCGCTTCGCCCCGCCGCTCGTGATCGACCGCGAGACCATCGACTGGGGCGTCGGCCGCATCCGCGACGCACTCGCCGAATACGGCCCGGTGTACGAGAAGGCGGCTTGAGCGCTCGGCTCGGTTGAGCCGTCAGCTCAAGGCGTCCCCGCGCGGGCGGGGACCCAGTTCCTAGGCCTTCGGCGGCGTGTCCTTCACCTGCCGCCGGAGCACCTTGCCCACGTTGGTCTTCGGGAGCTCGTTCCAGAATTCCACGAGCTTCGGCACCTTGTAGCCGGTGAGCTGCTTGCGGGCGAACTCGATCACCTGCTCCCGGGTGAGCGACGGATCCTTCTTCACGATCACGACGCGCACCACCTCGCCCGAGTGCTCGTCGGGCGCGGGGACCGCGCACACCTCCGCCACGCCGGGCATGGATGCGATCACATCCTCGATCTCGTTCGGGAAGACCTTGAAGCCCGATACCGAGATCATGTCCTTCTTGCGGTCCACGATCTTCACGTAGCCTTCGGGCGTCATGAGGCCGATGTCGCCGGTGCGAAAGGCGCCATCCGCGGTCATCACCTTCGCGGTCTCGTCGGGACGGTTCCAGTAGCCCTTCATCACCTGCGGTCCCGCGATGCAGATTTCCCCCGTGGCGCCGAGCGCCAGGATGTTCGCGTCGTCGTCCCGGATGGTGACCACCGTCGAGGGAATCGGCAGCCCGGCCGTGCCGTTGTACTCGAACCCGGCCACCAGGGGATTGATGCAGGCTCCGGGCGAGGTCTCGGTAAGCCCGTAGGCCTCCAGCAGCGGGCAGCCCGTGATCGCCTTCCAGCGCTCGGCCACGGCCCGCTGCACGGCCATGCCGCCGCCCAGGGAGAGCTTCAGGGCGGAAAAGTCGAGCCTGTCGAATCCCGGCGTGTTCATGAGCGCCGCGAAGAGCGTGTTCACCCCCGAAAACGACGTGAACCGGTACTTGGCGAGCTCGTCCACGAAGCGCGGCATGTCGCGTGGATTGGTGATGAGGATGTTGTGCGACCCGATCTTCATGTTGGTGAGGCAGCTGCCGGTGAGCGCGAAGATGTGGTACATCGGCAGCGCCGTGATCACGATCTCGCGGCCCTCCTCGAGGCCGCCGCCGATCCAGGCGGAGACCTGCTGGAGGTTCGCCACGATGTTCCCGTGGGTGAGCATCGCTCCCTTGGAGACGCCCGTCGTGCCCCCGGTGTATTGCAGGAACGCGACGTCGGAATGGTCCAGGGCCGGCTCCTCGAGGCGGCGCCCGGCGCCTTCCGACAGCGCCCGCTTGAAGGTGACCGTCCCGGCGATGTTCCAGGGCTTCACCATCTTGCGCTTGTGCTTCACCACCCAGTTCACGATGAGCGACCTGGGGAAGCCCAGCATGTCGCCCAGCTGGGTGGTCACCACCTTGCGTACCTTGGTGCGGCCGATCACCTCCTGGAGCGTCGAGGCGAAGTTCTCCAGGATCACGATCCCCGTGGCCCCGGCGTCGTTCAGCTGGTGCTCGAGCTCGCGCGGCGTGTAGAGCGGATTGCAGTTCACCGCGACCAGGCCCGCGCGCAGGATGCCGAAGAGCGCCACCGGGTACTGCAGGACGTTGGGCATCATGAGCGCCACGCGCTCGCCCTTGGCGAAGCCCTCGGCCTGCAGCCACGCGGCGAAGCGCCCGGAGAGGCGATCGAGCCCGGCATAGTCGATGGTGCCGCCCATGCACGTGAACGCGGGGAGCTGCGCGAAGCGCCGGCAGCTCGCATGCAGGATGCCGGCAATGCTCGCGTAGGCATCGACGTCCGCTTCGGCGGGCACCCCGGGCGGATAGGACTTGAGCCAGATGCGCTCGACCGCGCTGCCCTGCACCACGCTCGCCATCGGACCATCCTCGCGGGAAGTTGACCGAAGTGTACCGTGGGCGACGCCGGCGAACGATCGTCCTCCCCGGCGCTCTAACCGCCCATCATCCCTTTCCCGCGAGGAGGTTCCATGGCCGCACGCAAGCACCGCACCCGGCCCGGCCGCCGCACAGAACGCGAACCCGGCGCCGCCATCGCCGACTCCGCCCAGAAGATCTGGCTCGCGGGCCTGGGAGCTTTCGAGCGGGCGCGCGCGGAAGGGCCGAAGATGTTCGACGTGCTGGTCCGCGAAGGCCGCAGCGTGGGCGGCAAGGCCCGCGATGCGGCCGACCAGGCGTTGAAGGGCCTGCGCGACGGCAGCACGCTCGCGCGCCTGCAGTCGATGTCGGGGGGCGACATGACCGAGCTCACGAGGCAGGTCCGCGAGCTGGGCGAGACGGTGAAGCGCCTCGCCCTTCCACCGCAGCGCGCCGGCAGGAAGGCCGCGGCGAAACGCGGCGCGGCCAAGCGCAAGGTGAAACGCGCGGTGCATTCCGCCAGGCGCACCGCGACGCGCGCGACGGCCCGCTAGGCTGCGCCGGCGCCGCGCACGGCGGCGACGGCGTCCATCTCGATCAGATACCCGTAGTGCAGCTGCGCCACCGGCACGACAGTGCGTGCCGGGCGGTGCGCGCCCAGCCTGTCCGCGTAGATCGCGTTGAAGGCAGGCCAGTGCGAGATGTCCGCGATGTACACCGTCGCCTTCAGGATGAGGTCGGTGCCGCTCCCCGCCTCCTCGAGGATCGCGGCGACGTTGTCCAGCACGCGCCGCGCCTGGTCCTCGAATCCCTGCAGCCGCTCGTCGGGGCGTCCAGGGACGATCGGCAGCTGCCCCGCCACGTACACGATGCCCTCGTGCACCACGGCTTGCGAATAGTGCCCGCGCGCTTGCGGCGCGGCGGCGGTCGAAATGTGTTCCATGCGCTCTCCCGGACCCTGAAGAAAAAAAAGGCCGGTCTGGGACCGGCCTTCCTGGACTCGCTTTCGCGCCGGCGAACCGGCGGCGAGGCTTACTTGAGGTGCTTGGAGACCAGCTTCGTCATCTCGAACATCGAGACCTGGCGCTTGCCGCCGAACACGTCGCGCAGCTTGTCGTCCGCGTTGATCATGCGGCGATTGGTCTTGTCCTGGAGGTTGTTCTTCTTGATGTAGCCCCAGAGCTTGCTCGTGACCTCCGTGCGGGGCATCGGGCTCGAGCCGACCACCGCCGCGAGCGTGGAGCTCG
Source organism: Usitatibacter sp. (assembly GCA_036271595.1). Taxonomy (GTDB): domain Bacteria; phylum Pseudomonadota; class Gammaproteobacteria; order Burkholderiales; family Usitatibacteraceae; genus Usitatibacter. The sequence goes on from DATBAI010000079.1 coordinate 63,569, forward strand.
GCGACATCGGCTTCATGAAAGCGGCGTTCGGCTTGCGCTTGGCGGCGGACTTCTTCGGGGCGGCCTTCTTCGGCGCGGCCTTCTTCATCGGCTTGCGGGCGGCCGGCTTCTTCGCCGCCGGTTTCTTCGATGCCTTCTTGCCTTTCTTAGCTGCCATTATTGATCCTCCAATCTGGTTTCCGAGGGTCTCGGTGAATTGCATTCATCTCGCCTAGCCGGCGCGACAGCGAGAGGATGCGCAAGCAAAAATCGCTTGTCAACCGTTTTCACTCGGAGGAAGCGATTTTTCTCCTCGGCGGTGACGCTCCCGCAACACCGCGCGGGCCTTGCGCGTGGATTAGAATCCAGTGCATGACACGCTTGGCTCGATGGCTGGCCGCGGCAATCGCCACGCTCGCAGCCTTCTCGGCGACAGCGCAAGTGCTCACGGGGCCGCTTTCCGCCTTCCCCCGCGTACGGCTCACGGACTCGTGCGGCGACGGGAAAGATGCGGGCGTGTACATCCCGGCCTCGAACACGCTGGTTTCGCAGATCGCTGACGTGGTCGATGCCAGGACCGATTCGGCCACCCTGCGATCCCTGTGGTGGCCCACCGGGGAGACGAAGGGGTTCTTCGGCGATTTCGTCGCGCTCCGCTACGATCCGTTCCAGGACTCCCGGCAGATCGCCCAGGACATATCCTCCGTTTGGGCGAGCCGCGGAGGCGGCGACGTCGAGCTGAACGAATTCATTTGCTTCGACCCGAGCCCTCCACCCGGAATCGTGACGGTGAGGGAGTTCCAGTACGCCCACTTCGGCGAATTCCGGCTCGCCGTAGGCGACACCGAGGCGGCATCGCTTGCGGCCGATGGCTGGACGCCAACCGGGGAAACCTACCGCGTGCTCCATGACTTCTGCAGCGGCGGGTCCGCCGTATACCGCTTTATTCGCTCGCAGGCCGCCTGGCGCAGCGGCAACCTTCTCACCATGAATGCGGCCGAATGCGGAAGCATTCGCGAGTTCAATCCGGATTGGCGCCCCTTCGACCTCGCCTTCTTCGCGATGGCACCGGTCAATGGCGAGTGCACGGGCCCGTACTCGGGCATCGCCGTCTATCGCGTGGCCTTTCCCCGCGCGCCCATGGGCGCATCGCTCTATCGTTTCACCTCGAGCGAGGCGATCTACGACGGCTTGCTCGACCAGGGATGGACGGGCCGCGGCATCGCCTTCTGCGCGATGCCCTGAAACGGTGGCCCGCAGACCGGCGCCCGGCGATCCGGCGCCCGATTTCGAGGCAACGGCCACCGACGGCTCGCGCGTCCGTCTCGCCGGCTATCGCGGGCGCAAGCTCGTCCTCTACTTCTACCCGCGCGACGACACGCCCCACTGCACGCAGCAGGCCTGCTCGCTGCGCGACCACGCGGCCGAGCTCGCCCGGCGCGGCGCCGCGGTGCTCGGCGTTTCCACGCAGGGCGAGCGGTCGCACCAGGCGTTCACGTCGAAATACGGCCTGAACTTCCCGCTGCTCGTCGACGCCGGAGGCAAGCTCGCGCGCGCCTATGGCGTGATGGGCGGCGGGGGTGTCGTCTCGAAGATGAAGGCGGCCCTGGGCCTCGCCGATCGCGTGACTTTCGTGATCGACGAGCAAGGCCGGATCGCGCACGTGATCGAGAAGCCCGACGTGGCCCGCCACGCCGACGAGATCCTCGCGCTCCTCTAGCTCACGCTCGCTTCGCACTCGCGAAGCTCGGCTTCGAGCTCCCTCGCGAGGCGTTCCGAGCGCAGGATCTCCACGTGCCCCAACCCGGGTAGGGCCACATTGCGCGCCCACGGCAGGAGGCTGCTCTCGTGCGGCGCCACGAGATTGTCCTGGGGCGTGTAGATGGAAGTGGCGGCGCATCCCGGGCCGCGCCCGGCTTCCCGGTCGCGCAGCGCCCCGAGGAATGCGCTGGCCCTTCGCATCTGGCGCCCGTTCTCGCCGGCGCCGAGGTGCGCGTGCACCGTGCCCCCGTGGGGACTCGCGATGGTGACCAACTTGCGCACGCGCGCGGCGCCGTGCCGCGCGAGGTAGCTGCGAGCCGCGAGGCCGCCCATGCTGTGGCAGACGAGGACGACCTGCGCGGCGCCCGTGGCCGCGCAAATGCGCTCGATCTCGGCGTGCAGCTCGGATGCGAAGCGCTCGATGGAGGCGAAGACCGACGTGAAGTTGGGCGTGAAGAGCGGCGCCACGCCACGGCCCTCGAGCGCGCGGACGAGGTGCCGGAAGTATCCGCGGTTGCTGTAGTAGCCATGCACGAGCACGACCGGCGTGCGCTGCGGCGCATTGCCCGCAGGATCGGCGCGAAGCACCCACCGGTGGAAGGGGAATTCGACGAGCTGCGCGACGCACACCGCCCACGCCTCGCGAAAGAGCATCGCCGCGCCACGTGCCCATCCCACGCGCTGTGCGCGCTCGAGCGGTCCGCTCGCGATCCGCGCGACGCTCGCGGTGACGCACACCATCAGGAAGCGGTTCAGGAACGCGATGGCGAGCGCTGCGCCGGCCAGCGGGGCGTAAGCCCACCCGTAGAGCCAGTGCAGCCAGTGCGCGATGGCGGCATACGCCATGACCTCGAGGGCGAGCGACAAGCGGGCGTAGATCGCGAGCACCGGCCGAGTATAGCGGCGCAGGGCCCATGCTAAGATGCCGCGCGCTTCTGCCGGCGCTACGCGAGGATGCGAACCGAATGCCTCTGTACGCCGCGACCGTCTTCCTCAGCGCCTTCCTGCTGTTCCTGGTCCAGCCGATCCTCGCCAAGCAGATCCTTCCCTGGTTCGGGGGCGCCGCGGTCGTGTGGACGCTCTGCATGGTGTTCTTCCAGTTGGTGCTGCTGCTGGGCTACGCGTACGCGCATTGGCTCGCCGGACGCGCGCGCGCGGCCTGGATCCATATCGCGCTCCTCGTCGCGAGTTTCGCCTTCCTGCCGGTGATTCCCGACGCCGCGTGGAAGCCTGCCGGAGGCGCGAGCCCCGTCCTGGGCGTCCTGGGCCTCCTCTTCGCCACCGTGGGCCTGCCGTATTTCCTTCTCTCATCCACGAGCCCGCTGGTGCAGTCGTGGTACGCCCGGGCCCGGCCGGGAGCGAGCCCCTACCGCCTCTTCGCGCTCTCCAATTTCGCGTCCATGCTCGCGTTGCTGGGCTATCCCTTCGCCATCGAGCCGTGGATCGGCAGCGCGCGCCAATCCTGGATCTGGTCCGCGGGATACGGTGCCTTCGCGGTTTGTTGCGCGGCGCTCGCCTGGCGCACACGGTCGTTGCCGCCGCTCGCGCGCGGCGAAAGCTTGCACGAGGCTGATGCGCCTCGCCCACGCGGGCGCGAGATCGCCCTTTGGCTCACGCTCGCCACGTTGGGATCGGTGATCCTGCTGAGCGTCACCAACCACCTCACGCAGAATATTCCCTCCATTCCGCTCCTCTGGGTCGTGCCGCTCGCGGTCTACCTGCTCACCTTCATCCTCTGTTTCGAGAGCCCGCGCTGGTACCGGCGCGACCTCTACCTCGCGAGCCTCGCGTTCGTGCTCTGCGTGATGGCCTACTTCCTCGCCGACCGCAGGTACCAGTTCGAGCTGAAGTCCCAGGTGCCGATATTCACCGTGGGCCTCTTCTTCGTGTGCATGTTCTGCCACGGAGAGCTTGCCGTGCGCCGGCCCGCGCCGCGGCACCTCACGCTCTTCTACCTCGTGGTCTCGCTGGGCGGAGTGCTGGGCGGGATCCTGGTGGGCATCGTGGCGCCGGTGACGCTGCCCGGATACCTGGAGCTCCCCATCGCCCTCGTGGCGATCTCGCTCGTGGCGCTCCTCACGAACCTGCGCAGGCCCTGGCCAGTCGTGGCATTCCTATTCGCGGTGTGGGTCGGCACCGGCTTCGGGCTCGGCTACTACGTGCACGGGTTCCGGGAAGATACGGTCCACATCGAGCGCAACTATTACGGGGTGCTGCGGGTGAAGGAAGGCCAGACCGACGACAACGATCCCGAGACGCGCTACCTGTCCCTCATGAACGGCGCGATCCTTCACGGAGAGCAATACATCGCCCCGAAGTACCGCCATAGCGCCACCACGTACTACAAGCTGGGCTCGGGGATCGGCCGCACCCTCGTGGCCTTCGAGGGACGCCCCATCCGCGTCGCCGTGATCGGCCTGGGCGCGGGCTCCCTCGCGGTGTACGGCGACGCGGACGACGTCTACCGCTTCTACGACATCAACCCGGCGGTGGTCCGCATTGCGCACGATTACTTCACCTATCTCGCCGATTGCCCGGCACACGTCGACGTGGTGCTGGGCGATGCGAGGCTTTCCATGGCCGCCGAGCCTCCGCAGGCCTACGACGTGATCGCCGTGGACGCCTTCACCGGCGACTCGATCCCGGTGCACCTCATCACCGTGGAGGCGGTCACGCAGTACCTGCGCCACCTGAAACCCGGCGGCGTCATCGCCTTTCACGTCTCCAACCGTTTCCTGGACTTGAAGCCCGTGCTCGTGGAGATCGCGCGGGTACAGGGGCTGGAGCTCGCGTTCCTGCACGAATCCGGCGAGGACGGCGGCACCACGAGCGACTGGGTGCTGCTCACGCGGGACAAGGGATTCCTGGAGAAGCCCGCCATCCGGGAGATCACCGAGGACGTGGAGCCGCAGCCGGGGCTGCGCCCCTGGACCGACGACTTCAGCAACCTGGTCCAGGTCTTCCGCTGGAACTAGCGAAGGGCCTGGGCCACGCGCTCGGCGATGAGCGCACTCACGCGCTCGTTGGATTCCGTCGTGACCCCCGCGATGTGCGGCGTAAGGAGGAGGCGCGGGGCGCCGGCGAGCGGCGAGCCCGCGACGAGGGGCTCCGACTCGAAGACATCCAGCGCCGCGCCTCCCAGGCGTCCGTCGCGAAGCATCGAGGCCAGCGCCGCCTCGTCCACGACCCCGCCGCGCGCCGTGTTCACGAGGATGGCGTCGCGCTTCATCTTCATCAGCCGCTCGCCGCCGAGCAGCCCTCGCGTCGCGTCGGTGAGAGGGATGTGGAGGGACACGACGTCGCTCTCCGCGAGCAATGCGTCGAGCGAACGCGGCGGCGCATCGAGCGAGCGCCACGCCGGGTCCGAGGGCTCGAGCGCGGCGTCGTGGGCCACGACGCGCATGCCGAGGGCCTGGGCCTTCCCCGCCGTGAGGCGGCCGATGTTGCCGAATCCGACGATGCCGAGCGTCTTGCCGCGGGCCTCCCGGCCCTGCGAAAGCGTCTGGCGCGGCCAGGTTCCGGCCTCCACCGCACGTGTCGAGAAATACGCTCCACGCAGCAAGACGAGCGCGGCGGTGAGCACGTATTCGGCGACCGACTCGGCGTTGGCGCCCGTGGCGGGAATCACCCGGATGGCACGCGCCTCGCACGCGGCGACGTCGATATTGTCGAGGCCCACTCCCAGGCGCCCAACGACTCGAAGCTCGCGCGCGGCCGCGAGCAGCGCGCCGCGCACCGGCGTGCGGTTGCGCACGATCCAGCCCCGCGCCAGCGCGAGCGCCTCCTCGAGCGCGGGCGCATCGTCCACGAGCTTTGGCCGATAGTCGACGTCGAACTCGCTGCGAAGCGCCTCGACCGCCGGGGCGTCCATGAATTCGCTGATCACGATCCTCGCCGCCATCCCGCAGTGTAAAGGGGTCAGACCCCTTTTTCCTCCCCGCGGGAAAAGGGGTCAGACCCCTTTTTCTGCCGCGCGAGGTAGGCGGTGACCTCTTCGCGGTCGTGGTAGAGCTGCTTCATGCGCAGGAAGTAGCCGCCGCCGCCGAGCGTGGTGTCGATGATTTCGCGGGCGCGCTGGACTTCTTCCCAACGCTTCTTCATGGGCAGCTTCAAGTTGAAGATCGTCTCGCGGCACCAGCCCTCGGCGATCCAGCGCGAGGCGAGATGCGCCACCCGCGAAGGGCTCTCCACGACGTCGCACACCATCCAGTCCACGGGCTCGGAGGGGCGATACGTGAGGCCGTCGGTGCGGCGGTGCTTCACGAGGCCGCTGTCCATGAGGGTCGCATCCATGGCGCCGTTGTCGACCGCCGTCACCGCCACTCCGCGGCGCACCAGCTGCCAGGTCCAGCCGCCGGGCGAGGCGCCCAGGTCGACGGCGGTCGCTTCGGGGCCCAGCCGCTTCAGCGAGCGTTCGTCGAGGAATTCCTGGAATGCCTCGGCGAGCTTGAGCGTCGAGCGCGACGGCGCGGCGGAAGGCATGCGAAGCCGTGGAATGCCCATGGGCCAGGGCGACGTCTCGGCCGGATCGCTCACGCCAACATGGCACGCGAGGCCGCCCACGAAGAAGACATGCAGCCGTTCCTGCGCGGTCGCGTCGGCGAAGTCGATGCCCGCCTTGCGAAGCGCCTTTTCGAGGTGCGGGGTGAGCGGGCGCGTGAGCGTCGCGAGCGCCTTGCCGTCGTTGGTGTCGGGCATCTCGAGGAAGAGCCCGTTGAACCGCGTGCCGATGGCGCGCGCGGCGGCGACGATCGGGGTCACCCGATCGCCCTCGGCAAGCGTGGACAGCTCTCCGGCGCGCACCACCTGGCGGGCGAACACGAGGAGCGAGAGCGGCACGTGCCGCGCGAGGTCCGCGCCCATCGCCTCGTCGTTCGCCGTGAAGAGCGCGAAGGCGCTTTCGGGGCGTGCGCGCACATAGCCCTCGGCCCCCATCTCCGCAGCCACCGCGGTGATCTCCTGGGCGCACTCGCGCTCGAACCCGGCGCGGCAATAAAGCAGGAGTCGCGAAGGAGCCACGCTAGGCTTGCGCCTGGCGAAAGAGCGCGAAGAAGTTGCGGGTGGTGGCCTCCGCGATCTCCTCGAATCCGATGCCGCGCAGGCGCGCCACTTCCTGCGCCACGTGCTTCACGAACGCGGGCTGGTTGGGCTTGCCGCGATGCGGAACCGGCGCGAGGTAGGGCGAATCGGTCTCCACCAGCATCCGCTCGAGCGGGACACGCTTCGCGACGTCCTTCAGGTCCGCCGCGTTCTTGAATGTAACGATGCCCGAGAACGAGATGAGGAACCCCAGGTCCATCGCGGCGCGTGCGACGTCCCATGTCTCGGTAAAGCAATGCATCACGCCGCCCGCCTCGCGCGCGCCCTCTTCCCGCATGATGGCGAGCGTATCCGCGGCCGCCGCGCGCGTGTGGATCACGAGGGGCTTGCCGCAGGCTCGCGCCGCGCGGATGTGCGTCCGGAAACGCTCGCGCTGCCACTCGGTGTCGCCCTCGACGCGAAAGTAGTCCAGGCCCGTCTCCCCGATGCCGACCACCTCCGTGTCTTCGGCCATGGCAAGCAGCTCCTCCAGGGAGACCTCGCGCCCATCGCGGCGCTCGTCCGGATGCACGCCCGCGGTGCACCACACGTTGGGCAGCGCGCGCGCGACATCGCGCACCGCCGGAAAGGTCGCGAGCGTCGTGCTGATCGTGAGGGCGTGGGTGACGCCGTTGTCGCCCATGCGCGACACAACCCCGGCGAGGTCGGCGGCGAGCTCCGGAAAATCGAGGTGGCAGTGCGAATCGACGAGCATCGACATGATTCTACCGGCGCAGGCGCACTCCCACAGCGCAAGGCGACGCCCGCCGATGCCGGGTTTCCGCAACGCATCGGATATTGGAGGTTGCATTCCAAAAGCGTCGGAGGAAACATGGATCGCAAGCACATCGTGGCAGCCGTCGCGGCGGCCTTGGCGCTGGGAGGCTCGATGGCCTCGCATGCGCAGGACTACCGAGCCGGTGAGAGCTACACATACCGCCTGGCCCGTGCGCCGGAGTGGAACCTCGCGGCCTCGGCCGGTTCCTGCCACCTGCGCGTGTGGGTGGACGACCGCGCCCAGGTCCAGCTTCGTGGCGACGAGATCGTCGTGAACACGCGGAGCGGCAAGCGCAGCTACGACCAGGGATCTTCCTGCACGCAGCCGCTGCCCTTCCATTCCGTGGACAACTTCCACGTGGCGGCCGTCGCCGGGCGCGGCCAGGTCGTCGAAGTGCGCGATCCGGATCGACGCAACGACTTCACCGGGGCCCTCACGATCGTCGACCCGCAGCGTGGCGGCGAGAGCTACGACGTCGTGGTCTCGTGGAACAATCCCGCGGGGACGCCTTCGGTCGTGGCGATGGCACCGGAGAACCCGTATCCGGTCTATGACGAGACGCGCGCGTGCCAGGATCGCGTGCGCCACGACTTCCTTTCCCGCAACGACGTGGACGCCTATCTCGAGTTCACCGAGTATGCGCACCGCGACGACGTGGGTGGCGCCCGCGAGCGCATCACCGGGCGCGGCTGGGCGCGCAACCGCGACGACTCACGCCAGATCACCTACGAGTGCGTGATGAACATGCGCAGCAACCGCGTGCAGTCGGCGAGCTACGACGTGCGCGGGCCCCTGCGCACCTCGCTGAACTAGGGGTTGTACATCCAGTCCCGGGTGAGCGGCAATGCCGTTTGCCCGGGCTTGGTACGCCGGGTGGCGAGGACCTGGTGGATCGAGATCCATCCCTGCTCGAAGGCATATGCGCAGCCCGCCAGGTAGAGGCGCCAGATGCGCGCGGTGCGCTCGCTGGAGGCCTCCACGGCCTGCGCGAAGTGCTTCTCGAAGGCGCAGCTCCAGAAATCCAGCGTGCGCGCGTAGTGCGGACGCAGGCATTCCACGTCGTGCACCTCGAAATCCTGGTCGCTCATGTCGCGGATCGCGCGGTGCAGGTGCGGCAGCTCACCCTTCGGAAAGACGTAGCGGCCGATGAATTCGCCGGCGCCCAGGCCGACCGCGCGGTTGTCCGTATCCGACGAGGTGATCCCGTGGTTCAGGAAGAGGCCTTTCTCCTTCAGCAGGCGGCGCACCACGTTGAAGTACACGGGCAGGTTGCGCAGCCCCACGTGCTCGAACATGCCGACGCTCGCGACCTTGTCGAAGATGCCTTCGCCGGGCACGTCGCGATAGTCCTGCAGCAGCACGCGGCAGCGATCCTGCAGGCCCGCTTGCTTGATGCGTTCGTCGGCGAGACGCTTCTGGTTCTCGGAAAGCGTGATGCCGGTGGCCACCACCCCGTAGTTCTTCACCGCGTGCATGACGAGCGCGCCCCAGCCGCAGCCGATATCCAGGAAGCGCTCGCCGGGGCGCAGCAGGAGCTTCCTGCAGAGGTGGTCGAGCTTCTGCACCTGCGCCTGCTCCAGGCTGTCGGCCTCGTCCCGGAAATAGGCGCACGAGTACACCATGCGCGGGTCGAGCCAGAGCTGGTAGAACTCGTTGGAGACGTCGTAGTGGTGCTGGATCGCTTCCCGGTCGTCGCGCTTGGAGTGGCGCTCGTTGGTCGGGCCCTTCGACTGGAAGAGCGGGCGTGGAATGGCCTTCGAAATCGCCTCGGCGCCGCGGATGGCATCGCGCACGTCGCCTTCGATCTCGACGTCGCCGTCGATGTAGGCCTCCGCGAGCGTGAGGAGGGTCGGGCGCACCAGCGCGGAGGCCACGCGGGGAGCCCTCAGGCGGACGGTGACGCGCGGTTCCTTGTCGAAGGAGACCTCGCGACCGTCCCAGAGCACGATCTTCACCGGAGCTTGCACGCTGCGCTTCAGGCGGCTCAGGGCGTTGTCGAGCGGCTTATCCCAGAACACTCTCACTCCTCGCCCGCCGGAGCAGGAAAGTACTAGATCGTGTGCGTGGGCCGCGACGACTGCAGCGCTCCGGCGAGCAGTCCTTCGACTTTCTTGCGCAGCTCACGCCCGGCTTCGCTGTCGTGGAGCTGTACGCCGATACCCTGCGGGCGGTTGCCGGCCCCGTGGGGAGGATTGATCCAGGCGACGTTGCCCTGGAGCGGGATCTTGTTCGGATCGTCGAGCAGCGACAGCAGGATGAGGATTTCCTCACCCAGCGCATGGGACCGGTTGCTGGGCAAAAAGATTCCGCCGCCGCGAAGGAGCGGCATCCACGCCGCATAGAGCGCGGACTTCGACCGGATGGTCAGCGTGAAGACGCCGGGGCGATTCACCTGCGCGTCGGCGGTCGCGGTTTCGCTCATGGGCCTGGCTGCATGATGGCCCGATTGTAGGCCATGAGCAGATGCTCAGCCACCAGCCGGGGATTGAGCGGATGGGACTCCAGCCGGCGCGCCTCGGCGAGCTCGCGGTCGAGCGCCAGCAGCGCATCGAGGTCCGCGCCGCGCGCGCGGGATTGCAGCGCCTTCAAGTAGTCGACGTGGTGCCGCGGCGAGCCCGCCACGCGCATGCGCACCAAGTCGTGGATCCATGTCTGCATCCAGAAGAGGAAGCGGCCGAGCGCGCCTTTTTCGAGCCCCGCGGCGAAGCCGGGCACGTCGGCCACGCCGCGGGCGAGCTGGTCGAGGACTTTTTTGCGCAATGCGGCTTCGCCGGGCTCGGCGAGATCGCGGGCAAGCAGCGGGGCACCGCCCGCGGTGGCAAGTACGCTCTCCGCGCCCTCGATGCCCTGCTCGCGCAACCACGCGATTGCTTCGGTGCGTGGCGGCGGCGCGAGCGTGACCGCACGGCAACGGCTGCGAATTGTCGGAAGCAGGCGCGCGGGATGGCCGCTCACCAGCACGATCATGGTGCGCGCCGGGGGCTCCTCGAGCGTCTTCAAAAGCGCGTTGGCCGCGGCCGGCAACATCGCTTCCGCGGGGTGGATCAGCAGCACGCGGTAGCCGGCGCGGTGCGTGGTGAGCGCCATGAAATCCGCCACGTCGCGAATCTGCTCGATCTTCACGAAGACGCTCTTCGCCTTCTCGGAGCGCGGGGCCTCGGCTTCGGGGCCCTCCTCGTCCTCCTGCGCGGCCTCCGGAACGATCTCGCGGAAATCGGGGTGGTTGCCCTGGGAGAACCAATGGCAGGACGGGCACTCGCCGCAGGCGAGACCGTCGCGCGGGCTTTCGCAAAGCGCGCCCGCGGCGAGCGCGCGCGAGAAATCCAGCTTGCCGATCCCCTCGCGGCCCTGCACGAGCACGGCGTGCGGCAGGCGATCGCGATCCGCGAGCAGTTGCCGAAGGACCGCGCGATGCCAGGGCAGCGGCGTCACGCGAAGGCCTGGGCGAACGCGACCTCGAGGCGGTCGCGCACCTCCTGGAGGTTTCCGGAGGCATCGATCAGGTGGAAGCGCCGCGAATGCTCGCGGGCCCGCTCGAGATAGGCTTCGCGCACGCGCGCGAAGAACGACGCCTGCTCGCTCTCGAAGCGGTCGGGCGTGCGTCCCTGGCTTCGCTGCCTTTCGTAGGCCGCCGCGGGATCGAGGTCGAAGAGGAACGTCGCGTCGGGTTGCAGGCCCGGGTGCACGAGGCGCTCGAGGCTCACGACGAAATCGCGTTTCAGCCCGCGCCCGCCGCATTGGTAGGCGTAAGTCGCGTCGCTGAAGCGGTCGCATACGACCCACTGCCCCGCCTCCAGCGCCGGGCGGATCTTCTGCGCGACGTGATCGGCGCGCGCGGCGAACATGAGGAGCGCTTCGGACTCGGCGCTCATCGCCGAATGCAGCACGACCTCGCGGATACGCTCGCCCGCGGGCGTCCCCCCCGGCTCGCGAGTGAGCAGCACGGCGACTCCGCGCGCCCGCGCCTGGCCGCAGATGAATTCGAGATGCGACGACTTGCCCGCACCGTCGATGCCTTCCAGCGTTATGAATTTGCCTCGGCTCAACTCTCGCGCCTCACGCCTCGTGCCCGGGCCCTATCGGCCCAGCTGGTATTTTGCCACTGCCCGATTGTGCTCCTCGAGCGAGCGGCTGAATTCGTGGCTGCCGTCGTTGCGCGAGACGAAGTACAAATAGTCCGTCGTCGCCGGATGCGTCGCCGCCTGGATCGCGGCCTCTCCCGGCATCGCGATCGGGGTTGGCGGCAGGCCATCGCGCGTGTACGTGTTCCATGGGGTGTCGGCCGAGAGGTCGCGCTTGTGGATCCGGCCATCGTAGCGCTCGCCCATCCCGTAGATCACGGTGGGATCGGTCTGCAGGCGCATGGAGCGCTTCAGCCGGTTCAGGAACACCGAGGCGATCATGGGCCGCTCGGCGTCCTTCGCCGTTTCCTTCTCGACGATGGAGGCGAGGATGAGCGCGTCATACGGCGTGGCGAGCCCGATTGCCGGATCGCGTGCTTCCCAGGCATCGGACAGGCGCTTCTTCATCGCCGCATGCGCGCGCTTGAGCATCTCCACGTCGCTCGTGCCGGGAGCGAAGCGGTAGGTGTCGGGAAAGAACCACCCTTCGAGCGGGGCCGTCTCCCCCATGAGCGGGCGGATGTCGGGCTCGCGCTTGCCCGCGAGGGTCTGCTTCACGCCGGGCTGCGTCGCAAGCTGCGCCAGCCACTGGCGAAGCGTGGTCCCTTCGACGAAGCGCATCTCTTCGTAGAGCACCTCGCCACGCACCATCTTGCCGATGAGGTCCAGCGGCGTGAGCGCGCGATCGAGGCGGTAGGTGCCGGCCTGGATGCGGCCGGCGCCGATCAACCGGCCCAGGATCCAGAGCGTTTCCGGCTCCTCGAGCACTCCATCGGCGGACAGTTGGCGCGCGACGGCCTTCAGTCCCGAGCCCGGGCGTACCGTGAAGTCGTAGGGCGTGGCGGGGAGCGCGACCGGCGAGAGGGCGAAGTAGAGCAGCCACGCGACCGCCGCGGCCGCGAGGAAGAACGCGAGCGCCAGGGCCTTCCGGATGGCCGCCCTAGGAGAACCGGCGGAACGCGAGCGTTCCGTTGGTGCCGCCGAACCCGAAGGAATTCGAAAGCGCGGCGTCGATCTTCATCGATCGCGCCGTCTTCGGCACGTAGTCCAGGTCGCACGCCGGATCGGGCGTGAAGATGTTGATCGTGGGCGGCGAGACCTGGTGGTGCACGGCGAGCACGGTGATCACCGCCTCGACGCCGCCGGCCGCGCCCAGGAGGTGCCCGTGCATCGACTTGGTGGAGTTCACCGCGAGCTTGTAGGCATGGTCGCCGAAGGCGGCCTTCATCGCCGCGGTCTCGTTCGCGTCGCCCAGTGGCGTGGACGTGCCATGCGCGTTCACGTACTGGATGTCGGTGGGGTTCAGGCCCGCGTTCTTCAGCGCGGCCACGATGGCGCGGCGCGGGCCGTCCATGTTGGGCGCCGTGATGTGGTTGGCATCGCCGCTCATGCCCATGCCGGCCAGCTCCGCGTAGATGCGCGCGCCGCGCTTCTTCGCGTGCTCATACTCTTCGAGGATCAGGATGCCCGAGCCCTCGCCCAGCACGAAGCCATCGCGGTCCTTGTCGAACGGGCGCGAGGCGGTCGCCGGGTCGTCATTCCTTTCGGAGAGGGCCCTGCACGCGCAGAAGCCCCCCACGCCGGACAAGTTGATGCATGCTTCGGCGCCCCCGGCGATCATCACTTCCGCGTCGCCGTACTCGATCATGCGGCCGGCCTCGCCCACGCAGTGGGCGCTCGTCGTGCACGCCGACACCATCGACACGTTCGGGCCCTTCGCCTTGAACTGGATCGAGATCATGCCGGCGACCATGTTGATGATCGTGCCCGGCACGAAGAAGGGCGACAGGCGCCGCGGCCCCTTGGCGATCATCTCGCGGATGTTGTCCTCGATCATCGGCAGCCCCCCGATGCCCGAGCCGACGTTCACGCCGACGCGTTCGGCGTTCGAGTCGTCGATGACCAGGCCCGCATCCTCGAGCGCGAGCTTGGTCGCGGCGAGCCCGAAGTGCACGAAGAGATCCGAGCGGCGCGTCTCCTTGGGCGCCATCCAGTCGGCGGAGTTGAAGCCTTTCACCTCGGCGGCGAAGCGCGTCGGCAGCGCCGATGCGTCGAAGCGCGTGATGGGCGCGACCCCGCTCACGCCGTGGGTGAGGTTCTCCCAGGCGGCCGTGATGCCGATCCCGATGGGCGAGACGATTCCCAGCCCGGTGACGACGACTCTTCGCTTCGACATGGTGTGGAGGCCGCGGCTCAGCGGCTCGCGCGCCCCGCGGCGCTACTGCTTGACGTGGCCCTTGACGTAGTCGATCGCCTGCTGGACGTTGGTGATCTTCTCGGCTTCCTCATCGGGGATCTCGCACTCGAACTCCTCCTCGAGGGCCATCACGAGCTCGACGTTGTCGAGGGAATCGGCGCCCAGGTCGTCCACGAACGAGGAATCGTTCTTGATGTCCGCCTCGGCGACCCCGAGCTGCTCGGCAACGATCTTCTTGACGCGTGCTTCAATGTTATCCATCGATCCTTCCTCCAGGTGCGCGTGTTATCGGTGGTTCGCTTTGCCGAAAAAAGCGCGTAATTCTACCACGCGCCTCATTTGATTCGCGGCCCCCAAGGCCGTTCAATCCAACATCCCGGCCGTTCATTCCATGTGCATCCCGCCGTTCACGTGCAGGGTCGCCCCCGTAATGTAGGCGGCCCCCGGCGAGCAGAGATAGAGGACGGCCTGGGCGATGTCGTCCACGCGCCCGAGGCGCCCGAGCGGCACGTTCCCGACGAGCTTCTTCACCTGCTCCGCATCGAGCGAGCGCGTCATGTCCGTCTCGATGAAGCCCGGCGCCACGCAGTTCACCGTGACGTTGCGGCTGCCTACCTCGCGGGCGAGGGACTTGGAGAAACCCACCATGCCCGCCTTGGCCGCGGCGTAGTTGGTCTGCCCGGCGTTGCCCGCGAAGGCGACCACCGAGGTCACGTTCACGATTCTCCCGGAGCGCGCCTTCATCATCGGCCGCAGGACGGCGCGGCAGAGCACGAAGACGCTTCTCAGGTTGGTCTGCTGCACGTCGTCCCACTCCTCGTCCTTCATGCGCGCGAGGAGGTTGTCGCGGGTGGCCCCGGCGTTGTTCACGAGGATCGCGGGGGCCGCGAATTCCTCCTGCACCTGGTCCACGAAGGCCGCGCAGGCTGCCCCGTCGCGCACGTCGAGGACGCGGCCCGCGCCCTTCCCGCCCGCCTCGGCGATCGCCTTCGAGATGCCCTCGGCGCCCTTCTCCGAGGTCGAGGTGCCCACGACCGTCGCGTTGGCTCTCGCGAGCACGTGGGCGATGGCCTGGCCGATTCCGCGCGAGGCTCCGGTCACGATGGCGACTTGTCCGTTCAGCATTTTTCTAGGCCTGGGATGAGGCCGCCGCGAGCGAGGCGGCGTCCGTGATGGCGATGTATTCGATGTCGGGCACGATGCGCTTCGAAAGGCCGGTCAGCACCTTCCCGGGGCCGCATTCGACTATCCGGCGAACGCCCTTGCGGCCCAGCAATTGCACGGTCTCCACCCAGCGCACGGGATTGAAGAGCTGCTCGACCAGGGCCTGGCGGATCTTCGCCGGGTCGTCCAGGCTCTCGACGAAGCGGTTGTGGATGACGGGGATCAGGGGCTTTCGCACCTCGACCTCGGCGAGCCGCTCCCGCAGCCGTTCGGCCGCGCCCTGCATCAGGCTGCAGTGCGAAGGCGCGCTCATGGCCAGCATGCTCGTGATCTTCGCGCCCCTCTGCTTGGCGAGCGCCATGCCGCGCTCGACCGCGCCACGATGGCCGGCGATCACGACCTGCACCGGGGAATTGAGGTTCGCGGGCTCGAGCACCTGGCCCTCGGCCGCGTCGCGGCAGACGTCCTGGACAGTGGCCGCATCCAGGCCGATGATCGCGGCGATCCCGCCGGTGCCTTCGGGAACGGCTTCCTGCATCGCCGTGGCGCGGAAGCGAACCAGCGGCAGCGCATCCTCGAAGCGCATGGCTTCGGCCGCCACGAGCGCGGTGTATTCCCCGAGGCTGTGGCCCGCGAGCCAGGAAGGCATCGGGCCGTTCTTCTCGCGCCACGCCCGCCAGCACGCGACGCCCGCCACGAGCATCGCGGGCTGCGTGTTCACGGTCTGGTTCAGCGCCTCGGCCGGCCCGTCGCGCACCATGCTCCAGAGGTCCTCGCCCAGGATGGCGTTGGCCTCGAGGAAGGTCTTCTCGACGATGGCGAGCTCGGCGAACCCGTTCATCATCCCGACGGATTGCGAGCCTTGCCCCGGAAAAACGATTGCCAACGACATCTCGCGTCTCTTTCCTCTCGCCTAGTATTCCAGCAGCACCGAGCCCCACGTGAAGCCCCCACCCACTCCCTGGAGCAGGACCACGTCCCCCGGTTTCACGCGCCCCTCGCGCACCGCGACGTCGAGCGCGAGCGGGATCGATGCGGCGGAAGTGTTGGCGTGGCGATCGACCGTGACCACGCATTTGGAATCCGGCAGGCCCAGCTTCTTCGCGACGTGGGAGACGATGCGCACGTTGGCCTGGTGGGGAATGTAGATGTCGAGGTCGTCGATGCCCATGCCGTTCGCGGCGACGATCGCGCGGGCACTTTCTTCCAGCACGCGCACGGCGAGCCTGAAGACGGCGCCCCCATCCATCTTGAGCGTGGGATCGCCCTGCACCTTGCCGCCGCACACCTGGCCGGGGGTGTTCAGGATCGAAGCGTAGGACCCATCGGCGCGCAGGTTGCTGGAGAGGATCCCGGGCGCCTCGGAAGCCTCCAGCACGACCGCGCCCGCGCCGTCGCCGAAGAGCACGCAGGTGCCACGGTCCTTCCAGTCGAGGATGCGCGAGAAGACTTCGGCGCCCACCACGAGCGCGCAGCGATGCGCTCCGGAGCGGATGAAGTTGTCCGCGGTCGCGAGCGCGTACACGAATCCCGAGCAGACCGCCTGCACGTCGAAGGCCGCGCCCTTCTTCACGCCGAGCTTCGCCTGCAGCAGGCAGGCGCTCGACGGGAACACCATGTCGGGCGTGGAGGTTCCAACCACGATCAGGTCCACGTCGGCCGCGGCGCGCCCCGCGGCGGCGAGCGCCTGGCGGCATGCGTGGGCGGCGAGGTCGCTCGTGAACTCGTCGTCCGCGGCGATGTGGCGCTCGCGGATGCCGGTGCGCGAGACGATCCACTCGTCGCTCGTGTCGACGAAGGACTCGAGATCCTTGTTCGTGAGCACCTTCGAGGGCAGGTAGGAGCCCGTGCCCGTGATCCGCGAGAACGTCATGCGGCCGCCTCGCCCGCGGGAGCGACGCCGCTCACGCGCGCGATCTCCTCGCCGATCCGCTCGATGAGACCGTGGCTCGCTTCCGAGGCGGCGCGCTTCAACGCGGTGGCGAACGCGAGTCGGTCGGCCGAGCCGTGGCTTTTCACCACGATGCCCCGCAGTCCCAGGAGCGCCGCGCCGTTGTAGCGCCGGCTGTCCACGCGGCGGCGAAATCGCTTGATGACCGGATAGGAGACGACCGCGGCGAGCCGTGAAAGGAGGTTTCGCGTGTACTCCTCCTTGAGGAAGTCGCCCAGCATCTTCGCGAGGCCCTCGGAGGTCTTCAACGCGACGTTGCCGGCGAAGCCATCGCACACCACGATGTCCGTCGTTCCCTTGTAGATGTCGTCGCCCTCGACGTTGCCGTAGAAGTTCAAGGAGCTCGCACGCAGGAGCTCGGCGGCTTTCTTCACGACGTCGTTGCCCTTGATCTCCTCGGACCCGATATTGAGGAGTCCCACGGTGGGATTGGCCTTGCCCTCGACCGCTTTCACGAGCGTGGACCCCATGATGGCGAACTGCAGCAGGTGTTCCGGCGTGCAGTCGGCGTTGGCACCCAGGTCGAGCGCATACACCTGGCCGGTACGGGTCGGGAGCACCGCGCAGATGGCGGGTCGGTCGATGCCGGGAAGGGTCTTCAGGACGAACTTGGCGGTGCCCATGAGGGCGCCGGTGTTGCCCGCGCTCACGCAGGCCTGTGCCCGCCCCTGCTTCACCAGGTCGATGGCGACGCGCATCGAGGAATGCTTCTTGGTGCGGATGGCGGTGCGCACGTCTTCATCCATTCCCACGACCTCCGTGGCCTCGACGACGGACAGGCGCGAGACATGGGAAGCGGTAATGGAGGCACGCGGCGCGAGGCGCGAGAGCTCGGCGTCGAGAACGCGAGGCAGCCCCACGAGCAGCAATTGCGCGTCGGGATCGCTGGCGAGGAAATCCAGGCAGGCGGGGATCGTGACCCTGGGTCCGTGATCTCCACCCATTGCGTCAACGGCGATGACGGTCTTCACCGTCATTCCGCGGGTGCCCTAGTCCTTGGTCTGGAGGACCTTCTTGCCGCGGTAGTAGCCCGACGGCGAAATGTGGTGGCGCAGGTGCGTCTCGCCCGTGATCGGCTCGACGGCGACCGGCGGCGTGCCGAGATGGTCGTGCGACCGGTGCATGCCGCGCTTCGACGGCGACTTCTTGTTCTGTTGTACGGCCATGGTGCTCTCCTGTTAACGATTCATCTATTTTCGTTTCTTGAGGCTCGCGAGCGCGGCGAAGGGCGACTCTTTCAACCCCGCCACCCCTTCGTCCTTCGGCTTCTCGCCCTGCCCGAGGCCCGGCTTGCGGGGCACCATCGGTAGCGAGAGGAGGATCGCATCCTCGACGAGGCTGCGGACGTCCACGGGGCCGTCCGCGACGAGGTAATCTTCGGCGTCGCTCTCCGCTTCGATGGGAGGTAGCTCCTCCTCGCCGTCCACGAGCACGATCCGCTCGTCTATCGAAATCGCGTGCCGGAAGTCTTCCAGCGTGCTCTGGCACGTGAGAAAAACGAAGCCTTCGATTATACACGACACGACTTTTCGACGCTGTATGTCCAGGCGGGCCGCGACCCGGAAATGCAGCTCGATCGGATGGTCGGCAATGGACTGCGCGAGTCGCGGCAATTCGCCGAGGGTGGCGTCGCCCTCGAAGACTTCGGGCGCCTCGCCCAGGCGATCGGGGTAGATCAGGAGCTCGGAATCCATGCTAGAATATGCTTTAACTAAATATTATAATCTGCTGTTTTAATGACCATTTCAATCATCCTGGCGTCCGGCTCCCGCTATCGGCGCGAGCTCCTCGCCCGCCTGGGCGTTCCATTCGAAGCCTGGTCGCCCGACGTCGACGAGCGCGCGCTATCCGGTGAAAGCCCCGCTCAGACCGCCGAACGCCTGGCGCGCTCCAAGGCTCGCGCCGCAGCGCAGCGCTACGCCACCTCGCTCATCATAGGCTGCGACCAGGTCGCCGAGGTGGGCGGCGTGCCCCTGGGCAAGCCCGGAACGCTGGAGACCGCACGAGCGCAGCTGTCGCAGCTCTCGGGCCGGGAGGCCCTCTTCCATACGGGCCTTTGCCTGCTTCACGCGCCTTCGGGCCGCGAGCAGGCCCGCGTCGTCACGACCGACGTGGAGTTCCGCCGCCTCGATGCCCAGGAAATCGAGCGCTATCTCGTGCGCGAGCCCGCCCTCGACTGCGCGGGCAGCGCGAAGAGCGAGGGGCTCGGCATCGCCCTCCTCTCGCGGCTGGGAGGAGGCGACCCGACGGCGTTGGTGGGCCTTCCCCTCATCGCGCTGGCCGAGATGCTTCGCGCCGAAGGCCTCCAGGTGCCATGAGCCCGGGCACGCTGTACCTCCTGCCCGCCTGGCTCGCGCCGGACGCGCCGCCCGAGGCCGTCGTTCCGTCCGTGGTGCTCGAGCGGATCCGCGCACTCGACGCGTTCATCGCGGAGGATGCGAAATCGGCGCGCGCATGGCTCGCGGCCTGCCGCCATCCGAAGCCCATGCGCGAGATCGCGATCAGCGAATACAGCGAGCACACGCCGGACTCCGAGATCGCGCGGCTGCTGGGGCCGCTCGCTTCGGGGCGCGATGTGGGCCTCCTGTCGGAGGCGGGCCTCCCCGCCATTGCCGATCCGGGCGCGCTGCTCGTCGCCGAAGCGCACCGCCGCGGCATTCGCGTCGTTCCGCTCGTGGGGCCCGGTTCGATCTTCCTCGCCCTGATGGCAAGCGGCCTGGGAGGCCAGCGCTTCCGGTTCGCGGGCTACCTTCCGGCGCAATCGCCGGCGCGCAAGGCCGCCATCGCCGAGCTCGAGCGCCAATCCGCGCGCGCCTCCGAAACGCAGATCTTCATCGAGACGCCCTACCGCGCCGATGCCCTCCTCGCCGACCTCGTCGGCACCTGCAAGCCGGGTACGCGCATCGCCGTGGCGGTCGAGCTCACTTCGCCCCGCGAATGGATCCGCATGGATCGCGTCGACGCATGGCGCGAGCGCCCGCGGCCGATCGGCAAGAGCCCCGCGATCTTCCTCCTGCTCGCCTAGGCGGCGGGAAAGGCGATGCGGTTGCCGCGAAGCAGCGCGTAGATTTCCGGCGCGGGCAACGGGGCCGCGAAGAAGAAGCCCTGGCCCACGCGGCAGCCCTTGGCGCGCAGGAGTGCCAGCTGCCCCGCGGTCTCCACGCCTTCCGCGATGGTCTCCAGGTCGAGGCTGCGGGCCATGTTGATGATGGCGACCACGATCGCGGTGTCGTTCGGGTCCACGGTGATGTCGCGGATGAACGACTGGTCGATCTTCAGCTTCTGGATCGGCAGGCGCTTCAGGTACGAAAGGCTCGAGTACCCCGTGCCGAAATCGTCGATCGCGAGCTGCACGCCCATCTCGGAGAGCTTGTTGAGGAGCTGGATCATGCCGTCGGTCTGGCGCATCACCTGGCTCTCGGTGATCTCCAGCTCGAGGCAGCTCGGCGCGAGCCCCGTCTCGGTGAGCACGCGCGTCACCATCTCGAGGAAGCCCTTTTCGGCGAACTGGCGCGCCGAAAGGTTCACCGCCATGCGCCGGTGGCCGGCCATGCCCATGTCCTGCCACTCCCTGGCCTGGCGGCAGCTCTCCTGCAGAACCCATTCGCCGATCTCGTTGATGAGCCCGGTCTCCTCGGCGAGCGGGATGAAGTCGCCCGGCATCACGGTGCCGCTGTCCTCGGTCTTCCAGCGCACCAGCGCCTCGCAGGCGATGATCTCGCCCGTCTCGAGGTCGATCTGCGGCTGGTAGTGCAGCACGAAATCCTTCTGCAGCACCGCGCGGCGCAGCGCCGATTCGAGCATCATCCGGCGCTTCACCGCGATGTTCATCTGCGGCGTGAAGTACTGGTAGGTGTTCTTGCCGAGCCCCTTGCCGTGGAACATGGCCGTGTCGGCGTTCTTCATGAGCGTCTGGGCATCGCGCCCGTCCTCGGGATAGACCGCGATGCCCACCGAGCCGCTAACATGCTGCTCGGTCCCGCCGAGGTTGAGCGGCAGGCGCAGCTGGTTCAGGACCTTCTGCGCCACGATCGAGGCGTTGCGGCCGTCGTCGAGGCTATCCAGCAGCACGATGAACTCGTCGCCGCCCTGGCGGGCGATGGTGTCCTCGAGGCGCACGCAATCCGAGAGGCGCCGCGAGACCTGGCGCAGGAGCTCGTCGCCCACGTCGTGGCCCAGCGTGTCGTTGATGTTCTTGAAGTTGTCGAGGTCGATGAAGAGCACCGCGACCTTCTTGCCGGCGCGCTCGGCCCGCGCGATGGAGCGTGCGAGTCGATCCTGGAGGAGGCCCCGGTTGGGCAGGCCGGTCAGGTTGTCGTGGTAGGCGAGGTGCTGGATGCGCTGCTGGATCACCTTGCGGTCGGTGACGTCGCGCGAATTCCACACCAGGCCGCGGATGTGCGGGTTGTCCAGGCAATTGGTGCCGAGCGACTCGAACGTGCGCCAGCTGCCATCGCGGTGGCGCAGGCGAAACTCCACGGGCTCGGTGAGCGCGCGGGTCTCGGTGAGGCGCCGGAAGGCGGCGCGGACGTGCTCGGCATCGTCCTTGTGCACCAGGTCGAAGACGTTCCTGCCGGCCGACTCCACCGGGTCGAAGCCCAGCAGGTGGCGCAGCGCCGCGCTCTGGTACTGCATGACGCCGCCGGCGTCGATCACCGAGATGAGGTCGATGGAGCTTTCGGTGAGCACCCGGAAGCGCGCTTCGGAGGCTTCCAGCGCGCGCTCGGTCTCCTTGTAGCGCGTGACGTCGGTGATGACTCCGATCACCCCCGCGACGTCGCCCCTCTGGTCCACGAAGCTCACCTTGTTGTAGAGCATCTGCCGGTCTTCGCCTGCGGCGATCGGCATCTGCATCTCGTAGGTCGTGGAGGACGGGCGGTCGAGGAGCATGCGGTCGTGCTTCTCGTGGATCGCGGCGATGTCGTGGTCGAACATGTCGTTCACGGTCTTGCCGGCCCACTCCCGGCCGCCGCCGAAGAGGTCTTCCCAGACGCGGTTCTTCAGCTGGTAGCGCCCCTCGCGGTCCTTGAAGTACACGGGGCTCGGGATCGCGTCGATCAACGCACGCATGAAGTGCAGGTGGCGCTCGAGGTCCACCGAGGCGCGCTTGGCCGCGGTCACGTCGGTGCAGGTGAAAAGCAGGCCCGTGATGCGCTCGTTGTCGTCGCGAAGCGGCGCGCCGGCCCCGCGGATCGTCACGAGCTCGCCGTCGCTGCGCCGGCGCACCAGCTCCAGGTCGTGGAGGACTTCACCCGCGATGAGGCGCCGGCGCACCTGCGCGGCCTCGTCCTTCTTGTCCTCCTGGACGAAGGGCGCGAAGCCCCCGATCGCCTGCTCGCGCGAGTAACCGAAGATCCTTTCCGCGGCGGGGTTCCAGAAGGTGATGACGCCGTCGAAATCGGTCGCATAGATCGCGATCGGGGAATTCTCGACGATGGCCGTGAGGAACACATTCATCTGGCGCATCGCCCGGTCCTTCTGGCGCTGCTCCGTGAGATCGGTGAAGGCCGCCACCAGGAAGCGCGGCTGGCCCTGCGGATCGCGGCCCACCGCAAGGCTGCAGCGAACCCACACCTCGCCGCCGCCCTTGCGCACGAAGCGCTTGTCGGCCGAGGCGTAAGGCGAGCCGCCCGCGCGGATCGAGCGCAGATGATCCTCGGTCCAGGCCGCGTCCTCCGGATGCACGAAGGCCTTGAACGACTGGCCCTCCACCTCGGTGCGGGCGTAGCCCGTCATGTCGCAGAACGCGCGGTTCACCTGGCGCACCACGCCGTCCATCGTGGAGATGACCAGGCCCACGCTCGTGAAGTCGAACGCCTCGCGGATGAGGTCGAAGTCGAGGCGCTGCTGGGGCGCGACCGTGCTCATCGGGGGGCCAGGGCTTCGGTGGCGGCCCGCGCGGCCGAGCGCGCCATGCTCTCGCCGAAACGCGTGCCGATGCGCTCGGAGAACTGCTCGAAGATCGAGTCCTTCGGCGAGAAGTCCACCACCCTGTCCGCCTTGATCACTTCGCGCGCCACGTAGTCGAGGCTGCCGAAGCCGTCGGCGAGCCCGAGCGCGACGCTTTGCTCCCCGGTCCATACGAGGCCGGAGAACATGTCGGGCGTCTCCTTCAGGCGCTTGCCGCGGCCCTGGCGCACGACGCTGATGAACTGCTGGTGGATGTCGGCGAGCATCTTCTGCACGTGCTCGCGCTGCTCGGGGTTCTCGGGGGCGAACGGATCGAGGAAGTCCTTGTTGGACCCCGCCGTGTAGGCGCGCCGCTCGATGCCGAGCTTCTCCATGGCGCCGGTGAAGCCGAAGCTGGAGACGATCACGCCGATCGAGCCCACCATGCTCGCCTTGTCGACGTAGATCTTGTCGGCCCCGCTCGCCACGTAGTAGCCGCCGGAAGCGCAGAGGTCCTGCACCACGACGTAGAGCGGGATGTCGGGATACTTGGCGCGCAGCCGGCGCATCTCGTCGTTGATGTAGCCCGATTGGACGGGGCTGCCGCCGGGGCTGTTGATCCGAAGCACCACGCCCGCGGTGTTCGAATCCCTGAAGGCGCGGTCGAGCGCCTTGATGATCTTGTCGGCCGAGGCCTTGCCTTCGGGGGCGATGACGCCCTCGAGATCCACGAGCGCGGTGTGCCGGCCGGTGGTCGCCATGGCGTCCTTGTCGCCGCGCCCCATCCAGCCCATCCATGCGGAGAAGACCATGAAGGCGAACGCGAACCACAGCAGCTTGAAAAGCGCGCTCCACTGGCGCGCACGGCGCTGCTCCTCGATCGCCTTCAGCGCGACTCGCTCTAGGACCGCTCGCTCCCAGTCGGGAGGGCCCGCGTCTGTCATGGATCGTCGTTCAGAAGTAGGACTCGCCCCTCTTGCTCGCGGATTTCGAGCGGCTCGAGCGAGGCCCCGCGGCAAGGCCCCGCGACGCAATAACCGGTGCCCGGCTCGAAGATCGCACCGTGCGTCGAGCAGACCAAGTTTAGCCCACTTTGGTCGAAGAACTCACCCGGATTCCAGTCGAGCTCGGTCCAGGCGTGCGGGCAGCGGTTGAGGTATCCGCGCACCACGCCGGCGTAGCGGATCGCGAAGCCTTTCTCCTCGCCGGCCTCGCGGGCGAGGGTGAATCGCACCCCCTGGCCCGAGTCCACCAGCTCGGCCGAGGCGCAGATCAGCCGGGGCTCGCGAGCCATCGATGCAGGTCGCGCACGGTCGAGAAGCGCGCTTTCGCCGGGCGCGAGGCGAGGAGCTGCGCGTCGTGGGCGCCGTAGGACACCGCCAAGGCGTCCACACCCGCGTTCGCGGCAAGATCCAGGTCGTGCGTGGTATCGCCCACCATCACGGCATGGGCGCGGTCCACGCCGGTCATCTCGAGGATGGCGAGGAGCATCCCGGGGTGGGGCTTGGTGAATCCCTCGTCGGCGCAGCGCGTGGCCTCGAATGTTTCTCGCAAGCCGGTGAGCTCGAGCATGCGTTCCAGGCCGCGTCGCGCCTTTCCGGTCGCCACCGCGAGCCGCACGCCGCGCCCGCGCAGCTCGGCCAGCATCTCGCGCACGCCCTCGTAGAGCGGCATTCGGTCCTCGCCGGCGTTGAAGTGGTGGCGCCAGCGGTCGGCCACGCGCCGCCGGCCCTCCTCGTCCAGCTTCGGCGCCACGTGGGCGAAGGTGTCGGCGAGCCCCAGGCCCAGCACGAAGAGGGCCTCGCGATCCGATGGCGGAGGGAGTCCCACGTCTCGGCAGGCCGACTGCAGGCTCGCGGCGATGACCGCTGTCGAATCCATGAGCGTCCCGTCCCAGTCGAATATGACGAGCGAGTAGCGGGACGCGGGAGGCGAGACTCGAGGCGCGAGCTCTGTCATTCGTGAATCTCCCGCGAGGCGAACTTCGCGAGGTCCGGCGGCAAGGGCGAAGCGATCTCGAGGAGCTCGGCGGTTACGGGGTGCGCGAAGGAAAGGCGTGCGGCGTGCAGGAACATGCGTTTCAGCCCGTCGCGGCGCAGGCGCTTGTTGAGCTCGAAGTCGCCGTACTTCGCGTCGCCCAGCACGGGATGGCCGAGATGCGAGA
Source organism: Usitatibacter sp. (assembly GCA_036271595.1). Lineage (GTDB taxonomy): Bacteria > Pseudomonadota > Gammaproteobacteria > Burkholderiales > Usitatibacteraceae > Usitatibacter. Next base: position 88,652 of record DATBAI010000079.1, read on the forward strand.
GGTGCACGCGGATCTGGTGCGTGCGGCCCGTGAGGAGCTCGGCCTCCAGGAGGCTCGCCTCCGCGCCCCGTGACAATCTCCGGAAGACCGTCTCGGCCTCCACGCCCCGCTCGGAAACGCTCACCCGCTTTTCGCCTTCGCGCGTGCGGTGCTCCGCGAGCGCTGCGCGCACCCGCTGCACCTCGTTGCGAAAGCGCCCCCTCACCGCGACCAGGTAGCGCTTGTCCATGTCGCGCGATCGCAGTTTCTCGTGGAGCGCCGTGAGCGCGGAGCGCTTCTTCGCGACCAGCAGCACCCCCGAGGTATCGCGGTCCAGGCGATGCACGAGCTCGAGGAAGCGCGCGTCGCGGCGCATGGCTCGCAGCGACTCGATGACGCCATGGGCGACGCCGCTCCCGCCATGCACGGCGATCCCGGAAGGCTTGTCGATCGCGAGCAGGAAATCGTCCTCGTAGAGGATCGGCAGCCCGTAGTGCGGTGGCGGCTCGGCGTCGTCGCGCTCGGCCACCCGCACCGGCGGGATGCGGATGCGATCGCCCGCGACCACCTTGCGCGACGCCTCGACGCGCCCGCTGTTGATGCGCACCTCGCCGCTGCGAATGATCCGGTAGATGCGGCTCTTCGGCACGCCCTTCAGGCGCGCGATGAGATAGTTGTCGATACGCTGTCCGGCATCGTCCTCGGTGACCTGGACCTGGCGCACCGCGGGCGCCGTGGGAGATGCTTTGCCTTCGGGCGGCATCCGCGTATACTATATGTAGTTGATTTCCAAGAGGAGCTGGCTGCTACGCCCCTCCCCGCGGAATCCCAGGGGTTGCCCGGAATGGCGCCCAAGCAGGCAAACGTCGCTCGCCTGCCAATCCAAGAGCGATGGTTAACGAAATACACGCGCTCGACGCACGAATTCCACGCGAACTGCCGCCCTCCAGCATCCCCACAAGCGGGGGCTTCGGGCCGCAGTCGCCAGACGAACAAAACCAGAAATCGTCCACTCGCTCACGACTCCGTGACGCACCTCAAGACCGACTTCTGAACTGACTCGTCGTCCGGGCCCCGGAGGACTGGGCGCTCATCTTCCGTGGCAGAGCGCGGGAGAGAAGAAGATGAAACGCATGCTGTTCAATGCGACCCAGGCGGAGGAACTCCGGGTCGCAATCGTCGATGGCCAGAAGCTGATCGACCTCGACATCGAATCCGCCGGCAAGGAACAACGCAAGAGCAACATCTACAAGGGAGTCGTGACGCGCGTCGAGCCTTCGCTCGAAGCCGCCTTCATCGACTACGGCGCCGAGCGCCACGGGTTCCTCCCGTTCAAGGAAATCGCGAAGCAGTTCATGGTCAACGACGGCGGCGAGTTCGGCCGCTCGAAGATGGCCACGCACCTCAAGGTGGGCTCGGAGCTCATCGTCCAGGTCGACAAGGACGAGCGCGGCAACAAGGGCGCGGCGCTGACCACCTATATCTCGCTCGCCGGGCGCTACCTGGTGCTGATGCCCAACAACCCGCGAGGCGGCGGGGTTTCGAGAAGGATCGAAGGCGAGGACAGGAACGAGCTGCGCGAGGTGATGGACCAGCTGCAGGTCCCCGATGGCATGAGCCTCATCGCCCGCACGGCCGGCATCGGCCGCGTGGCGGAGGAACTGCAGTGGGACCTGAACTACCTCCTCCAGCTCTGGGGCGCCATCGAGTCCGCCGCCGAGGAAGAAAAGGGCCCGTGCCTGATCTACCTCGAGTCGAGCCTCGTGGTGCGCGCCATCCGCGACCTCTTCCAGCCCGACATCGGCGAGATCCTCGTCGACACCGAGGCGATCTTCGACCAGGCCCTTTCGTTCATGTCCACGGTGATGCCGGCCAACGTGAACAAGGTGAAGCATTATCGCGACGACGTCCCGCTCTTCTCGCGCTTCCAGATCGAGCACCAGATCGAGAGCGCCTACCGGCGCGACGTGACGCTGCCCTCGGGCGGCGCCATCGTGATCGACCATACCGAGGCGCTGGTCGCCGTGGACGTGAACAGCGCCCGCGCCACCCGCGGCCACGACATCGAGCAGACCGCGTTCAACACGAACGTGGAAGCCGCCGACGAGGTGGCGCGCCAGCTGCGGCTGCGCGATTTGGGCGGCCTCATCGTGATCGATTTCATCGACATGGAAAGCACCAAGAACCAGCGCGAGGTCGAGAACCGCCTTCGCGATGCGCTGCGGCACGATCGTGCGCGCGTCCAGGTGGGCAAGATCTCCCGCTTCGGCCTGCTGGAACTCTCGCGCCAGCGCCTGCAGCCCTCGCTCGAGGAGACGACGCACTCCGCATGTCCGCGCTGCCATGGCACGGGCTACATCCGCGATACCGCTTCCACGGCACTCCACGTGCTGCGCATCCTCCAGGAAGAGGCGATGAAGGAGAACACTGCAGCCATCCACGCGCAGGTTCCCGTGGACGTGGCGACCTACCTCCTGAACGAGAAGCGCTCCGAGATCTTCAGCATCGAGGCTCGCCTCAAGGTGAACGTGCTCCTGATCCCGAACCCGAACCTCGCCACGCCCAACTATCACGTCGAGCGGCTTCGCCACGACGCCACGCAGCTGGACGAGCAGAAGCCCAGCTACGAGATGGTGATGGTGCCCGACGAAGAAGCCGTGGGGCTGCCCACGAAGGGCGCAGAAAAGCCCGCCCCACGCCCCGAGCCGCTGGTGAAAGGCATCCGTCCCGACCAGCCCGCTCCCATGGCGGCTCCCGAGGCGGAGGCACCGCTGCCCTCGTCTCGTGCCGCGCGCACTTCCACGCCCCCCGCCCAGCGCCGCGAGCCTGCCGCGCTGGAAAAGCGTGGCCTGCTCGATACGCTTTTCGGATGGCTCAAGAAGCCCGCCGAGCCCGCACCAGCCGAACCGCGTGCGGCCCAGGCGAAACCGGTGCTCGAGGAGCGCGCGGGCCGCGACCCGCAGCGTGGCCGGGACGGCCAGCGCCGTGGCGGACGCCGCCCCGATGGGCGCGGCGGTGAAGAGCGCAGCCGCGGCGAGAACCGCGGACGCGGCGGCGGGCGTGACGCCACGCGCCGTGAAGGAAGCCGCGACGAAGCGCGCCGTGAGGGCGGCCGCGACGAAGCACGCCGTGAAGGAGGCGACGAAGCGCGTCGCGAGGGCCGCGACGACTCGCGTCGCAGCGGCGCAGGTCGCCCTTCCGAGCCGCAGCAATCGCAACCGCAGCAGCAACCGCGCCGCGAAGGCCGTGGGAAACAGGAACAGAATCGCCCGCCGCGCCAGGAGCAGCCTCGCGGTGAAGCCACGGCCGATACCACGGCCGCGCTACTCGAGTCCCATCCGGTGGAGGACGCCGCGCGTGGCGACGGTGAAGGCGGTGCACGCCGGCGCCGGCGTCGTGGCGGTGGCGGGCGTGGTGGTGAGCGTAGCGAGCGCGGTGAGCGCGCGCCGCGCGATGGGCAAGCCGTCGAGGGCGCTTCTCCCGCCGACGCGATCGAGAGCCGTGCGGCCGAGCTCGAATCGGCACGAGCGCCGGAGATTCCCACCGACGTCGCCCCCGAGCATGAGCCGCGCCGCGATATGACCTCGCCGCCGCCCCTGCACGAGCCGATCGATGCGCCCGCGCGTTCGCCGGTGTCCGCGCCGATGATGCACGCGCCGGTCGCGTTCCACGCCGTGAGCGAGCACGACCAGGCCGAACCCGCCGATGATGCGCATCGTCCGAACCGCCGCCGCCATCATGGCGGGCAGGATTCCGAACAAGCGCCGCCGCTCGAGATGGTGGAGACCCAGGCGCCCGGACAGGTAGCCCCCGAGGCCGCCGACGAAGCGCCGCGCCGCACCAAGCCGCGCCGCCGCCGTAGCGGCCACGCAGCCGCCGAGCCGTTGCAGCTGGTCGAGACGCAGAACGAGGAGCCGCGGCCGGAAACACCGGCTGAATGAGCGCCGCGCCCGTCGATTTCTACTTCGAGTTCTCCTCGCCCTACGGCTACATCGCGAGCGCTCTCGTGGACGATCTCGCCGGGCGCATCGGCCGCGAGATCCGTTGGCGGCCATTCCTGCTGGGTCCCGTCTTCAAGGCCACCGGATCGGGGCCGCTCGTGGACATCCCGATGAAGGGCGAGTATTCGCGCCGCGACTTCGGGCGCTCGGCACGCTTCTACGGAGTGCGGTTCGCGATGCCGCCGAAGTTTCCGATCGGCACCGTCGCGGCGATGCGCGCCTTCTATTGGGCGCAGGCAAGCGACGCCGGCCTCGCGAAGCGTCTCGCCGTGGCGCTCTACAACGCATACTTTGTCGAGGGCAAGGACATCAGCGAGTCGCGCACCGTGGTCGAGGTCGCCTCGGCGCTCGGCATCGATGCCAGCGCCCTGGAAGCGGGGCTCGCCGATGCGTCCCTGAAAGAACGCGCCAAGGCTGAGGTCGATGAAGCGATCGCCCGCGGCGTTTTCGGCTCGCCCTACTTCATCGTGGACGGCGAGCCCTTCTGGGGCTGCGACCGCATCCCCATGCTCGAAGCGTGGGTGAAGCGCGGCGGCTGGTAACTAGCGCTTCAGCTGCTCGACCAGGAAGTCCCTGACCGATTTGCGGAACTCCGGCGACATGTCGCCCAGCACGCCCCTGCGCGCCTCGGGGATGTGGTTCGAAGCTGTCTGCGTGTCGCCGAAGACGTAGTACTCGAAGATCGCGCGCCAGGCCTCGCGCTCCCCCGGCGCGAGCGAACGCAGGCCCAGGATCGAGTGCAGCAGGCTGTCGAGTGCGGAGGGTAGCGCCGACGGCTGCGAGGGATTGCCCTTCCACCAGTAGTTCACCAACATGTTGAGCGGGTCGAGCGACTCCACGTGGTGCCACCAGAGCGCCGGGATGAAGATCGCATCGCCGGGCTCCGTCTCCGCGACCTGCGAGTGCCCGAGCGCCTCGCGAAATTTCGGGAAGCGCTCGAAATCGGGCTCCCGGAACGAGACCAGGCTGATCGGCGTTCCGGTGGGCGCATTGCCCAGCGGACCGATGTAGAGGTTGGCGATCTGCTCCGGGGGAAAGAGCGTGAAGCGCCGGCGTCCCGCGACCACACAGGCGACATTGGACGACTCGTCGAAGTGCGCCGGCGTGACGACGCCGTTCCCGATCCAGATGCGCGGGACGACCGCGGCATCGACCAGCTCCAGGACGTTCTCAGCCGCGAAGCCCGGAAGGCATTCGGGAATCGGAGCGCTCTGCACCGCGAGCGCCGGCGAGTTGCCGAAGCGCCCGTTCTTCATCGCGCGCTTCACCGCCTCGGAGAGCGTCATCTTCTCGCGCACGAAATTGAAGCCCGAAAGGTCCTCGTTGTAGAAGATGCGTCCGCGGGCGCTGGGCGGCATGCGCACCGCGTCCACCTCGCATCCCTTGTCGAAGCGGGCGAGGTATGCGGCGAGCGCGGCCGGCGATTGCCTTCCCGCGGCCACGGCGGGCCATCCCGCGACGGCCTGCCGCATCAGCAAGGGCCGGCGCTCTGGCGCGAGCTGCGCGAAGCGTCTTGCGTCGATGCCGCGGACCTCCGCCATGCATCGCGGCGCGATGGTGCCTTCCAACTCGGTTATCCTTTCCCTGTTCGGTCCGCGCAAATCTCTTGGAGGAGAAGTAACCCATGCTCAAATTCGCCACGCGTCTCGCCGCGGCCGCCACGGTCGCCCTCGCCCTGCCCGCCCTCGCCGTCCAGTACGTGAACATCCTCACGGGTGGAACGAGCGGAGTTTACTACCCCCTCGGCGTGGCTCTCTCGCAGGTGTACGGCCGGGTCCTGCCCGATACGAAGGTCGCGGTGCAGTCCACCAAGGCCTCCGCGGAGAACCTGAACCTCATCGAGGCCGGCCGCGGCGAGCTCGCCTTCACGCTGGGCGACGCGCTTTCCGACGCATGGAAAGGCAATGCCGAAGCCGGCTTCAAGGCGCCGCTCACGCACCTGCGCGTCGTGGCCGCGATCTACCCGAACTACGTGCAGATCGTCGCCACGGCCGACTCGGGCATCCGCACGCTCGCCGACCTCAAGGGCAAGCGCATCTCCGTGGGCGCGCCGAAGTCCGGTACCGAGCTGAATGCCCGCGCGATCCTCAAGGCCGCGGGCCTTTCGTACTCGGACTTCGCCAAGGTCGAGTACCTGCCCTTCGGCGAGTCGGTCGAGCTCATGAAGAATCGCCAGCTCGACGTCACGCTGCAAAGCGCGGGCCTCGGCGTCTCGTCGCTGCGCGACCTCGCCACCAGCACGAAGATCGTCGTGGTGCCGATCCCGGCCGACGTGGTCGCCAAGGTGGGCGACCCCGCGTACAAGCCGGCCACGATCCCGGCGAAGACCTACGAGGGCCAGGACAAGGACGTGCCTTCCGCCATCATCGGCAACGTGCTCGTGACGAGCGACAAGGTGCCCGAGCAGACCGTGTACCTCATGACCAAGGCGCTCTTCGAGAACCTGCCCTCGCTCGTGGCCGCGCACAACGCGGCGCGCGACATCAAGCTCGAGCACGCGACCGAGGGCTTCGCGGTGCCGCTGCATCCGGGTGCCGCCCGCTACTACAAGGAAGCGCACATCCTCAAGTGACCCGGGCATGAGCCAGCCGATCGCTCCCTCCGGGGAGCCGGACGCCGCCGTCGAGGAGTTCGAGGAGCACGGCGTCCAGCGGCACCTGGCGGGACTGGCGCGTTACGCCGTCATGGCGGCGGCGCTCGCCTTTTCCGCCTACCAGCTCGTGATCGCGGCCTTCGCGCCGCTCTCGAGCCAGGTCACGCGCTCGCTCCACGTGGGGTTCCTGCTGGCGATCGCCTTCATGCTCTACCCGCCCGCGAAGTCGGCGAGGCGCGATCGCATCCCCTGGTTCGACGCGATCGTCGCGGTCGCGGCCTTCGCGCTCGCCTTCTACCACTGGATCTTCGAGGCGGACCTCATCCAGCGGGCGGGCGACCCCACCACCACGGACCTGGTCGTGGGCACGATCGTGGTGGTCCTCGTCTTCGAGGCGGCACGCCGCGTTCTCGGCGCGGCACTGCCGATCATCTCGGGCCTTTTCCTCGCCTACGGGCTCTTCGGGCAATACCTTCCTGATCTCGTCGCGCACCGACCCTTCGGCTACGACCAGGTCGTCTCGCAGCTCTACCTCGGCGTGGAGGGCATCTACGGGATCCCGACGCTGGTATCGGCGACCTACATCTTCCTGTTCATCCTGTTCGGCTCGTTCCTGGAGCACGCGGGAATGATCCGGCTCTTCAACAACGTGGCCATGGGCTTCGTGGGCCACGCGCGCGGCGGCCCCGCGAAGGTCGCCGTGATCTCATCGGGCTTCATGGGCACGATCAGCGGCTCGGGCGTGGCCAACGTGCTCACCGTGGGGCAATTCACGATCCCGCTCATGAAACGCTTCGGCTACTCGTCGGTGTTCGCCGGCGCGGTGGAGGCGACCTCGAGCATGGGCGGGCAGATCATGCCCCCGGTGATGGGCGCGGTCGCGTTCATCATGGCCGAGACGCTGAACCTGCCCTACGTCGAGATCTGCAAGGCCGCGGTGATCCCCGCGATCCTCTACTACGTGACCGCGTTCTGGATGGTGCACCTGGAGGCCGGGCGCAGGAACCTCGTGGGCCTGCCGAAGAACCAGTGCCCCAACCCGTGGCGGTCCATCGCCGAGAACTGGTACCTGCTGCTGCCGCTCGCGGCGCTCGTCTTCATGCTCTTCGACGGCTTCACGCCGATGTACGCCGGCATGACCGGGCTCGCGCTCACCGCGGTCCTGATCCTCGGGGCGGGCGTGACCGCCGCCATCGGCCCGGGCGCCTTCCGGTTCTTTTTCTGGATCGGCCTGGGGCTCGCGGGCGCGGCGGCTTACAAGGCCGGCCTTTGGGAGCGCTTTGGCATGTGGGCCATCATCGGGCCCATCGCGGCCATGGTCGCGGTCGTCTTCTTCCTGCGCGGCGGGCGCGAGACGCTCGGCGTGATGCGCGCGAGCCTCATCGACGGCGCTCGCCAGGCGCTGCCGGTAGGCATTGCGTGCGCCATCGTGGGCGTGATCATCGGCATCCTCACGCTCACCGGCGCGGCCACCACTTTCGCCGGCTTCATCCTCGAGGTGGGCGCGAAGAGCCTCTTCCTCTCGCTCGCGCTCACGATGGTGGTGTGCCTCATCCTCGGCATGGGCATCCCGACGATCCCGAACTACATCATCACGAGCTCGATCGCGGCGCCGGCGCTCCTCAAGCTGGGCGTGCCGCTCCTGGTCTCGCATATGTTCGTCTTCTATTTCGGGATCATGGCCGACTTGACGCCTCCCGTGGCGCTCGCCGCGCTCGCCGCCGCCTCCATCGCGAAGGCGCCGTACATGCGCATCGGCATGAAGGCGACGCAGATCGCCATCGCGGGGTTCGTGATCCCGTACATGGCGGTGTACGACCCCTCGCTCATGCTCCAGGGCGGCACGGGGCTCGACACCCTGTACATGATCTTCAAGACCGTGGTCGCGATCTGCCTCTGGGGCGGCGCGGCGATCGGATACCTGCGCGCGCCCTTGGGATGGCCCGAGCGCATCTTCGCGGCCGGGGCTGCGTTCATGCTGGTCGTCGCGATCGACTGGACGGACTGGGTGGGCTTCGCGATGTCCGCGGCCTTCATCGCCTGGCACCAGTGGCGCAGCCGCCGCGCGCCCGTACCCGCGCCCGCCTAGCGTGCCCACCGGCATCTGCCTCGCGGCGGGCGCGCTGCATGCGTTCGTGGCCGCTTCGGGCTTCACGCTCGCATGGACCCACTCGATCGAGAAGATCCGCTGGGAGGAGGACTATCGCGTCGAGGGCGCGACGCTGCGCCTCATCGAGGCCCGCATCCGCGGTACCGGAGCGGGAATGGAGCCGCCGCCGGGCTCGGTCCTTCGGGCGGGAGTATGGCACTACCGCCCCGCGATCCCCTCGCTTCCCCGGCTCCTGCTCGCCCGCTCCACCTATACGCGCGACTACGAGCTTTGCGTGCCCGGCGCGCGCTGCAAATCGCTCGGCGCCTGGATCCCGGTCTCGGCCGGAACGACCACCGTCACGCCCTGTGAGAAGCCCGCGGGCTAGTCGGCCGCGGCGTCGAACCGGCCCAGCGCGTCCAGCTCCTGGCCCAGGAAGGCGGCTACCGCGCGCATGCCGTACTTGCCGGCGCGCGCTTCGGCCGCGCTGTTGTAGTTCGTGTTGGTGTTGATGTCGTAGGTGTAGAGCTCGCCGGAGGCATCGGAGATGAACTCCACGCCCGCCACCTCGATGTCATTGGCCTCGAGCACCTTCCCGTAGCGCTCCACGATCGGGTTCGAAAAGCCCGGAATCACCTCGAAACGCGGCGTCTCCGCCGATGGCTTCTCGCCCACGGGGCACATCGCATCGCCCACCTCGCAGACATCCGCAGGGCAGAGCTCGAAGCCGAGCGAGGTGTCGACCCGCACGGCATAGAGGAAGCGGCCTCCCACGAACTCCACGCGCGTGATGAACGGCTCGGGCGCCTTCACGTACTCCTGCAGCAGTGTCACGCCATCCACCGACTCCTCGAACACGGGGCTGTGCACGTAGTTCTCAAGGGAATCGAGCGACTGGAAGAGCCGCACGCCCAGGCCCTTGCCGGCGCGGTTGTGCTTGGTGATGAAGGGGCCGTTGAACTGGCGGGCGGCGTCGATCACCTGCTCGCGCCCGACCGCGGCGAGCGTGCGCGGCACGCGAATGCCGAAGCGTTGCAGCTCCGCGTACTGGGCGATCTTGTTGATCTCGAGCCGCAGCGCCCGGCTGCCGTTCACGACGCGCCGGCCATGCAACTCCAGCCACGGCAGCACGCAGCTCGTGTATTCGGCGGCGTAGCGGTGGTCGCGTGTATGCGACGACGCGCTCATGCGGTTGTAGAAGACGCCCCTGGGCGGCGCGCTCGAAAAATCGAGCACGCCCTTGTCGAGGAACCATTCCTCGTAGGGCCGCTGCTGCTCGGCGAAGGCCGCGCGCAGCGGTTCCACCCAGGCCTCGTTTTCGTGGATCACGTAGATCTTCGACATCGCCATCTCCTTACCTGGAGCGTTGCGGCCGGAAACGGTCCGGCTCGAGCTCCGCTTCAAAACGGTCGACCCAGCGCCCGGCCGACTCCTCGACCCTGTCCAGCACATCCTCGAAGTCCGCGGCGCCGCCGTAGTACGGATCGGGCACGTCCTCGTCCTTCCATCGACCGCTCACCTCGAGGAAAAGTCCCAGCTTGGCGCGGGAACCCGCTGGTTGCAACCCGCGCAGGATCCTCAAATGCCCACGGTCCATCGCGAGGATGTAATCGTGGCTCTGGAAATCCTCCGGCGAAACCTGCGCAGCGCGCTGGTGGGAGAGGTCGTAGCCACGCTTTGCGGCGTGCTTCACCGAGCGCGAATCGGGCGCTTCGCCGACGTGATAGTCGTGGGTGCCGGCGGATGCAATGTGGATGCGATCACCAAGCCCCCGCTCCTTCGCGACATGGCGCAGCACGCCCTCGCCCGTGGACGAGCGGCAGATGTTGCCGGTGCATACGACGAGTACGCTCACGACCGCCGGACCGCTGGATTTTGACTGTTGCGCCATGGTGGTGGCTAGGCCTGCTCCGCTGCCTGCCTTGCCGCCCGGGCTGCCGCCCTTATCTTCTCGATCGCGCCGGAGCGAGTCATTTCGCGGCGTTCCTCCAGCCCCCGGTGCAGCTCCGCCAGGATGCGCGCCGCGGACTCGTCTCTCCGGATCGCGGCCCAGTAGGCGGCAACGTTGGCGTTCGCGGCGATCGGGACGGCGAGACCCCTGATCGACAGCACGATCTCCAGATAGAAGAGCGCCGGCACGAGCGCGCAATCGGCCAGGGTGAGACGGCCCAGGCATGCGAAGCCGTCGCGGCCAATCATCCGGTCCAGCGCCTTGGTGCTGCTCGCCAGCTGGCCGCGCAGCAACGCGACGATGCCTTCGTTGCCGGGGGTGACGGGGGTTTGGGCGGCGACGACGGGTGCCTGACCCGCGAGCATGAACGTGTTGTTCATCAGGTAGATGTCGCCGATGCGGGCCAGGGTGCGGATGTGGGCGTTCTCGCGAGGCGTCGCGCCCAGAAGCGAAGGCTCGGGATGGATCTCCTCGAGATACTCCGCGATCACGGCCGACTCCGGTATCGCCTCGCCGTCGATCTCCAGCAACGGGATGCGGCCGATCGGATGGTCCTGGTAGAACTTCAGCGTGCCGTAAGTCGCCGGCTGCTCGATCGCGATGCCAGTGAGGCCCTTGGCGTAGATCTGCATCCGTACTCGCGCCGAGTAGGGACTGACATCCCAGGAATGGAGCTTCATTTCAAAATGACCTCACGAATATATTCTCTACGCGTAACTTTTCTGTATTCATTCCGGCCAACCCTGGCCTTGTTCTGGCACTCGGTGCTGCAGATCACTTTCCTGGCCACTGCTTCTTCTTCGACGCCCCTATCCAGCGCCGCCATGTTCTTGTAGGTAATCCACAGGATCACATCGGGATGATCCGGCGAAGGTGGCGCGGAACTGAAGACCTTGTAATCGATGATGATCCCTGCCTTCTTCGTGGCTTCCATGGTCGGCTTCCATGTCGAATTCAGCCAATCGATGTAGTCGTCAAAGTGCCCGTACTCAACTGCTATTTCCTGCACGAGAGTGACCGGGCCCTCCGCATACTGGCGCTCGTCCTGGGTGCCTTGGGCGCGCGCATTGAACGAAAGCACGGAAATTGCAACATACATCGACAAGATAATCTGGGTCATTTTCTCGTCCCGCGCTGAATTTCCGGGCGTTGCCTCAAGCCTTGACGACGAGGTCGATCTCGACGCAGGCCCCAAGGGGCAGCGCGGCCACCGCGATCGTCGTGCGGGCGGGAAAGGGCTGACTGAAATGCTTTGCGTAGATGCCATTCATCGCGACGAAGTCATTCATGTTCGCGAGATACACGCCGGCGCGCACCACATCATCGAAGCTCCTGCCGGCCGCCTTCAAGACCGCCGAGAGACTCCGGAAGACGCGCTCGGTCTCGGCCTCAATGCCTCCCGCCACCAGCTTGCCCGTCGTCGGGTCTTGAGCGACCTGGCCGCTGAAATAGATGAAACCACCGGCTTCGATCGCCTGGGAAAACGGGCCGACCGGCGGCGTAAGTTCGGGCGCGGTAATTGCGGTCCGCCGAATTTGGATCGCACGAGGCATGCGGATCTCCTCAAGACATGAATTGCCTGACATCCTGATGCAACACCACAAATTCCACAAATTCATTATTATCACGATAATAATGCGAGTCCCGCACGATCCTATTATTCATCGGGACAATGCTTCAGGAGACCCCCTTTGCTCGAAGACTTGCGCACCCTCGTAGAATTCGCCGACGCCGGATCCATCGCGGCTGCAGCCGGTCGCCTGTTCCGAACGCCCTCTGCGATTACCCGGCAACTGCAAAGGCTGGAGGCTGAATTGGGTGCCGAGTTGCTCGACCGCTCGGTAAAGCCGCCGCGCCTGAACTCGCTGGGTTCCAGGGTGCTCGAACAGGCGCGGGATCTGCTGCTGCGGACGGAGGCGCTGAAATCCCTTACGTCGAGCGGCGCTGAACCTCACGGCCTCTTGCGCATCGGGATCTCGTATGCCCTGGCCGAGGGGACGCTCATCGAGCCTATCCGGGCGCTGACCGAGAAATACCCCAAGGTCCGAGTGCAGCTGTCGAGCGAACAATTGATCCAGCGGCTGCTCGCGGGTGAGCTCGACGTTGCTGCCGTGCCTTTGCCCGAAGGCAAGACCGCACCTTCACCTCTCCTGACGAATATCATCGCCAGCGACCGCATGGAGATCGTTCAAGGCGCCGCAGGCAACATCGACGGCAATTGGAAAAGCTTGGGCCGGGCACCCTGGGTGCTCAATCCGCCCGGGTGTTTTCTTCGGGCAAGCCTCATCGATCGGATGGAGCGTGCCGGCTTCACGCCCATGATTGCGGCTGAAGTCAACAACATCCAGATGCAGCTGGCGTTCGTTCAGGCCGGTTACGGTGTCGGCCTGCTACCCGCTCGCTTCATTGCCAGGAATCGTTCCATCGATCGCGTGAAAATATTGCGTCCCCCATCGTTTGACCTTCACCGGCCCGTCGCGATAGTCCGGGTTGGACAACTCGGCGCCCTGGGGAAGGCCGTCGAACTGTTGGAAGACGGGCTTCGGCAATTGTTTGAGGCCAGCGACACCACGAAAAGGGACCTTCCGCTCACGCGCCGCCCTTCCCATCGAAGGGCGACGCCTCGAAGTCGCGCCTGAGTGCCCTCCAGACCCGCTCGGAGGTGACAGGCATCTGGATCCGCTCGGCATCGCGTCCGAGCCCGGCATGGTCCAGCGCATCGACGATCGCGTTCACCACCGCCGGTGTCGCGCCGATCGTGCCCAACTCACCCACGCCCTTCACGCCCAGCAGGTTGGTAGTGCATGGGATCGAGGTGTCGAAATGCGTGTTGAAGCCGACGAACGTCTCGGCGCGCGGCATCGCGTAGTCCATGAAGCTTGCCGAGAGCATCTGCCCGCTTTCCGAGTCGTAGCTCACCTTCTCGCAGAGGGCCTGGCCGATGCCCTGCATGGCGCCGCCATCGACCTGCCCGCGCACGATGTCGGGGCTCACGATGCGGCCGATGTCGTTCACCGAGGAATACGCCGCGACCTGGACCTCGCCCGTCTCCGGGTCGATCTCGACCTCGCAGACATGGCAGGCGTTGGGCCAGCTCGGCGCATCGGCCGTGGTGGTCGACTCGACGTGGATGCGCGCGGCCTCCTGCTTGCCGGCGACCTCGAAGAGCCCGATGCCGAGATCGGTGCCCGCGACGGCAAAACGCCCCGCGCGATACTCGAGGTCGCCCGCGGAGACTTCCAGCGATTCCGCGGCGAGCTCCTTCGCACGATCGAACGCTTTCCTGGACCCCACGCTCACCGCCGCGCCGCCGGTGAAGAGCGAGCGTGAACCCGCGCTGCCGAACCCGTTGGCGCGGTCGGTATCGCCCTGGATGATGCGTACGCGGTCCATGGGCACGTCGAAGACGTCCACGACAAGCTGCACGTACGAGGTCTGGATGCCCTGCCCCATCTGTTGCGTCGCCGAGATGACTTCGATGAAGCCATCGCCCGCGATGGCGACCTCGACGATCTCCTTCAGGGCGTTGCCGCCGGTCCACTCGAGGAACGTGGCGATGCCGCGTCCGCGCAATCTCCCGCCCCGCTTCGATTCTTCCCGCCGTGCCGCGAAACCCTTCCAGTCGGCCGCTTCGAGCCCCTGGGCGAGGATGCTCGCGAAGTTTCCGGTGTCGTATACCTGGCCCATCGGGTTCTTGTACGGCATCTGCTCGGGCCGGATCATGTTGCGGCGGCGAAGCTCCGCGGGATCCATTCGCATCTCACGTGCAGCCGCGTCCATCAGGCGCTCGACGATGTAGATCGCCTCGGGGCGGCCCGCGCCGCGATAAGGCCCCGTCGACCCGCGATTGGTGAGCACGGCCTGGAAGTGAAGGTCGATGAGCGGGATGTCGTAGATGCTGGTCGAGACCCAGGGGCCCACCAGGAGCGGGATCGCGATCCCTGCCCCCGTGCCATACGCACCCACGTTGGCGAAGCCGCGCACGCGAAGGGCGAGGACCTTGCCTTCCTTGTCGAGGGCCAGCTCGGCGCGGCTGATGGCATCGCGTCCGTGCACGGCGGACAGGAACTCCTCCAGGCGCTCGGCGACCCACTTCACCGGGCGCTTCAGCTGGAGCGAGGCGTAGCCGACCGCGATGTCCTCGGGATACGGCCCGGTCTTCATGCCGAAGCCGCCGCCGACGTCGCCCACCACGACGCGAACCTTCTTCGTGTCGAGCCCGGGAATGAGGCCGGCGAGGCCATCGCGCACGGCCGTGGGCATCTGGCTCGAAAGGCGCACGGTGAGCCGCCCGCTTGCCGCATCGAATGCGGCCAGGACGCTGCGAGGCTCGATGGGGCTGGGCGCCAGGCGCTGGTTGTCGATGTCGAGCGAGACCTTGTGGGCGGCACGCGCGAACGCGGCCTCGGCAGCCTTGGCATCGCCGTAGCGTGTCTCGGCGGCGATGTTGTCGGGCGCCTCGGGCGTGAGCACCGGAGCGCCGGGCCGGATCGCGGAGAAAGTGTCGACCACCGATGGAAGGACGTCGTACTCCACCATCACCAGGTCGGCCGCCTCCCGCGCGGCATCGAGGCTCTCGGCAACGACCGCGACGACGGGCTCACCCACGTAGCGCACACGTTCATGCGCAAGCGCGCGCCGCGGTGGCGACGCGCATGGGCTTCCGTCGGCGCGGGGTAGCCCACCGCCGGGAATCGGCTTCACGCCGGCCTTGGCGAGCTCCTCGCCCGTGAAGATGGCGGCCACGCCCGGCACGACGCGCGCGGCCGTGGTGTCGATGCGCTCGATGAGCGCGTGCGCGTGTGGAGAGCGCACGAAGACGAGCCAGGCCTGGCCTGGCAGCGTCACGTCGCCCGCGTATTGTCCCTGGCCGGCAAGGAGGGCCGGATCCTCGATACGCCGCACTACCTGGCCGCTGCCATAGCGGCCCACATCCGTCGTCGCGCTCAGCTTTCGCCTCCCACCGTCATCATTCGGTCACGCAGGGCCTTCAGCTCGTCGCGCAGGCTTGCCGCGCGCTCGAACTCCAGATTTTTGGCCGCCTCGAGCATCTCCTTCTCGACCTTGCGCAGGCGCTGGTCGAGCTGCTTCTCGGAGAGCGTGTCGAACTTCGCCTCTTCCTCGGCGGCGCGCTTCGTCTGCTTCGCCTCGTCGGGATCGTACACGCCGTCGATCATGTCCTTGATGCGCTTGGAGATGCCCTTGGGCTCGATGCCGTTCGCGAGGTTGAACGCCACCTGCTTCGCGCGGCGCCGGTCGGTCTCTTCCACCGCGGCTTTCATGGAATCGGTCACGTGGTCGGCATAAAGGATCGCCGTGCCGTTGATATGGCGTGCCGCGCGCCCGATCGTCTGGATGAGTGAACGCCCGGAACGCAGGAAACCTTCCTTGTCGGCGTCGAGAATCGCCACCAGCGAGACCTCGGGGATGTCCAGCCCCTCGCGCAGCAGGTTGATGCCCACCAGCACATCGAAGAGGCCCTTGCGCAAGTCGCGGATGATCTCGACCCGCTCGACGGTATCGATGTCCGAGTGCAGGTAGCGCACCTTCACACCGTGCTCGGCCAGGTACTCGGTGAGGTCCTCGGCCATCCGCTTGGTGAGCGTTGTGACCAGCACGCGTTCGTTCTTCTCGACCCGCTTGTTCACCTCGGAGAGGAGGTCGTCCACCTGTGACGAGGCCGGCCTCTGGATGAGGATCGGGTCGATGAGGCCCGTGGGGCGCACCACCTGCTCGACCACCTGCGAAGCGTGCGTGCGCTCGTATTCCGCCGGAGTCGCGGAGACGAAGATCGCCTGGCGCATCTGGCGCTCGAACTCCTCGAACTTGAGCGGGCGGTTGTCGAGGGCGGAAGGAAGGCGGAAGCCGTACTCCACCAGCACGGTCTTGCGCGAGCGATCGCCGTTGTACATGCCGCCCACTTGCGGGATGGTCACGTGGCTCTCGTCGATCACGATGAGTGCGTCGCGCGGCAGGTAGTCGATCAACGTGGGCGGCGGCTCGCCCGGCGAGCGGCCCGAAAGATGGCGCGTGTAGTTCTCGATCCCCTTGCAGAAGCCCAGCTCGTTCATCATCTCGAGGTCGAACTGGGTGCGCTGCTGCAGGCGTTGCAGCTCGAGGAGCTTGCCCTGCTGCTGGAAGAAGTCGAGGCGCTCGCGAAGCTCGACCTTGATGGTCTCGATCGCGTTCAGGATCGTCGCGCGCGGCGTCACGTAGTGGCTCTTGGCATAGAGCGTGAAGCGCGGGATGCGGTGCAGGAGCTCGCCGGTGAGCGGGTCGAAGAGCGTGAGCGATTCGATCTCGTCGTCGAAGAGCGACACGCGCAGCGCCTGCTCGCTGTTCTCCGCCGGGAAGATGTCGATGGTGTCGCCGCGCACGCGGAAAGTCCCGCGGCGAAAGTCGATGTCGTTCCGCGTGTACTGCATGCCGGCGAGGCGCGCGAGGAGATCGCGTTGCGGCACCGGGTCCTTCTCCCGCAGCACCTGGCGCATGTCCTGGTAGTCCTCGGGGTCGCCGATGCCGTAGATGCAGGAGACGGTGGCGACGATGATCGTGTCGCGCCGCTCGATCAGGCTCTTGGTGGCCGAGAGCCGCATCTGCTCGATGTGCTCGTTGATCGAGGAGTCCTTCTCGATGTAGAGGTCGCGCGAGGGCACGTAGGCCTCGGGCTGGTAGTAGTCGTAGTACGAGACGAAGTACTCGACCGCGTTCTCGGGAAAGAACTCGCGGAACTCGGAATAGAGCTGCGCGGCGAGCGTCTTGTTCGGGGCGATGACGAGCGTGGTGCGGCCGGTGCGCGCGATCACGTTCGCCATCGTGTAGGTCTTGCCGGAGCCCGTCACTCCGAGCAGCGTCTGGAAGGAGAGGCCGTCGTTCAACCCGTCGACCAGCTTCTCGATGGCCTGCGGCTGGTCGCCTGCGGGAGCAAATGACTGGTGGAGGCGAAAGGGGCTGCCGGGATGCGTGATGATCTGCAAGGGAATCCGAGGGTCGCGTCGAACCCGATATTTTAACAACTCCCGGCGGCAAACCCCAATCCGGTCCCGGCCTAGCGGACCGGGGAGGTCCCGTGGGAGTGGGGGCGGTCGACCATTTCCAGGAGCCATCCGGCCGGCAGCACGAAGCTGGAGTCCTGGCCGCCCTTCGCGGGGACGGTGACGATCCCGACCAGGTGTCCCGAGGCATCGAAGAGGCCACCGCCGCTCGATCCCGGCGAGACCGCCGCCGTGGTCTGGATGATCGGCCCGTAGGGGCTCTCGCGGAGCGCGGAGACGAGCCCCTCGGAGAGCGTGAGCTCGGGTCCCTGCGGCGCGGCGATGGCGTAGACCTGCTGACCCGCCTTCGCTTCGATGGGGGCCATGGTCGCCGCGGGTGCGCCCAGGCCGGTGACCGAGAGCTTGCAGAGGTCCAGCTCATAGTCCGCCACGCGGATGTTGCCCTCGTATTCCCGGTCTCCCACCATCACCCGGACCTGTGGCGATTTGCGCATGACGTGGCAGCTGGTCACCACCGTGCCCGCACCGATCACGACGCCGCTCCCCTGCGAGCTCGTCCCGGAATCATCGGTCACGACGATCCGCGCCACGCTCCGCGAGGCCGCCGCGAAAATCTCCCCAGGGGTCATCGGCCGCGCCAGCGCCGATTGCATCTCCCTCTGCGCCCTTGCCGCGGCCATGGCCCGCTCATCCGCGCTGGGCTCGACGAGCTTCCGTGCCCTTGGAGTTGCCACAGCCGGTGGCGACGCGGGGGCCGGTCGAAACCATGCCTTGTAGAGCACGATCGCCAGGAAGAGGGCCGCGACCGCCGCCAGGACTTTCAGCGCCCCTGGTTGCCGCAGGATTCCCGCCAGCCCGCCAGCGCGATTTTCCCGCGCCATGGCCGGGCGAGGATCGGGCGGAAGGTCGGCGTCGTACCGCGCGCGGTAGGCCGGGGCCGCCAGCACCTGGTAGGCATCGCGGACTGCCTCGACTCTTTGGTCGGCGTCCGGGCCTTCGCGTGCGGCGGCGAGCTTCTCGCGGAACGCGTGGGCGATATCGACCGAAGACGCATCGCGCGGCAAGCCCAGGACTTCGTAGTGCGTCGGGATGAGGCCTCCCTGCGGTGTAAGGCAATCGTGCCCGACCCGGGTCGGATGGCGCAACCTCCGGGCGGGCGCAGGCGGTAAAATGGATGCGACAGTACCATCCCAACCCACGCAGGAGAGCCGCATGTCGTTCGTCGCCCATCGCCTCAAGGCCATCAAGCCCTCGCCCACCCTCGCCGTGACCGCGAAGGCGGCGCGCCTCAAGTCCGAGGGCAAGGACGTGATCGCCATGGGAGCGGGTGAGCCCGATTTCGACACGCCGCAGTTCATCAAGGACGCGGCCAAGGCGGCCATCGACAAGGGCCTCACCAAGTACACCGCGGCGGGCGGCACGCCCTCGCTTCGCAAGGCGATCGCGGCCAAGTTCAAGCGCGAGAACGGCCTGGACTACACCGAGAAGCAGATCCTCGTCTCGTGCGGCGGCAAGCAGACGTCGTTCAACCTGTGCCTCGCGCTGCTCAATTCCGGCGACGAGGCGATCGTCCCGGCGCCCTTCTGGGTCTCGTACCCCGACATGGCGATGATGGCCGACGCGAAACCCGTCTTCGTCCACGCCGGCATCGAGCAGGGCTTCAAGATCACGCCGCTCCAGCTGAAGAACGCGATCACGCCGAAAACGCGCCTCGTGTGGCTGAACAGCCCCTCGAACCCGACTGGCGCCGTCTACACCGCGGCGGAGCTGAAGGCCCTGGGCGAGGTGCTGAAGCAGCACCCGCGCATCGTGATCGCGAGCGACGACATGTACGAGCACATCCTGCTCGACGGCTCGAAGTTCGTGAACATCCTGAACGTATGCCCCGAGCTCTACAACCAGACGGTCACGATGAATGGCGTCTCGAAGGCGTACTCGATGACCGGCTGGCGCATCGGCTATTGCGGCGGCCCGCAGGAGCTGATCGATGCCATGGAGAACGTGCAGTCGCACAGCACGTCCAATCCGACGTCGATCTCGCAATACGCCGCCGAGGCGGCGCTCACCGGCGACCAGGGATGCATCGTCCCCATGGTGGCCGCTTTCAAGGAGCGCGCGAAAGTGATCACCGACGGGCTGAACCGCATTCCCGGGGTGAAGGCGCTGATGCCGACGGGCGCGTTCTATTCGTTCCCGGATTGCCGCGAGGCGATCCAGAAACTGCACGGCGCCGGAAAGATTCCCGCGGCAACCGACCTCGCGCTCTGCGACTACCTGCTTTCGCAGCCCAAGGCGGTCGCGGCGGTGCCGGGCTCGGCCTTTGGCGCCGAAGGCTACCTGCGCATCTCGTTCGCCACCTCGATGGACAACATCAAGAAGACGGTGGAGCGCATGGGCGAGGCGTTGGCGCTGGCGCGCGTCGCCGCCTGAGCGCGGCGGGTCCCCAGCAACCGGCCGGGGACCCGGCTCGCGTCAAGTGCAGCTCGGGTGACCACCGCCGTCGCAGCTGCAATCCAGGCGCGGGCTGCAGCACTTCTCCGTCTTGTCGCAGACGCAGGCGCTCCACCCCGGCATGCATTGGAGATCCGTCTTCTTGCCAGTGCCCAGGCTCTGGGCCATCGTCGTGTTCCCGCCGCCCCCCTGTGTCGCCGCGCAACCGCTCGCGAGCGCCAGCAGCAGGATCGCGATCACTCCCAATGTTTGCTTCATCATCTTTTTGCCCTCCGAGGCCAAGTCTCGTGAAAGGCACCAGCTTCGGTTTTCGCGACGGATTTGTTACCGATGATGACGCCGCGAGATCGCCGAAATGGTGCTGCACCTTAGACAGGGCAGGCGCCGTATCCGGATTCACGCACGCGCGAAAATCTCAACCTGTAGAGCACTCGCAGATAATCGCGGAGACCTTTCCGGCACGAGTAGTCTCGAATCGAACGCTGTCGCTTTCCCCGGAATAGATCGAGCGCAGCTGCATGGCACGCAAAGGCTTCACAACATGTGCTCGACGTTCTCCGGCAGGCCGACCCAGGAATGCATCCGCTCCTCGTAAACGGAGAAGCGCGGCTGCGGAAAGCCCGGATCGGCGAACGCGCCAATGGGAATTGCCACGACTGCTTCCTGCCCCGCGATGAAGTAATAGACCGTCGCGCCGCAAGTCGGGCAGAAGTGGAAGGTGGCGCGACCTCCGGAATCGCCCACGCGCACGTAGCTCGATGATTGCCCGCTGACCTGGACGGCCTCGCGGGGAAATCTCGCTTGTGCACCGAATACGCTGCCCGTTCGGCGCTGGCAGGCAAGGCAGTGGCAGATGGAAATCCGGCCGGGCTCCTCGAATGTCTTCGCGGTCAGTTGGCCACAAGTGCAGGATGCGGTACGCGGATCGCCCATCATTTTCCTTGGGGCGGTTGCCAGAGCTCGACGCGATTACCTTCCGGGTCCTGGACCCAGCCGAACTTCCCGTATTCGGATTCGTCGACCTTGTCGTCGACATCGCAGCCCTCCGCCCGCAGTGCCGCGAGCAGGGCGTGAAGGTCGTGCACCCGGAAGTTGATCATGAAGCTCGCCTTGCTCGGGGCGAAGTAGGAAGTGTCTTCCTTGAAGGGATTCCAGAGCGTGGTGCCCGTACCCGTCGGGTTCTCGGGAGTGACCCACCGGAATGTCGCCCCGCCCCACTTTTCGACCTCGAGCCCGAGGTGCTTGCGATACCACTCGCCAAGCGACTTCGGGTCTTTCGACTTGAAGAATATGCCGCCTATGCCCGTTACACGCTTCATGAGAACCTCCGAGCGACCTGGCAAGTTGCCAATTTCCGCCGGAAAGCAGCATCACCGGCAGCCATCTGGTGCCCGGGGCCGGGGTCGACTTGCCTAGGGGACCCTAGGGCCGAACCCCGAAAATCCCCCCGGTTGTACCCCCAAACGGGTTTAATCGGCCCCACCCGTAGGCGGGGCCTTGTCATTCCCTACATGTGGCGGGGCTTCGTGTCCATCGCCGCCTTGTGCGTCGAGTTCAGCAGCATGGTGATCGCGTAATCCACAATCGCGGCCTGACTCATCTGCTCCTTGCCGTGTTGTTTCTTCCACACATTGCGACCATCCAGCGTGCGGTCGAAGTCGAATTTCTCGACACGCTCGCAAGGGGGCTGCTCGCCACGGAAGTAGTACCGCGGCTTGTTGAGGTGCGGCGGCTGCCCCTTCCAGATCGAGATACCCAACTCGGTCTCGTCCAAAGTGTTCGCATACCGTTGCTTCCACGTGACGCACAGCACGCGATTGTCCGTGATCACTTCGACCCAGCTCTCGATGACGCCCTTCTGGATCGACTTCTCGACGCCAAACTGCCAATCGGTGAGTTCCGCTGCACGCGCTGCAACGGCCTCCATCAACTCGCAAGCTGCCGTGCTTGCGACGATCACGCTGTCGCCGCCCTGGAGAAAGCGGATGCGCTCCTCCTGCGCCACCTTCTGCCGCTTGAGCCGCTCGGCCTTTTCCTCGAGCGATTCTGGGCGGGTGTTGCCGCCCTGCCGCTGGATGCACTGCTCGATTACGGCTGCGGCACTCTCGATGCCGTACTTGGTGAGGCCGAAGTAAAGGCGGGTGGGCTCCACGTAGGGCGGCATCTTCGCGCCCTCCTCTATCGCGATCCACAGCGTGAAGTCGTAGCCTTCGTGATACGCGCGCTTGCGGATGGCGTCACGCTCGATCCGCGTGAATGGCGTCTCGCCCCACTCGGGCCGATACAGGATCACGGCCACGCGCGCCTTGTTCGTAAACACTTCGTTGAAGGTCTTCTCTCCGTCGGTGCCCGCCAGGACTTCCTGCTTGCGCGAGTAGACGAAGGTCTTAAAGCGATCTTTGAGAAGATCATCGAGGGCGGTCGCGGGGCCCTCGTCTTGCGAGCAAAACGAGAAAGCTACTTCATACTCGAACTGCGGTTCCACATCCTCCTTCACAACGGCAATAGCCACGATCTTTCCATTCGCAAAGTTTAGGTTCGATTCATCAACACCTCCTTTCCGCTTTTCGTGCGCATCACTTATTGGAGTTTTGGGGCTGGAGGGATCGCTTCGCCAGCCTTGAAGGCAGGATACTCCGAGGGACCCCCGAGTCAAGGGGGAAAACACAAGATGTAGCGCTTTTGACCCTTGCCTGGGGGCTTATCTTGTGGATTTCCTGTGGACAAACCGGGACAAACGAGGGGAACAACGACAACGTGGGAAGATAGTGGCGAAAGGTCAGCTACCGACCCCGACGCGGACATTCCAGCACCTGGAGAAATGATTGGTGCAGAAGCGCAGCGTATCCGTAAAGTCTCGCGTCCCTACGGCAGGAACAAGCACCCAAGAATTAGGACATCGAAATGATCGTGACGCTGACTGGCGCATCGGGCGCCGGAAAGTCTACCCTTGCGAAAGCCCTGATACGTTTGCTTCCGAGCGCGGAGCTATCACCCGGCTGCACGACGCGAGCAATGCGCGCGAACGAAACCCCTGCGGACGTGCATCACCTGAGCCAAGACGAGTTTAGCGAGCTGTATCAGCGTGGAGAGTTCTTGTGGGCGGTGGAGGTTCACGGCCAATGGTATGGAACCCTTCGGCGAGTAGTCGTTGGCGGACTCACGGCCCGAGCGCATTGCCTACTACTCGCACTTACGCCAGACGTGCTAC
>DATBAI010000080.1:0-29113 GCA_036271595.1 Usitatibacter sp.
CTTCGCGCCCGGCTGGGCGCCCGTGAAGGCGACCCAAAGACTATCGAACGCCGCCTAGTCGATTGCAAAAACTGGGACGATGCGGCGCGTTTGTCGGACCTTTACGATCTCTTGGTGCCAGGTGAGGGCGATGTACAGCAGAACGCGAAGCAGGTGATCGAGAGGCTCGCAATTCTGAAATCGGACTGATTGGAGGCTGTGCAGAAATGTTTTATTCGAGAAGACTCAATTCTGAAACTGGCATTGTCGAGGTGTGGGAGTGCGACTGGGACAAGCCGGGAACGGGGATGGCAAAAAAGATTTTTCTCCGTAAGCACTGTGATGAAGGGCAGCTTGAGATGCCTGAGGAGAAGTATTCCGCTGCGGCTGCAATCTGCTGGGCACCGGGACGTACGATCGGAAATATCGCGGTCAATTCAGAAGAAGTGTTTGGCAGCTTCCATGGCAAGAGCGGGACAAATGCAATTTTGCCTTGTCACATTGTTCCCTGCGGAAAATTCAGGAATGGAGCTGATCGGTGGTACTGCAAAACACATCAAATTCATTGGGGAACGAAAGCAGACATAGCGGCGCTTCCTGAGTCTGGAGACGTTACCTGCAGCAATCACCTGATGGAGATGAGCTACGTCGTCGATCCACTCGTGCTTGAATTCAGCGACTACGAAGAAATAGGTATTTGGTGCTCGCTTCCTCCAGCCATTTCATCTCGTCCAATTGAAAAGCGCACACCAAAGATTCACATTCATAAGCGTTTTACGGGGAAAGAGAAGAAATTTCTTGACGACGACTTTGATGCGGTTGTCTGCTCCTACAATCAGGATCTAGGCCTATTCGCAAACAACGAGATTACACAGATCCAAGTAACGCCTCCGGCTGCCTTTGAATTTGTGAATTCCATTGAGGAGGGGCGTGAAATGGCGTGTGTTACTTGCAAGAAATGTGGATATCCGCATCTCGACCTCGGCACATTTGCCAACAATCCACACGCGAAACATTTCTGCGGAAATTGTGGCAACGACAGCATTTGGAGTGAGGGCAAGATTGTCTCTACGCCACTAAAGCCACTTCACGACCAATTTCACAAAAGCAATAGCTATGTTGTGCCAGACCGGACGTTGAACTTAGATGAGTATGCTGGTCACCATTTTGAAATGTGGTCTTCAACCCCGGCAGTCGTGTGGACCGCTGATCGCCCCCAAGAAAAAGGAATTCACGTCCACGTTTACGAAGGTGAGGGACAAGACGACCGCCTAGAAGACGACACCTTCGGAAAAGTGATTTACCAAGGTAATGAGCTAGATCGCAAAATGCTCTGGGCAAAAATGAGGGAACACACTCTCTACTAACGTGGACCTTTGCTCGTCTGAGCCACCCGATCCGCCCAGCGCCTTGATTCTCTAGCCGCTCGGCAAGCTCGCGCGCACGGTTCGTTTCGTTCTGCCGGGACAGATGGCCAAGTTCCAAGGTTGCGCATGTCCTGCTTCCTTGGTCGCTATTTCCTTGGATTCAGCGAATCCACCAGTGTCCGGCTAGTCCAGGGCGCACCCGTTAGAATCTGCGCCATCGCCTACCTCCATAGCGACGCTTGCGGACTTGTGGGCGATGGGCGAAGACTGAAAGCGACGCGTCTTTCCCATCTCCGATAGCAAACAGTTCCGTGTCTTCAACCGAAACTAAGCCTCTCGATTGGAGCGTTGAAATGGCCCCTAAGATCGAGGCTCGGATCCTGCTTCCAAGGGCCTTGTAGTTCAGATGGATTCGCGCTCTTCTTAGCACGTCATCATGATCAACGGCGCCTGCGCGCAGAGCGGCTAACACCGCTGCCTCATATGAGTTCACCGCGATCGCCTTGGGCGGCGCGTCGGGCGCGCTCCCTGAGTAAGGTGCCGTCTCCTGAACTTCGCTGGCTACCCCTCCGTCATGGATCTC
The DNA here is from genome assembly GCA_036271595.1 of Usitatibacter sp. GTDB lineage: Bacteria > Pseudomonadota > Gammaproteobacteria > Burkholderiales > Usitatibacteraceae > Usitatibacter. The sequence goes on from DATBAI010000080.1 coordinate 1,930, forward strand.
GGCGAACTCCCGCATGACGCGGGTGATCTCATTCGATGGACTAACGCGCCACTTTCGGTATGGAATCCGGATTATGTTCCATCCTGCTCGCTCTAAGATCTCCTGACGAACCACGTCTTCGGACTTGAGCTCGCCGTGTTCGTCATAGTGCCAAATCTCGCCATCGCATTCGATAGCAACGCGCACATCATCTCTCTCCGCAACGAGATCGATGAAAAAGCCGCAGCTAGGATATTGCGAGGTGACACTTAGGCCTTGTGCGCGCAGGGACTTCATCACTTCCACCTCGAACTCGGATTGCGCACGTTCTACATTGCGGCTTCCCGGGCTGAACTTGGTGTTCTCAATCTTGGCGCAGTGTGCAAGCCAATCCTTAATGGCTCCTTGACCGGAAGCCATTCCAAAGTGCTCGATCGGGACAGAGTGAAAAACGTGTATTTCTTCCCTCGCTCGAGTAAACGCGACGTTGAGCATCCCTTGAATGTGGGGTCGATCCGCCTGTCTGGCCGAGAGCGCCGCCTGCTCCATATTTGAGGCGTCATACGAGAGCGAATAAAGCAGCACATCGCGTTCGTCGCCCTGGAACCCGTCCGGATTTACAACGACCAAGTCGTGAGCCTCGCGTAGTTCCTCATCGATCTGCTCTGCCACGAGGTCTTGAAGAAGGCTCACCTGTTGCTCGAAGAGGCAAATGATCCCAAATGATGCGTTCGCATAGCCAGGGTGAGTCATGAGCGAACGGAGTTGCGCAATGACCGCCTGCGCTTCCACTACGTTTTCTTGTGTATTCGGCGTGACTTGCGCGCCCTTGACATGATGAAGGCGACACACAGGCGCATCGTGATCGCCAACGCGCCGATCGTCGGGATCGCGCATGAGTCTCATCTTGTTCTGGTACCACCGTTCGTTTGAAAAGCTGATGATTCCAGGAAGTGAGCGGAAATGTTCGTCCAAAAACACCTCTTCGCTTCCTCGTATCGACGCCAGATCAAGAAGGCTCACCTTGGCGGGATCAAGGTTTCCGTCGGGATCCAGCTTGTCGAGGCCGTGTTGGCGCCACGCCTGTGCAGCAACTTGGTTTGCAGTGAACGCGAACCTCTGAGCCTGCATTTGCTTCGAGTCGCCGGCGATGATCGCCTGTTTGGCGCGATATAGGACAGGAGCCATCGACGGCAAGTCGCTCTGCGATGCCTCGTCGATGATGACCACATCGAAAAGCCCAGGTCTACATGGGAACAACCTCGCCACGTCATCTGGGCTCATGATCCAGCATGGCAAGATATTCAACAGCATCTCGCACCGGTCTGGATTTGCTTTCAGTCGGTCAAACACGCTGAAGTTCTTAAAGCTGGTCTGATTGCGGCCGAGTAACTTAGAGAAGTCCTTGAGCAGGTTACGTTCGTCGCGGGTAGCTTTTCCCGTCCGGTGCTCCGCCGCGCTCCCAAGAATTTCGACGGACCTCTTCAATAGCTGCTCGCGGTGCGTGGTCGCCAAATTACCAAGTTCGTCCGACATTTTCGGAGAGGTACTGGCTGCGCGGCGTACAGCGCTCCAGCGGCTAACGCGGGCGCGTAGGCGCTTCAGCCAATTAGGGGCGTCTCGTACCGATGCATCCGCTCGCGCAACAATATCCTCTTGCTCAAGCGAGCGATGCAGTGCAATCTCCATCGATTCTGCGTCGACCACGAGCCTATCGTGGCGGGACTGCGCCTGTGTCTTTGCAGCCTCGCTTTCCGCGGCCGCGCGTCTCTTTTGAATAGAGTCAAGCCGGTCGCGTAGTTCCTGTTTCGAATCTCGGTCTTGTCTCAGGAGTGTCATCGGCATCTCAGCCAGATCGAGAGCCCTCAGTTCTTCGTCCACTACTTGCATAGCCTTGTCTTTTTGAGCGCAAATCAACACACGTTTACCGCGCGCGACAAGATGGCACGCCACATTGGCAATGGTCAGAGACTTCCCTGTACCCGGCGGCCCCTGAACAACAATGATTTGATTATTCGGCTCCTCGGCGAGAAGAGCAACGCGGCGCTGACTCGCGTTCGACACAAACGGGAAGTACACACGGCGCGAATCATCAAATACATCACTTGTCGGCGTCGAGCCATGACTTCCTACCAACCAGCCAAATGACGTGCCAGCAACTGACTGCCCTCCAGCTTTTGCGATTTCAATGAGGTCGCTGACAACGAAGTAGCTGGTTTTGGGGGCAACGAAACAAGCGGCGCTGTCAACTACGGAAAGCACGGTTGCGCCCTGAGGGCGAGTCGGAGGCGAACGCAGGGCGCCATCGAGACGGGCTCCTGTCGAGATAGTCTTCATTTCCCGGTCTAACGAGCCAATGAAGTGTTTCAGCGCATCTATCGTCAGCGGATACTCAGGTGTTTCAGAGATTAACCGAGCTAAGGCCACTTCGTGAGCGGCTGACTCAAGTGCTGAATGAAATGGCAGACTGTTGAAACGCAAGAGCTCTTCTTCGGGGTGGATTAGGAGCGCTTCGCCATCGGTTGTTATTGAAATCGGAATGGTGAAGATGGGTGCGCGGATCGGTACTCCATCGACCTGCCCGACGATGTATGGATATCCGTACAAGAGTTCCCGCTCATAAGGATTCAACTGAGCGGTCGCCATCATCTTGTTGATCGCGTCATAAATCGGACTTGCCGAGCCGATCTTGATGTCACGACCAGCCGTCATGAGTTGTTCGCGGCCGGCTTCGGCCCACGCGAACTCATGCGACCGCGCGTGGCTAGAGGTCCAGCGAACGAACGCGGACGAAGCCGTTCGTTGGCGCTTCACCAGCTCTGCATATGCTGTGGCTAGAGCCTCAACCAGGCCCTCTTTCACCAGGGCTCGAGCCGGCGCCGCATCGGCCGATCTTGTGAGCGTGTCTGTCATGCCCCCCGCAAGCCCTTTTCCGATAGATCACACATGTTATTTCTAGCGCGCATCTTGATCTAGGGGTCAGTGGGTTGCTCTTCGGTCGCAAGACCAGCGTTACTCAGCGCTACCCCGAGCGCCTTATCGACAGCGTCGATCCGAGCTTTGCAAACCTTGTAGGCCTCAACAGATTCCTCGACGATCTTCAGGAGATCATCGATGTTAGGTTCAGCTTCTTGTTCACGGAGTGTCGCGGCGTGCGTCTGAAGAACGTCATAGGCTTCGCGGAATGTTTTCGTACTAGCGGTCATGTCCTTCTCCTTTCTTTGTAGTCGCATCTACATCGCCATCGTCGAACGTCAATCGAATCGGCTGATCCACCTGCACGCTTGCGGCCCGCATGAGAGGTGCGCCGTGTTCGTCTCGGACAATCACGAAGCCGTGTCGCAAGGTCTTATGAGGTCCTTGAGCATTGATCTCGCGAAACGTCGCTCCCGATCGCTCGCGGGCGAGTGAGATTTGCTTGCGAGCCGCGCTGGCGATGTCACTTAAGATGCTAGTAGTCCCTGCACGGACTTCTGCGGCCTTAGCGCCGCTTCGCTCTAGGACCTGCTCAAATTGCGCAAGTACCGACGAATGAGCGTGATCGGCTTGCCGTGTCGCACGTTCAAGGACGTTTCGTATTGTTCGGGCGGACAGACCATTCGCCTCCCGGATCGCGGCCCGGGATCGGTCCTGAATGGCTGCGCTGGCAAGACGACTATTACTTCTCGCATCCGCGATGCTTCGTTGGGCGCGGTAGCGCACAGCCACAAAATTCGCCTGAACGTGTTCCTTTGCCTCGGCGATGGATCGCTGAGCGCGGTACCTCACCATTCCAAATTGCTCAGGTACTTGCTCCTTCGCGCGTGCAAGTATGTTCATTGCCGCAAGCCGGATCGCAGAGATAGACAGTGAATTCGATTCGTGTGCAGAGCGGAGGCACGTTTGCAACGCCGAGACCGTGTCCGATAGCACGCTGGCCAGTTCGGCTTTCCGCTCGTGCAGAAGAGAGCCGCCGCGCCTTGTAATGAGATCAAACGCGCGACGAGCTTCACTCGCTCTCTGTTGAATTACCTGTTCAATTCCATGAACTACCTTTGAGGGCGTGTCGAACGATCGATGAGCGATCTCATCCAGCAGCGTAGTGTCTCGCTCATGGCCAATGCCCGTAAAGACGGGAATGCCGATCGTGCAAACGACCTTGGCAAGCCCGTAGTCGTTGAGCCAAGCCAGATCATTTACTGGACCGCCTCCTCGAATGATTACCAACGCGTCCGGTGCATCGAGGTCGTCAGGCCATTTGGCAAGTGCCGTCTCGATTGCCGTGACGATCTCAGCGGGGGCTCCTTCACCTTGGAATCGGCTATTGGCAAAGATGAATTTACAGAGACCGGAAGCTTGCAACCTATCGGCCTCAACCCGAAAGTCGCCGAGGCCCGCCGCCGCCGCCGGCGCGATCACCAATACGGCATTGAAGTCCCAGGCTGGGGCAATCTTCTTGTTGGCATCGAAGACACCTTCACGCTTCAGCTTCTCGCGAATCTCCCGCTTGCGGGCCTCGAGGTCGCCAAGTGTGTATTGAGGATCGATGGCTTCAACAACGAGACTCAGGCCGAACTGTGGGGAAACATCCGGACGGGCATGCAGAAGTACCTTGATACCGGGTGCTAGCTTTGCCCCGGTGGCGGCCTCGAATTGCGGTACTACGGACGGCGCATTGCTGGCCCAAATGACGGCGCGCGCTTGTGCTCGCTGCTTTCCGTCGGGGTCGCGGTCGGCCAACTGGAGATAGTAGTGACCATTGCTCAGGTCGACCTTCGACACTTCGGCCATGGTCCAGACCGGGGCCTTGAACTTCTGACTTACCGCCGCGCCAACTTCAGCCAGCAGCTGAAAGAGTCGAACCCCTTTCGGAGTCGGACTTTGGACCGGGGTGGAAGGACCGTCGGGTAGGGCGGTCGGAATGGTCGCGGGAATCCAACGCTGGAACGGCTCCAAGTCGAGCCCATCGGGTACGTACCAATGCTTCTGCTCGGCGTCCCATCTGGCGCCGAGCTTCTTTACAAGGTCCTTTTCCTCGAATTTGGTTTTGAGGACGGTGATTGGCACTTGCATATGATAGCCCGCACCCATAAGTGACACCGGTGCAGGGAAGTTTCTCTGAGGACAGGCTCACCTGGTGAGCTACTGCTCGGTTACTTTGGAGCGTCAACTACTTAGGAGGCTTCTATGGCCGGTAAGAAGGATGTGCATGTGGTTCCCCGCGACAACGGTTGGGCGGTCAAGGTGGAAGGCAGCCAGCGCGCGAGTTCGGTTCACCAAACAAAACAACAGGCGATGGACACCGGTCGCGACCGGGCCCGACAAGACAAGGTCGAACTCGTCATTCACAACAAGGACGGGCGCATCTCCGATAGCGATAGCTACGGCAACGATCCATTTCCGCCGCGAGACAAGGTTCGCTAACCGAGCGGGACGTGACGTCGATGGATGCGAAGAAGGGCAGCGCGACGGAGCGCGACGTCCGGGTGCAACTCCAGGGCACCTTTGTACCGATTCCCTCGGGCAACCTTCGACGCTCCGACGGGCGTCCCAACTTTGATCACATCCGCCGGATATATGCGGCGATGGCGCCACAGTTGCTGAGTGACCGATGGGTAGATCCGTACTTTGCGGATTGGCCCACGATCCTTACGCCAATCGAGCTGCAGATGTGGTCGCTCATTCGCTCCCAGCCGGTGCCCTTCTATCCGCAGTATCCAGTGGGCGGCTACTTCATTGACTTCGCTAATCCACGAGAAAAGATCGGGATAGAGTGCGATAGCCGGGCATGGCATGAGTGGCGTGCCGATCTAGATGGGTTCCTTGTGATAGGTACTGACGGCTAACGACTGTGTTTCTGGTGCCCGGGGCCGGACTCGAACCGACACGGCCTTTCGGCCAGGGGATTTTCTTGCCACTTCGGCTTTCGCCGCCCCTCGCGGGTTCGTGGTCTGGAGCACGCCTTCACCATGGCCTTGCGGCTTTAGGTGCCCGCCGTCTGCTCTCTACACCTTCTTCGCCTTCTGGATCCCCGATCGTCGCGGCGTTTGCCGCGTCGGGGATGACAGCCTGCGAGGCTTGGCTCGGCGTTGCCTCGATCTCGCGACCAGGGGTTTCGCCGACTTTGACGGGCTTCATCGCGGGCGTTTCCACCCGCGAGCTCAATTTGCGCCTAAGTCCCCTGTGTCTACCAATTTCACCACCCGGGCAATTCGTGCGAAAGCATTCTACCCAGCAACGGCCGCAACCTCGGGTCAGAACGTGATCACCTGCCTCACGGCCTTGCCCTCGTGGAGCCGCTCGAAGCCTTCATTGATCTCGTCCAGCTTCAGCTTGTGCGTCATCAGCCGGTTCACGGGTAACTTGCCCTGCTTGTAGAGGTCGATGAAGCGCGGCAGGTCACGTGATGGAACGCAGGTGCCGATGTAGCTGCCCTTGATGGTGCGCTCCTCGGCGACGAGGTTGGTGGAAGGCATGGCCCATGTCGCGGTGGGCGGTGGAAGCCCCGCCGTGATGGTCGTGCCGCCACGGCGCGTGATGCGATACGCCGTCTCGAACGCACGCGTGGAGCCCGCCATCTCCACCGCATAGTCGACGCCGCCCTTGGTCGCGGCCTTCACCTGGTCCACGAGGCCGTCGTGAGTGGCGTTGAACGCATGCGTCGCACCGAGCTCCTTCGCGAGCTTCAGCTTGTCGTCGGAAACGTCCACGGCCACCACGTAGCGCGCGCCCGATGCGACGGCGCCGAGGATCGACGCGAGCCCCACTCCGCCCAAACCCACGACGGCTACCGAAGAGCCCGCGCGAACCTGGCCCGTGTTGACGACCGCGCCGACCCCGGTGAGCACCGCACAACCGAAAAGTGCGGCCTCCTCGAGCGGCAGCTCGGGATCCACCTTCACGACGGAGTGCCGCGAGACGACGGCGTGATCGGCGAAGGCCGAGCACCCCATGTGATGGAACACCTGCGATCCGTCCTTGCGAAAGAGCCTGCCCTCGCCCGACAAGAGCTTCCCGGCCGTGTTGGCCGCGGCGCCGGGTTCGCAGAGCGCGGGCCGTCCCTCCGCGCACGGATTGCAGTGCCCGCAGCTCGGAATGAATACCAGCACCACATGGTCGCCCTTCTTGAGGTCGGTGATCCCGGGGCCAAGCTCTTCCACGATTCCCGCCGCCTCGTGGCCCAGAGCCATCGGTGTGGGTCGCGGCCTGTCGCCGTTGATGACGGAGAGGTCCGAGTGGCAAAGGCCCGCGGCGCCCATCTTCACCAGGATCTCTCCGGGCCCGGGCGCGCGCAGGTCGATCTCCTCGATCGAAAGTGGTCGCGACTTCGAGTAGGGCATGGCCGCGCCCATCGCGTTCAGGATCGCCGCGCGGATCTTCATCGAATGCTTTCTCGGCCGAAAAAGGAAGTGGCCAGTTTAATACGGGTCATCGTCCGGTCTTCTTGCGCCACGCCGCGAAGTCGGCAAGCGTCTCGTCCTTCGTCGCCGGATAGAGCCCGACGATCGATCGGCCGTTCATCACCTGCTCCGTCACGAAATCCTCGAAGGCCGTCATCTCGACCCCTTCGGCGGCGACCTCGTCGGCGAGGTGGGCGGGAATGACCACCACGCCATCGCCGTCGCCCACGATCACGTCGCCTGGGAACACCGGCGCGTCACCGCAACCGATCGGGACGTTGATGTCGAGTGCCTGGTGCACCGTGAGGTTGGTGGGTGCCGCGGGGCGGTGGTGATAGGCGGGCATGTCGAGCTTCGCGATCTCCTCGGCGTCGCGGAAGCCACCGTCGGTGACCACGCCCGCGCAGCCGCGGACCATGAGGCGCGAAAGAAGTATCGAGCCCGCCGAAGCGGCCCGCGCGTCCTTGCGGCTGTCGATCACGAAGACGGCGCCGGGCGGGCATTCCTCGACGGCCCTGCGCTGCGGATGCGCCGGATCGCGGAATACCGTCATGGGATTGAGGTCTTCGCGCGCCGGGATGTAGCGCAGCGTGTACGCCTCGCCCACCATGTTGCCGGCACCGCGATTCAACGGGTGCACGTCCTGGATGAACTGGTTTCGCAGCCCCCGCTTGAACAGGATGCTGGTGAGGGTCGCGGTGCTAACGTGCCTCAGCTTCTCGCGCGTCGCCGCGCTCAATCCACTCATGGCTTCCTCAGTAGATCTTGGGCTCCGGCACCGGCGCGCCAAAGTCGGTTTTCAGGAAATCGAAATCGCATCCCTCGTTCGCCTGCTGGATGTGCCGCGTGAAGACATAGCCATAGCCACGCTCGAAGTGCGGGGGCGGCGGCTGCCACTGCGCCTTGCGGCGCGCGAGCTCGGCCTCGGGAACCTCGAGCCGGATGCTGCGTGCGTCGATGTCCACCGAGATCAGGTCGCCGGTCTTCACGAGTGCCAGCGGCCCGCCCACGAACGACTCGGGCGCCACGTGCAGGATGCAGGCGCCATAGCTGGTCCCGCTCATCCGCGAATCCGAGATCCGCAGCATGTCGCGAACGCCCTGCTTCACGAGCTTCTTCGGGATCGGCAGCATTCCCCACTCGGGCATGCCAGGCCCGCCCTGCGGCCCCGCATTTCGCAACACCAGGATGTGGTCCGCGGTGACGTCCAGGTTCTCGTCGTCGATCGCGGCCTTCATGGAAGGATAGTCGTCGAATACCAGCGCAGGCCCCGTGTGCTTGAAGAAGCGCGGCTCGCAGGCGCTGGGCTTGATCACGCAACCGTCCGGCGCGAGGTTCCCCTTCAGCACCGCGAGCGCGCCTTCCTGGTAGAGCGCGTTGTCCATCGTGCGGATGACGTCGTCGTTGTAAACCTCAGCGCCCGCGATGTTCTCGCCCAGCGTGCGGCCGGTCACCGTGAGCGCGTCCAGGTGAAGCTTGTCGCGAAGCCGCCCCATGAGGCCGCGCAAACCCCCGGCGTAGAAGAAATCCTCCATCAGGTACTTGTCGCCGCTCGGGCGGATGTTCGCGATCACCGGAACATTGCGGCTCGCCTTTTCGAAGTCGTCGAGACCGATGTCGCGGCCCGCGCGTCGAGCCATGGCGATGAGGTGGATGATCGCGTTGGTCGAGCAGCCCATCGACATCGCCACCGTGATCGCATTCTCGTAGGCCGCGCGCGACTGGATCTTCGACGGCGTCAGGTCCTCCCATACCATGTCGACGATCCTGCGGCCCGACTCCGCCGCCATTCGCAGGTGGTTGGAATCGTCCGCCGGAATCGACGAGGCGCCCGGAAGGCTCATGCCGATCGCCTCGATGATCGCCGTCATGGTGCTCGCGGTACCCATGGTCATGCAGGTGCCGTGGCTGCGCGCGATGCCACCTTCGACGCCCAGCCACTCGGCCCTGGTGATCTTGCCCGCTCGCCGCTCGTCCCAGTACTTCCACGAGTCCGAGCCGGACCCCAGCACCGCGCCCTTGTAGTTGCCGCGCAGCATCGGTCCCGCAGGCACGAAGATCGCGGGAATGTCCATGCTGGTGGCGCCCATGAGGAGCGCGGGGCCGGTCTTGTCGCAACCGCCCATCAGCACAGCGCCATCGACCGGATGCGAGCGCAGCAGCTCCTCCGCCTCCATGGCGAGCATGTTGCGATACATCATCGTGGTCGGCTTCACGTACATCTCGGCAAGCGAAAGCGCGGGCAGCTCCACCGGGAATCCTCCCGCCTGGATCACCCCGCGCTTCACATCCTCGACGCGCTGCTTGAAATGAATGTGGCAGGGCTGCAGGTCCGACCACGTGTTGATGATCGCGATGATCGGGCGGTCGAGGTAGTCCTCGGGCGCATAGCCCATCTGCATCATGCGCGAGCGGTGGCCGAAGGAACGCAGGTCGTCGGGCGCGAACCAGCGCGCGCTGCGAAGGCTCGCCTTGTCACGGGGCTTCATCGGGCCTCCAGCGCGGGAGCGCGAACCTCGAGGCCCCACGCTTGCAGTTGCCGGCGCAACCCGGCGAGCTGCTTCTCGGTGAGCGGCCATGCCGAGGGCGGGCGCGTAGCACCGCAATCCTCGCCCAGCAGGCGCAGCGCCGCCTTGACGACGCTCACGTTGGTGCCGTTCTGCTCCTCGGCCCGCAGCTCCTCGAAGCCGGCCATCACCGCGATCAGCTCGCGGGCCGTGGCGAAGTCGTTCCTTTCGAGCGCGCGATGGATGGCCACCGAGTGCTCCGGCCAGACGTTGATGAGGCCCGAAGTGAATCCACGCGCCCCCACCGCGAAGAACGGCGCAGCCCAAGGTTCGGCCAAGCCGTCGACCCAGACGATCTCGGGATCGCAGCGCCGGATCGCCTCGGCGAGGCGCATCGGCGTGGGGCACGCCCACTTCACTCCGGCTACACCCGGTACGCGGCAAAGATTCTCGATCGCGTCGATGCCGATGCCGTCGTTACGCAAGTAGAGCATCAGTGGAAGGCCGCCCCCCGCCTCCGCGATGCGCTCGACATAGGCGACCACGCCGCGCGGCGAGACGAAGGGATCGGGCGGCTGGTGGACCATGAGTGCGGATGCGCCGGCCGCTTTCGAGGCGCGCGCGAGCGCGCACGCGTCCTGTACGCTGCGCCCGACGCCGCCGATCAGCACGCCCCGCCCGTTCATCTGCGCGCCCACCGCGTGGACCATCTTCTCGGCTTCGGCAGTCGTGAGGCCGTAGAACTCGCCCGTGTTCCCGTTCGCGACCAGGGCATGGACGCCGGCTGCGATGGCACGCTCGATGATCGGCTCCAGCCGCGCGGGCGCAAGGCGATCCTGGTCATCGAAGGGCGTCACCAGGATTCCCGATATCCCGCCCAACGCGTCGCGAAGCTTCTTCTCTATCCTGGCCATTGCCTTCTCCGTGGTCCAGCCGAAAGTCTACGCGCCGCCGAGGCTGAACCCCGCGACCCTCTTGTAGCTCTCGGAAAGCGCGCGCATCTCGTCCTGGCTGATCACCTCGTCGATGTGGCCGAAGCGCTTTCCGCCCGTGAGCTCCTCCACCCTCATGAGGATGAAGTCGGGGGGCTGCTCGCGGTTGATGCGGACGATGCGCGAGGTCGCTCCCAGCCGCGCCTCCTGGTATTCGGCGAGCGCTTCGCGTGGGTCGTTGTTCGCCGCGAGCAGGTCGGCCAGCGTGCGGGCGTCGATGAGCGCTTGCGCCGCGCCGTTCGAGCCGCGGGGGTACATCGGGTGCGCCGCATCGCCCATGAAGGTCACGCGGCCGAACGTCCATCGATCGACGGGGTCCTTGTCCACCATGGGGTACTCGAAGACCATGTCAGCGTCGCGGATGAGCCGTGGCACGTCGAGGAAGTCGAATCGCCAGTCTTCATAGATCGACAGGAAATCCTCGGCGCGGCCGGGCTTGTTCCAGTCGTTCATGGGCTCGCCGGGCTGCCGCTTCTCCGTCGTCCAGTTGATGAGCTGCCTGCCCTCGGCATCGACGTTGTCGGCGATCGGGTAGATCACGATCTTTCCGGTGTCCACGGTGCCGATCCGCAGGTAGCTGCGACCGTCGAAGATGGGTTTCGCGCGCGTGACGCCCCGCCACGTGTTGATGCCGGTGAAGGCGAGCTTTTCGTGCGGATAGAACTGGCGGCGGATCGCGGAGTTCACGCCGTCGCATGCAATCACCACATCGCCACGCGCGGGGGCGAGCTCGGCGCCATTCGAGCTGCGCAGGAACGAGAGCGCTACGCCTGCTTCGTCCTGCGCCACCGAGGCGCAACGATGATCGAGCACGACGCTTCCCGCGGGAAGACGCTCGAGCACGGCGTTATGGAGGATCGCGTGAAGCTTGCCGCGGTGGATGCCGAGCTCGGGGTGCTCGTAGCCGGCGAGCTTGCCGCGCGGCTCGCGAAATACGATCTGGCCGTGGCGCGTGAAGAAAAGGCTTTCGCGGTTCTCGATCGCCGCGGCGCGAAGCCGTTCCTCGAGGCCCAGCGCCGCAAGCTCGCGCATCGCATGCGGCAGGAGCGTGATCCCGACGCCCAGCGAGCGCATTTCGGGTGCGCTCTCGAACACGCGGCAGGCGAGCCCCCGGCGATCGAGCGCGAGCGCCAGGGCGAGGCCCGCGATGCCGCCTCCGGCGACCAGGATCTCCAACTACTCGGCCTTGATGTTCGCGCCGCGCACGACCGCCGCCCAGCGCGTGGAATCCTCGAGCATGCGCCGGCGCAGCTCCTCCGGCGTGCTGGTCACGACTTCCATCCCCTGCTGCACGAGCGTTTCGCGCACGTCGGGCATCGAGAGCGCCCTCTGCATGTCGGCGTCGATGCGTGCGAGAAGCGCTGGCGAGGTCTTCGCGGGTGCCCACACCGCGTACCAGATGTCGGTGTCGGAATCGCGGTAGCCCAACTCGCCCAGCGTGGGCACATCCGGTGCCAACGGCGAACGGTTCGCGCCTCCGGTGGCGAGCGCGTTCAGCTTTCCCGCCTTCACCTGCGCGATCGCGACGTGGACGGGCAGGAACATCACCGGGACCTCGCCGCCCAGGAGCTGCGTCAAGGCCGGTCCCGTGCCGGAGAAGGGGATGTGCGTGAGATCGGCGCCCGAGCGCGCCTTGAAGAGCTCCATGGCGAGGTGATGCGGTGTGCCCACCCCCGGCGATGCGTAGTTGAAGGTGCCCGGGTGTGCCTTCGATTGCTCGACCAGCGCCTTCGCCGAAGCGACCCCGGCCTTCGGATGGACCACGAGCAACATCGAGGCCTTCGCCGCGAGACCGATGGGTGCGAGGTCGGTGGCCGGATCGTACGGAACATTCTTGTACAGGGCGAGGTTGGTCACGACCGTGGAGGCACCCATCATCAAGGTGTAGCCGTCGGGTGGTGACTTCACGACGAAGAACGTCCCGATGTTGCCGGAAGCGCCCGGCTTGTTCTCGATCACGACCGGCTGGTTCCACATCGCAGAGAGCTTCGGCCCCAGCGTACGAGCCAGGATGTCCATGCCGGTCCCGGGAGAAAAGGGGACGACGATCGCCACGGCATGGCCGGGCCAGGAATCCGCCATGGCCCCTGTCGCGCACAGGAGCGAGAGGAAGGACGCGAGAAAAAAGCGGGTCACGTATTCGGCAGCGAGCTGGAACCCGTTCGGCCGATCACCGCCAGGAACTCACGGCGCGTCGAGGCGTTGTTGCGAAAGGCGCCCAGCATGCGGCTCGTGACGAGGCCCACGCCAGGCTTGTGCACGCCGCGCGTCGTCATGCACTGGTGCGCGGCCTCGATCACCACCGCCACGCCCTTGGGATGCAGGATGTCCTGCAGCGTGTCGGCGATCTGCGCGGTCATCTTCTCCTGGACCTGCAGCCGCCGCGCATAGACCTCGACCAGGCGCGCCAGCTTGGAGATCCCCACCACGCGCTTGTCGGGAAGGTAACCCACGTGCGCCTTGCCGATGATGGGGACCATGTGGTGCTCGCAATGGCTCTCGAAGCGGATGTCGGTCATCACGATCATCTCGTCGTAGCCCTCGACCTCGCTGAATGTGCGCGAGAGGACTTCACGCGGATCCTGCCCGTAGCCCGCGAAGAACTCCTCGTAGGCCCGAGCGACACGCCCTGGCGTATCCAGCAACCCTTCGCGGCCGGGATCGTCGCCCGCCCAGCGGATCAAGGTGCGCACCGCCTCCTCGGCCTCCTCGCGACGGGGGCGCTTCACTGCGCGGGATCGGGTCTTGCGTGCCATGGCGTCGCGAATGCTAGCACCCCGGGCCTCAGAGCTTGGGAATGCGAAGCGTCTTGCTGATCATCAGGGTTCCGGACAGGCCATAGAGCAACGCGAGGGGGTGCAGCACGCATGGGCCGATATCCCAGGCGCCGAACGGAAGCTCCGCACCGACCGAGCCTCGCCACGCGCATCCCGCGAGCACCGCGGTGAGCACGACGCTCGTGGGAATCGGCGTGCCCTCGAAGTATGGAACCTTGGCGGAGCCGGCGGAAATCGATTCCGCGGTCACGTTGTAGCGCGCAAGCCGGCTCACGCCACAGCAGACGAAATAGACCAGCATCACGACGTCCAGGCCACCCTGCAACCCCGCCGCGAAGCCCAACGCCGCGGGGGCCATCCCGAAGGAGATCACGTCGGCGAGCGAATCGAGCTCGCGCCCGAGCGCCGAATGCTGCTGCCGGGCCCGCGCGATCCGCCCATCGAGGACGTCGAAGATGAAGGCGAGCGGCGCCATGGCGACGGCCCAGTAGAAGTCCGACAGGTCCTGCCCCGGCATATAGAGCATGGCGAACAACACGCCCAGCGTGCCGCACGCCGCGTTGCCGAGGGTGAAGAAGTCCGCGAGGTGGAACTCGCGGATCATCGAGAAGTGCCTTTTCATCTGGGTGTCGGACAACCAATCAGTCCCGAATATCCTGCAACAGCCATTCGGTCGGTAATTCCCGGCCCAGCCCCAGCTTGCGGGCGCTTTCGTAGACGTGGGCGGCAAGGGCGAAGAACTGTACCCCCTGCAGGTTTCCACGTTCCGACCAGGTGATGTCGGAATCCGAGAGGCGCCCGGGTTGCGCGCCGCTCGTCACGTCGTGGAGGGAAACGGTCTTGCCGGCGAGCGCACTCCCGTGAGCGCGCTTGCGTCCCCGGCCCTTGATGCGATCGGGGCGTGCCGACCAGGCGAGGTACTCGTCGTCCAGGGCAAGCTCCTCGCGGTTGGTGGGCGAAGGAGCGCTTCCGAAGCGAAGGCAGCGGTCGATGCGCGCGAGGCTCGCCGCGTCCGGTACCCCGCCCCCGCCGATGTTCACGATGTGGGCGCCGGGTTCGAGGCGTTCGCCTTCGAGCACGGGCGCCGTGGAATCGGTGAGCGCGGCCACGATCTGCGCGCCGCGGTAGATCTCGGCGGGCGAATCGCAGGCCTCGGTTCGAATGCCGTGCTTGTCGCGCATCTCCGCCGCGAAACGCTCGCGGTTGGCGTGCGTGGGGCTGAAGACCCGCAGCCGCTCGATGGGCCGCACGCAGAGAAACGCCTCGACGTGCGAGCGCGCCATCCCGCCCGAGCCCAGCATGCCGACGACGGCCGCGTCCTTGCGCGCCATGTGCTTCACGCCGATCGCGCCGTCGGCTCCCACGCGCATGTGCTGCATGAGCCCGTCGTTGATGAGCGCGAGCGGCTCGCCGGTCTCGGTGGAGGTGAGCAGCACGAGCCCGCAGAAAAGGCCGGGCCTGCCCGAGAATTTCTCCTGGGTGCTGCCGCCCTCGCCCTGCCGCTCCTCGATCACGTCGGATTTCATGCGGATCGCGAAGTAGCCGCGCGTGGACCCGCCTTCCATCGTTCCCCACTGGTAATGGCGGTTGGGATTGCTGGTAGGGATCCGGATGTCGATTCTCGGGCGGCAGACGGCCTCGCGCGACGCGAGGTCGGCGTATGAAGATTCCAGCAGGGAAATCGTGTCGCGCATCGTGAGCGTGCGCGCCACGTCCTGGTTTCCGAGGATGAGGGCCATGGAGTTGGATGGATTATAGTTGGCGGCCATGCCATCCCGGTGCCAGCCGAGGTGACGATAAAATTGGAACGACAAGAGGGGGCCCCATGATCCGCCGTCCGTCGCAATCGCGTCGCCAGTTCATCCAGGGCGGCGCCGCCGCCGCCGCTTCCGCATTGCTTCCGTTCACGGCGCGCGCCGCCGATCCCATCAAGGTGGGGTTGATCCTTCCGCTGACCGGCCCTTTCGCGTCCACGGGTCGCCAGGTCGAAGCCGCGGTACGCCTCTACCTCGCCAGGAACGGCGATACGGTCTCGGGCCAGAAAATCGAGCTCCTGGTTCGTGACGACACGGGCCTCGCGCCCGAGACCACGAAGCGCATCGCGCAGGAGCTGGTCTCGCGCGACCACGTGACCTTCCTTTCGGGATTCGGCCTCACGCCGCTCGCCTTCGCCGCGGCGCCGATTGCGACCGAGGCCAAGGTGCCGATGATCGTGATGTGCGCGGCCACCTCCATCGTCCCGCAGCGCTCGCCCTTCATCGTGCGCTCGGGCTTCACCGTGCCGCAGATCACGTGGCCGATGGCGGAATGGGCTACGAAGAACGGCATCAAGAGCGTCGTCACGATGGTCACCGACTACGCTCCCGGCCTGGACTGCGAGAAGGTCTTCGTCGGTCACTTCGGAAAGGCCGGCAAGGTGGTCGAGTCGCTTCGCACGCCGCTGAAGAACCCCGACTACGCGCCCTTCCTGCAGCGCGCGAAGGACGCCAAGCCCGATGCGCTTTTCCTCTTCGTGCCTTCGGGCGAGGGCGCCGCGGTGATGAAGCAATTCGCCGACCGCGGCCTGAAGGAAGCCGGCATCAAGCTGATCTGCACCGGCGACGTGCTCGACGACGACCTGCTGGAAGCCATCGGCCAGCCGGCCCTGGGCATCGTGAGCTCGCACCACTACTCCGCCGCGCATGACTCGCCGGAGAACAAGGCGTACGTGTCGAGCTTCATGAAGACGAACGGGTTCCGGCCCAACTTCATGTCGGTCGGCGGCTGGGACGGCATGCACCTCATGACCGCGATGCTGAAGAAGGCCGGCACGACCGACGGGGAGAAGCTCGTCGCGGCGGCAAAGGGCATGTCGTGGACGAGCCCTCGGGGGCCCATGACCATCGACGCGGAAACGCGCGACGTGGTCCAGGATATCTACATCCGCCGCTGCGAGATGCGCGACGGCAAGCCCTGGAACATCGAGTTCGACAAGATCGAGAAAGTTCGACCCATCTAGGAAAGCGAAGATGACCCAACGCACCCGGGCCCCGTTCCGTGCCGACCACGTCGGCAGCTTCCTGCGGCCCAAGGAATTGCTCGATGCACGCGACCAGCTCGCGGTCGGCAGGATCTCGAAGGCCGAGCTGCGCAAGGCCGAGGATGCCGCGATCCGCGACATCGTGAAGTTCCAGGAAGGCCTCGGCCTCGAAGGAATCACCGACGGCGAGTTTCGCCGCACCTACTTCCACATCGACTTCCTCGAGCAGTTGGACGGAGTGGAGACGCATACCGGTTTCAGCACTTCGTTCCATACCAAGACCGGCGACGTGGGCTTCGCGCCACCCGTCCTCAAGGTGACCGGGAAGGTGAAGCATGCGAAGCCGATCCAGCTCGACGACTTCAAGTTCCTGAAGTCGGTCACCACGAAGACGCCCAAGGTGACGATCCCCTCGCCCACGATGCTGCACTTCCGCGGCGCGCGCGCCGGCATCAGCCAGGAAGCGTATCCGGACCTCGACGAGTTCTTCGCCGACGTCGCGGCGGCCTACCGCGACGAGATCAAGTCGCTGAGCGACGCGGGGCTCACGTATCTCCAGCTGGACGACACCAACCTCGCCTACCTCTGCGATCCGAGAATGCGCGAGGCGGCGAAGCAGCGCGGCCTCGATCCGGACCACCTCCCGCGCGACTACGCGAAGCTCATCAACGAGGCGATCCGCGACAAGCCCGCGGGAATGACCATCTGCACGCACCTTTGCCGCGGAAACTTCAAGAGCGCCTGGGTCGCCGAAGGCGGCTACGAGCCTGTTGCCGAGGTGCTGTTCAACGAGCTGAACGTCGACGGCTACTTCCTCGAGTACGACGACGAACGCTCGGGGGATTTCCGGCCGCTGCGCTTCCTCCCCAAGGGCAAGACCATGGTGCTGGGCCTCGTCACCACGAAATTGGGCGAGTTGGAATCGAAGGATTCCATCAAGCGGCGCATCGACGAGGCCGCGAAATACGCCCCGCTCGACCAGTTTGCCCTCTCACCGCAGTGCGGCTTCTCGTCCACGGTCCACGGCAACGAGATCCAGCGCGAGCAGCAGGCCGCGAAGATGCGGATGATCGTGGAGATCTCGAGGGAAGTCTGGGGCTGAGCTCAGGAGACGTCGATGCGGTAGTCGCTGCCTTCCCAAGTGCCGCTGTCCGTCCAGAGAAACGTGAAGTCGATCCGCGTGCCGGCGGCGAGGCCGCTCGTGGGCAGCGCCGCCACGTACTGACCGAGCCCGTTGTCCGCAGTGTCGCTGTCCGCGACCGCCTGCCAGCCTTGGATGCCGTGGTGCACTTGCGCCGGACGATTCAGGCATAGCCACAACGTCTGGCCCGGGCGCATCTGCGCAATCGGAGCGCGTGGCGACCACACCGCGTCGGCCGGCGCCGGACGGCGGCCGCCATAACGCCGCCACACCGCCTCGGGCCGATCGAACGGGCGCCCCAGCGTTCGGCTCGCAGCGAGCTTGACGAATTCCGCATGGGCCCACACGAGCGGCATCGCGGAACCCGTGGGTTTGCCCAGCGTGAGCCATGGGCGCGGTGACGCCGCCTCGTCCCAGACCTGCTCGGGAATCAGCCCGCAGCGCCCCACCATCGCCGCCATCGCATGAAGGTATGGCAGGGGATCGCGTCCCGCCGCGAGCTCGTAGTGGCCACGCTCGCCGCTCAGCAGCGGCCACGCGCGCCCACGGCCGGCGCCATCGAAGGGGCCGCCGTCCTCGCGTTCGCCATAGCCGTCGCCGACGTACCGATGCCACGCGGGACCGGCCGGTGTCTCGACCCGCAGCAGCGCGTCGGCCACCTCGAGCGTGTCGAGCACCAGCGGGTCGCCCGGCTCGCGCAAGCCCATGCGCACCAGGTGCAAGAAGTCGGTCGCCACCTGGTCCTCGGCGGGCACTCCGGGGTCATCGGCTCGGTTCTTGATAGTCAAGTTGCGCTCGAGATGGCGCAGGCCGTCGGGGGCCAGCGGTGGCGCGCTGCGCACGTAGTAGCCGGCGACGCCATGCGCGCGCGCGAGTGCCGTGTCCTGCACCGCCGTCCACTCTTCGATCCGCGAATTCCAGTCGTCGGCGATCCGCAGCGCCCAAGCCCTGGCCGGCTCGTCGAGCCAAGGCGCGCCGCAAACGAGCGCCGCGATGCAGGTCGCCAAGGTAAAGGCATTGATCCCCGCGTCCTCTTCCCAGCGGTCCTGGTCGGAGGCCGGGCCCATGCGCGCGATGAAGGCGAGCGCGCGCAGGATCATCGGCGCCACCTCGATGCCATCCAGGGCCTCGCGCTCGGCGAGCGCGGCGGCCAGGAGCACCGGGAACGCCGTTTCATCCAGTTGGCAGCCCTGCCAGAAGGCCGTGCCGCCCAGCCACTGGTTCTGCGACCAATTGCCCGCGGCGAGTTGGGTCGCCAGCAGGTAGCGCAGGATGTCCCGCGCTTCCGCCACTGCACCCAGGGCCAGGAGTCCGCCGGCGCTTTCGACCAGGTCGCGCGGCCACACCAGGTGATAGCCGCCGACATTGTCGTTGCTGTTTCCCCAGGGCACGCTCAGGCTCGCGACCATCGCGCCCACGAACGTCTTGTCCTGATGCACCCGCAGCACCATCGCCGAAGTCGCCAATGGGTCCGCCAAGGCGGGCGGAAGGCCGGCCGGCTGCTGCACCTGCTGCTGCCAGGTTCGCCAAGCCCCGACGTGGGCGGCCCAAACGGCGTCGAAAGGCTGGCACAACGACGCGACCGCCAACGTGGCCGCCGACTCGCGGCTGGCCGCAAACGCGAGCGCGAGCGTGGCGGCGGGCGGTAGCGCGCCGATCAACGCCACGTTGCCCGGACCGGCGGTGTCGAACTGCCAGGTGAGCCGGCCATGGCGGTCGAAGTCTTGCCACCCGTCGCTTGCGCCGACGTAGCCGGCACTGGCGGCGCCCCACGCATCGCGTTGGCTGCCGTCGACCGCGGCGAGCGCCAGTCCGAACGGGCCCTGCTCGGCCCACAGCATGCGCCGGCCGCGGTACCAACCGGCCTCGGCCAGGTTGGCGTGACCCGTGCCGCCAAGGTGCGGGGCGAGGAGCGCGTAGGGACGCAGCGCGAGGTCGCCGAGCAATGCCACGTCGATCAGCAGCACCTCGCGTTGCGGGTCAGGCGCGATCCGCAGCCGCAGCTCGAACCGCGGATGGGTGTGGATGATTTCGAGCGCCGGCACGCCGGCCTGCGGCAGGACAGTGCGGTACGACTCCAGCCGCTTGACCTCGACCCAGAAGCCCTGCCCGTCGGCAACGACAAAGCCGAGGTCGCGGATCTGGGGCAGGTCGATGCGCGGAGAGTAGACCTCGTTCAGGATGCCGAAGCCGGTGGTGAACCACAGGCGCCCGGCACCGAGCGAGCAGCCGACGAGGTCCTTGTCGCTGCTGGTCCAGGTCGGATCGTTTCCGGGTGCCCCTGGTGCTTCCTGCACGCTAGCGTCGGCCCTTGTTCACGAAGTCGATCGAGGCCTGGAAGAGATCGAGGTCGTTCGCGTAGTCCGCGGCGTTGGCCCGATCGATCTGGATCCACTCGCGTGTGCTCGACATGCCGCCGGGCGAGAACGACGTCACGTTTTCGCGCGAGAACTGCAATTCGGTCGCGGTCGCCACGGGAACCCGGATGCCGATGCCTTTGCCGCTGATGCACGCGAACATCTTGTCGGCAACGAAGTAGGCATCAAGGCCGTTGATCTTGCGCGCTTCGACGCCACGCAGCGCGAGCAGCAGCGCGTCGATCTGGTCCTTGCGGGTGGGCTCTGCGGGCGGCTTTTTCGCCGAGGGCATGACGGGTCCTCCGAAAGTGGTAAATGCATCCGATCGGGGACCCTATCACCATAACCGTCCTCGCGTCCGGCAACAGCGAATGCCACCTTGTTATCCACAGCCGTTGCGCACGATTGCCGCCTCGTCACCTTCGACGAGGGAATTCCTCTAACATCCGTGGCCGGAGCGAAGAAAGAACATCTCGTAGTCCTCGGCAGCTGATCCCCATGAAATACGACGAGCAATCAATCAAGGTCCTGAAGGGTCTCGAGCCGGTGCGGGCGCGCCCGGGCATGTACACGCGAACCGACAGCCCGCTGCACATCATCCAGGAGGTGATCGACAACGCCGCGGACGAAGCGCTCGGTGGATACGCGAAGCATATCGACGTCGTGATGCACGCCGATGGCTCGGTGAGCGTGGCCGACGACGGCCGTGGCATTCCCGTGGGACCGCACCCGGTGGAGAAGGCGCCGACGGTCGAAATCGTCTTCACCCGTCTTCACGCGGGCGGCAAGTTCGACAAGAAGGGCGGCGGCGCGTACGCATTCTCGGGCGGGCTGCATGGCGTGGGCGTCTCCGTCACGAATGCTCTTTCCAGGCGGCTGGAGGTCGCGGTCAGCCGTGAAGGCGCCGTGCACGAGATGGCGTTCGAGGGCGGCGAGGTTTCCTCGAAGCTGAAGAAGACCGGCAAGGCAGGAGCGCGAACGAGTGGCACCGTCGTACGCGCGTGGCCCGATCCCAGGTACTTCGATTCCCCGACGGTCAAGAAGGGCGATCTCGAGCTGCTGCTGCGTGCCAAGGCCGTGCTCCTTCCCGGCCTCGAGGTATCCCTCACCGACGAGGCGAAGAAGGACAAGCGCTCCTGGAAATACGAAGGCGGCCTCGAGGCGTACCTTCGCGAGCGCATCGACGGCGCCGACGGCTACCTGAGTCCCATCTTCGCCGCC
The DNA here is from genome assembly GCA_036271595.1 of Usitatibacter sp. Taxonomy (GTDB): domain Bacteria; phylum Pseudomonadota; class Gammaproteobacteria; order Burkholderiales; family Usitatibacteraceae; genus Usitatibacter. The sequence continues at coordinate 23,302 of DATBAI010000080.1, forward strand.
GAGTCCTATGTGGCCGCCGACGACGCCAACTACGCCGAAGGCGAAGGCGCCTCATGGGCCATCGCCTGGTCCGAAGCGGGCGGCGAAGGCGAATCGTTCGTGAATCTCATTCCCACCGCGCTCGGCGGCACGCACGAGGCGGGCCTTCGCAACGCCGTGTACGAGTCCGTGAAGGAATTCTGCGAGCACCACGAGCTCACCACGCGCGGGGTGACGCTCCAGAGCGAGGACGTGTGGAAGCCGCTGCGATACGTGCTCTCGGCGCGCCTCCTCGACCCGCAGTTCCAGGGCCAGACCAAGGAGCGGCTCTCGTCGCGGGAAGCCGTGAAGCTCATGGCCTCGCGGGTGAAGGATCCCCTCGATGCGTGGTTGAACGCCAACCCCGAAGAGGGAAAGAGGATCGCGCAGCTCGCCATCAGCGCGGCCACCGCGCGGCAGAAGGCGGGCAAGGTCGTCGAGAAGCGGCGCGGCTCCGGCGTCGCGGTGCTTCCGGGCAAGCTTACCGATTGCGAATCCCAGGACATGACGAGGAACGAGGTCTTCCTCGTCGAGGGTGATTCCGCCGGCGGCTCCGCCAAGCAGGCCCGCGACCGCCAGTACCAGGCGATCCTGCCGCTCAAGGGCAAGGTGCTGAACACGTTCGAAGTCGCCGCGGCCGAGCTCTACGCGAATACCGAGGTGCACGATATCGCGGTCGCGCTCGGCATCGACCCGCACGGCTACGATGCTTCCGACTCGGTCCTCGAGGCCCTGCGCTACGGCAAGGTGATCGTGATGGCCGACGCGGACGTGGACGGTGCACACATCCAGACCCTCCTCCTCACGCTCTTCTACCGCCACTTCCCGAAGATGATCGAGAAGGGGCATGTGTTCATCGCGCAGGCTCCGCTCTACGTTATCCGCATTGCTCCGCACGGCAAGGTGAAGGCCGAGAAGCGTGTCTACGCCCTCGACGAAGCCGAACGCGACCAGATGCTCGAGAAGTTGCGGGACGAGGGCTTGCGAGACAGTGCGGTCCAGGTCGGACGCTTCAAGGGCCTGGGCGAGATGAATCCCGACCAGCTTCGTGAAACCACGATGAACCCCGACACGCGCCGGCTCGTCGAAATGCGCCTCGACCACGGCGAGCGCGACGCCGCACACGTCGTCTTCAAGCTCCTCATGGCCAAAGGCGAAGCCTCGGGTCGACGTGCGTGGATGGAAGAGAAGGGCCACACCGTCGAGGCCGACATATGAGCGTGAAGGGCAAGAAGCGCGCGAAAGGCGCCGACTTGTCCGGCGACCTCTTCTCGCAGCCACCCGCCCCACCCTCGCGCGCCGGCGGCCCTTCCGCGAGCCCTCCCGAAGACCCATCCCTTTCCCAATTCGCCGAGCGCGCCTACCTTGCCTACGCCATGAGCGTGGTGAAAGGCCGCGCGCTGCCGTCGGTCGAAGACGGCCAGAAGCCCGTGCAGCGGCGCATTCTGTTCACGATGCGAGAGATGGGCACTCGGTCCGACGTACCGCACAAGAAGAGCGCTCGCGTGGTGGGTGACGTGCTCGGCCGCTATCACCCGCATGGCGACACCGCGACCTACGACGCGATGGTGCGAATGGCGCAGGAGTTCACGCTGCGTTATCCATTGATCGACGGCCAAGGCAACTTCGGCTCACGCGACGGCGACGCCCCGGCGGCGTACCGCTATACGGAAGTGCGCCTCACGCCGTTCGCCGAGCACGTGATCCTCTCGGAGCTCGATCGCGGGACGGTCGACTTCATCGACAACTACAACGGCGAATTCCAGGAGCCGAAACTCCTTCCAGCGCGGTTGCCCCTGATGCTCTTGAACGGCGCTTCCGGCATCGCGGTCGGCATGGCGACCGAGATCCCACCGCACAACCTGAAGGAAGTCGCCGAGGCCTGTGCGCAGACGCTGGAAGCCGAGGACGGCGCGAAGCCCGTCACGCGGTCCATCAAGGGGCCGGATTTTCCCGGTGGCGGCCAGATCATTTCCTCGCGGGAGGAAATCAAGCGCGCCTACGAAACGGGGCGCGGCAGCATTCGCGTGCGTTCCCGCTGGAGCGTGGAAAGGCTCGCGCGCGGGCAGTATCGCGTGGCCGTGACGGAGCTTCCGCCGGGCACTTCGGCGGCGAAGGTGCTGGCCGAGATCGATGAGCTGGTGAATCCAAAGGCCAAAGCCGGGAAGAAGTCGCTCACGCCCGACCAGCAGAGCCTCAAGGCCGCCACTCTGGCCCTCCTCGAATCGCAGCGCGACGATTCCGATGCCGAGCATCCGGTGCGCATCGTCTTCGAGCCGCGCACCAGCAAGGTCGAGCCCGAGGAGCTCATGAATTTCCTCCTCGCCCACACGACGATGGAGTCGAACGTGGCGATGAACCTGGTGGCCATCGGCACCGACGGGCGCCCGCGACAGATGCCGCTCGCCGAAGCCGTGGGCGAGTGGGCGAAGTTCCGGCTGGAGGTGATCGAGCGGCGCCTCGAGCATCGCGCGACCGAGGTCGCCGACCGGCTGCACGTCCTCGAAGGCCGGCTGATCGCGTTCCTGAATATCGACAAGGTGATCAAGCTCATCCGCGCGAGCGATGAGCCGAAGCCCGAGCTGATGGAGAAGTTCGCGCTCTCCGAGCGCCAGGCCGAGGACATCCTCGAGATACGCCTGCGCCAGCTCGCGCGCCTCGAAGGCATCCGTATCGAGAAGGAAGCCGCCGAGCTCACGAAGGAACAAGCATCGCTCAAGAAGCTTCTCGGCTCACCCGGCGAACGCCGCAAGCTCGCGGCCCGGGAGGTGCGAGAGGACGCGGAGCGCTTCGGCGACAAGCGTCGCACCGTGATCGAGGAGGCCGAACGCATCACGGTTTCCATGGTGGAGGCGGTGGTCGACGAGCCGGTGACCGTGATCCTCTCGCGCAATGGATTCCTGCGCTCGCGCTCGGGCCACGGCATCGACCGCGGCGCGCTCGCGTGGAAGGAAGGCGACGCGGAGCTCGCCGTGGTCGAGACGCGAACCACCACACCGATCGTGCTCTTCGGCGCCAACGGCCGCATCTTCAACGTGCGCGCATCCGAGTTGCCCGGCGGCAAAGGCGATGGCGTTCCGGTGAGCTCGCTCGCGGAAACGCAGGGCACCGCCATCGTGGGCCTCATCTCCGCGGGCCCCGAGACGCCGATCCTGCTCGCGAGCACCGGCGGTTACGCGTTACGCGCGAATCTCGCTGGATTCGTGACGGACCGCCGCGCCGGAAAGCAGTTCGTGAGCGTGGGCGAAGGCGAATCGCTGCTGCGCCCCTCGATTCTCGCCCGCGAGGCGAAGGAAGTGGCGGCCCTTTCGAGCGACAAGCGCCTCCTCATCTTCGCGCTCGACGAAGTGAACGAGCTTCCCAATGGCGGCCGCGGCGTGATGGCCATGAAGCTGCACGAGGGCGAGCCGATGGTGGGATTGAAGCCGGTGGGCGAGCGGCTCGAGATCGCGACCGTGCGCGGCGATAAGCGAAGCACGCTCATCGTGAAGGCGAACGACTTCGGCCACTATCGCGGCGCGCGAGCCCGTACCGGACGCGCGTTGCCGGGGTCCTTCAAGCGGGTCGAGGGTTTCGAGAACTGATCGGGCAGTTCCCGGCGCCCCGAACGCGCCAGCCCGATCGGACCATGGATCGGGCCTCCTGTCGCGGGAAAACGACAACGGAACGCTGTTAGCCTGAGGGTCCTATGAGCACGCGCGCCCTCGGCCTCGCCGCGGCCGTGGTCGCCCTCGTCGCCGCCGCGGCCATCTTCTTCCGGCATACGCTCCCCTTGCCCTCCGCGAGCGCGCAGGTCAGCGCCTCGGGTTGCGGCATGCATTCCGACTTCCTCGTGCGCTCCGACCCGCTGCTCGCCCCCGTGCAGCCGCGCGACTGCTCGACCATCACCCAGACGCCGCCTGAATTCACCTGGCCGCCGCTCGAAGGCAAGTTCACTTACACATTGATGCTCACGGGGCCGGACGGCAAGACCGAAGCCAGGACCACCAATCGCAACTGGCTCGTCTGGGACCACACGCTCCCCGCAGGCAGGTACACGTGGCGGATGAAAAGCACGAACGATTCGGACGAGACCGAGCCGCGCACGTTCACGATCGCATCCAATCCTGTTTCCTTCCTGCTGCCCTCCCCCGACGAGATCGTGAAGCGCGCGCGGGCTACGCCCCATCCGCGCACTTGGGCGAACGGCGCTTCCAGCCCTTTGCCCGCCTTCCGCGGCGAGCGCGTGAACGGCTTCGCGTCGATGGCCCAGGAAGCCGACGACAAGCGCCACCTGCCGGTCCAGGAGGAGCCACGTTCGCAATCCAAGGATTCGAACTACAACGACACGGTGGACGAGCAGAAGCGCACCCTCGCCTCGGCGCTCGCATGGGCCGGGACGCACGATCCTCGCTATGGAGCAGATGCCGCGAGGCGCCTTCTCGCGCAGGCCGCATGGAGCACGACCGGGCCTATCGGCTTCTCGCAGAACGACATGGCGAGCCGCAACGTCGCGTGGACCCTGGCGCTGGGCTACGACTGGACCTACGACTATCTCTCGGCCGAACAGAAAGCGAAAATCCTCGACGCCATCCGGGTGCGCACGCGTGACATGTACGAGGAGTACGTCGCGACCGGAGAGATTTCGCGCTATCCGTACGACTCGCACGGCAACCTCACGCTCACCATCACCGCCGCCATCGCCGCGCTCACCGCCGGCGATCTCCCAGAAGCCGACGAGTGGCTGAGAGGCGCGGCGCAGATGGCGATCGTCTGGACCAGCCCCTGGGGTGGTGCCGACGGTGGCTTCGGCAACGGCACCGCGCAGGCGGACTGGGACACGGGCACCAACCTTCCCGTCTGGTATGTGCTGAAGAACGCGACTGGCATCGACCTCGCGAAGAAGGAGTGGGTACGCAACTATTCCCGCTACCTCGCCTACTTCCTGCCGCCCAACACACCGAGCGGCCTCTTCGGCGACGGGCAGGAGCAGAAGCTCTCGGAGCTCTGGGCGCGCATCGGCCAGGCCTACACGGACTTCGCCCCGAGCCCGGTGGGCATCTGGTACGCGACGCAGCTGAAGGGAGCGGATCCGGCGCGGCTCGAGGTCTTGCTTGCGCCGCGCATGCTGGAGAAAAGCGACCGCGTCCCCGGCGGCACCGCCAACGGCGCGGCATTCCCTTCGATCGGCTGGGCGGCGATGCACAGCGATCTCGCCGACCCCGATCGCACGTCGGTCTATTTCAGGTCGAGCCCCTACGGCTCGTACAACCACAGCCACGCCGACCAGAACAGCTTCGTCGTGAACTCGCGCGGCAAGCGCCTCGCCATCGCCTCGGGCTACTACGACAACTACCGCACGCCGCACTGGACCGAGTGGTACAAGCAGACGCGCGCCGCGAACGCCATCACCTACGACGGCGGCAAGGGCGAAGGCGTCGACGGCCGGCAATTTTCCGGCGAGATCGCGCATTTCGAGACTCACCCGGGCTACGACGTCGTCACCGGCCACGCCGAGAAAGCCTACGAAGGCAAGCTCTCCCGCGCCGAGCGCACGATCGTCTTCGTGCGGCCCGACCTCATCATCGTGCGCGATTCGCTCGCGGCGCCGGCGCCCCATACCTGGGAATGGAACATCCACGCGCTGAACCGCATGGAAAGCATTTCGGATCGAAAGATCGCGCTGGTGAATGGCGACGCCCGCATGTGCGTCGAGATGCTCGGCGGCCCCGACGTCGCGTTCAGCCAGACCGACCGGTTCACCGCCGCGCCCGAGCCCTCGAGCATGAACCGGAACGAGCCCAACCAGTGGCAT
>DATBAI010000081.1:0-10508 GCA_036271595.1 Usitatibacter sp.
TCCCTTCCCCGATAGCTCAGTTGGTAGAGCGACGGACTGTTAATCCGCAGGTCCCTGGTTCGAGCCCAGGTCGGGGAGCCAGAATTTTCCCGATCGGGTTGGCCCTCCCGCCAACCCTTCTCACCCCCGGCGGCCGAAGCCGCGCGCCCTACTGCACCATCTGCTGCTCGATGTCGTAGCGGGTCCAGAGCTTCGTGAGCAGCTCGGCGATCACCAGGTGGCAGCCATACTCGCAGTCCTCGGGCTGGCCGATGTGCCAGTTCGCCGAGACGTCGTCGGGGGGCTTGCGCCAGTACGGCAATGGAACGCGGCAGCGCGTGCAGGGGATGGGCCTTAGCCTCTTGAACTCGCGATCGAGCATCGCGTAGAGCTGGGCTGGGGACAGGGTCGTTCTGGACATGGTTATGGTCATGCCGCCCTTCCGGGGGGTGCGCACAGGGGCGGATCCTGTTTTGGAGCGGTTTCGAAACAAATCGTTTCCTTGGCATATTCCGGACAGGCGCTAGGTATCATCACGGACAACTGCCAAACCGACGGCGGCGCCCACCGGCCCGTCCCTTGCCGACGATGCCCAGAGCCGCCCTGCTCGCCCTCCTCCTGTGCCTGCTTCCGGTGGTCGCCTCGTCAGCGGCACCGCTCCCCTCCGTCTTCCTCGAGGAGCTCACATGGACCGAGGTCCGGGACGCGATCAAGGCCGGCAAGACCACCATCATCATCCCCATCGGGGGAACCGAGCAAAGTGGTCCGCACATCGCGCTCGGCAAGCACAACGTCAGGGTTCATTTCATGGCCGCTCGCGTGGCCGCGGCGCTCGGCGATACGCTCGTGGCTCCGGTGCTCGCCTATGTTCCCGAGGGCTCGACCAACCCCGCGACGGAACACATGCGCTTCCCCGGCACGATCAGCATTCCTGAAACCACTTTCGAGGAAATCCTCGTCGGCACCGGGCGAAGCTTCCGCCGCCACGGGTTCAAGGAGATCGTCTTCATTGGCGACCACGGGGGCTACCAGAAAGCCATGAAGCGGGCGGCGATGATGCTGAATCGCGAGTGGGCCGGCAGCTCCACGCGCGCACACGCGATCGAGGAGTACTACACCGCGATAAGCACGGAGTATTCGAAGGCGCTCGCCGCACACGGGTTCGACGAAGAAGAGATCGGCACGCACGCGGGCCTGGGGGATACGTCGCTCACGCTTGCGATCGACCCTTCGCTGGTGCGAACGGATCGGTTGCGTGGAAGCAATACGAAGGAAGAAGGCGTCTCCGGAGATCCGGAGCGGTCGAGCACCGACCTCGGGAAGATCGGCGTCGACCTGGTCGTGAAGCGCACCGTGGAGGCGATTCGTTCCGCCGTGCGTTAAGCGGTAACGACGGGGCTCCTTACTTCGGGCCGGGCAGGTTGAATCCCCGCGGAACGCTCTGGCTGCTGTCGCGGGCCTTGTCCATGTCTTCCTTGCTGACCGAAGTCACGCCATCGGATTCCGCCGAGTGCTTCGAGGGCAGGTTGCTGCCCGTGCGATAGGTCCGCTCCACCCAGGCGTGGTCGGGATCGGAAGTATCCACCTGCGCGCAGGCGCCGAGAACGACTGCCGCCATTCCCAGAAGCATCATCCTCTTCATTTGGTGCATCTCCCTCTAGAAATATCGAATTCCGAGTGGCCGAGTCTACCGGGGGTTGGTTGCAGATACAACTGCGGGCGCGACCGTTTCCGCCTGTAAAATGACCCGATTTAGCTTACGGAGCACTACGGAATTGAAGGCCCCTCTCCCGCGTGCGTGGCTCGCGATTGCCGCGGCTACCCTCGCCCTCTGCGCGCGCGCGCAGCTCGACATCGCCCCTGGAATGCCGCCGGTCCCGGATGCGAAGAACCTCTATAGCGAGACGGGGGCGGGCATGCTCTCGCCGGCCGTCGAGGGACACCTCGAGCGCGTTTACGTCCCGCACGTCACCTCGAACGATGTCTATGTGATCGACCCCAAGACCTTCGAGGTCGTCGACCGCTTCAAGGTCGGGCTGAATCCCCAGCACGTGGTCCCGTCGTGGGACCTGCAGACGCTCTGGGTCACGAACAATGCCGAGGGTACCGACAAGGGTGCGCTCACGCCCATCGATCCGCGCACCGGCAAGCCGGGCAAGGCGATCGCGGTGGCCGATCCCTACAACATGTACTTCACGCCGGACGGGAAGTCCGCCATCGTGGTCGCCGAGGCCCTCAAGCGCCTGGATTTCCGCGATCCCCACACGATGAAGCTGCAGTACTCGATCGCGACGCGTGGCTGCGGCGGCATCAACCACGCGGACTTCTCGATCGACGGGCGCTTCGCGATCTTCACCTGCGAGTTCTCCGGCGGGCTCGCCAAGATCGACCTCGTGAATCGCAAGGTGATGGGCTACCTCAGGCTCTCCAAGGGCGGCATGCCGCAGGACGTACGCGTATCCCCGGACGGCAGCCGCTTCTACGTAGCCGACATGCATGCCGACGGCGTCTTCATCATCGATGGCGCCTCCTTCACGGAGGTCGGCTTCATCGAGACGGGCAAGGGCACGCACGGCATCTATCCCAGCCGCGACGGGCGCAAGCTCTACGTGGCGAACCGCGGCTCGCACGCGATCCATGGCATGAAGTCGGGCCCCGGGAGCGTCTCGGTCGTGGACTTCGCCACCGAGAAGGTCGACGTGACCTGGCCGATTCCGGGCGGAGGGAGCCCCGACATGGGCAACGTGAGCGCGGACGGCAAGACGCTCTGGCTATCGGGCCGCTACGACAACGTCGTATACGCCATCGACACGGCGACCGGAGAGACTCGCACCATCAAGGTCGGCACCGAGCCCCATGGGCTCGCGGTTTGGCCGCAGCCCGGGCGTTACTCCCTGGGCCACACCGGCAACATGCGCTGATCGTTCAGCTCTTCCTGGAGGAGATCCGCTGCAGCTCCTCCACGACCGCTTCGCGCCTGGGGCCATGGTGCGTGATCACGTCGCTGATCTCGGTTCGCGCAAGTTTCGGAAACCGCTCCATCAGCTCCTTCAGGCTCGCCTCGTTCACCATGACGGCGAGCCACTTGCCCGAATCACCGGTCATGGCAGCATCGCAGGTGCGCGCGGACATCGCCCGCGCAGTCGCCGACCGCGCCCACGGCTTCTCGCAGGGCGGCCTCGCTGCAATCGAGCTCCCTCCTCCAGAAGGTGACTTCCCAGTCCTCGCGCAGGTTGATGCGCCAATAGTCCTGGGCACGCGGCACGCTTGGGGAAAAACAAACTGCTTCGTGGCTCATGGCCGGTAACTCTGTACGGTGGCAACGAAGAGATTGTCGGCGAACGGTCTTTTTTCCTCCATCGGCGGACTTCAAATCGCGAAGTCGGAAAATTCCTACCGGCCCTTCGAGAAAGCGCTACCGACGCCGCCCGAAGGCTCGGGCGCAAGCCTCAGGCGATGTACCCGGGCACCACGTGGTTGTGCGCCGCGCAGATCCTGTTGATCGCGAGCTGGGAATCCATCTTGAAGAGGCTGCGCGGGTAGGCACAGAAGAGCGGAAACTTCTCGCTTGCCTGCAGCCGAGTCCACATGTCCTCGAGCCGCATGGCTTCCGCGGAGCGGCTGGCGCCCCAAAGGTCCGCCACCATCTCGCCGAAGGCTCGAACCTGCCGTTTGCCATCGGGGCCGCGCCCGCGGGCGAGGAGCTCCCGCACCACGGCATGCATCCGGCCCTCATCCACGGTCCCGTTGACGCTGATTCGTTCCAGCGTTTCGCTGGAGAGCATCGCGATGTAGCGGCCTTCCCAGCGGGCGCGGTCGAGGTCGATCCAGCCCTTGCGAAGGCGCTTTTCGAGCTCATGCAGGTGGGTCGCGGTGGCGATCACGATCACGGCTTCGTCGCTGCGCAGCGCCGCGCCGATGAATCCCTCGAGTGAGTCCAGGAAGGTGGCGTCCGAGGCGTAGATCTGCACCGCGTGCTCGCGGGCCTCGAGACTTCCCCAATAGGCGCCCGATCTAGGTGTCGGGTTTTTCATCTCATGCTCCAAGGACCGCACCACCGAGAAGCCAGTCTACGCCGCGACGCGCCGCTGTAAGTCGGAATCGTCCTACGATGGCGGCTTTATTCCACGCGCAGCCGCAGCGCAGCCGTCCCGGTCTTCATGGCGCGATGCCGCGGTTGCCCGCAACGCCGCCCAGCCTCGGCAGGTTCAGTGCCGGCGCGGCGATGCTCTTGCGATCGCGGAGATATTGCGCGATCACGTCCCAGATCGGCTCTCCTTCGATCCCCTGCGCTACGGGCGCCCAGCCCGCGACCTTGTATGCCTTCGAGGCCTCGATGGGCTTGCCCGCGAGGCGCATGTCGGTGATCCGCTCGCCCATGCGCGCACCGGGCGTGCAGGTGTAGGTGAGCCCACCCACGCGCACCATGTCCCCGCCCTGCTGGTAGTAGGGATCGGGATTGAAAAGGTTGTCGCCGACATCCTCGAGGATCGTCTTGATCATCTCCCCGGTGACGTCGGTGAGGGTCGTCATGGGATACGTGATCGCCGACCAGTCCATCACGTGCTCGAAGGTGATCGATTCGCCGGCGAGGAGCGATGTGCCCCAGCGAAAGCCCGGCGAAAACGCGATCTCGGCGCCCTTCACGCTCATCAGCGCATCGAGGATCAGCTGGTCCAGCGTGCCGTTGAAGTTGCCGCGCCGATAGAGGAGCGATTCGCTGACCGCGAGCTTCTGCGCAAGCCTCGATTCGTAAGGCGCGCGGACGCGAGCGATGTGGGCCGCCATTGCGGGATCGGCTGGCAGGAGCTTGGAGAAGACCGGCAGCAGCTTGTAGCGTACGTCGCGCACGCGGCCATCGTGCACGTCGAGATCGAGCACGCCGAGGAATTTTCCGTTGCTGCCCGCATTGGTGACGAGCGTCTTGCCACCCGGGTTGGCCACCGCCACCGGGAACGGCACCCCGTCATGCGTGTGGCCGCCCAGGATCACGTCGATGCCCGTGACCCGCGAGGCGAGCTTGAGGTCCACATCCATGCCGTTGTGCGAGAGGAGGATGACGGCTTGCGCTCCCTTTGCGCGCGCCTCTTCCACCCGCTTCTGCAGCTCCTCCTCCTGGATCCCGAACCTCCAGTCGGCGACGAAGTAACGTGGATTCGCGATCGGCGTGTAGGGAAATGCCTGTCCGATGATCGCGACCGGAACGCCGCCGATCTCGCGCACGGTGTAGGGCTTGAAGACCGGATCGCCGAAATCCGCGGTCGCGATGTTCTGGGCCAGGAACTCGATTCGCCCCTTGTAATCGTTTTCCACCACGTGCTTCACGCGCTCGGCGCCGTAGGTGAACTCCCAATGGCCGGTCGCGATGTCCACGCCGAGGAGTTTTTGGGCATCGATCATGTCCTGTCCCCGCGTCCAAAGCGAGGTGGCCGAGCCCTGCCAGCTGTCGCCGCCGTCCAGCAGCAGCGAGCCGGGCCGCGATTCGCGCAGCCGCTTCACCAACGTCGCGATATGCGCATAGCCGCCGAGGCGCCCATAGGCCTGGGCGAGTCTCTCGAAATCGAGGTACGTGAAGGCCGCTGCCTCGCGAGAGCCGCGAGTGAAGCCATATTCGCGCAGGAACGCCTCGCCCACGAGGTGGGGGGGGTGGTTCGCGGCCGAGCCAACTCCCAGGTTGGCGCTCGGTTCGCGAAAGTGCACGGGCTTCAGCTGCGCGTGCGTGTCCGTGAGGTGCAGCAGGCTCACATTGCCGAAACGCGGGAGGTCGTAGAAGTCCTCGCCGTCGGCCGCGATCGCGCGTGCGCTTCCGAGCGGCAACCCCGCCGCACCCGCCGCGACGAGTGCCTCGAGGAACTCGCGCCGGTCCATCAGAACTCCAGGTCTTCGGCGATGGCCTTCAGGCCGGCGCGGGCACAGAGGTCGTCGTTCATGGGGCCCGGCGCACCGGAGACGCCGATGCCGCCCACGAGCGAGCCGCTCGCCTCGATCACGACGCCGCCCGCGACTGCGACCACGTTGGGCTGGCCGCGAAGCGCAGCCGCGGGCCTTCCAGGCTGCAGCTCGCGGTCGAGCGCCGCCGTATCCATCTTGAAGTTGATGGAGGTCTGCGCCTTGCGTTGCGCGGTCTCCACGGTTTGCGGCGCGGCGAAGCGGTCGCGGACGAGCGCCTGCGTGACGCCGGAGCGATCGACGACGGCGGCGGTCACCTGGAAGCCCTCGAGGCGGCAACGCGCGAGCGCCGCTTGCACGGCCTTCATCGCCGCCTCGGGCGTGATCGTCCTCACGGTGAAGGTCGCTTCATCCGCGCCGGCGCAAGGCATGGCGAGGCCCAGGAGCGCCGCGGCGGCGGCGAGCCTCACTGGTTGACGGGCGACTTCGGATCCATGAGCAGGGCCACCACGTCCTTCATCTGCTGCTCCGTGAGGATGCCCATGTGGCCGAAGCGCGGCATGGTGGAGCACGCCGAGAAGGCCTGCGAGTTGTACACCTTGCCGTAGGCGTACTTCTGCATCTCCGGCGTGTAGCCGTGCGTTGCTCCGAACCGGTAGAGCGACGGCCCGATGGTGCCGTAGGACACTTCGCCCCGCGCGAGCTGGTGGCAGGCGTAGCAGTTGGCGCCGGAAGGATGCGTCGGGTCGTCGCTGTACTGCTTGCCAGTGCCCTGCTGTGCGATTTTCTCGCCGCTCTTCCAATCGCCCATGAGCGAGCCCGCGGGATAGCGCAGCGTCGCCTGCTGCGACTGGACGATGCGCTGCGCCTCTTCCGGCGCAAGCGGCTTGTCCGGGCGCACCTGGCTGCAGAGGCGCTGCACTTCGTCCTGGTCGAGGCGGTCGAGCTTCGCCTGGCCCCGGGCCTTGAACGACGCCTCGAGGACCGACTTCACCTGCTGCGGGGTTGGCGCGGACGCTTCATGCTGCCTGGATTCCGCGGCGCAGCCGGCCAGGACAAGGACGCTGAAAGTTACGAGGGTCTTGTTCTTCATGGCCTCAGCGCTTGATGGCGGGCGCATCCATGACGCCGCCTTCGGCCGTCCTGGCGAGATAGAGGGAAAGCGCGATCGAGGCGGGCGACGTGAATTCCAGCTCCGGGAAGCGTTGCTGGCGGAAGCAATCGTTCAGGCGCCACTGCATCGAGCGTACCTCGCCCTGCGAGACACGATATGCGGGCCAGGTGGTATAGGCCTTGCGCGCATCGGCAGGGTTCGTGAGGTTCGGCAGGTCCTGCAGCCGGATACGCTTCCCCTCGGCACCATGGCAGCTCGCGCAGGCGAAGTCGTGCGGCCCGCCGCGATAGAAGAAGATCTGCCGGCCGAGCTCGTAGGCTTCGCGCTCCTTCGGGTCGGCGATCGACACGTGCATCGCCATGCCGCGCGATTCGGAAGCGATGTAGGCAACGAGCGCATCCATCGGCACCTTCTTGCCGGGGCCGCCGAACGGATCCTTCTTCGCCTCCCCGGGCGTGAAGCCCTGCAGCGACACCATGCACGTGACGAGGCGCGACTCGAGGTCCTCGACCTTGCCCGTGTCGGCGAAATACTTCGGAAGCACGGTGTATGCGCCCTTCACGATGCCCGGGCCCAGGCCCAGGTCGCAGCGCTCGAGGGACGCGCCTTTCGGACCGCGCTTTTCCTTCCAGAGCGCCTCGCCGCGCGCCTCCCAAAGCTCGGCGGGATTGCCTTCCGCGAGCGCCTCGCGATAGCGCTCGATCTGCTTGCTGGTCGAATCCTTGTCCTGGGCGGTCGCGAGCCCCGCCGCGAAGAAGCCTGCCGCGAGCGCCGCGGCCGTGATCCAGGTGTGGGTCATGCGGCGATCGTCGCTTCGTCGCTGCGCTTGTCGCCGTGGTTGTCGGTCCAGGTGATGACCACCTTGTCGCCGGCCTTGGCGCCGGAGAAGCGGAACGACAGGAACGGATTCTTGGCGACGGCCGGCCCCCATTCGGCCGACAGCACGGTCTTGCCGTTCACCGTGGCGGTGACGTTCTGGATGAACCAGGCCGGGACGATCGCGCCCTTGGAGTCCTTGCGCTGGCCGGTTTCCATCTCGTGGGCCATGAGCACCTTCACCTCGACCTTGTCGCCCACCATGGTGGCGCGGATCTTCATCGGGTCAGCCATTTATCCTCCGCACCCGCCGAGCGTCACCTTCACTTCCTTCGACGTGTAGTAATACCTGCCGTCCGCCTTCACGAGCGCGATCACGTTGGACGTCTGGCCCATCTTGATGCGCGTGTTGATCCAGGGCTCGGTGCCGTCGGGAATCGAGAAGTTCGCCGCGAGCATGTTCGGGTTCTTCTCGACCAGGAGCGCGATCGACTCGGTCTTCGGCAGGTTGCTGGTCACGGTGAAGGGCACCACCGCCCCGTTCTCCGCGATGTCGGGCGAGCTCATGGAAATGTCCTTGCTCTCGGTGGCTGCCGAGCCGCCGAGCGCCCTCACCTCCTCGTTGAGGTTCCCCTTCACTTCGAAGGCGGCCTTGTTCCAGGCCTCGGCGCGCGCCGTGGACGGGCGCAGCAACCCCGCCGCCATGGCGAGCCCCATGACCGCCATGGCGCTTCCGTCCTGCAGGGCACGCCTGCGACCCATCTTCATCGTTGCATTCCTCCGCCAGTCAACGCGTGGTGCGAGGTGAAATTATACCCGGGGCGAGCGAGCGGTCCTGCTGGATGAGGTCGCCGTGGGAGCCGCGCGCCCAGGCCGGAATTTCGGAGCCCAGGCGAACCTCGCTCGCGCAATCCTTCATGCAGGCGGTATTGGCGGTGTCGGGCTTGCCGCGGACCTCGCCGAGGCCGTGCGCGCGCGTCATTCCATTGCGGTTGGGCAGCTTCGCCTGGACCTGGGCAATGTTGCGGTCCGAAAGCACGAAGTCGTCGGGAACGATGTCGCCCAGGTTCAGCATGTACGCGACGGCGGCATAGACCTCGTCCGTCGTGAGCGACTTGGGCGCGTTCCAGGGCATCGCGCGGCGCACATAGTCCCACAGCGTCGAGATCGTCGAGAGTTTCATGAGCGTGGTGCGCGCGGTCTCGGCCCCGGTCAGCGATTTCACGCGGCCGGTGCTCATGTCGGCCGCGGTCGTGCCGCCCACGATGGGCGTGAATACGGCGTTGGACTCGCCGAACGTGCCGTGGCAGAACGCGCAACGCGTATCCCAGATCTTCCGGCCCTCGGCGACGCTTCCCGAACCCGGGGGCAACCCCTTGAAGTCGGGCCGCACGTCGATGTCCCACGCGGCGATCTCGTCGGGCGTCGCTGCCCGCCCGACGCCCTGGAAATCAGCGAAGGCGGTCATCCCCGCGGACTCCGTCATTCCCGCGAAGTCCGTCATTCCCGCGAAGTCCGTCATTCCCGCGAAGGCGGGAACCCAACCAAGAAACGCAACGAGGCCGGCCCTAAGCAACCTGGACATTGCTCACCTCCCCGCTCTCCTCCACCTTCCACGACTGGATCGCGTTGTTGTGGTAGATGGAGCGCGTTCCGCGAACCGCGCGCAGCTGGTTGATGCGCGGCTGCACGTAGCCGGTCTCGTCCATGGCGCGCGACTGGAGGATTGCCGGGCCGCCATCCCAGGTCCAGTCGATGTTGAACCGCGTGAGCGCCTTCGTGAGCACGGGGGTCTCGAGGCGCGCGGTGCGCCAGTTGCGCCCACCGTCCACGGAGACGTCCACCCGCTTTACGCGCCCACGCCCGGACCACGCGAGCCCTGTTACGTTGTGATAGCCCTTGTCGAGGAGCACCTGCCCGCCCGAGGGCGACGTGATCACCGATTTGCATTCCTGGATCGACGTGTACTGCCGCAGCATTCCGTCGGGCATGAGGTCCACGTAGTGCAGCGTTTCCTCGCGCGAGCCGAACGGCGCGTCGCCCACCTTGATCCGCCGCAGCCATTTCACCCACGAGACGCCCTGGATGCCCGGCGCCACGAGGCGCAGCGGGTAGCCGTTCTCGGGGCGCAGCATCTCGCCGTTCATCGCCCAGGCGAGGATCACGTCGTCGATCGCCCGGTCCATGGGAATCGTTCGCGTAAGGCTTGCGCCGTCCGCCCCCTCGGCGAGGATGAACTTGCCGTTGCGCTTGTCATAGCCGCAATCGTCGAGGAGCGTCGAAAGCCTCACGCCGGTGAACTCGCAGCAGGAAAGCATTCCGTGCGTGTACTGCACCGTGGGCACGGAGACGTTGCCCCACTCCATGCCGGTATTGGCGCCGCACTCGAGGAAATGGATGCGCGAGACCGAAGGCAGGCGCAGCAGGTCGTCCATCGTGTAGACCTTCGCCTGCTTCACCAGGCCCATCACCATCAGGCGGTGCGTGCTCGGATCGATGTCCCACCAGCCCTGGTGGTGGCGTTCGAAGTGCAATCCGTTGGGCGTGACGATGCCGAAGAAGCCCTGCAGCGGCGCGAAGGAGACGGACGCCTGCCCCACCTGCGTGAGGCCGGGGCTCTGGCGGCGCTGGAGGTTCTTCTCGTACGCCGAGGGCTCGCCGTATGGCTTCGAGGCGACCGGCTGGCCGAGGGCGCGGCTCTGGGGAGGCA
>DATBAI010000082.1:0-19852 GCA_036271595.1 Usitatibacter sp.
ATGAACCCCGATCCAACGGGCCTCTGGTTCAGCCCGCAGGAATCGGGCTGGGGCCTCATCCTCACGCAACAGGGCACGAACATCTTCGCGGCGCTTTTCTCCTACGGAGCCGACGGCAAGGCCACGTGGTGGGTGGCGAGCAACGTCGTAGACACCGGACAGCCGGTGAACCTGCTCGTGGGCGAAGCGTTCGCCGGCACGCTCTACAGCACGACCGGGCCCTACTTCGGGGCTCCCACCGACGCGACGGCGGTTTCCGTGACGCCGGTCGGCAGCTTGCGGGTCGCCTATGTCGGCGGCACGGATCGACTCTCGCTCTCGTACACCGTGAATGGCGTGACCGTCGAAAAGGCGCTGGAGCGCGAGACGTGGTCCACCAATGGGGCGCAGCTCTCGGGCCGCTACACGGGCGGGCTCTTTCCCGCCTCCTCCGCATGCGGAGGGAGCGGCATCTTCGCCGCGCTCCCGACCACGTTCACCGCGACGCCCGGCGCTTCGCCGGCCTCGGTGCGCTTCACCTGGGGCACCGGCATCGATACCGCTTGCGTGCTCGACTCGACCTACACGCAGACGGGCCAGCTCGGGACGCTCTCGGGCCTGGTGCAGTGCGGACCGGTGGGCAATCCCATCTCGACGCTGGGCGTGATCACGCTCTCGGCGGCGTCGGTGAGCCCGACGGGTTTCTCCGGGTTTGCCAACTTCACCGGCAACAGCTGCACCGCCGGGGGCTTCATCGGCGGCGTGAGCAACTAGTAGCGGGCGCTTCCCGGCGTCCTCGGGAACGCGATCACGTCGCGCACGTTCGATAGCCCCGTCACGTAGGCCACGGTGCGCTCGAAGCCCAGGCCGAAGCCCGCGTGCGGCACCGTTCCGTAGCGGCGCAGGTCCCGATACCACGAGTACGACTGCGGATCGAGGCCGGACTCCGTGATGCGCCGGTCGAGCACGTCGAGGCGCTCCTCGCGCTGCGAGCCGCCGACGATCTCGCCGATGCCCGGGGCGAGCACATCCATCGCCGCCACGGTCTTCTCGTCGTCGTTCAGGCGCATGTAGAACGCCTTGATCTCGCGCGGGTAGTTCATGAGGATCAGCGGGCCGTTCACGTGCTTCTCGGCGAGGTAGCGCTCGTGCTCGCTCTGGAGATCCATGCCCCATTTCACCGGGAACTCGAACTTCTGCTTCGAGGCTTCCAGCACGCCGATCGCCTCGGTGTAATCCATGCGCACGAAGGGCTTGTCCACGATCGCCTGGAGCTTCGCGATCACGCCCTTCTCGATGCGCTCCTCGAAGAAGGCCATGTCGTCGGCACGCTCTTCGAGCACCGCCTTCAGCACGTACTTGAGCAGCGCCTCGGAGAGCGTCGCGTCGTCCGAGAGGTCGGCGAAGGCGATCTCCGGCTCGATCATCCAGAACTCCGCGAGGTGGCGGCTCGTGTTCGAGTTCTCGGCGCGAAACGTCGGCCCGAAGGTGTAGACCTTCGAAAGCGCCATGCAATAGGTCTCGACGTTCAGTTGCCCGCTCACCGTGAGGAAGGCCTCGCGCCCGAAGAAGTCCTGCGAGAAATCCACCTTGCCCTGCGGCGTGCGTGGAAGGTTCGCGAGGTCGAGGGTGGAGACGCGGAAGAGCTCGCCCGCGCCTTCGGCGTCGGATGCGGTGATGATCGGCGTATGGATCCAGAGGAAGCCGTTCTCGTGGAAGAACCGGTGGACCGCCATGGCGAGCGCGTGGCGCACACGAGTCATCGCGCCGATCACGTTGGTGCGCGGCCGCAGGTGCGCCACCTCGCGGAGGAACTCCATCGTGTGCGCCTTGGGCTGGATCGGATAGGTGTCCGGGTCCTCCACCCAGCCCACGACGCGTATCCCGGTCGCCTGCATCTCGAAGGGCTGGCCCTTCGCGGGCGAGGGCACGATCGTGCCCGTGGCCTCCACCGAGCACCCCGCGGTGAGCCTTTGCACCTCGGCCGCGTAATTCGCGAGCCCCGCCGGTGCCACGACCTGCACGGGATGGAAGGAGGAGCCGTCGGAGACATGCACGAACGACAGGCCCGCCTTGGAATCGCGCCGGGTGCGCACCCAGCCTTTCACGGTGACGGGCTCGCCCGAAGGGGCCTTTCCCTCGAGTATCGAGCGGACGGAGAAGGTTTTCATGCGGAAGGCGAGACTCGGGAAAACCGCCGATTCTAGCGGCTTTACCTCCGGACCCGACGCCCCACGTCAGGCAGTGCCCCTGGGCGTCACCCGCCGGATTGGACTAACCGGCCCCTTTTCGCCATTTTGATCAATGGATTAGCCTTTCGTCCCGCCCGTCATGAAGCTGGAACGAACGCTGCTACTGTGGGTCAATTCCACGTTGCGCTTGCGTGCGCAAACGGCGGGCTGACAAGACCATCAGGAGAGCGGCGTCGTCATGACGGGCAAGGGTCGCCCATTCGGCGAGTTCGATCGTGCGCCGCGGGGCCGGCGGCTGGTACTCATCGTATGGCTGTTCGTGGGCATCGTCGTGTGCCTGCTGGTCGCCGCGGTGTACAGCGTCGAGCTGCTTTCGGCGGGGCGGGCCTTCGTAGGTGCCGAGGGCCAGTGGTCGCGCGCGCAGAAGGACGCCACCTACTATCTCTCGCGCTACGCGCTCACGCGCGACGAGGCGCTCTACGACGCCTTCCAGCGAGCCATCGCCGTTCCCATCGGCGACCGCAAGGCGCGCATCGCGCTCTCGGCACCGAACCCGGATACGGCGGCGGTGCGCGCGGGCTTCGTCGAGGGCCGCAATCACCCGGCCGACATCGACTCGATGATCACGCTCTTCCAGCGCTTCCGCGGCTTCACGCCCGTGCAGCAGTCGCTCTTTTTATGGGAGCGCGCCGACGCGGGCGTGGACGACCTGGTCACGATCGCGCGCGAGCTTCACGGCTCGCCGGGCGCGGTTCCCGTGGACCAGCAGGTCGAGCGCATCAGCCGCATCAACGCGACCCTGGGACGCCTCGAGGACGCCATCGCCGCCACCCTGGGCGAGGCGCAGCGCGCCGCGCAGTCGGTGCTGCTCGCCGGGATGCTCACGCTTGCCGGCGCCCTCCTCGTGGCCGGCATCATGGCCTCGCAGCGCTTCGTCGCGCAGAACGAGAAGCTGCAGGAGACGCTGCGCGAGAACGAGGCGCAGCTGCGCCACCTGATCGAGTCGGCGCCGATGCCGCTCGTGATCGTGCGCGCGGGCGACCAGCAGCTGCTCTATGCCAACGAGCGTGCGCTGCAGCAGTTCTCGCTCTCGGCCGACGCGCTCGAGGGACGCTCGCTCGCCGACTTCCACGTCGATCCCAACATCCGCGCGGCGCTGCCCGAGGCGCTCTCGCGGCACGGCTCGGTGCGCGACTACGAGGTGCACCTCAAGGACTTCACCGGGCGACAGTTCTGGCTCCTCATGTCGGCGCAGCCCATCCGCTACGGAGGCTCGGTGGCACTCCTCGTGGCGCTCGCCAACATCGACGAGAGGAAGCGCATGCAGGAGGACATGCGCCGCAAGGCCATGCAGGACCAGCTGACGGGGCTACCCAACCGCACGATGTTCCTCGAGTCGCTCGACCGCGCGGTGAGGAAGGGACGCCGCCGCCAGGACCGTTTCTCGGTGCTCTTCGTCGACCTCGACCGCTTCAAGGAAGTGAACGACACGCTCGGGCACGCCGCCGGCGACCAGCTGCTGCAGGCGGTCGCCGAGCGCCTCACCTCGGCCGTGCGCCAGAGCGACCTCGTCGCTCGAATGGGCGGCGACGAGTTCGTGGTGCTCGTGGACGACCACCGCGGCCCCGAGGAAGTGATGATCGTCGCGCAGAAGATCCTCACGCTCCTCGAGCGCCCGGTGCTGATCGACTGGCGCGAGGTGAAGATCTCCGGCAGCGTCGGCATCGCGAGCTTTCCCGAGGATGGCGAGGACCTCGAGACGCTCATGAAGCACGCCGACGTCGCGATGTACCAGGCGAAGGAGCGTGGGCGCAACAACTTCCAGTTCTTCTCGGTCGAGCTGAACCGCCTCACGATGCAACGCGCCGAGCTCGAGCTTCGCGTGCGCCAGGCGCTGGATCGCCAGGAGTTCTTCCTGCAATACCAGCCCGAGGTCTCGCTCGCCACGGGCCGGGTCGAAGCGGTGGAGGCGCTGCTGCGCTGGCGCAATCCCGAATCGGGGGTGGTGTTGCCCGCCGGCTTCCTGTCCTCGGCCGAGGAGAACGGCACCATCATCGCGATCGGCGACTGGGTCTTCGACCGCGCGCTGGGCGATCTCGCCTCCTGGGTCGAGCGCGGCATGGACCTCACGGTATCGATCAACCTGTCCGCGCGGCAGCTCCTCCAGCCGGACGTCGCGGCGCGCCTCGAGCAGGCGATCCGCTCGCACGACGTGCCGCCCGGCTCCGTGCGCCTCGAGATCCCGGAGACCGCCCTCATGGCCGACTCCGACAAGACCGACCGCGCGGTGCGCGGCCTGCAGCGCGTGGGCGTGCAGATCGCGATCGACAACTTCGGGACCGGCTACTCGTCCCTGGGGCTGGTGCGCGGCTTTTCGGTGAACGCCGTGAAGATCGACCGCTCGCTCGTTTCGAGCTGCGAGGACAAGCGCGAGTGCGCCGCCATCGTGCAGGCGGTGGGCTCCATGGCGCGCTCCCTGGGGATCGCCGTCATCGCCGCGGGCGTCGAGACCGAGGAGGAGCGCCTCGCGGTGGAGTCGCTCGGCTGCGACCGCGCGCAGGGCCTTTTCATCGGCCCGCCCGTCGAGTGGGCGGCGATCGTCGCGAAGAACGAGACCGACGTCATTCCAGCGCTGCGATGACGATGGCGGCCGCGGCGGTGACGCGGCGCGCATAGTCGATGTGGAGAAACTCGTTGGGCCCGTGCGCGTTGGACTTGGGGCCGAGCACGCCCGTCACGAGGAGCTGCGCGCCGGGGAACTTGTCGTTCAGCATGGCCATGAACGGGATCGTGCCGCCTTCGCCCATGAACGCGGCCGGCTTGCCGAACAATGCCTGCGAAGCCTGGTCGAGCGCCCGCGACATCCACGGCGCATTCGAGGGCGCATTCCAGCCGGTCGCCGCCGAATCGGCCTCGAAGCGCGCCGCCGCCGAATACGGCACATCGGTCTCCAGGCGCTCCTTCAGCGCCTTCGACGCGCCCCCGGCGTCCACCAGCGGCGGCAGGCGCAGCGAGAGCTTGAGCGACGTATACGGCCTTTGCACGTTCCCGGCGGAGGCGAGCGCCGGCAATCCGTCGGCGCCCGTCACCGCGAGCGCCGCGCGCCATGTCCGGTTGAGCACGAGATCCACCGGGTCGTCGCTCGCCGGCCGCGCGAAGAGGCGCGAGGTGCCATCTTCGGCGCAGCAGCTCGCCCACGGGAAACGCTTCCAGATCGAGTCGCCCAGGATCGCCGCGGCCTGCTTCGCCTGCGCGATGCGCTCCGCGGGAATCTCGCAGGCGAACTGCGTGCCCTTCACGGAACCGGTGCGCGAATCGTCGATGCGATCGAGGAGCTCGCGCGCGATGCGGAAGGATGAAGGGACCACGCCCCCGGCATCGCCCGAGTGCACGCCCTCGGTGAGGATATCCACGCGCAGCGTGCCGTTCACGAGGCCGCGCAGGCTCGTCGTAGCCCAGAGCTGGTCGTAGTTGCCGGCACCCGAATCGAGCGCGATCACGAGGCCCACCTCCCCCATGCGCGGGGCGAGCGCATCGAGGTAAGCGGGCAGGTCGTAGCTGCCGCTTTCCTCGCAGGTCTCGATCATGCCGGTGCAGCGGGGGCGCGCCACGCCCTCGTCATCGAGCGCGCGAATCGCGGCGAGCGCCGCGTACAAGGCGTAGCCGTCGTCGGCGCCGCCGCGGCCGTAGAGCTTGCCGTCCTCGATCACCGGGGTCCAGGGGCCGAACCCTTCGCGCCATCCCGTCATCTCCGGCTGCTTGTCGAGGTGCCCGTAGAGCAACGCGGTTTTGCGCGAAGCGCCCTCGCCGCGCGCCGGGACGTCGAAGAAGAGCACCGGCGTGCGCCCCTCGAGGCGTACCACCTCGAGCGTGAGGCCGCGGATCTCCTGGCGCTCCGCCCAGGCGCGCGCCTGCGCGACCACGGCGTCGATGTGGCCGTGGCGCGCCCAGTCGGGATCGAAGTGCGGCGATTTGGCCGGGACACGCACGTATTCGACAAGGCGGGCGACGATGTCGTCGTCCCAGTGGCGGGCGATGCGCGCGGCGAGCCGCGCGGCGTCGTAGGGGAGCGGGGAAAGCGGTTGGCGAGCGGTCATGCGAGCCATTTTAGTATGCTCCGGCCATGGAGCTTCCGTGGTTCTACATCTTCGCCGCCTCGTACGTGCTGTGGGTGATCGTCGCGTGCGGCACGCTGCTCCTCGAGCGGCGCTCACCCACGGCGACCCTCGCATGGATCTTCGCCTTCATCGCGATCCCGATCCTCTCCGGCCTCTACTACATGGTGTTCGGCCCGCGGCGCCTGCAAAGGAAACGCCGCCGCTACGACCGCGCTCGCCATGCGCTACGCCGCACCGACCGCAAGGGCGAGACCCCGGCGCGCCCCGAGCTCACACGCGACGCGGCGGCGCTCGCCGCCGTGGGCCGGCGCCTGGGCGAGGACGAGCCCACCTTCGCCTCGGCGGTGAAGCTCCTCGACGACGGCGACGCGTGCATGAAGTCGCTCGACGAGGCGCTCGCGGCGGCAACCCATCACGCCCACCTCGAGTACTACATCTGGGAACCCGACGAGGTCGGCACGCACTTCCGCGATGTCCTCGCGGAGGCGGCCAGGCGCGGCGTCGAGGTGAGGGTGATCTACGACGACGTAGGCTCGCCCCACGTGAGCCGCGCCTTCTGGGCGCCGCTTCGGGCGGCCGGCGGCGAGGTGCGCGCATTCAACCGCGTGCGTTTCTCGGTGAGCAGCATCCACTTCGCCAACTTCCGCACCCACCGCAAGATCGCCATCGTGGACGGCAACGTGGGATTCCTCGGTGGCATCAACATGCACGACCCGGCCTCGGCCACGCGATCGGGGAAGAACGCGTGGCGCGACCAGCACGTGCGAATCGAGGGCGAGCCCGTGCATCGCATCCAGAGGCTCTTTCTGGAGAGCTGGAACTACTGCAAGGGCTCGTTCCGTCTCACCGCCCACAACGTCGAGCGCTACTTCCCGCGGCCGCCCGCCGGGAAGGGCGGCGTGCCGGTGCAGATCCTCGACTCGGGGCCGGACGACACCAACGCGCCGATCCTTGCGTATTTCCTGGCGGCGCTGCACACCGCGCGCACGCGCGTGCTGATCGAGACGCCGTATCTCATCCCCGACGAGCCGCTCGAGACGGCGCTGCGCATCGCGGAGCTGCGCGGCGTGGATGTCCAGGTGATCGTGCCGAGGCGAGGCGACTCCTGGCTCGTGACCGCCGCCTCGCGCACGTATTGCGAGGCGCTTCGCAACGCCGGCATCAAGGTCTACGAGTACGGTCCGCCCATGCTGCACGCGAAGACCATGGTCGTGGACGACACCGTGGCGATCGTCGGGACCGCGAACCTCGACAACCGCAGCTTCCGCCTCAACTTCGAGGTCGCCGCCGCGTTCTACGACAAGGAGTTCATCGACCACCTGGTGGCACGATTCGAGGAGGATCGCTCGGCATCGCGGCAATTTCCCTCGAAGCGCAAGCCGGAGAAGCTGCGCGTGCTGCTCGAGTCCATCGCGCGGCTCACTTCGCCGGTGCTGTAGGCCGGATCACGACGGGCCTGGGATACGCCGCCACGGAGCAGTGGCCGTCCTTGTCGCAGGCTTCCACGCCCATCTGGTAGTCGTCCTTCAACACGTCGGCCAGGGTCGCGCGAGTGACGTTCCCCACGTCGCGCAAATGCTGCCACGCGGCCGCGGTGGTCTCGCGCCAGACGATGCGGTAGCCGGCCAGGTCGGGCTCGGTGTTGGCCTTCCAGCGCAGCGTCGTCTCCACTTCGTAGGGCCGCACCTCCATCTCCACGCCCTTGGGCGTCGCGGGCGCCAGGGCGAGCGCCGCCATCGCCGCGCCATTCACGCGAGCCACTTGCGCGACGAAGGGGAAGTCCACGAACTCCGGCAGGTCTCCATACTGGATGCCGTTCTCCACCCGCACGTTCTGGTGCTGGTGGTTCCAGTTCTCGTTGGGCTCCGTGAAGCGCACCGCGGGGTAGCCCTCTTCCAGGAACGAGAAGTGGTCGCCGCCGCGCAGGTACCGGTCGCGGCGCCAATGGACGTCCACCTTCATGCCGGCCACGTAACGCTCGCCATTCTCCTTCACGAAGCGCGCGAGCTGGCGCGTGGGCAGGTCGTTCTCCCCGCCGGTGCGAATCGCCATGAGCGCCTCGTCGGAGAGCTCCTTCTTCGGCGCGATGCCTTCGGCGAAGAGGCGCAGGCGGTCGCGCTCGAAGCGGCCGTCGCGCGACTGCGAGCCGCCCACGATGTCGTCGTCGAACATCCCGGCCACGTCGAGACCCTTCGCCTTCGCCGCCTTGGCCCAGCCCTCGGAGCCGTACAGGCCTTGCTCCTCGCCCGCCACGGTGAGGAAGACCAGCGTCGCATCGAACTGGAAATGCGACATGACGCATGCGAGCTCCATCGACACCGCCGTTCCAGACGCGTCGTCGTTCGCGCCGGGCGCATCGCTCGTCCCATCCGTGGGGTCGGTGGGCATCGAATCGTAGTGGCCGCTCACGACGTAGATGCGGTCGCGGCTCTCGGCCTGCACGCCCGGCAGCGTGGCGACGACGTTCACGAAATGCGTGGGCTTTGGAACGCGCGACCCGGCTTCGACGAGATGGTCGTCGAAGGCGACCTGCAGCCGCCCGCCCGACTCGGCCGAGCAGCGCTCGAGCTCGCCCTTGATCCAGCGGCGCGCCGCGCCGATGCCGCGGGTGTCGCTCTCCACATCCGAAAGGGAGTTGCGAGTGCCGAAGGAAGCAAGCTTGCGAATGACGGCCTTGATATGCGCGACCGAGACGCCGGCCACGACCTTCTCGATGGTGGGGTCGGGCCCGGCGGCGAGGCACAAGGCCGGAACGGCCAGGAGCGACGCCGCGATCACGGTCGTGCACCGCGTCATGGCTGGATCTCGTAAATGGGAACGGAAGCCGATGTTACAGTGATGCGTTGTCGACTGCGGACTTCATCGCCTCCATCGCGCTTCCCGCGCTCGCGATCGCGACGCTGGGCGCGCTGGCCGTCGCGCTCGTGGGGGTGTTGCACGGCCTGCGCCAGCCCCACGCGCGCGGCGCGCGCATGGCGTTGGCGCTTCGCCTCGCGCGCTGGGTCGTTGCCGCGCTGCTGGGCGCGTCGGGAGTCTGGATCATCATCGCCCCGCGCGCCGATCAACCTGCGCTGGACCTGGTCGAAAGCGCCTTTCCCGCGGTTCGAACGGCATACGACCCGGCCGACCGGCAGTCCGCGACCCGTGCTTCGAGAGACAGGGCGCGCGAAACACACCGTTACGGGATCGCGCTGGTGTTCATCATCCTGGGTCTCAGCCTGGTCGTGTCGCTGCCCAGGCAATCGCGCATGAGGCGCCCAGCAACGCCGCCCCGATGACCCACGGCAGCCCGGGGAAGTAGAACGAGGCTCCCGGCCGGATCGCCCACGAGAAGGCCTGCGTGAAGATCGCGGGCCCGACCGGCCCCGCGATGGCGGTAAGACGCGAGCACGTCGAGCGCCGCGCGGCCGGGATGTCGATTCAAGGTGGGCATACGATACCAAGTTGCGCTAACCCTTCCCGGGGCTTGCGCGTGGAGAAATCCGCAAAGCATCCCCTTCCATTCGGACCAGCCGCTCGCCCTTGCGAGGACGCCGCGGCCGATCCCATCGTCCGTAAGGCCCATGACCCGGAATTTCCCGGGTCCACGCGGGGTCAATGGGTGCGAAGCAAAGGAGAAAGCCATGGCACGAGCGATCGCAGTTTCCGCATTGGCGTTGTCGTGTGCCGCCGCGCTGGGCGCGCAAGCCGAGCTCGTCACCTGCGGTGGCGTAGGCTCGGATGCACGCGCGAGCCTCGCGGCCGCATCGAAGGACGCGAACCTCGCCCTCGAATTTTTCGCGGGCAAGCGTGGCCAGTTCGTCGCGGATGTGGACGTCACCATCACTCCCGTCGGCGGCGGCGACGCGTTCTCGACCACGGCCGACGGTCCGCTCTGCTTCGCGCACGTCGCGCCCGGCCGCTATCGCATCGAGGCCGACTACAGGGGCGCAACCCGCCTGGCGAACGCCACGGTCGGGAACACAGGGCAGGCGCATGTCGCGGTCGGGTTCCCCGAATCCGTCGCGGAGCCGGACCCCGGGCCGATCTCGGCCGAAGAGAAAAGACAAGCGAGCACGCAATGACGACGAAGCTGCAACGGGAATTCAAGCGCGAGCTGGTGCTGAACGGCGACAAGTACACCCTCACGGTGACGCCGGAAGGCTTTCGGCTGGTCCTGAAGGGCAAGCGCAAGGGAGTCGAGCTGCAGTGGGCCGCCATCGTGGGCGGCGAGGCGGCGCTCGCCACCGCGCTCAACGCTTCCACGCTGGGCGCCCGCGCACCGGTGGAGACGGCGCAACACCGCACCCACCACACCAAGCACTGACCTAGAGGTAGCCCCTGCAGCGTTTCGCGCCGCAGCGGCACGGGAGCGTGCCGTTGTGCTGCGACTCGCCGTAGTCGGCGGTGAGCTCCTCGTCCGGCGCGATGGGGCGTCGTGCGTAGAATTCGGCGCGCGTCGCCGTGCAGCGGATGAAGGTGTTGGCATCGCACGAATGGTTGATGAAGCGAAAGCCGCGCCCCGTGCGCGTCGCGTCGATGGCGTGGCGTTCCAGCTCGACGATGGCCACGATCCTGCGGCCCGCAGCGCGGCGCCGCGCCTCCCGCAGCCCGATCACCTCTCCCTCGAACTCGCCGACTTTGGCGCCCTTCGCGATCGCCACCGGCGTGTAGAGGCCCTGCCCGACGATGCCGCTGCGGCGCACGTACAGCTTTTCATACAGGTCGCGCCAACGCGGTTTCATTGCGCCATAATCGCCCAAAATGACGAGCGCCTGGAGAAAATGGAGCGTGTGCGCGCTGCTGGCCGCCTGGCCCGCCATGGCGCAGGTGCCTGCGCCCGCCGGGTGGCGCCAGGAAGCGTTCGATTTTCCGTTGCGCTTCGCGCCGCACATCCCGTATGAAGGAAAGGAATACGTCGCCTTCGCGCCGGGCTGGGACCGCTTCGACGCCGACACGGGCTTCAGCTACGTGATCCTCTGGGACCTGAAGAAGAAGCCCTTCAACGCCGACGACCTCGAGGACTATCTCGAGACGTACTTCGACGGCCTCATGACCAACGTCGGCCGCGGGCGCGAGCTCCTCGAAAAGAAGATGAAGTCGGCCGCGGCGGCACATCCGCTCACCGGCATCGTCGATTGGACCCAGGCCTTCGGCGCGGAGCTGCGTACCTGGAACGCGTTCTCCAAAGGCGAGCCGTTGCTGCTCTATGGCGAGGTCACTCAACGCGACTGCGGCGAGCGCATGCAGGTCTTCCTCGTGTTCTCCAAGGTGCCCCGGGACCATGCCATCTGGAAGGACCTGCGCAAGGTCCGGGACGCAACGACCTGCGCGAAGCCAGGGTCATAACGTAGCCGGCGCGTGCCGGCTCCCGCCGCTTGCGCCATGTGGACCATCCGAGCCGCCGCCTCGCTCCTCGCCCTCGCCATGCTCGGCGCGCGCGCGGAGCCGCGCATCCCCGGCATGGATGCGGCCCTCGAGGAGCGGCTCGCGCGCGGTGACTACGTGTTCGTCTGGGACCTCGACATGGAGACCATCGGGCGCGGCGATCCATACCGCACCGCGTCGACCTACTACGATGGGCTCATGTATGCGGTCACCGAGGCGCGCCGCCTCATCGAGCCGGGCACGCCGGCGCGTTTGCAGCTCCATCCCGCCGCGCACGTTCGCGGCTGGGACGAGGCTTACGTGGGCACCCTCGCCTCGCGGCAGACCTACCTCGACGGCAAGCCGATCGTGCTGCACGCGGAGGTCTACCGCCGCGACTGCGATTCGCACCGTGCACAGGTCTTCTTCGCGGTATCGCTGAAGGCCCCGGCAGGCCCCGCGTGGGATGCGATGAGGCAGGCGCGCGACCGCCTTTCCTGCGACCCCGCGAAAAACTAGCGAATCCGCAAGCGCCGCTCGCTCCGTCCAACGGCTCGAAGAATTACAATTGGCCGGGACAAACAGGGGGGCCGCGCCGTGAATCTCACCATCCGCGACATGAGCAAGCGCTACGCCAACGGCGTGCAGGCGCTGGACCATGTGTCGCTAGACGTCTCGCCGGGCATGTTCGGCCTCCTCGGTCCCAACGGCGCCGGCAAGTCGACGCTCATGCGAACGCTCGCCACGCTCCAGGAGGCCGATTCCGGCAGCGCCACCCTCGGGGACATCGACGTGCTGCGCGACAAGGATCGCGTGCGCCGCATCCTGGGGTACCTGCCGCAGGATTTCGGGCTCTATCCCAAGGTGACCGCGAACGACATGCTCGACCACTTCGCCCGCCTGAAGGGGATCACCGACGCGAAGCAGCGCAAGGCCACCGTCGATGCGCTCCTCGAGCGCACCAATCTGGCCGACGTACGCCATCGTGCGCTCGGCAGCTTCTCCGGCGGCATGCGCCAGCGCTTCGGGATCGCCCAGGCCTTGATCGGCAACCCGATCCTCATCATCGTGGACGAGCCCACCGCGGGCCTCGATCCGGAGGAGCGCGTGCGGTTCCACAATCTCCTCGCGGGCATCGGGCGCGACACGATCGTGATCCTCTCCACGCACATCGTCGATGACGTGGCGGACCTCTGCCCGAGCTTCGCCGTGATCAGCAAGGGCCGCGTGCTGCTGTCGGGATCGCCGGAAGCCAACACGCGCGCGATCCGCGGCCGGGTCTGGCGCCGCACCGTTTCGCGCGAATCGATCGAGGAAGTGCAGAAGAGCCTGCCGGTGATCTCGTCGCGGCCCTCCGGCGGCGAGATCGTGGTGCACGCGTTCGCCGACAGCGCGCCGGGCGCGGAATTCGAGCCCGTCGAGCCCAGGCTCGAGGACGTCTACTTCAGCGCCGTCGCCGGCCACCTCGCCCAGCCCGCGGCCTGACATGCGCGCGCTCGATATCGCGGCTTTCGAATTGCGCTCGCGCATGCGCCTCGTCTCGACGCATGCCTACTTCGCGATCTTCGCGGCGATCGCCGCGCTGTGGATGGCCGCGGCGGGCGGCGCCTTCGCCGGCGCCAAGATCGGCTTCAGCTCCGACAAGGTCTTCGTGAACGCTCCCTTCGCGCTCGCGCAGACGATCTCCATCCTCGGCTTCTTCGGCGTCGTGATCGTCGCGGCGATGATGGGCCGCGCCGTGCAGCAGGATTTCGAATACCAGTCGTTCCATTTCTTCTTCACGAGCCCGATCACCAAGCGCGACTATTTCCTCGGCCGCTTCGCGGGAGCGCTCGGAGCGCTCGTCTACGTCTTCGCCGGCATCGCGGCCGGCATCCTCCTGGGAACCCATTGGCCCGGCGTGGAGGCCTCGCGCATCGGTCCGTGGTCGGCGCGTGCGTTCCTCCAGCCTTACCTCGTGCTGCTCGTGCCGAACATGGTGATCTTCGGTTCCGTGTTCTTCGGCCTCGCGGCGCTCACGCGCCGCATGATGCCGGTCTACGTAGCCGGCGTCGTCGTGCTGATCGGCTGGCTCGCCGCGACCTCGCTCACGAGCGACCTGGAGAACTACACGGTCGCGGGCCTCGTCGATCCGATCGGGTCGATCGCGATGGGCAACATGACCCGCTATTGGAGCGTGTCGGAGAAGAACACGCTGCTGATCCCGCTCGCCGGCAACCTCTTGTCGAACCGGCTGCTTTGGCTCGCGCTGGGCCTTTCCATCCTCGCCCTTTGCTACTGGCGATTCTCCATGGCCTACGCCTCGGCCGAGCGGGCGCGCCGAGGCGCCGCGCCGCGCGGCCAGGAAATGGTCGGGCGCATGCCCGTGGCGACCCCGCTCCCCACCGTGACGCGCCACCTCTCGCAGGCCGACGCGCTGCGCGAGCTTCCCGCGATGGTGCGGCTCTACACGCGCGAAACCATGAAGAACGCGTACTTCATCGTGATCGTGCTGGCGGGCGCCCTCTTCGTCTTCGCGAACGCGACGACCCTGGGCTCGATCTACGGCACGACGACCTATCCGGTCACCTACCAGGTGATCGACCTCGTGTCGGGCCTCTTCCGCCTGTTCATCCTGGTGGTGACGGCGCTCTATGCGGGCGAGCTCGTATGGCGCGAGCGCGACGCGAACATGGCCCAGCTCACCGACAGCCTGCCCACGCCCACGTGGCTGCCGCTCGTCGCGAAGCTCCTCACCCTCTTCGCGATCCTCGCGGTCATGGAAGCCGTCGTCATGGCCTGCGGGATCATCCTGCAGCTGGGATACGGCTACACGAAACTGGAGATCGGCCAGTACCTCTATCGGTTGTTCCTGCTGCAGCTGCCCGACTACTGGATCCTCGCCTGCCTCGCCTTCTTCATCCACGTCGTGGTGAACAACAAGTACCTCGGCCACTTCATCGTGATCTTCTACTGGATCGCGAGCGTGTCGGCGGCGCTGCTGGGCTACGACCACCTGCTCTACCGGTTCGGCACCATGACGCCGGTCCCGTATTCCGACATGAACGGCTACGGGAACTTCGTGCCCGCGCACCGCTGGCTCGAGCTCTATTGGGGCTCGGCCGCGCTCCTGCTGGTGCTGGCGGCGCGACTGCTCTGGGTGAGGGGTGTGGGCGCCGCGATGCGCGAGCGCCTTCGCGTGGCACGCGGCCGCCTGAATTTTCCGATGAAGTCGTCGCTCGCCGCGGCGGCCGTGGTGATGATCGCGACGGGCGGCTGGATCTTCTACAACATCGACGTCCTCAACACCTACCGGACCGATTTCGAGCAGGACGAGCTTCGCGCGACCTACGAGAAGTCGTTCAAGCCCCTCGCCGCCAAGCCGCAGCCGAAGATCGCGGCGGTCACGGTCGGCGTGGATATCTACCCGCACCAGCACCGCATCCGCTACAAGGGGCAGTACCGCCTCGCGAACCGCACGGCCGAAGCGATCCCCGAGATCTACATGGACTTGAGCGACGAGGCCGACATCCATTCGCTCACGCCCAGCATCGCGTGGAAGGAGGTCGAGAGCCAGCCTTCCCTGGGATGGCACCGCTTCGCGCTCTCGCAGCCCCTGGCCGCGGGCGCGCAGATGACGCTCGACTTCGACATCGAGTACGCGGCCCACGGGTTCAAGGGGGACGGACCGAGCCGCCGCGTCGTGGACAACGGCACGTTCGTGAACAGCATGTCGCTGCCGCGCATCGGCTACCTCGACATCTACGAGCTCTCCGAGGATCGCGACCGCACGCGGCACGGGTTGAAGCCCAAGCCGCGCATGCCGGACCTGGACGACAAGCTGAACCAGCAGCGCAACTACATCTCGAGCGACGGCGACTGGATCGACTTCGACGCTACCGTCAGCACTTCGCCCGAGCAGATCGCGGTGGCGCCGGGCTACCTCCAGAAGGAATGGACCGAGAACGGGCGGAGGTTCTTCCACTACAAGATGGACCGGCCGATCCTGGATTTCTACGCGTTCCTCTCGGCCGACTACCAGGTGAAGCGCGACGCCTGGCATCCCCAATCCGAGAACGTGCCCATCGAGATCTACTACCACAAGGGGCACGAGTACGACCTGCAGCGGATGGACGACGGCGTGAAGGACGCGCTCGACTACTACACGAAGAATTTCAGCCCCTACCAGCACAAGCAGCTGCGGATCCTCGAGTTCCCCCGCTACCAGGTATTCGCGCAGTCCTTTCCCAACACGATCCCGTTCTCCGAGGCGATCG
This sequence comes from Usitatibacter sp., assembly GCA_036271595.1. Classification (GTDB taxonomy): domain Bacteria; phylum Pseudomonadota; class Gammaproteobacteria; order Burkholderiales; family Usitatibacteraceae; genus Usitatibacter. The sequence goes on from DATBAI010000082.1 coordinate 15,892, forward strand.
GCTTCATCGCGAGGGTGAAGGACAAGGACCCCAAGGACCTCGACTATCCCTACTACGTGACGGCGCACGAAGTGGCTCACCAGTGGTGGGCCCACCAGGAGGTCGCCGCCAACGTGCAGGGTGCGACCTTCCTCGTGGAGACGCTCGCGCAGTACTCGGCGCTCATGGTGATGAAGCACCGGTACGGCGACGCGAAGATGAAGCGTTTCCTGCGCTACGAGCTGGACATGTACCTGCGCGGGCGAAGCGTGGAGCAGCGCGCCGAGCTGCCCCTCTATCGCAACGAGAACCAGCAATACATCCACTATCGCAAGGGCAGCCTCGCGATGTACGACTTCCAGGACGCGATCGGCGAGGACAACGTGAACAAGGCGCTCGCCGAATTCCTGCGCAAATGGGCCTTCAAGGGCCCGCCCTACCCCACCTCGCGCGACCTGCTGGCGGAGTTCCGCGCCGTGACGCCCCCGGACTACCAGTACCTGGTCGGGGACCTCTTCGAGACCATCACGCTCTTCGAGAACCGCGCGATCGACGCCACGGCGAAGGACGTGGGCGGCGGCGAATGGGAAGTGACGCTCAAGGCCTCCGCGAAGAAGCTCCAGGCCGACGGCACCGGCGCCCAGAAGGAAGTCCCCATGGACGACTGGGTGGACGTCGGCGTATACGGCGAGGACCCCGACAAGCCGCTCTTCCTCGAGAAGCGCAAGGTGCGTAACGGCGAATGGACCTACACCATGCGGGTGAAGGGCAAGCCCGTGAAGGCGGGCATCGACCCCGTCAACAAGCTGATCGATCGCGATCCGGAAGACAACCTGGCCACGGTCACCTTCAAGTGACGACGAGGGTGCCGGACATGCCCTCGTGCCCGTCGCCGCAGAAAACGTCGCAGAGGAAGGTGAACGATCCCGCCTTGTCCGGCGTGAAGGTCACTCGCGCGGGCGTACCCGGGATGATGTCGGTGCGCACCTTGAAGTCCGGCGCGTTGAAGCCCATCACCACTTCCGGCGCGGTGAGCTCGAGGGTCACGGGCTCTCCCACCTTGAGCGCGATCTCCCGCGGCAGGAATACGAACTTGCGCGCGACCACCTTGATCACGCGGGGCTCGGCCGCGGCGCGCACTCCGGCGGCCGCGGCGGCGAGAGCCACCGCGCCCGCCAGCACATGGCGTCTCCTCGCATCCATCAGGCCTTCACCTCGAATTCCTTGATCTCGTACGTCGTGGGCTGCTCGGCTTCCACCTCGCGGAAGCCGAGGCCGCGATAGGGATTGGCGGGGTCCCACTTGATCGGATCGCGCTTGGGCTGCGACATCGGGGCGGGCAGCGGGAAGATGAGCGACTTCGCGGAGTGGTGCGCGATATGTCCCGTCATGTGGTGGTTCTCCTGGTGGATGTGCCCGTAGAACACGACGACATTGCTGTACGGCATGAGGATCTCCACCGCCTTGTCGCCGTCGCGCGTCGCCCAGTCCCACGCCGGCGCGAGGTCGAAGAGCGGACGGTGCGTGAGCACCACGATGCGCGCGTCCTTCGGCTGCTTCGCGAGATCGGCCGCGAGCCAGGCGAGCTGCTCGTCGCCCAGCCGCGCGCCGGGGTCGGAAACGTTGTCCAGCGCGATGAAGTGCACGCCCTTGTGGTCGAACGTGTAGTGGGTCGCGCCGAAGCTCTCGCGGAACGCTTCGCCCCGGTCGAGGGCCGCATCGTGCTCGCCGGCGAGGAAACGCACGTGGGTGTTCTTCAGCCCGCCCGCGACCTCCTTGAACTCGCGCATGCGCTTGCGCCGTTCGGCCGGGTCGTCGGTGGTGTGCGTGAGGTCGCCCGTGAACACGATGAAGTCGGGCTGCACGGCGAGCGCGTTCACCGCGGCGATCGCCTTGGGAAGCGTTCCGCGCGCATCGGGGTTCACCGCCGGGCCGTTGAAGCCCCAGTGGGCGTCGGAGAGCTGCACGAAATAGAAGTCGTCCGCGCCGCCCGCGCCCAGCGTGGCGCAGCCCGGCAGGCTGGAAGCGAATACGGCGCCGCCGCCCAGGGCGGCCAGCGTCAGGAAATCCCGGCGATTCATCGACATGTGAAGCTCCTTTGTTGGGTGACAACCCCAATACCGACCGGCCCGCGCCAAAATTCCGCCGGGAATAAAATGGGCGCGCCCGTGGTCATGACGGGCAGGAAGGGGGGAAATGGGCCGCCATTCGGAATTCGTCCGCAACGTAATGCCGCATCTGGACGCCGCGTATAACCTGGCGCGGTGGCTTACGCGCAACGACGACGACGCCGAGGACGTGGTCCAGGAAGCGTTCGTGCGCGCCTACCGCTTCTTCGACTCGCTGAAGGAAGCCGACGCGCGGCCGTGGCTCCTCGCGATCGTGCGCAACACCGGCTACACATGGCTGCGCAAGAACCGGCCGTCGGATGTCGTGGCGCTGGACGATGCCTCCACGATCGCCGAGGACACGCCCACCGCCGGGCATTCCTCGCCTTCGGATTCGAACCCCGAAGTGGTCTTGCTGCAGAGCGCCACCCGCAAGCTCGTGAACCAGGCGCTCGAGGACCTGCCGGTGGGATTTCGCGAGGTGCTGGTGATGCGTGAGCTGGAAGACCTGAGCTACAAGGAGATCGCGTCGGTCGCGGGAATCCCCATCGGAACCGTGATGTCGCGGCTGTCGCGCGGGCGCGAGCTGCTGCGCCAGGCGCTCGACCTACGCTTGAAGAGGGCTTCATGAGCCAGAATCTCCCGCGCGAGCCCGGCGACCTCGAGATCGCGCGTGACGCCACTTACCATCGCGCACCGGAATCCCTGCGCGCGAGCGTCGCGATGTTGGTCGGCGCGGCCGCGCGCGAAGAGAGCCGTCCGCGCATGCGTCGTGCGATCGGGCTGGCGGCGGCCTTCGCGGCAGTCGCCTTCGTCACCTGGAACGTCGCGATTTTGCAGTCGGCGCCGCCGCGCGACGACATGTTCGCCCACGAGGTGCTTGCCGCCCACGTGCGTTCGCTCATGTCCCCGGGACGGCTCATGGACGTCGAATCCACGGACCAGCACACGGTGAAGCCGTGGTTCGCGGGCAAGCTCGACTTCACGCCGCCGGTGCGCGACCTCGCCCCGGACGGCTTCCCGCTCGCCGGCGGAAGACTCGACTACGTGGACGGCCGCAGCGTGGCCGAGCTCACCTACCGCCGGCGCCTGCATGCGGTGAGCCTCTTCATCTGGCCCGAATCGAAGGATGGCGATGCCGCCGTGAAGCAGCGCACCCTGAACGGATACTCGCTCGCCACTTGGCGGCGCAAAGGAATGCGCTATTGGGCGGTGACCGACGCCGACCCCACGGAGCTCACCCACTTCGCGGAGTTGCTCGAAGCGGGCTGAAATCGCTTCGCAACGTCGTGCCGGGAAATGTCGCCCTGGGGTGACAAGATCACCCCGGATTTGCGGGGTCAGGGTGTTGGCTGACAAAACACGTCAGGCGAATTCGACGAGTTGTCGTTATTCAACTACGTCGTAGGCGGCCTCCGACAGGCACGTCGTCCAAGTCCTACAGCGAAATTCGCGAAGGACTACAAATCGCGCTGTGGCCGATTACAAGGGTGCGATCGGGTACGACCGTAAGCGCCACATAACCAATTGATTGCATTGCATCTTTCCGCAGTGGCACACCACTTGCAATGTGGCGTGCACCCATCGTCCCTCGAGAGACGGAAAGACAATGCAAACCAAAGCACTTCGCGCACCCTGGCTCGTCACCGCATCGTTCCTGCTGGTGGGGCTCGCCATCGCCAATTATCCCGCGCACGCGCAGTCGCTTGGCAGCTCGGGCGTTCGCGCCGTGCCGACCTACGAAGCGGTGGGGCTTTACTGGTCCTCTCCCGGAGCCAACAGCACCACCGGCTGCGAGGTGAAGTTTCGCCAGAGCGGGGCGGCCTCTTGGACGCAGGGCCTGAACCTCTGGTTCGATTCCTCGCGCAACGAAT
>DATBAI010000083.1:0-4339 GCA_036271595.1 Usitatibacter sp.
CGCCGCCCGGACGTGCTCGTGGACGATCGTGCGCTCTTCGAGTTCTACGATGCGCGCATCCCGAAGGATGTGCGTGACACGAGGACCTTCGACACCTGGTACAAGGATGCATCGCGCGAGGATCCGAAGGTTCTCCAGCTCGCGCGGACCGACCTCATGCGCCACGGCGCGGAATCGGTGACCGAGGAGCTCTTTCCGCGCAGCCTCGAGATGAATGGCGCGAGTTTCGCCCTCGCCTATCGCTTCGAGCCCGGCCATGCCATGGACGGCGTGACGATCACCGTCGCCCTTGCGCTGCTGAACCAGGTGGACGAGGCCGCCATCGACTGGCTCGTTCCCGGCATGGTGCGCGACAAGGTCGCATGGACCATGAAGGCGCTGCCCAAGCGTATCCGCACGCAGCTCGTGCCGGTGCCGGAGCACGTGACGGCCCTGCTGTCGTCCCCGACGCTGCAACGCAGCAACGATCGGGGAGCCAGCTTGACGATACGCAAAGCCGTCCTCGAATACGCATCGAAGGCCGCCGGAGAACGCCTCGACGACTCCATCTGGTCGAAGGACGAGCCCCCCGCGTACCTGCTCATGAACATCCGCGTCGTCGATGACGCCAAGCGGGAGCTCGCCATGGGCCGCGACCTGGGCGAGCTTCGCAAGCGGTTGGGGGAAGCCGCCAGCCTCACGCTCGCGAAGTCCAAGCCCGGCATGGAACGAGAGGGCATCACCGCCTGGGATTTCGGGGAGCTTCCCGGGCAGGTCACGTTCCAGCGCGGCAACCAGGCGCTCACGGGCTACCCCGCGCTGATGGACGAGGGGGCCGACGCTTCGATCCGCCTCATGGACACCAGGGACAAGGCGGCCACGGCGCACCGCGCGGGCGTGAAGCGCCTCATGGCGCTCGACATGAAGGAGCAGGTGCGCAACCTCGAGCGCACGCTGCCGTCGTTCAACCAGCTCGCCCTCAAATTCAACGCCCTGATTCCTGCCGACAAGCTGAAGGCGGACCTGATCGAGACGATCGTGGACCGCGCCTTCATCGGGGAAGACGAGCCGCCGCGCACGCCGAAAGCGTTCGAGGAGCAGAAGAAGCGCGCCAAGGCGCGGCTCCCCGCCGTGACCGAGGGCGCGGTCCGTTACGCGTCGGCGATCGCGGAGGCGAGCCAGCAGTTCAACCAGCTCGCGGCGCAATCGGCTTCTCTCGGCCGCGTCACGCAGGAAGTGAAGTCGATGCGCGAGCGAATGGTGTACCCCGGCTTCCTCGCGCGCACGCCCTGGGAGCGCCTCGAGCACATTCCGCGCTATGTTCGCGGCTACGCGCTGCGCCTTCAAAAGTATCGCGCCAATTCCGAGCGCGACCAGAAGCACGCCGCCAATGTCGCCACGCTCTGGAACCACTACGAGGCGCGCGCCAAGACGGACCGCGACGTCGGGCGCTTCGATCCCAGGCTCGAGGAGTTTCGCTGGCTCATCGAAGAGCTCCGCATATCGCTCTTCGCGCAGGAATTGCGCACGCCCTTTCCCGTCTCCGCGAAGCGCCTCCAGAAATTCTGGGACGAGAATCTTGGCTAGACTAGCCGGCATGAGGATAAAAGTGCGCACGCTTCCCGGAGCCTTCCGATGAGATTCGCTTTCGTCGTTCCCGCCGTCGTCCTGTCGCTGTCTGCATCCGCGGCATCCAGCCCCATCCCGGCCAATGATTCCGTCGCCGGTCTCTCGCAACCCCAGCTCACCATGCGCTGGTGGCAATGGGCAGCGTCGTTTACCGGCGGCACGAGCCCGATCTCGGATCGCAACGGCTCGCTCTGCGGCGCCGGGCAGGAAGGCCCGGTATGGTTCCTCGCCGGCGTGTACGGGCCGGATCCCGTGCACCGCACCTGCCACATGCCCTCGGGCAAGTCGCTCTTCTTTCCCGTGATCAACTATGTCGTGATGCCCAATGGCCCATCGGCGGGGTGCTCCGAGAACCTGCGCACCGCACGCCAGATGACCGATTCGCCGGCGAAACTGTTCGCGGAGATCGACGGCCGGCGCGTGGAATCCCTCGAACAGCACCGCGTCGCGTCCCCCGGGTGCTTCAACGCCGGCGAGAGGGCGCCAGGCCATCCGATCGTCGCCGCCTCCGCGACCGATGGCTATTGGCTGGCGCTTCCTCCGCTCGCGCCCGGCCGCCACGAGCTGCACTTCGGCGGCATGCTCCCCACCCTCGCGCAGGACGTGACGTACACGTTGATCGTCGAAGGCGGCGGCAGTGCCGAGGCGGCCGCCCCCGCGGAAAAGCCCGCGGCCGCAACGGCCAGCGGCACGCCCGCGGAACTCGCCGCGCGCGCGAAACAGCTCCTCGATGACGAGGCGGCGCCGGATTTCGCCGCGGCACAGGCTGCGCTCGACGCGGCACGGCGGCAGGATCCGCATTTCTCGCCGGCGCTGCTGCAGGCGGCGCGCCTCACGCTGATGCGCAATGGCGAGAGCGGCGAATCGCTGCGTGAGGCGGAGCTTCTCCTGCAAAGCGCACGCAACAACGATTTCAGCTACGGGCCGACGTATTCGCTGCAAGGTTACGTGTACCTGAAGCTCAACCGGCTGGGCGACGCGATGCAGGCCTTCAATCGCGCGCAGCGGCTCGTTCCCAACGATCCGGATTTCCTCTTCTACTACGCAACGTACCTTGCCGCGGGCAACGGCGATCCTTTCCCGTACTACGAACGCTTCCTCGCCTCCCCGTCCCCGAGCAAAGCGCGGCGTTTCGCCGTGGCGCATGAGCTCATGGTCCGTGACTTCACGATGGGCGACCGGGCGAAAGCCGATGCCACGTTCGACGTCCTGGCCAGCATCGATCCCGGGGCCGCGGAGCTCTACGGCGACTATGCCCGCGAGGTGATGGTCTGGTTCGGCGACTTCGGCGCGGGCGAAAGGCTGGCGCGCAAGGCGCTCGGGATGAGGGACTATCCCAACGCGCGGGAGTCGCTTTCCCTCGCGCTTTATGGGCAGTGGGCCCAGGCCAAGCGGGAGGGCAAGGACCAGGCTCGACTGGCTTCTCTCTACAAGGCGGCGCTCGCGAACGACCCCGGCGGCCGGCTTATTCCCACTTGTGCGCTGGGTGCGCCAGGGCTACGTGCGGTGCGTGAAGCCATCGAGAATATCCGCGGCCCGAACGCGCGTGCGACCTGCTGATGGTGAAGCTATCGAACCAAGGCAGAGCGCGCGGATGCTGATGTCGCATGGCCGCGAGGTCGCCCATCGGCTCACGCACGTCGCTTCGCGCATGGCCCACATCGAGGCCTTCGAGGTGATGGAGATCCAGACGCTGGCGCGCCAGGTGGAGGCTTCCGGGCGCGACGTGATCCACCTGGAGATCGGCGAGCCGGATTTCCGCACGCCCGCGCCCGTCGTGGAGGCCGCGAAACGCGCGCTCGACGAGAAGCCCATGTTCTACACGTCCGCGCTCGGCATCGCGCCGCTTCGCGAGGCGATCGCCCGGTACTACCGCGATCGCTACGAGGTGGACGTTCCGGCGAGCCGCATCGTGGTCACCGCCGGCTCGAGCGCCGCGCTGCTGCTCGCCTTCGGTGTCCTGCTGGACGAGGGCGACGAGGTCCTGCTCACCGATCCCAGCTATCCGTGCGATCGCCATTTCGTGCGCGCTCTCGGCGGAGTGCCGAAGCTCATCCCCGTAGGACCGGGAAGCCGCTATCAACTGACGGCCGATATCGCGAGGCAGCATTGGAGCGCCCGCACGCGCGTGGTGAACGTCGCGACACCGTCCAATCCGACGGGCACGATGCTCACGCCCGACGAGATCGAGGGCCTGGCGGGGCTTGCGCGCGAGAAGGGCGCGGCGCTCGTGGTCGACGAGATCTACCACGGCCTGGTGTACGACGAGCCCGTGAAGCCCGGGGAGCTGCATCCGCACGCGCACAGCGCCGGGGCGGCGGGCGACGACGTCTTCGTCGTCAACAGCTTCTCGAAGTATTTCCAGATGACCGGATGGCGGCTGGGCTGGCTCGTGGCGCCGCCGCACTACGTGCGCGAGGTCGAGAAGCTGGCACAGAACCTCTTCATCTCGCCGCCCACCCTCTCGCAGCATGCCGCCCTCGCGTGCTACGAGCCGGAGACCCTCGTTATCGTCGAGGCGCGGCGCCGCGAGCTCGACCAGCGCCGCCGCTTCCTCATTCCGGCGCTCGAGTCGCTGGGGTTCAAGGTGCCCGTGGTGCCGCAAGGCGCCTTCTACATCTACGCGGACAGTTCGGCGCTGGCCCCCGACAGCTTTCCGTTCGCACGCCGCATCCTCACCGAGGCGGGCGTCGCCGTCACGCCGGGCAAGGACTTCGGCCATCACGAGCCG
>DATBAI010000084.1:0-2929 GCA_036271595.1 Usitatibacter sp.
CTAGAGCGACAAACAGTTCAAATCACCTGTAAATCACGCTGCCGCGGCTGTGCAGCGCCGGTGAATAGCTTCGAGATTCACGACGGCGGCGTGTCGGCGAAGGTCGAAGACGTTCTTGCGGATGCCATTGTAGCGTGCGCGGCGACCCTGCTTTCGTGAGAGGCGGGCCAGGGCATGTTCGACTTTGACGCGCTCGCGCAGGCGTTCGCGCCCGACGGGTGAGGCGACGAGCTTTCGAAGGCGGTGTTGTAGCCGCTCATCGTGCGCGATGGCGATGGTGCGGCCACGGCCGTTCTTGGCCGACGTACAGTCGACTCGCATCGGGCATCGGGTGCATGCGCGGGGGTCGAATTCGACGACCTGCCCGAGCGTGAACGGCTCGGTCTGTCCTGCCGGACAGGTGATGGTGCGCGCGCGCATGTTGATGGCGAAGTCGCTTTTGCGGAAGCCGTTGGGGTTTCGCGAGACCCACGGCTTGCAGAGGACTTCCCCGCCGCGAGCGAAGACCTCCGTGGCGAGGGGACTGTTGATGTAGCCGCGGTCGATCGACAACTGTTCGATGTCGCCGCGGAGGCCGCCGTGGGCGATGTCTGTCTGAAGGCTGGGGATCGCCTCCGCTTCGGGGCGGTTGGCGGGAGTGATGCCGCAGGCGACGATCAGGTCGGTGTCCAGGTCGCACGCGATGTGGCCCTTGTAGCCATTGAATCGCTTGGTCTTGCTCTTGCGCCCGTGGCGCATGTCCTTGTCCTCGACCGACACCCGTCGGTCTTCGGCCGTCCCCTTACGAATGCGCGGTTTGCCGTCCGGGGGCTCGGGGTCGAGGTCCTGCTCGCGCAGTTGCCGCAGGGTCGCCAGGGGCTCGGCCAGAGGCGGCTCGCCGGCCTCGTCGCCGAATTCGTGCGCGATCCAGCGCTCAAGTCGGTCGAGTTGTTCGACCAGCGTCCCGATGGCCGATGCCTTCTGCGCCGGGTCGCTCCACTCGATGTCGAGGGCGGCCTTGACGCTGGTGCCCACCAGCAGCGGGGTGCGGGCCCGCTTGGCGATCTGCCCGGGCGTGAGGTCGACCAAACGCGCCGCGCACGTCAGGACCTTTCGAGCCGCATGGGCGAGCAAGTTGAACGTGTCCTCGACGCGTCCGGCCCCCTCGAGGGGACGCGAATCGACCGCGACGCGCAGCGCCTTCGGGAGCTTCTTCCAATCGAACGCCGACGTCTGACGAGCCAACTCGATCGTACGCTCGAGAAGTCGCCGATCCATCTCGTGGGCGATCAGGCGCTGGCGAAACGCCGGCAGGGCTCCCTGCGAGAAGGGGGGGTCATCTTGCCCGATCACCCCGAGGACCATCTGCCAACGAGCATCGACGACCGCCAACTCGACCGCCTGGGCGTCGGACGCTCCCGTGTAAGCTTGAAGAAGGATGACCATCGCGAGCAACGCTGGCGCCACCGGCTCCTTGCCCTCGCCCGAGGACCGGTACATTCCCTCAAGCTGCGCCTGAAAACTGTCGTCGAACAGCTCGTGCCGGTGCAACCGCAAGAACGCGTACAGCTTGCCCGTGCGCACCATTCGACCCACCAAGTACTGCTCGCGTCGAGACAGCGAAACGCTCGGATCCCATCGTGTCATCGTCGGAGACCTCCGTGCGGAGACCCTCCGCACGAAGAAAAGATCACATCGCGGATCGCCCGTCGATCCCCTCGCGCAAGCGATCGAAAACGCTCAGGAATGAACTGATCGATGCTCTAGTCGCCCGCGCGGTCGGTCACGTCGGCCGCCGCGTCGTCGACGATCTTGGCGGCGGCGGCGGCGCGGGTGCTCTTCTGCTGCAAGGCGGCGTGGTCCACGACCGCGTGTCCCTCGAGGAGATCCAGCCACTCGAGGTCGAGCTTGCCGCCGCTCGGCAAGATGAACACCGCGAAGAGGTGCGCTTGCCGGCTCACCTCCTGGACCAGGTGCCGCGGCACGTGGAGCGCGGCATGCGTGATCAGGTGGATCACCGGGTCGCGCGCGTCCCGCTCGCGGAGCAGCGCCATCTCGGTGGCGAGCTGGGCGAAGACCCGGGCCGGGTTGCGACCGCGCTCGCCCTTGAAGCCCAGCAGCCAGGCCGCTGGAAGGCTGGCGCGCCCCCGCGGGCGCTGCACGTCGTAGAGGCGCGAATCGAAGAAGCGCATCCACACGTCCTCGCCCCCGAGCTGCAGCTTCTTGCCCAGGGCGATGGCCAGGCCGCGGGCGAAGATCTCGCGCTCTCCACGCATCGAGGCCGAGGCGTCGACCACGATGTGGTGCAGCCGCCGCGACTCCTGGGGGGCCTCCTCGCGCGAATAGAAGAGCAGCTCTCCGTCGAGCATCCGCCGGGCGAGCTCCTCGTCGTGCCAGGCGAGCTCGGTGAGGACCATCGAGTCGATCGAGCCCTCGTGGGCGACGCCCCCGTACCCGTTCGCGGCGTGGGTGCCCTGCGTCCGCACGTGCCGCGTCTCGAGCACGCTCGGGAGGAGCTCGAGCGAGAAGCCCACGATGTCGTTCGCCGCGGGGCTCGAGAGCGCGGCCAGCAAGTCGACGTGCGCCAGCGCTCCCGCGGTGGCCGTGTCGCCCCCGACCATCCCGAGGAGGCGGAGCGTATCGAGGTCGGTCGCGTCCGCGAGCGTGAGGACGCGCAGGTGGCTGCGCGCGAAGGCGGTGAGGAACCGCTGCTCGTAGCCGCGAGGCGCCGCGGCGAAGAGCGCCGGGAGCTGCGAGTCCAGATCGCGAACGAGCTCGAGGTCGAGGGGCAACGTGGTCGGCCAGGGTGATCGCGTCCCCGCGTCCCGGGCGATCGCCGAGAGAAGCCGCGCCAGGACCACGACGATGAGGTCGTCGCCCAGGCGCATCCCGCGCGCGGTGGCCGCGGCGTGGCTCTCGGCGATCTCGGCGACGAGCGTGCGGTAACTGG
>DATBAI010000085.1:0-2423 GCA_036271595.1 Usitatibacter sp.
GGGGCATGAACTTCAAGGGAATGCCCGAACTGAACTGGGCGTGGGGCTATCCATTCGCGTGGCTTGCCATCCTCGGCAGCATCGCGCTGCCGCTGCTTTGGTTCAAGTCGGCGGGATGGTTCGACTGACACAACCATCTTGAGCCACGACGGCAAAAAGTTCGAATCACGCGCGCGCCGGCATGGTATAAAGCGGCATGATTTCCACTTACGTCAAAGACCCAGACCAGCTTCTTGCGATGTCGCCGGCCGAGGTCGGACGCATCATGCTGCTGATCGCGAAAAACGCCCGGCAGAACGCCGGGTTCACCTACGAAGCGATCACCACGGAGCCGTTCGGCTCCGGAATGGCCACCGAGCGTGGCAGCAGCTATCCGTTCCACAAGAAGGCGCAGATCGACGATCACCTCAACAAGGCATGGCGACTGCTGGAACGAGAGGGCTTCATCGAGGCCTCGCCGGGGATCAACGGCACGAATGGCTGGAAGACCTTTACGGACGCCGGTCTTGCGATTGCCGAAGGCCAGGATTGGGAAACGACACGGGCTGCGATGCTCTTCCCGAAGGAGCTCATTCACGCCACCATCCGCGACAAGGTCTGGGCGGCGCTGGCAAGAGGCGATCTGGACGAGGCAGTGTTCGCCTCGTTCAAGGCGGTCGAGGTCGCGGTGCGCCAGGCAGGCGGCTACGAGGCCACTGATATCGGGGCCGAACTCATGCGCAAGGCCTTCGACCCAAGCGACGCGCCCAAGGACGACCGCGGACGGCTGACGAATCTCGCGCACCCGCCGGGCGAACGCGAGGCGCTATCGCACCTGTTTGCGGGCGCGATAGGCTCATATAAAAATCCTCATTCCCACCGGACCGTTAACCTCGACGATCCTGCAGAAGCGCGCGAACAGGTGATGCTCGCAAGCCACTTGCTGCGCATCGTCGATGCACGCCGACCGAAAGCCTAGAAGTTTCCATTGTTGTTCGACTTTCTCGGCTTGCTTCCACCGGTCACGAGTACGCGCCACCACTCCCCTGCGACAGCCGTCCGAGATAGTCACGTTTCCCGATCGGAGCGCCCAGGTGCCGCAGGATGTCGTGCGCGGTCGCGATGTGGAAGTTGAAGTCGGGCATCACGAGCAAGGTGATGTAGTCGATGCCGCCGAACCATCCCCGCACGATCGGTGGCGTGAGCTCGTAGGTGTGGGTCTCGGCACCAGCCAACTGCTCCTCGGTGACGCCGTTGAGATACCGGATCGTGTCCGCTATGCGCGCCCGCAGCGCGTCCGCGGTCGACGCGACCTTGACGACAGCCGGCCGCTCGGTGCGGGTCAGCTTCGCCACGTGCGCCTCGACCTTGTTGCAGAGCGCCTGCATCTGCTCCTCGAACGAGAGCATGTCGGGCGCCAGGCGAGCGTTGAGGACGTCCTCGACGGGCAGCTGTCTCGCCTCCGCGAGCTTTTCGGCGTGGCCGACGTAGTCGTCCATCACGCCGAGGCCATGAATCATGGGAGGGACAACGATTTCGAAGATGGAAAGGGGCATCGCGGGTCTCCGTTCAGCTAGAGTTCGAGCACGACGTCGGACTTCGGTACCGCGCAGCAGAGCAGCGTGCGTCCATCTGGGGGACGATCCACGGGCTCGATCACGTATTCGAGTTCGCCGTCCACGACGGCACATTCGCAATTGTGGCAAACGCCCGTCCGGCACGACCACCGGACCGGCACGTCGCACGCTTCCGCGAGCTCGAGCAGGCTGGCATTCGTTGCGCTCCAGGGTACCGACAGGCCGCTGCGCATGAAGCGGACGCTCGGGCCCTCGCCGACGGCGCCGGCGGGCGGATGCGGGGGAACGCCGCTCTGGGCGACGGCAGCCGGGCCGAAGCTCTCGGACCGGATGCGCGCGGGATGCACGCCCCTGCCCGCGAGCGCCGTCGTCAGGGCGGTCGCGAAGGCGGACGGGCCGCACAGATAGAACACGGCGCCCATCGGCATCCCGTCCGCGGCGAGGCGCGCGAGGTCCAGCCGGCCGGCGATGTCGTAGCCGACGCCGATCTCGTCGCTTGGTGTGGGACGACTGTAGAACACGACGCTGCGTCCGTCCCGCATCGCGTGGAGGCGGTCGCGAACTTCGGCCGCGAACGGATGATGGCCGCCGTCTCGCGCGGCATGCACCCACCAGAGGGGTCGACCGGGGAAGGCCGCGCTCTCCGCCTGCAGCATGGCGAGCACCGGCGTGACGCCGATGCCAGCGCTCAAGAGCACGACGGGCGCGTCCTCGTCGCCGAGCACAAAGGCGCCCCGCGGGGCGGCCGCCTCGATCGCTCCGCCCTCCTCGACGGTGTCGTGCAGCAGCGCGCTGACCTTGCCGTCGCGCTTGACGCCCAGGCGATAAATGCCCTGCGCGCCGCACAGCGAATAACTCCGGGTCTCG
>DATBAI010000086.1:0-99677 GCA_036271595.1 Usitatibacter sp.
CCCGCGGCGCATCGCCTGCGCGCCCGTGAAGGCGCCGCGTTCGTGGCCGAAAAGCTCGCTCTCCAGCAGATCCTTGGGGATCGCGGCGGTGTTGATGGCGATGAACGCGCGCGTCGCACGTGGGCTATGGCGATGCAGCGCGCGAGCGACAAGCTCCTTGCCCGTGCCCGACTCGCCGGTAATGAGCACCGTCGCCTGCGATTGCGCGAGCCGGCCGATGGCGCGAAAAACCTCCTGCATCGCGGGCGCCTGGCCCAGGATCTCCGGCGATTCCGCCTGGGCTTCGGGCGCCTCGCTGGGCCGCCGGTTCTGCTCGAGCGCGCGGCGCACCAGCTCCACCGCGTGGTCCACGTCGAAAGGCTTGGGCAGATACTCGAACGCTCCGCCCTGGAACGCGGCGACCGCGCTTTCCAGGTCCGAGTGCGCCGTCATGATGATGACGGGGGTCGCGGGAAAGCGCGACTTCAGCTCCTTCATGAGCTCGAGGCCGGAGACCCCCGGCATGCGGATGTCGCTCACGACGACGTCGGGCGTCTCGCCGGAAAGCTGCTCCAGCGCCTCGGCGGCCGCGCCGAAGGTGCGGTGCGCGATACCCTCGCGAGACAGCGCCTTCTCGAAGACCCAGCGGATGGAGCGGTCGTCGTCGATGATCCAGACCGGGTTCGCTTCCTGGAGTGCGTTCATGGCGTGTCCTTGGCGCTGCGGACCGGCAGCACGATGCTGAAGCGCGTACGCCCCGGGGCGCTCGCGAACTCGATGATCCCGTGGTGCTGGCTCACGAAGCTCTGCGCGAGCGAGAGCCCCAGGCCCGTGCCGCCCTCGCGCCCGCTCACGAGCGGGAAGAAGATCCGGTCGGCGATGTCGTCGGGCACGCCGGGGCCGTCATCCTCGATGCTCACGACCACCGCGTGGCGGAAGCGCTCGCGCGCGATGGTGACCTGGCGTGCGATGCGGGTGACGAGCCGGATCTCGCCCTCGCCGTTGGTCGCCTGCGCGGCATTGCGCGCGACGTTGAGCGTCGCCTGGATCAGCTGCTCCTTGTCGCCCACGATGTCGGGAAGGCTCGCGTCGTAGTCGCGCTTCACGGCGATGCCGGGAAACTCGGCGTCGAGGAGCGTGCGCACGTGCTCGACCACCTCGTGGATGTTGATCGCAGCCACGCGCGGCAGCCGGCTGGGCGTGAGCAGGCGATTCATGAGCGACTGGAGGCGATCGGTCTCCTTCACGATCACCTGGGTGAACTCGCGCAGCTCCGCGTCGGGAAGCTCGCGCTCGAGGAGCTGCGCCGCGCCGCGAATGCCGCCCAGCGGGTTCTTGATCTCGTGGGCGAGGTTGCGGATGAGCTCCCGGTTGGCCTGCTGCTGCTCGAGGAGCTGCGCCTCGCGCGCGATGCGCCGCTGCTGCTCGTGCTCTCGCATCTCCACCAGCAGGCACGCATCGCCCGCATCGGTCGGCGTGATGAGGCAGCTCACATGCATCGTCTCGCCCCCCAGCTCGACCTCCACGTCGTGCTCGTTGAAGCCGCCGTCGGAGTCGAGCGAGCGG
Organism: Usitatibacter sp.; assembly: GCA_036271595.1. Lineage (GTDB taxonomy): Bacteria > Pseudomonadota > Gammaproteobacteria > Burkholderiales > Usitatibacteraceae > Usitatibacter. Next base: position 1,546 of record DATBAI010000086.1, read on the forward strand.
CGCAGCCGCTCCATCAGCTCGGGGTTTCCGGGCAGCGCCTTGTCCATGCCCATGCCGATGAGGTGCTTGCGTCCATGGGCGAGGAGCGTTTCGGCCGCGGGGTTGGCGTAGGTCACGTGGAGGTTCTCGTCGAGCAGCAGCACGGCGGTGGCGAGCAGCTCCAGGCCCGCATAGGCCGTCACGGGCTGCACCATGAAAGACGAGCAATTAGCACGCCAGCCGGGAAGGCGGGCGCGACGGCGGAAAGGAATTCCCGGTAGCCGGGACTGCCGCGCGAGGCTAGGGCTTCAGCGCGCCCAGCTCTTTCCTGAGCGCCTCGATGTTCTTCTCGTGCTCGGCGGCGGTCGCCTGCAGTCCGCGGATGCGGCCCGAGGCTTTCTCGATGGAATTGCGCGTTTCCGCCATCTGCGACGGCGTGGGATCCGTCGCTACTTGTGCGCTGCGGACAGCCGCCACGAGCGCGGGGTTCTGCTGTTCCTGCGCGATCGATTCGTGCGTCTCGGAAAGCGATTGCTCTTCCTGCGAGAGCTCGCCCTCGAGGATGCGACGGCGATCGTCCTCGCGCTTCTTCTGCACCTGGGGCTCGATCGACGCGATGTTCGTGGGGGGCGCCGTGACGGGCGCGGGTTTCGCATCGGTCTTGGGCGTGTCGAGGCGCTCGAGCACCGCGACGGCCTTGGCCGGCGCGAGGGGGATCGCCTGCTGCACCTGCTGCTGCGAGAGTCCCGGGACCGTGGTGATCGGATCGAGGTCCATCACCACCGCGCCCTTCATCGGCTTGTTGCTGTAGGTGACGTGTCCGCCCTCGTCGACCTGCTTGTAGATCGTCGTCTGCGCCAAGGCACTTCCCGCCGAAGCCAGCGCGATGCCCGCCAACCACACGATCTTCATGACTCGCTCCCCTTTGCGAAGCCGGACGATCAGGATAGGGAGCGATCATGCAAAAAGCAATGAGATCAAGGAGATGGAATCGGTAAGGCGCAATAGGTTGTGGTTGGCAGGCGCTTACAACACAAGGCACGAGGCCGCAGACAGGCGAAAAAAGGGGGCGGACCTGCCGCCCCCTTGCGCGAGCCATTGCGAGGGTTCCCGGCTCAGGCCGAGTAGTACATCTCGAACTCGATCGGGTGCGTGGTCATGCGGAACCGCGTGACCTCTTCCATCTTGAGGCCGATGTACGCATCGATCATGTCGTCGGTGAAGACGCCGCCGCGCGTGAGGAATGCGCGGTCCTTGTCCAGGTTGTCGAGCGCCTCGTCGAGCGAGGCACACGGGTGCGGCACCTTCGCGGCTTCTTCCGGCTCCAGGTCGTAGAGGTTCTTGTCGAGCGGATCGCCGGGATGGATCTTGTTCTGCACGCCATCCAGCCCCGCGAGCAGCAACGCCGAGAACGCGAGATACGGATTCGCGGTGGGATCGGGGAAGCGCACTTCCACGCGCCTGCCCTTGGGGCTCGCGACGTACGGGATGCGGCACGAAGCCGAGCGGTTGCGAGCGGAGTAGGCGAGGTTGATCGGCGCCTCGAAGCCCGGGACGAGGCGCTTGTACGAGTTGGTGCCGGGGTTGGTGATGGCGTTCAACGCCTTCGCGTGCTTGATGATTCCGCCGATGTAGTAGAGCGCGAAATCGGAGAGCCCCGCGTAGCCGTCGCCCGCGAAAAGATTCTGCCCGCCCTTCCACACCGACTGGTGCACGTGCATGCCCGAGCCGTTGTCGCCCACGACGGGTTTCGGCATGAAGGTCGCCGTCTTGCCATACGAGCGCGCGACGTTCAGCACCGTGTACTTGAGGATCTGGAGCCAGTCGGCGCGCTTCACCAGCGAGTTGAACTTGGTGCCGATCTCGTTCTGCCCCGGTGCGGCCACCTCGTGGTGGTGCACCTCGACTTCCACGCCCTGCTCCTCCAGCGCGAGGCACATGGCGCTCCTCATGTCCTGCTGCGAATCGACCGGCGGCACGGGAAAGTAGCCGCCTTTCACCGGTGGGCGATGGCCCAGGTTTCCGCCTTCGGGCGAGAGGTGCGAGGACCACGGCGCCTCTTCCGAGTTGATCTTCACGTAGCTGCCCGACATGTCCACCTTCCACTCGACGGAGTCGAAGATGAAGAACTCGGGCTCGGGGCCGAAGTACGCGGTGTCGCCCATGCCGCTCGACTTCAGGTACGCCTCGGCGCGCTTGGCGATGGTGCGCGGGTCGCGCTCGTAGCCCTTGCCCGTCATGGGCTCGAGCACGTCGCACGTGAGCACGATCGTCGGCTCGTCGTAGAACGGGTCCATGCGCGCCGAATCCGGGTCCGGCATGAGCAGCATGTCCGAAGCCTCGATCCCCTTCCACCCGGCGATGGACGAGCCGTCGAACGCATGGCCGTCCTTGAATTTGTCGTCCCCGAACGCTTTGACGGGCACCGTGACGTGCTGCTCTTTTCCTTTGGTATCGGTAAAGCGAAGGTCGACGAACTTGACCTCGTTTTCCTTGATTGTCTTGAACACGTCGGCAACTGCCATAGATCTCTCCTGATGGTGGGAATGTGCCCTGAAATGGGGAATGCACGGGCGCGAACGGCCCGGACGACGGTGGTTTCAGCGAAAAGCATGCCACGCGGTGCAGCGCTCAACGCCTTGATAGGAAATGGCTATTTGTGGCAAAAACCGGGATTTCGCACCACTTGGGTGCCTGCGCCTAGAAACCGCACCATGATAGAGCATCGCGCGGCTTCCCGTGTTTGCGCTGCATCCCTACTATATAAATGGTCGCGTGAATTATCATGACCGCCCCATGGACCGCTACGTCGTCGCAGGTAATCCCGTCTCGCACAGTCTCTCGCCGCGCATCCATGCGCTGTTCGCGCGGGCCATGGGCGATGCGCTCGACTACTCGACGCTCGAGGTCCCGCTCGATGCGTTCGCATCGACGATGCGTGCGCTCTTTGCCGCGGGCGCCCGCGGCGCGAACGTCACGCTGCCCTTCAAGGTGGAGGCGCTCGAGCTCGCGGATTCGGCCAGCGAACGCGCGCGGATCGCGGGTGCCGCGAACTTCCTCGCCCTGCGCGGCGCACGGATCGAAGCGGACAACACGGACGGCGCGGGGCTCGTCGCCGACCTGGAGCGCAACGCCGGGTTTTCCATTCGCGGGCGACGCATCCTGATGATCGGCGCGGGCGGGGCGGCACGCGGCGTGATCGCGCCGCTCCTCGCGCACGCGCCGGCCGCGCTCGTCGTCGCCAATCGCACTCCCGCGCGTGCGCGCGAGCTCGCGGATCGCTTCCGTTCGCTGGGCCCGGTGCGCGCCGTCGACCTCGCCGCGATCCCGGCGGAAAAATTCGAGCTGGTGCTGAACGCCACGTCCACCTCCGTGCACGGCGAGCCGCTTGCGCTGCCGCGCGCGGCGCTGGCGCCCGGCGCACTCGCCTACGACATGGCCTACGGGAAGAGCGCGGGCGCATTCCTCGACGCCGCACGCGCGGCAGGATTCGAGGCGCGCGATGGGCTGGGCATGCTGGTCGAGCAGGCCGCGGAATCGTTCCAGCTCTGGCGCGGGCGCCGGCCTCCCACCGCGGCCGTGCTGGAAGAGCTCGCGGCGATTCGCGCTTGAAGAAAGCGGCGCGGTTCCTGGGCTGGATCGCGGCCGCGGCGATCGCGCTCTTCCTCGCGGTGCAGGTTTCCTTCTTCCTGCGCCTCTGGTGGTGGCGCGACCACGATCCCCAGGCCACCGCGTTCATGAACGAGCGCCTGGTGCAGATGCGAAAGAAGGCTCCGCAGGTGGCGCTTCAGCAACGCTGGGTCCCTTACGACCGGATCTCGAACAACCTCAAGCGCGCCATCGTGGTCGCCGAGGATTCGCGCTTCGTGGACCACGAGGGCTTCGATTGGGATGCGATCGAGAAGGCGCGCGAGAAGAACCAGAAGAAGGGCAAGGTCGTGGCGGGCGGCTCGACCATCTCGCAGCAGCTCGCGAAGAACCTGTTCCTGTCGCCCAGCCGCACGCCGTGGCGCAAGGGCCAGGAGGCGCTCATCACGGTGATGATGGAGCACCTCATGGACAAGCGCCGCATCCTCGAGATCTACCTCAACGTGATCGAGTGGGGCGACGGCGTGTTCGGGGCGGAAGCGGCGGCGCGCCACTACTACGGCGTGGGCGCCGCCAACCTGGGGCCCGAGGCGGCGGCCCGGCTCGCGGCGATCGTGCCGGACCCGCGGCGCTACGACCACTACCGCACTTCGGCTTTCATCGCGCGCAAGTCCCAGACGATCCTCGCGCGCATGCCGCAGGCGGAGCTGCCCTAGGCGTGCGCCTGTTCTTCGCGCTCTGGCCGGATGAAGCGTTGCGCCGGCGCCTGGAGCGCATCGGCGCCGAGCTCGCCCAACGCACGCAGGGAAAAGCGGTGCCCGCGGCCAAGGTCCACCTGACGCTCGCGTTCCTGGGTGAGGTCTCGGAAGACCGGTTCGCCGCCACCGTCGATGCCGCCTCGCGCGTGAAGGGGAAGGCGTTCGATCTCACGCTGGAGGAGGTGGGAGCGTTCCGGTCCGCTCGCGTCGCGTGGGTAGGCTCGACCGGCGGCCATCCGGCGCTCACGGCGCTCCAGTCGGCGCTCGCCGCCCAACTTCACCGCGAAGGCTTCGAGCTGGAATCGCGGCCATTCGCCGCGCACGTGACGCTCGCGCGCCGGATCACCCGGCCGCTCGCCCGGGAAGCGGTGGAGCCGATCGCCTGGCGGGTTCGCGAATTCGCGCTCGTGGCCTCGGATACGGCGAAGGGGAGCTACGAGGTGGGAAGGACCTGGAAACTGGGGGGATGAGTCGTTCCCGTGGGCACGGGAATCCAACGAAAACGCGCGTGTGCCTTTGGCTGGGTCCCCGCCTTCGCGGGGATGACACGCGGCGATGACGGGCGGGGATTGCAGCCCGCGTGCGAGGCGCTACCCGGCCGTACTTCAACCGCTTGCGCGGAACCGGTCGGGTCGCGCCTCGTATTCGGGTCCAGCCGACTTGCCTGGGGCCGAAGCCCTCAGCTCATCGGCTTGATCAGCGGCGTGATGACCGGGGTGACCGCGGGAGCCATCATCGGCTTCATCGGGGCCGCCGCGCTCATCGCGGGCTTTCGCTTCGCCGCCTTCTTTCCTGCTGGCTTCTTCTTTTTCTTTGCCGCCTTCTTGGCCGGCTTTCTCTTCTTAGAAGCCTTCTTCTTCGATTTCTTCGCTACGCGTTTTTTTGACGCGCGCTTCTTAGATGATTTCTTCTTCGCTTTTTTGGCTTTTTTGGAGGATTTTTTCTTCGCAGCTTTTTTCTTCGCAGCCATGTTGGATCCTTTCAATGGTGACCGATTGTCTGTCGTGCGGGAGGCCCGACCGGGACTCGCTGCGCACTACCAAGCGTTCGGAACAGCATCGAACAAGTTGGTGAACCGATTCTATGCGCAAGCGGCTGAATTCGCGCGTGTCAAGCGTGACTATTTGATCCGACTCGAACCATTTTGGTATCGAGGCGATACCAACCACCCGCTAGTCGATGCGATTCATCGCACCGCGCCGTCGTCGAGCCGGTTCTCGAGCGCGAAGAGCGCGCTTTCGGGTTGCCGCGCGCGCGCGAGGAGCACCTTGCCGCGATCGACGATCGCCTCGGCGGGCAACGGGCGCGAGTTGTAGTTCGACGCCATCGCCATGGCGTAGGCGCCCGCGGAGAGGATCGCGAGGAGGTCCCCCGCTTCCAGCGTGAGCGCGCGCCCCGTGCCGAGCACGTCGGACGATTCGCACACGGGGCCGACGATGTCGTACGTTTCCGCGGCGCCGCGGCGCTGCACGACCGGGACGATCTCGTGCCACGCGCCATAGAGCGCCGGGCGGATCAGCTCGCTCATCGAGGCGTCCACGACGGCGAAGCGCTTGGCCTTGTCGAGCTTCAGGTACTCGACCCGGGTGAGCAGCACGCCGGCCGCCCCTACGATCGCGCGCCCCGGCTCGAGCAGCACCTGCATCCCGCAGCCGGCGAGGCGCCGCGCGAGCCGCGCGCAGTATTCGCGCACGTCGATCGGCTCCTCGTCGCGGTAGCGGATGCCGAAGCCGCCGCCGAGATCGAGGTGCTCGAGCTTGATCGAATCGTTGCGCAACGCCGCGGCGAGCTCCAGCACACGCTCGAGCGCCTCGTCGAGCGGCGCGCTGTCGAGGATTTGCGATCCGATGTGGCAGCCGATTCCCACGACCTCCAGGTTCGCGAGCCCGGCGGCGTGCCGGTACGCGGCGAGAGCGCGGGCGTGGGGGATGCCGAACTTGTTCCCGGCCATCCCGGTGGAGATATAGGGATGGGTGCGCGCATCGACGTCGGGGTTCACGCGCAGCGATACCCGCGCGCGCACACCCATGGATTTCGCGACCTGGTCGAGGCGATCGAGCTCCGGCTCGCTCTCCACGTTGAAGCAGCGGATGCCGGCCGAAAGGCCCGAGCGCATCTCGGCCGCGGATTTTCCGACGCCGGAGAAGATCACGCGCGAGGCCTGGCCGCCGGCCGCGAGGACGCGTGCCAGCTCGCCGCCCGAGACGATGTCGAAACCGCATCCCAGGCGCTGCAGGATGTCGAGCACGGCGAGGTTCGAGCTCGCCTTCACCGCGTAGCAGACCAGGTGGTCGATGCCGGCGAGGCCCTCGTCGAAGTCGCGGTAGGCGCTCTCGATGGCGCAGCGCGAATAGACGTAGCAGGGAGTCCCGACGCGAGCCGCCACCTCGTCCAGCCGGACGCCGTCCATGGCGAGGACGCCATCCACGCGCGATGTCGCGCTCATGGCGAGGAAGGCGGGGCGGTCGCGGGCCCGGGCGTCGCGGGAGTGGGCTGTGGAACCGTCGTCGCGCCCGCCGCCGCCTTCGAGTCCGGGAGCTTGAGCGGGCCCTTCTGCCCGCACGCGCAGGCGAGGGCGAGGACGGCGGTGAATGCGAGGGCGGCGCGTATCATGGAGGGGCAATTATGAATGAATCGGAATTCCACCGCGCCGTCGAAGCGATCCTCGCGCGCATCGAATCTTCCCTCGAGGACGCGGACGATCTCGACGTGTCGCTCGAGTCGGGCATCCTCACCGTCGAGTGTCCCGACGCAAGCCGCGTGATCGTGAACCGGCAGACGCCCAACCGCGAGATCTGGGTCGCCGCTCGCTCCGGCGGCTTCCACTTCACCTTCCGCGACGGCGCGTGGCGCGACACGCGCGGCGGCGACGAGCTCTTCGCGTCGCTTTCGCGCGTGATCGAGTCGCAATCGGGCGTGAAGCCGGCCTGGAAGTGACGCGAAAGGCGCGCCGGAATGCGCCAAAAGCGGCGTTTCCGGGGTTGGTATCGATCCGATACCGAAAACCGGCAGCGCAAAAGCTTGACTTTTTCGTGTCGGGCCGATACTAATGGCGTCACGCGGGCCAATCCGCGATGGAGGGACGCCTGGACAAGAATCCGCTCGTCCTTCTCGAGCTGGTCGAACGGCTCGGGAACCTGATGCGCACGGAGCTGCGCAAGTCCGGCGGCGACGAAGGGCTGCAGCCGGTGCACCTTCAGTCGCTCGTCTATCTTAGCAAGGCGAACCGCTACAGCAACACGCCGCAGGCGCTCGCCGACTACCTGGGCCTCACCAAGGGAACGGTGTCGCAGACGCTGCTCCTGCTCGACCGCCGCGGGCTGATCGAGCGGTTCGAGGACGACATCGACCGGCGGGTCGTGCGCCTGCGCCTCTCGGCGGCGGGCGAGCGGCTGCTCTACGAGTCGCAGCCCGCCCTCGCCTGGCAGAACGCCACGCGCAACATCAGCCCCAACCGCATCCGCAACGCCGTGTCGGCGCTTCGCGAGGCGCTCGAGACGCTCCAGGAAGACAACGAGGGGACGATGTTCGGCGATTGCCAGGACTGCTCCTGGTGCCAGAAGCTCTCGCAGCGCATCTACCGCTGCGGGCGGATGGGCGACCGGATCTCAAGCCCCGAGACGCGCCGCATCTGCCGGATCTACGAGGCGAAGGCTCCCGAGGCGGTCTAGGAAGCGCCCCCGAGGCGCTTCCTCGCACGCGCGATCGCCGCTCGAACCGCCACGGGCGCGGTGCCGCCGATATGGGCGCGGGAGGCGACCGAGCCTTCCGGAGTGAGGATCGCGTGGACGTCCTCGCCGATCAGTTTCGAGAAAGACTGGAGCTCGGGGAGCGGGAGGGCCGAAAGATCCTTGCCGGCGGCTTCCGCCGCCCGCACCGCGCGCGACACCACGTCGTGGGCGTCGCGAAACGCCATTCCCTTGCGCACCAGGTAGTCGGCAAGGTCGGTGGCGGTGGCGAAGCCGCGGTCGAGCGCTTCGCGCATGCGCTCCGGCACCGGCTCGAGCCCCTTCAGGAGCTCGGCGAGGAGCGACAGCACGTCGCGCAGCGTGTCGGCGGCGTCGAAGACCGGCTCCTTGTCCTCCTGGTTGTCCTTGTTGTAGGCGAGCGGCTGCCCCTTCATCACCGTGAGGAGAGCCACCAGCGAGCCGAAGACGCGGCCGGCCTTGCCGCGCATGAGCTCCGGGACATCCGGGTTCTTCTTCTGCGGCATGATCGAGGAACCGGTGCAGAAGCGCTCCGCGATCTTCACGAAGCCGAAGGCCGGCGTGGACCAGAGGACCAGCTCCTCGGCGAGCCGCGACACGTGCCCCATGGCGATCGCCGCGCAGGCGAGGAATTCGATGGCGAAGTCGCGATCGGACACGGCGTCGAGCGAGTTTTCGCAGACGCCGTCGAAGCCCAGCTCGCGCGCCACGCTTTCCCGGTCGATCGGAAAGCTCGTTCCCGCCAGGGCCGAAGCGCCCAACGGCAGCCGGTTCACGCGCTTGCGGCAGTCGGCGAGCCGATCGGCATCCCGCGTGAACATCTCGAAGTACGCCATCAGGTGGTGGCCGAAGGTGACCGGCTGGGCGACCTGGAGGTGCGTGAAGCCCGGCATGAGCGTGTCGGCGTGGCGCTCGGCGAGGTCCAGGAGTCCCACGCGTACCGCGTGGGCCGCGGCCAGGATCTCGTCGATCGCCGCCCGCAGCCAGAGGCGCATGTCCGTCGCGACCTGGTCGTTGCGCGAACGCGCCGTGTGCAGGCGCTTCCCGGCGTCGCCCACCAAATCGGTCAGCCGCGCTTCGATGTTGAGGTGGACGTCCTCGCGGTCGATCGACCACGGGAAGCGGCCGGCCTGGACCTCTTCTCCGATCTGCGCCAGGCCGCGCTCGATGGCGGCGAGGTCCGCCGCCGGGATCAGCCCGCAGCGGGCCAACATCCGGGCATGGGCGAGCGAGCCGGCGATGTCGAATGGCGCGAGGCGCCGGTCGAAACCGACCGACGCGTTGAAGCGCTGGGCGAGGCGATCGAGGGGCTCGGTGAAGCGCCCCGACCACGCTTTCGGTGTTCCGGCCTGGGCCGGCTCGTCGTCTTGTTGCATGGAAGCGGCGGCAATGGCCAAATGTGGGGCCGTGGCGAGTATAAATCAGACGGGTACGGGCATCCGGTTGCCGAACTTCTGCAACCTGGGCGTCATGCTGCGCTGCCTCCTGCTCGTGAACGCCCTGCTCGCCGTCGCCGCGGTGATCCGCGCCCCGTCGGCGAACACCATCTGGCTCGAGTTCCTCGTGATCGCCGCCTTCGGCGAGCCCGTCCTCATCGCCTCCCTCCTGGCACTCTGCGCGGCGCGCCGATTCCTGAACGCCATCGGCTACGTGGGCGCGATCGCCCTGCTGGCCATCTTCGAGCTCGGCATCACCTGGCTGCTCTTCGAGGGCTCGACCAACTTCATGCCGATCCCCGGCAACATGACTTTCGGGCAGGTCGTGTTCGTGACCTTCTTCGTGACGGCGGTCACGCTGGGATACTTCGACCTCCGCGCGAGGGCGCTCTCGCCGGCGGTGGCCGAAGCGCGGATCCAGGCATTGCAGGCGCGGATCCGCCCCCACTTCCTCTACAACAGCATCAACGCGGTGCTTTCCCTCATCCGCACGGAGCCGCGCCGCGCCGAGCGCGCCCTCGAGGACCTGGCCGACCTTTTCCGCGTGCTGATGGCCGAGAACCGTACGCTCGCCCCCATTGCCGGCGAGGTCGAGCTCGCGCGGCAATACCTGGCGCTGGAATCGCTGCGGCTGGGCGAGCGGCTGCGGGTGACCTGGCATACCGAGACGATGCCGGGGGATGCCATGGTGCCGCCGCTCATCCTCCAGCCGCTGGTGGAGAACGCCGTGTATCACGGCATCGAGCCTTCGGAGGCGGGCGGCGAGATCGTGATCGTGGTGGCGCGCGAGGCCGAACGGGTGCGCATGGAGCTCACCAATCCGCTGCCGGGCGCGACCAAGCGCACCGCCGGCAATCGGATGGCGATCAACAATATCCGCGAGCGCCTCCAGCTGCATTACGATGCCGAGGCGAGCATGAGCTCGGAGGTGCGCGACGGGCGCTACCACGTCACGATTCGCGTGCCCTACCTCACGGCGGGGGCCTGATGCTGGTCGAGAAGGATGTGGCGCGGATCCTCATCGCCGATGACGAGGCGCCGGCGCGGGCGCGCCTGCGCGACCTGCTGGACGAATGCCGGGAGAGCTTCCCGCTCGCCATCGTGGACGAGGCTCGCAACGGCCGCGAGGCGCTCGACGTGCTGAATCGCGAGGGCGTGGATATCGTGCTCCTCGACATCCGCATGCCGGAGATCGACGGCATGGAAGCCGCGCGCCATATCGCCGGGATGGCCGAACCGCCCTGGATCATCTTCACGACGGCTTTCGACAGCTACGCCATCAAGGCCTTCGAGGTGAACGCGATCGACTACCTGCTGAAGCCGATCCGGGTGGAACGGCTGCTGGCGGCCCTCAACAAGACCCGGGCGACCCCGAAGCCCTCCCGCGACGCGCTCGACGCCGCCGCCAACCAGCCGCGCCGGCATCTGTCGGTGCACGAGCGGGGCAAGATCAACCTGGTGCCGCTCGCCGACGTCCTGTACCTGCGCGCGGAGCTGAAATACGTGACGGTCCGTACGGTGGACCGCGAGTTCCTGGTCGAGGAGTCGCTCACCCGGCTGGAGGAGGAGTTCAGCGACGCGTTCGTCCGCGTCCACCGCAACTGCCTGGTCGCCCGCTCGGCCATCACCGGCTTCGAGCGCAACGCCGAGGACAGCGATTCCGGTTGGGCGGTGGTGGTGAGAGGCACCGGCGAGAAGCTACCCGTGAGTCGCAGGCAGCATCACGTGGTGAAGCAGTTCAGGTAGGCAAGTAACCTGGACCCCGCTACTCCCAGTAGGGCGGATCCCCGAACGTGCGCCTCAGGAAATCGATGAAGAATTTCACCTTCGCGGGCAACAGGCGGCGCTCCGGATACACGGCGTAGATGTTGTTCCCGGGGAAAGCGAAGTCGTCGAGGACGGTGGCGAGGCGCCCGCGCTTTACTTCCTCGCTCACTTCCCAGGCGCTGCGCCATGCGAGGCCCTCGCCGGAAATCGCCCAGCGCGTGAGCACCTCGCCGTCATTGCATTGCAGGTTGCCGGCGACCTTGACCGAGATGGGCTTGCCCTTGTCCTGGAAATGCCACGAATCGGCGACGCCATCCTCGGTGCTCGTCACGAGACAGTTGTGGCGCGAAAGCTCGACCAGCGTCCTGGGCTTGCCGGCGCGCTTGAAGTAGCTGGGCGATCCGCATACCACGCGATGGTTGCGCGCGAGCTTGGCGGCGATCAGGTCGGCGCTCTTCATGTCGGCGATGCGGATGGCGAGGTCGAAGCGCTCGTTCTTCAGGTCCACGAGCCGCTCGGACAGGTGCATGGTGATCGCGAGGTTGGGGTGCTCGGCGATGAAGGCCGAAAGGTGCGGAGCGATGTGCTTGCGCCCGAACGAGGTGGGCGCCGTGATGATGAGCCGGCCCGAGGCGCTCTTGGCGCCGACCGAAAGCGCGTCCTCGGCGCTGCGCAGCTCCCCCAGGAGCCGGTTGCAGTCCTCGTAGAACGTCGTGCCCTCGGGGGTGAGCGTCACCTTGCGCGTGGAACGCTTGAAGAGCTTCACGCCCAAGCGCTCCTCCAGCTGGTCGATGCGACGCCCGACCATGGCGGGCGTGATGCCTTCCTCGCGCGCGGCGGCGGAGAGGCTTCCGCGTTGCGCGACCTCGACGAAGGTCGTGAGCTCCTTGAAGCGGTCCACGAGTGGCAGTATGAAACGTTGGGATGATTCCCGCCTATTTACACCATGCGAGTGAGGGAATCAACGACTGGGAACAACGTCCCGCGGAAAAGAACGCCTAGGCGACCCCTGCTTCGGCGGCCTGGCGGTCGGCGTGATAGCTGGAGCGCACCAGCGGCCCGCACGCGGCGTGGGTGAAACCGAGCTTTCCGGCTTCGGCTTCCAAAGCCCGGAACTCGTCGGGGTGCACGTACCGCAGCACCGGCAGGTGGTGCCTGGAAGGCTGCAGGTATTGGCCCACGGTCAGCATGTCGACGCGATGGGCGCGCAGGTCGCGCATCACTTCCACGATCTCTTCGTAGGTTTCGCCCAAGCCCACCATCAGTCCCGACTTGGTCGGCACCAAGGGGTGGAGCGCCTTGAAGTCCGAGAGAAGCTTCAGCGAATGCGCATAGTCCGAGCCCGGACGGGCCTGCCGGTAGAGCCGCGGCACCGTTTCCAGGTTGTGGTTCATCACGTCGGGCGGGGCTTCGTCGAGGATCGCAAGGGCACGGTCGAGGCGCCCCCGGAAGTCCGGCGTGAGGATCTCGATGCGCGTCTTCGGCGAGAGCTCACGCACGGCACGGATGCACGCCACGAAGTGGCCGGCGCCACCGTCGCGCAGGTCGTCCCGGTCGACGCTCGTCACCACGACGTACGAGAGCTTCATGAGCGAGATGGTCTCGGCGAGGTGGCGCGGCTCGTCGGCATCGAGCGGCTCGGGCCGGCCATGCGCCACGTCGCAGAACGGGCAGCGGCGCGTGCAGAGATCGCCCATGATCATGAAGGTCGCCGTGCCATGGCCGAAGCATTCGCCGATGTTGGGGCACGAGGCTTCCTCGCACACCGTGTGCAGCTTCGCCTCGCGCAGCGCCTGCTTGATCTGCTGGAAGCGCTCGCCGCCGCCGGCGCGCACGCGAATCCAGTCGGGCTTGCGCAAGGTCTCGGCCGGCACGATCTTGATCGGGATCCGGTCGGTCTTGAGGGAGCGCTTGCGCTCGAGCTTCAGGTCTTGAGGCATCTTTCGAGGTGCGAGGCGAGTATTTGCTGCACCGCGCCCATTTTATCAGCCACGCCCAGGTCGCAGAGCCGCGTGCAGCCGAGCCCGGGATACCCGCACGGGTCGATGCGCGAGAAGGGCTCGAGGTCCGCGTCCACGTTCACGGCGAGGCCGTGGTAGCTCGAGCCCCGTGCGATGCGAAGCCCGATCGCCGCGAGCTTGGCGCCGCGCACATAGACGCCGGGCATGCCGGCGCGGCGTTCGCCCTCGATGCGGTATCCGCCGAGGAGATCGATCACCGACTGCTCGAGGCGGCGCACGAGCTCCCGCACGCCCAGCCCCTGGCGGCGCAAGTCCAGCATCACGTAGGCCATCGCCTGGCCGGGCCCGTGGTAGGTCACCTGCCCCCCGCGATCGGTCGCCACCACGGGGATCGATCCTGGCGAAAGGACGTGCTCGCGGCGGCCGGCGAGGCCCAGCGTATACACGGCAGGGTGCTCGCAGAGCCATAGCTCGTCGGGAGTGGCGGGCGTGCGCGCGGCGTTGAACGCCTGCATGGCGCGCCACGTGGGCTCGTAGGCGACGCGCCCGAGCGCCCGGCGCTTCACAGCACCATCATCACCATCGGATGCTTCGTGAGCTCCGAGTAGAGCGCGTCGAGCTGCGCCTTGGAGCGCGCGTTGATGGTGACCGTGAGCGAGAGGTAACGGGCGTTGCGCGAGGGGCGCATCTCGAGCGTGGCCGGATTGAAATCCTCGGCATGGCGCTGCGCGATGCCGCAGATCGATTGCGCGAAGCCGTCCTCGCGACGGCCCACGACCTTGATGGGAAAGTCGCAAGGGAATTCGAGCAGCGTCTCGCGCGGGGACTCCAGGGGCTTTTCCATGGGACTACGCGGCGACCGCTTTCGAGAGGTGGGCCTTGTAGTCCTGGTAGAGCGCGTGCATCTTGCGAAAGAGCGGCCCGGGCTTGCCCTCGCCCACCGGCTTGCCGTCGATCGTGGTGACGGCCAGCACCTCCTTGGTGGAGGAAGAAAGCCACACCTCGTCGGCCCCGCGAAGCTGCGCTTCGGTGACCGGGCGCACCGCGAGCTGGAGGTGCCCCTGGGCCGCGAGCTTCTCCAGCAGCTGGTAGGTGATGCCGAGCAGGATGAGGTTGTCCTGCGGCGACGCGAGCACGACGCCGTCCTTCACCACGAACACGTTGGAGGCAGAGGCCTCGGTCACGCGGCCGTCGCGCAGCAGGATGGTCTCAGTGGCGCCCGCTTCCGCCGAGATCTGGCGCGCAAGGACATTCCCCAGGAGCGACGTGGACTTCACGTGGCATTTCTCCCAGCGGAAATCATGGGCGGTCACGCAGGCGACCCCCTTCTCGATCGCGTCCTTCGAGGGAGAGGCGAGCGGGTAGCACATCATGAATACGGTAGGCACCAGGTCCTTCGGAATCACGTGGTCGCGCTTCTGCGGCGCGCCTCGCGTGACCTGGATGTACACCGACTGGTTGCCGGGATGATGCGCAAGCAGCTCCCGCGTGAAACCCAGCCACTCGCCCACCGTGTACGGGTTGCGCAGGTGGATCTCGTCCATGGAACGCTGCAGGCGCTCGAAATGCTCTTGCGCGTGCAGGGGCGCCCCATCGTACACGGGGATCACCTCGTATACGCCGTCGCCGAAGACGAAGCCGCGATCGAGCGGCGAGATGCGGATGTCGTCGATCGGCATCAGCCGGCCGTTGAAATGGGCGATGGATGAGTTCATGAGGTACGGGCGAAGAGGAGCCTCAGGCTGTCCCAGCCTCGGGAGAGGAAGCCGCCGACAGGCACATCCTCGAGGGCGACGACCGGGTATTCGGCGACGGGCGCATTGTCGCGCGTGAGCTTCATTATCCCCGCTTTCTGACCCGCGGCAAGCGGAGCGATGAAGGGTTGCCGCGTCTCGAGCTGGGCTTCCAGGCCCGTGAAACGCTCGCGTGGCAGCGTGAGCCAGATGTCGTGGTCGAACCCGAGGGATACCTTCGATTGCGTCCCGCGGAAGACGTCCGAGGAACCGACCGCCGCGCCCTTCTTGTAGAGGAGCCGCGTCTCATACGCCTGGAAGCCGAAGTTGAGGAGCTTCTGGCTCTCCGACGTCCGCAGCCCATCCGATTGCGCTCCTAGCACCACGGAGAGGAGCCGCCGCGGCCCGCGCCTCGCGCTCGCGACGAGGCAATAGCCGGCGTTCTCGGTGAATCCCGTCTTCATGCCGTCCACCGTGGGATCGGTCCACAGCAATCGATTGCGGTTCGACTGCGTAATGTGGTTGTAGGTGAAGTCGCGCTGCGAGTAGAGGGGATAGCGGTCCGGGAAATCGCGGATGAGCGAGGCGGCGAGGATCGAGAGGTCGCGCGCGGTCGAGTAGTGCCCGGGCGCGGGCTCACCCGTCGGGTTCGTGAAGTGGGTGCCGGCGAGGCGCATGCGCTCGGCCTCGCGGTTCATGAGCGCGACGAACGCCTCCTGGCTTCCCGCGACCGCCTCGGCGAGCGCGATCGCCGCGTCGTTCCCCGACTGCACCACCATGCCGGCCACGAGCTCGGAAACCTTCGCGGGCTTTCCCGCTTCGAGGAAGATGCGCGCGCCCGGGGCCTTCGCGGCGGTGGGCGATACGGGCACCGTGCCCTGCGGATCGAGCTTGCCCTTCTTCATCGCATCGAACACGAGGTACGACGTCATCAGCTTCGTGAGCGAGGCGGGCTCCACGCGGTCGGTGTCGTTGCCCGCCGCGAGCGTGGCGCCCGAGAGGAGGTCCACGAGGAAGTAGGCGCGCGCCGCGATGGGCGGCGGCGTGAGCGCCTGCGCGGCCGCGCCGAGCGAGGCCGCGAAGAGAAGGAGTGCGAAGGCGAGGCGGGTCATCGGTTGGTGACCGCCGGAGCGAAGCCCAGGGTGGTGCGCACCTTCTCGGCGATGGCATCGGCTTCGGCGCGGTTGCGGTACGGGCCCAGCCGAACGCGGTAGAGCCCGTCATGGACGGACACGTCCAGCGGCTCGTTGTTCCAGGCGAGGTCGCGCACCGCCTTGTCGCGGAAGGCGTCCGCGCTGTCGCGGCTCGAGAAGGCGCCCAGCTGCAGCCAGAGGTTGCGGTTGTCCTCGACGACCATGCCGGTCTCGATCGCGGCGGGCGGGGGCCGCGGCGCGGGCCGCGCGACGGCCGGCCCCGGCTCGAAGACGCGCTCGACTTCCACCATGCCGCTGCCGGGCCCGGCGAGCCCGATGCGCGCGGCGGCCGCATAGGATAGATCGATGATGCGGTTGGAATGGAACGGGCCGCGGTCGTTGATGCGCACGACGACCGACTTGCCGTTCTTCACGTTGGTGACCCTGGCATAGCTGGGGATCGGCAGCGTCGGGTGCGCGGCGGTCATGGCGAACATGTCGTACGGCTCGCCCGAAGCCGTCTTCTGCCCCTGGAACTTCTTCCCGTACCACGAGGCGATGCCGCGTTCCCGAAAGGGCTCCTTGTTCACCACCGGGACGTAGGTCTTGCCGAACACCGTGTAGGGCTTGTTCGCGCCGCGGTGGAACGGCTCGTCCTTCGGGGTCGCCTCGGGGATCTCGCCGAGGTTGGAGGGCACGCTCTCGGGCGGCCCGTCGTCCGCGTAGTACGAGGGCTGCTTCTTCGGAACGCTTCCACACGCGGCGACCAACAACGCGGCGGCCATGAGGAGCGCAAGGCGCATCAGCTGGAAACCAGTTGCTTGTGCGTGGAAATCGACATCAGGATCCCGAACCCCACGAGCATCGACAGCATGGCCGTGCCGCCGTAGCTGATCATCGGCAGCGGCACCCCGACCACGGGAAGGATGCCGCTCACCATGCCCATGTTCACGAACGCATAGGTGAAGAAGGTGAGCGTGATGGCGCCCGCCGTGAGCCGCGCGAATACCGTCGAGGCGTTGGCGGCGATCATGAGGCCCCTCGCGATGATCAGCATGTAGAGCACGATGAGGACCACGTTGCCGGCGAGCCCGAACTCCTCGCCGAACACCGCGAGGATGAAGTCGGTGGAGCGCTCGGGCACGAAGTCGAGCTGGGCCTGCGTGCCGTTCAGCCACCCCTTGCCGAGGATTCCTCCCGAGCCGATCGCGATGGTGGACTGGATGATGTGGTAGCCCGCGCCGAGCGGATCCTGGTTGGGATCGAGGAGCGTGAGGATGCGGCTCCTCTGGTAGTCGTGGAGCATCGGCCAGACGAGCGGCACGACGGCGAGGGTGCCCGCGAACATCGCGCCCAGTACCTTCCACGAGAGCCCCGCGAGGAAGATCACGAAGAAGCCCGAGGCGAAGATGAGGAGCGCGGTGCCGAGGTCGGGCTGGCGCGCGATGAGCCCCACCGGCAGCACGACGAGCAGCGCCGCGAGCGCGAAGTCGCGCATGCGAAGGCCCTCCTCGCGGCGATGGAAGTACCAGGCGAGCACCAGCGGCACCGCGATCTTCATCACCTCCGAGGGCTGGATCGTGGTGATGCCGAGGTTCAGCCAGCGCCGGGCGCCGTTGCGCACCTCGCCGAAGAGCGCCACGCCGATGAGGAAGGCGAGCCCCGTCACGTACGCGGGGAGCGCCAGGCGCATGAGGAGCTGCGGATGGACCTGCGCGAAGATCCAGAGCGCCACCACCGCCATGAGGAGGTTGCGGCTCTGGCTCAAGGTGCGCTCGAACGAGGCGCCCGAGGCCGAATAGACGACGGTGAGCCCGAGGGCGAGGGTGAGCGCGAGCGCCGCCATCAGCGGGCCGTCGATGCGCCGCGTGATCACGTCGAAGACGCGGCTAATCATGCTCTTCGCCGCCTTCCTCGCCCGGGTCGAGCGGCTTGGGCGCGGCGGGCTTCTTGCCCAGCAGGTAATAGTCGAAGACCTCGCGCGCGATCGGGCCCGCGGTGGACCCGCCGTGCTGGCCGTTCTCGACCAGGATCGCCAACGCGATCTTCGGGTCGTCGGCGGGCGCGAAGGCGACGAAGAGCGCGTGGTCCCAGTGCTCGCGCTTCAGGTGTTTCTCGTCGTACTTCTCGTTTTGCTTCATGCCCACGACCTGCGCCGTGCCGGTCTTGGCCGCGATCGAGTAGGGTGCCCCCTGGGCCGCCGCGGAGGCCGTGCCGCCCGGGCGCGTCACGTCCACCATCGCGGCCCGGATGAGCGCGATGTTTTCCGGCCTGGCGACCGGCGCCTCGGACGAATCGGAGCTCGCCACCGCACGGATCTCCTGGGTCTTCGCGTCCTGGACCGCCTTCAGCAGGTGCGGGTGAACCGGCACTCCATTGTTGGCGAGGGTGGCCACCGCGGTCGCGAGCTGCAGCGGCGTGGTGAGCAGGTAGCCCTGGCCGATGCCCACGCTCACCGTGTCGCCCGCGTACCATTTCTGGTGGAAGCGCTGCTGCTTCCACTCCTGCGACGGCGCGTTGCCCGGCAGCTCGCCCTCGATGTCGACCCCGCTCCTCGCGCCGAACCCGAAGCGGGTGAGGAAGTTGTGGATCGAGTCGATGCCGAGCTCGTTGGCGAGCCCGTAGAAATACGTGTCGCACGAGACCACGATCGCCTTGTGCATGTTCACCATGCCGTGGCCCTCGTGCTTCCAGTCGCGGTAGCGGTGCGCCACGCCGGGCAGCGCGAAATAGCCCGGGTCGGAAATGGTGAATTCCGGCGAGCGCTTCTTGTACTCGAGGGCGGCCAGCGCCATGAACGGCTTGATGGTCGAGCCGGGGGGATACTGGCCGCGCAACGCACGGTTGTTGAGCGGCTTGTCGGGGGAGTTGTTGAGCGCGTCCCAGTTCTGCGGATCGATGCCGTCCACGAAAAGATTCGGATCGAAGCCCGGCCGCGAGACGAGCGCGAGGATCTCGCCGGTCTTGGGGTCGATCGCGACGAGCGCTCCCTTGTAGTCGTGGAAAGCCTCCTCGGCGATCTTCTGGAGCTTCAGGTCCAGCGTCACCATGAGGTTGTTGCCGGAGATGGGCTCGCTCCTCGCGAGCGACTGGATGGCGCGGCCGCCCGCGTCGATCTCGACCTGCTCGGAGCCGGTCACGCCGTGCAGCTCGCTCTCGTAGGCGCCCTCGATGCCGAGCTTGCCGATGTGGTCCGTGCCCTTGTAGTTGGTCGCGACCCCGCTCGAGTCGATGCGCTTCAGGTCCGCGTCGTTGATGCGGCCGATGTAGCCGATCGCGTGGGAGGCGACCTCGCCCTGCGGGTAGGAGCGGAAGAGGCGCGCCTTGATCTCGAAGCCGGGGAAGCGGTAGCGGTTCACCGCGAAGCGCGCCACCTCCTCCTCGGTCAAGCGCGTGCGGATCGGGAGGCTCTCGAAGTTCTTGCTCTCCTCCTGCAGCTTCCTGAAGCGGCGCCGGTCGCGCGGCGTGATGTCCACGATGCCGGAGAGCTCGTCGATGGCGCGCTCGACGTTCGGCACGCGCGAGGGCGTGATCTCCAGCGTGTACGCGGAATAGTTGGCCGCGAGCACCTCGCCGTTTCGATCGAGGATGAGGCCGCGGTTGGGCACGACCGGCAGGACCGAGATGCGGTTCGCCTCCGCGAGCGTGTGGTAGTACTCGCGCTGGACCACCTGGAGCCATGCGAGGCGCCCCAGCAGGACGCAGAAGGCGGCCAGGATGAGCAGGCCCGCGAGGAGCAGCCGGTTGCGGTAGACCGTGAGCTCGCGTTGCTGGTCGCGAATCGCCTGGCCGACGATCATGGCGTGCAACCGTTCATGCGGAGGCGCCGCGGCGCCGGCGCCGCACCGCGGAGGAATAGAGGATCCAGTTCACCGGCGCCCAGACGAGCGCGGTGAGGGCGGGCGACACGAAGTAGGCGATGCCGGGGAAATCGGACCCGAGCAGCAAGTTGAGGAGCAGCGTCACCGAGCTCGCGGCCATCGTGACGCCCAGGAGGTGCAGCGTCTGCTCGGCGAACCCGAACGCGAGGATGCGAACCCGAAAGACCTGCACGATGAATACCGCCACCACGTAGGCGAGCGCGTGCTGGCCCAGCAGCATGGAATCGCTCACGTCCATGAGCAGGCCGAGTGCGAAGGCGGCACCCTGCCCGATGGCGCGCGGCTCGTGCAGCACCCAGAAGACGATCACGATCAGCACGAAGTCCGGGCGAGCCAGGAGCCACCCGCCCGACCACGGCATCACCGCGAGGAGGTATGCGCCGACCAGGGAAAAGAAGATGAGCCCGAGGCTTGCGGGGCCCTTCATCACGTCGCGGGCGACGGGGGTGAGGTCGGCGGAACGCATCAGGGCGATCGGCGCGCGCGTGCGCGGTCCCTGGCGCTCTTCCTGGAGGCCTCTTCGGGCTTCGACTGGGGCGCGGCCGCCCCGGGCGCGGGCTGCGGGAGCAGCATCACGTAGCGGTAGTAGTCCACGCCCGCGGCGGGCTTGGCCGAAATCTTCGCGAAAACGTACGCCGCGTTCTTCTGCACGCTCGTCACTTCGGCCACGACCAGGCCGGGCGGATAGGTGCCGTCGATGCCCGAGGTCACGAACACGTCGCCGGTCTGCACGTCGGCCGACACCGGCATGAACGGGATGTCGATGGATCCGTCCTTGCCGGAGCCGACAGCGATGGCGCGAAGGCCGTTGCGCACCACCATCACGGGGACCGACTGGTCCTTCTCGGTGACGAGCGTCACTTCGCTCGTGAACGTGCCCACGTTGGTGACCTGTCCCACGACTCCGCTGCCGTCGATCACCGGCATCCCTGCATGGATCGAGTGGGTGAGCCCCTTGTCCACCACGATCTTGCGCGTGAACGGATTGCGCGCCGCGTAGAGGACCTCGGCGACGGTGCCGTGGTCGGCGTAACGGCCGTTGCTGGAGGTCATCGCGGTCAGGTGCGCGACCTCGGACTTGAGGAGCCTCGTTTCCTGCGCCTCGGCGGACTGCTCGAGCACTTGCGCGCGCAGGTCCCGGTTCTCGCGCAGCAGGCGGTCCTGGCTCGCGAAGTAGTCGGCGATGCGTGCCACCGCTTCGCCCGGCATCGTGGCGAGCTGCTGGATCGGGTGGGAAAGCACGGAGAGCGAGAGCCGGACCGTCTCCAGCGCATGGAAGCGGTGGTCGGCGATCATGAATGCGATGGCGGCCAGCGTGAAGAAAGTGACCCGCGCGAGCGGGCTGGGACCGCGGTGGAAGAAGGCGGGTGGCTCTCGGATCACTTCGGGGTCAGGCCCCTTTTTCTAAGGATTGATGACCCCTTCCATCGCATCAATCGTTCGTGAACACGGTACCGAGCTTGTCCATCTCTTCGAGCGCCCGGCCCGAGCCGCGCACTACGCACGTGAGCGGGTCGTCCGCGACGATGACCGGAAGGCCCGTTTCTTCCATGAGCAGGCGATCGAGCTCGCGCAGCAGCGCGCCGCCGCCGGTGAGCACCATGCCCTTTTCGGCGATGTCCGCGCCCAGCTCCGGCGGGGTCTGCTCGAGCGCGCTCTTCACGGCCGAGACGATGGAGTTCAGCGGCTCGGTGAGCGCTTCCAGGATCTCGTTGGACGAGATGGTGAACGAGCGCGGGATGCCCTCGGCGAGGTTGCGGCCCTTCACCTCCATCTCGCGGACCTCGCTGCCGGGAAAGGCCGAGCCGATCCGCTTCTTGATCGATTCCGCGGTCGATTCGCCGATCAGCATGCCGTAGTTGCGGCGGATGTAGTTGATGATGGCTTCGTCGAACTTGTCGCCGCCCACGCGCACGGAGGCCGAGTAGACGATGCCGCCCAGCGAGATCACGCCGACCTCGGTGGTGCCGCCGCCGATGTCCACGACCATCGAGCCGGTGGCATCGGCGATCGGCAGGTCCGCGCCGATGGCCGCGGCCATGGGCTCCTCGATCAGGAATACCTGCGAGGCGCCGGCGCCCACCGCGCTTTCGCGGATCGCGCGCCGCTCCACCTGGGTGGATCCGTAAGGCACGCAGATCACGATGCGCGGGCTGGGCCGGAACCACTGGTTGTCGTGGATCTTCTTGATGAAGTACTTGAGCATCTGCTCGGTGATCGTGAAGTCGGCGATCACCCCGTCCTTCATCGGGCGGATGGCGGTGATGTTGCCGGGCGTGCGGCCCAGCATCTGCTTGGCGGCGAGGCCCACCGCCTGGATGGTCTTCTTGCCGTTGGGGCCGCCTTCCTGGCGGATCGCGACCACCGACGGCTCGTCGAGCACGATGCCCTTGCCGCGGACGTAGATCAGCGTGTTGGCCGTGCCGAGATCGATCGCGAGGTCGGTGGAGAAGTACTTGGAAACGAAGGAGAACATCTTGATCCGTATGGGGTTTCTGGACGCTCACGGCCCCGCGGGAGGGGGTGCAATATAATAGCCCAAAATCGCGCCGAATTAAGGCCTTAGCCGCGCTTTCAGACGCAATTTCCCATGCTTTCCCAAGAACAGGTCGCCCGCATCGCGGAGCTCGCGCGGCTCGAGCTCACGCCCGCCGAGCTTGCCGCCGTGCGAGAGCAGCTGAACGCCATCCTTGCGATGATCGACGAGATGAAGGCCGTGGACACCACCGGCATCGAGCCCATGTCGCACCCGCAATCGGCGATGCAACGCCTTCGCGACGACAACGCCACCGAGCCGGATCTTCGCGACGCGTTCCAGGCGATCGCGCCCGCCATCGAGGACGGCCTGTACCTGGTCCCGAAAGTGATCGAGTAACCGTGCACCGCGACACGCTGAAGCAGCTCGCGGGACGCCTGGCGAGGCGCGAGGCCTCGAGCGTCGAGATGACGCGCTACTTCCTCGCGCGCATCGCCCGCCTTGGAGCGGCGCTCAACGCTTTCATCACGATCGACGAGGAAAAGAGTCTCGCGCAGGCGCGTGCCGCGGACCAGCGCATCGCGCGCGGCGAAATGGCGCCGCTCACCGGCATTCCCATCGCGCACAAGGACCTCTTCTGCGCGAAGGGATGGCGCACCACCGCGGGCTCGAAGATCCTGGGCAACTTCGTGTCGCCTTACGACGCGCACGTGATCGAGCGATTCAACGAAGACGGCGCCGTGCTGCTCGGCAAGGCCAACATGGACGAGTTCGCCATGGGCTCGTCGAACGAGAGCTCGTATTTCGGGCCGGTGAAGAACCCGTGGGACCTGGGCGCCGTGCCGGGTGGAAGCTCGGGCGGCTCGGCTGCGGCGGTGGCTGCGCGCATCGCGCCCGCCGCGACGGGCACGGACACCGGGGGTTCCATCCGACAGCCCGCTTCTTTCGTGGGCGTGAGCGGGTTACGCCCGACCTACGGGCGGGTCTCGCGCTACGGCATCGTGGCGTTCGCGTCGTCCCTCGACCAGGCGGGAGCGCTCGGCAAGACCGCCGAGGACCTCGCGATCGTGCTGAAGACGATGGCGGGTTTCGACGCACGCGATTCCACCAGCGCGGAGCGCCCCGTCGAGGACTATCCCGCGATGCTGGGCTCCGGGGTGAAGGGCCTTCGCATCGGCGTGCCGCGCGAATATTTCAACAAGGACCTGGCGCCCGACGTGGCGGCGCCCATCCGCGCCGCGATCGACGAGTACGCGAAGCTGGGCGCGAGGGTGGTCGAGGTGAGCCTTCCGAACCAGCACCTTTCCGTGCCCGCGTACTACGTGATCGCACCGGCGGAAGCGTCGTCCAACCTTTCGCGCTACGACGGGGTGCGCTACGGGCATCGCGCGGCCGAGTACACGGACCTGAACGACATGTACCGCAGGACGCGTGCGCAGGGCTTCGGCGCGGAAGCCAGGCGCCGCATCCTCGTCGGAACCTACGTGCTCTCGCACGGTTATTACGACGCGTATTACTTGCAGGCGCAGAAGATCCGCAGGCTGGTGGCCAACGATTTCGCGGCCGCGTTCCGGGAATGCGACCTCATCATGGGGCCGGCTGCGCCCAGCGTCGCCTACGACCTTGGCGCCAAGAGCCAGGACGCGGTGCAGATGTATCTCGACGACCTCTACACGATCCCCATCAACCTCGCGGGCCTCCCGGGGCTGTCGATTCCGTGCGGCTTCGGCGCGAAGGGCCGGCCCGTGGGATTGCAGATCGTCGGCAACTACTTCGACGAAGGCCGCATGCTCGCCGCCGCGCACGCGTACCAGCAGGCGACCGACTGGCACACGCGCATCCCTCCCGGTTTTGAAAAAGAATGAGCGAACGGGCACAACCCATGTCGTGGGAGGTCGTCATCGGGCTGGAGACCCACGCGCAGCTCACCACGGCGAGCAAGATCTTTTCCGGGGCTTCCACGCGATTCGGCGCGCCGGCCAACACGCAGGCGTCCGCCGTGGACCTCGCGATGCCGGGAACGCTTCCGGTGCTGAACCGCGGTGCCGTCGAGCGCGCGATCCGCTTCGGGCTCGCGGTGGGCGGCGAGATCGCGCCGGTGAGCCGGTTCGAGCGCAAGAACTACTTCTATCCCGACCTTCCCAAGGGCTACCAGATCAGCCAGTTCGAGCGGCCCGTGGTCTCGGGCGGCTCCCTGTCGTTCGTCGTTGACGGCGTTGAAAGGAACGTGCGCCTCACGCGCGCGCACCTCGAGGAAGACGCGGGCAAGTCGCTGCACGAGGACTTCCATGGCATGACGGGCATCGACCTGAACCGTGCGGGCACCCCGCTCCTCGAGATCGTGAGCGAGCCGGACATGCGCTCCGCGGCCGAGGCCGTCGCCTATGCGAAGGCGCTGCACTCGCTGGTGCGCTGGATCGGCGTGTGCGACGGCAACATGCAGGAAGGCTCCTTCCGTTGCGACGCGAACGTCTCGGTCCGGCGCCCCGGCCAGGCCCTCGGCACGCGCTGCGAGATCAAGAACCTCAACTCCTTCCGCTTCCTCGAGAAGGCGATCGAGTTCGAGGCGCGCCGCCAGGTGGAGCTGATCGAGGACGGCGCCCGGGTGGTCCAGGAGACCCGCCTCTATGATCCGGACCGCGGCGAGACCCGGCCCATGCGTTCGAAGGAGGACGCGCAGGACTACCGCTATTTTCCAGATCCGGACCTGCTGCCCGTGCAAATCACGAGCGAGTGGATCGAGCGCTCGAGAAGGACGATGCCGCCCCTTCCGGACGTGCTCCGGACCGAGTTCCGCGGATTGGGAGTCCCCGCCTACGACGCGTGGTTGCTGGTGGACAGCAGGGAGAAGGCCGAGTATTTCAAGGCGGCCCTCTCGGCGACGACGATCGCGTCCGTTCTTTCGTTAGCCCACTGGATGAACGGCGAGCTCTCGGCACTCGCGAACGATACCCCGGGCGGCTTCGCGCATTTTCCCGTTTCGGCGGCCGCCTTCGCGCGCCTCTTTCATCGCATCGAGGACGGCACCATTTCGGCGAAGGCCGGCAAGGATGTGCTGCACGCGATGGCGGCGGGCGAAGGCGAGGCCGACGCCATCATCGAGCAGCGCGGGCTGCGCCAGATATCGGATGCGGGCGCCCTCGAGGCCGAGATCGACCGCGTCGTCGCCGCCCAGCCGCGCTTCGTCGCGGACTACCGCGCCGGCAAGGAAAGGGCGTTCAATGCGCTCGTGGGCCAGGTGATGAAGGCCACCGGAGGCAAGGCGAACCCGCAGGAAGTGAGCCGGCTCCTCAAGGCAAGGCTCGACAAAGCCTGAGTCACTTGCGTTCGACCACGCAGCTCACGACGTAGCGCCGCCCAGTGGCCTCGCGGCAGACGTATTGCTGCCCGGCCTGGCATTCGTAGACGCGGTCGGCGCACTTGGCCTTGCCCGCGGCGCCCGGGATGAGCGTCTCGGCGACCTGCTTCTGCTCGGGCGCCTGCACCGCCTGGCGCAGCGGAGCGTTGCCCTTCAGCTCGTTGAAGCGGATCTTGTCGGCGTCGAAGCGCTCCTTCACCGCGACGATCTCCTTCTCGTTCGCGGCGATGCTCGCCACCAGCGACTCGCGCTCCTTCTGCCCGCGCTCCTTGTCGGCGACCAGGCCGATGGGAGGGACGCTCGGCTTGTCGGCCTTCTTCTTGCTCTTGCCGGCCTTGTAGAACTCCAGCTCGTCGTCGATCTGCCCGATGCGCTTGTCGATCGCGTCGATGCGGGTCTGCGCGCTCTTGATGCGGCCGCGGATGGGCTCGACGTTGCGGTCGCGCGCCATCTCGATCTCCTTGTCGCTGGTATACGTATTGATCAGCGCGACGTCCTTGCGCTTCTGCTCGGCGGCGGCTTTCTCGGCGGCACGGCGCTTGTCGGCGTCCGCGGCGTAGGCTTTCAGCTGGTCGGGCGAGGGCGTCGGATCGATCTTGCGAAGCACCTGGCCGCTGCGGCCGACCTCGTACATTTCGACGTGCTCGCAACCATCGGGCGGCGTGTCGCCGATCAGCGTCACGCCCTTCTCGTTCACGCATTTGTAGGTGGCGCCGGCGAAGGGTGCCGCCAGGCTCGCGGCGGCGAGCAGGATCAGTCCGTGTCTTCTCATTTTGTGTGCCCCCATGATTCGTGCGCTGCCTTCATGCCGCGACGCCGTAGCGGCGGCGGTAATCCTCGATGCGCTCGACGTCCGCCTGCTGCGCCGGCCTTCCCCGCAGCGTCGAGAGTATGTCGGCGAGCGTGGCGATGGACGAGACGGGCACGCCGAACTCGCGGCTCACCTCCTGGGTCGCCGAGAGCTCGCCTTGCCCGCGTTCCTGGCGGTCCAGAGCAATTAGCACGCCAGCGGGCACCGCTCCCGCCGCACGGATGATCTGCACGGCCTCGCGCTTGGAAGCGCCATCCGTGATCACATCGTCGATCACGAGGACGCGCCCCTTCAGGGGAGCGCCCACGATCGTGCCGCCCTCGCCATGGTCCTTCGCTTCCTTGCGATTGAAGCAGAACGGCACATTGTGACCGAGACCGGCAAGGGCGATCGCGGTGGTCGCCGCGAGCGTGATCCCCTTGTAGGCGGGCCCGAAGATCACGTCGAAGGCGATGCCCGAGGCGAGCGCGGCCCGGGCGTAGAAGTCGCCGAGCGCACCCACTTTCGCCCCGTCATCGAAGAGGCCCGCATTGAAGAAGTAGGGCGAGAGGCGCCCGGCCTTGGTCTTGAACTCCCCGAAGCGCAGCACGCCGGCGCGGATGGCGAACTCGACGAACTCGCGCCGGAAGGCTTCGGGATCGGGATTCGCGGCGGGCGAGGCGGCATTCATCGGGGGCTTGACGAGGTTGCGATAATGGCATTTTCGCCCATCTTGCCGCGTTTCACAGTCCCATGGCTTCCACCCTGTGCTGAGGATTTCAGGCCTGACCCTTCGTCGCGGCGCCCGCGTGCTCCTCGAAGGCGCCTCCATGACCGTCCATCCGGGGCAGAAGGTCGGGCTCGTCGGCCCGAACGGCAGCGGCAAGTCGAGCCTGCTCGCCCTCGTTCTCGACGAGCTGCACGCGGACGCGGGCGAGATCGCGATCCCGCCGCGGTGGGTCCTTGCGCACGTGGCGCAGGAGACCACGGCGAGCGATGAACCCGCGCTCGAGTTCGTGATGGACGGCGACGCGGAGCTGCGCGAAGTGGAGCGCGGGCTCGCCGATCCCCATGCCTCGGGCGAAACGCTGGCGGCATTGCACGCACGGTACGACGAGATCGGCGGCTACCAGGCGCGGTCGCGTGCGCAGGCGCTTCTCGCGGGGCTGGGCTTCGACGAGGCCGCGCAATCCCGGCCGGTGGCGTCGTTCTCGGGCGGATGGCGCATGCGGTTGAACCTCGCCTGCGCGCTCATGTGCCGCTCCGACCTTTTGCTCCTGGACGAGCCCACCAACCACCTCGACCTGGACGCCGTCCTTTGGCTCGAGGATTGGATCGCGGCCTACGAGGGCGCCGTGGTCCTCGTCACGCACGACCGCGAGTTCCTCGACGCCGTCGTGCGCGCCATCGTGCACGTGGACGGCACGAAGCTCGTGGCCTATTCGGGCAACTACAGCGCCTTCGAGGAGCAGCGGACCGCGCGGCTCGCGCTGCACCAGGCCGCCTTCGAAAAGCAGCAGCGCGTGGTCGCGCACCTCGAGGCGTTCATCACGCGCTTTCGCGCAAAGGCCACCAAGGCGCGCCAGGCACAGAGCCGCATCCGCGCGCTGGAGAAGCTGGAGCGGGTCGCCGCCGCGCACGTCGATTCGCCCTTCTACTTCGAGTTCCGCGCGCCGCCCGAGAAGCCGCGGCAGCTCTTTCGCATCGAGGAGGCCTCGCTCGGCTATGGCGGGCGGCCGGTGCTGGAAGGGGTCGAGTGGAGCGTGCTGCCGGGCGACGCCATCGGGCTCCTTGGACCCAACGGCGCGGGCAAGTCCACGCTGCTGAAATCGATCGTGGGAGAGCTGCCGGTGATCTCGGGGAAGATCCATCGCGCGCAGGGCTTGCGTGTGGGCTACTTCGCCCAGCACCAGGTGGATGCGCTGCGCCTCGAGGAGACCGCGCTCTGGCACCTCGGGCGCCTCGCGCCCGGCGAGCGCGAGCAGGTGCTACGCGACTACCTCGGCGGCTTCGATTTCCGCGGCAACCAGGTGACGCAGGCGGTGGCGGGGTTCTCCGGCGGCGAGAAGGCGCGGCTCGCGCTCGCCCTCATCGTGTGGCAGCGGCCCAACCTGCTCCTCCTCGACGAGCCCACCAACCACCTCGACATCGACATGCGCGAAGCGCTGGCGCAGGCGCTCACGGACTTCGAGGGCGCGCTGGTCGTGGTCGCGCACGACCGCGCGCTCCTCGCCGCCGCGACCGACCAATGGATGCTGGTGGCCGACGGCCGCGTGGCACCCTTCGAGGGCGACCTGGACGACTACAAGGAGTGGGCGAAGCAGTATCACCGTGCGCGTGAAGGGCGCGGCGAGGCACGCGATGCGGAGGCGCCCAACCGCCGCGAGGAGCGCCGCGCCGAGGCCGTGCAGCGCCAGCGTGAATCGCAGGCGAAGAAGCCGTTCGAGAAGAAGCTCGCCGAGATCGAGAACGAGCTCGACGCCCTCCACGCGGAAGGCATGCGTACCGAAGCGTGGCTCGCTTCGCCCGAGGCCTACGAGGAATCGCGCCGCGAGGAGCTGCAACTGGCGCTGCGGCGCCGCGGCGAAATCACCGAACGCACGAAGCGCCTCGAGGACGACTGGCTTTGGTCCCAGGCCGAAATGGAGCGCGCGCTGAATGGGGTCAGAGCCCTTTTTCGCGAATAAAGGGGACAGAGCAACTTCGCCATCGACTGGACGGACGCCGCCGCTACGCCGAAAGCACCGCCACCGGTGCGTTCGCGAGCAACGCCGAAATAGCGAGCGACGTGCCCTCGAGCCGATGGCTCGTACCGGTGACCGCGTCGCGCAACTTGGCGCCTTCGGCGAGGAACGGCAACAAGACTTTCGTATCTCCCCACACCTCCCCGATCGGCATCATTCCCGGTTTCAGCCCCAGCGCTGACGTAAGCCGGGGCGCGATGGTGGCGACGATGCCATCGTCGTGCCGCCGCGCGAAAGCAACGACGTTGCGTGCCCACTTGCCTGTCACGCGAAGGGGTGTATATCCGCCCAGGCGGAAGAGTGCTTCGCGTTCGCGCCGCAGGGCGAGCAGCCGCGACACGACGTACATCTTCGCGCGGCCCTGGTTGGGGTCCGCGAAGATTTCCGAGATCGCGGCGGCCGAAGGTTCGTAGCCCAGGGCCTGCAGCTCCTCGAGCATCTGGCGGCGCAGCGCGTAGTCGACCGGGCGGCGATTGTCGGGATCCACGAGCGAGAAATCGAGCGTCTCGTTCCCCTGGTAGATGTCGGGTACGCCCGGCGAGGTGAGCTTGATCGCCGCCATCGCGATGCTGTTGATGCCGCCCAGCCATGCGACGGGGGCGAGGGCCGCGCGAAAATCGTCGAGGAACGGGTTGGGATGCGCGTCGTCGAGGAGCGCGCGGACGAACGCTTCGGTCGCCTCCTCGTATGCCTGGTTCACATTCGCCCAGCTGGTGCGCAGCTTCGCCTCGCGTCCCGCCTTCTGCATGTAGGCGACGATCCGGTCGCGGAATGTCGCGAGCCCCGCGCGGTCCGCGTTGGGCGGCATCGAGCCCAGCAGCACCTGGTAGAGGAGGTACTCGTCGTTGCGCGAGGGCGCGGGCACGTCTTCCACGAGGGTCTTGCGGCCTTCGTTCATGCGGCCCCACTTCTGCAGCTGCAGGCGCCAGCCCGCCGGCATCTCGGAGAGCGCGTCGATGCGCGCGCGCACGTCCTCGCTCCTCTTGTTGTCGTGGGTGGAGGTCGCGAGCATGGTGTGCGGCCAGTAGCGCGCGCGGTGCGCGCTCGCGCGATGGAAGCGCGCCACCGGAAACCCGAATTCGGAAGGCTCGGCGCCGACGTCGTTCAGCGACGCGAGGCGCACGTAGCGATAGAACGCGGTGTCCTCCACGCCCTTGGCCATGACCGGGGCCGAGACCTGCTGGAACTTGCGCGCCAGTTGGCGTACCTGGGCAGCCAGCGCCGGGGTGCGCGCCGGCAAGTCTCGCGTGAGCGCGTCGCGGATGAAGTCGAAGACGCTCACGTCGGCCGCGAGGCTTTCGGAACGCGCGCGCGTGACGGCCCACTCGATGTAGCGGCGGTCCTCCGAGTGCACGTCGTCGTCGATGTACGTGCGGTAGACGGGAAATGCGGCGAGCACGTCCGCGAGCCCGTCGCGCAGCGTCGTGAAGGTGAAGTCGCGCGTCGAGCGGTCGGCCTTGGCGATGCGCGCGAGGCGGCTCGTGAGGACGGTGAGCTCGCTCGCGAGCGCGCTCCTCAGCACGAGGCGGCGCGACACGCGGGTCGTCTCCTCGTACGACTGGTCCGAGCCGATGAAGTTGTGGTACGTGCGCGTGATGCGCGACTCGGCCGCGGGGTCCACGAAGATCCCGTTCACGACGTTGGCGAAGCGGTACCCGGTGGTCCCATGCACCGGCCAGTCGCGCGGAACGTTCTCGAACGGGGCCACGATCTTTTCGATCACGAGGTACACGGGCCGCGCGCACGCCTCCTGGAGCTTGCGGAAATACTCCTTCGGGTCGAAGAGACCGTCCGGATGATCCACGCGCAACGCCTCGACCGCGCCCGAGTTCACCAGCTCCACCACGAGGCGGTGCGTGAGGCGGAAGACGGCGTCGTTTTCCTGGCGCAGCGCCGCCAGGTCGTTGATGTCGAAGAAGCGCCGGTAGTTGATCTCGTCCTGCGCTACGCGCCAGTACGCCACCCGGAAGGCCTGGCGCTCGAGGAGCTCGTGCAGCGCGTCGAAGCTGTCGGGCTCGCCCGGATGCCCGTTGAACGCCGCGAGCGCCGAGGCGATGGCCTGCGACACTTCGGGGCTCGCGCGGGCGAGCGACCCCAGCCGCCGCTTGGCGATCTCCTTGCCGAGGTTGCGCTCGTCCAGCTGGGCACGGCCGCGCGCTTCGCGTCCCGGAAGCCGCTCGAACGCCTCGGCGATGGAGCGCAGCGCCTGGGTGTGGTGCGCGAGCGCCAGCCCACGGCCCTCGATCGTGCGCACGCCTCGCGCGAGGATGCGGGGGTACTCGCGCGGATCGATCGGAAGGTGATGCTCGTAGTAGCGCACCGCGAAGGCGCCGGCGGCGGGATCGAAATCGAGGACGAGCCTTCCCGCCGCGAGCTCGATGCCGTAGTGGTCCGCGAGCACCGGCAGCAGGACGCGATGGGCGAGGTGCTCCGCCGGCGGGGTCCAGTCGATGTCGAAGTAATCGGCGCACACCGAGGCCGGGCCGTTCTCTAGCACGTCGAGCCACCACGCGTTGTCGGCGGACAGGACACCCATGTGGTTCGGAACGATGTCCATCACCTGGGACATGTGGTGCGCCTTGAGCTGCGCCACGAACGCGTCGAAGTCCTCGCGCGTGCCGATCTCCGGGTTCAGCTCGCCATGGTCGATGATGTCGTAGCCGTGCTTGCTCCCCTTGCGCGCGCGCAGGTACGGCGAGCAGTACACGTGGCTCACGCCGAGTGCGGCGAGATAGGGCACGAGCGCGGTCGCATCGCGGAACGTGAATTCGCCGTGCAGCTGCAGCCGGTACGTGGCGCGCGGGATGGGAGCGCGTGCGAGCGACTCCGGGATTGCCCCGTGGGCGCGGGCGCGCTGTCCGCGCGAAGGTGCGAGGAGCCTCGCCAGGCGGCGCACGCGCGCATCGCGCTCCAGCGCCTCGAGCGTCACCGGAAGCTTCCTGCGCCAGTTCGGATGCTGGTCCACGGTTCCGGGCAGGTTCGCCTGGTCGACGAGGCCGAGCACATCCTCCATCTGCACGACCATCACGGCCGAAGGCGTTCGCGCAATGAAGCCGTGCACGGCGAGCGCGAGGTCCTCGTCGAAGGGATCCTCGGCGGTCCTCGGGCCGCCCGCGGGTGCCACACCTTCGCGCGCGAGGGCTTCGAGGAGCGCCACCCGCGAGCGGCGCCGCTCTTCCAGCGCGGCGGGAAGCTCCGCGCGGCCGATGAGGCCGAGCGCGCCTCGTTCCTGAAGGTCGCGCGCTTCCCACCAGCCGGCGAGCGTGGGCAGGTCGTGCGTGCTCCAGGCGACCAGCGCGTTGCGTGGATAGCTCGCGGCGGCCTTGAAGGCACTCGCGTCCCGTTCGAAGAGGAGCAGCCGGTAGGAGAGCACGCACGCCGCGGCCATCTTCGCGCGGAATTCCTCGTCGACCGTTCCCAGGTCCTCGCCGATCACCAGGCACGCGTGGCGCTGGCTCTCGAGCGCGACGATGCCGAGCATGTCCTCGATCGGATAGCGCACGTAGCCGCCCGATGCGGGCGACATCCCGTGGGGGACCCAATAGAGGCGTGCGAGACCCATGACGTGATCGATGCGCAGCGCGCCGGAGCGCGCCATGTTGGCGCGGAGCGTCGCGATGAAGGGCGTGTAGCCCGCTTCGCGAAGGCGCCGCGGCACGAGCGGGGGCAAGCCCCAGTCCTGTCCCTGGATGTTGAACTCGTCGGGCGGCGCGCCCACCCCCACGCCCAGGGCGTAGAGCCGCTGGTTGGCCCACGCCTCGGAGCCGTCGTTGCCGATGGAGATCGCGAGGTCGGTGTAGAGGCCGATCGCCATGCCCGCCTCGCGGCAACGCGACTGCGCCGCGGCAAGCTGCCGGTCCGCGATCCATTGCAGGTATTCATGCAGGCCGACCCGGTCTTCGTGCTCCACCGCGAAGCGGCGCACCGCCTCGCCGTGCGGGTCGCGGTGCTCCGCCGGCCACGACTGCCACGGCAGCGAATGGAATTCGGCGAGGGCCTCGTGCAGCGCGTGCCGCCGGAGCGCCGGCCCACGCGACTCGCGGAAGTGGGCGAACTCGCGCGCACGCCGGGTACCGCTCGGGAGGTGCCTGGTCGCGAAGCGCGCGTGGAGCGCTTCGAACATCGCCTTCTTGGCCGCGGCCACCCGCGGATATTCCACGAGCGGCGATTCGCGCAGCCGCGCGCACTCCTCGCGCCAATGCGCCTCGAATTTCGCATCGGCCGCGGCGAGCTCCCGGAATTCCTCGACGGCCTCGACGTCGATGTACAGCGTATTGAGGAACAGCCGGCTGGACGGGCTATAGGGGCTGGCGGCCGCCGGGTCGCGAAGCCCGGTGGCATGCAACGGGTTGATGGCGAGCAGCGCCGCTCCTCGCTCGCCCCAGAACGCGGCGCACGCTCCGAGATCGGTGAAGTCGCCGATCCCCGCGTTGCGATCCGAGCGCAGGCCATAGAGCTGCGCCGCGGCGCCCCAGACCCGCGCGCCGTTGGCGATGGAGGGCGGCAGGTAGCAGCGCTCGGGCACCACGATGAGCGCGCACTCGTCCACCACCGCGCCGCCCTCGAGGATCGCGAGGCGGTGGTAGCCCTCCGGGATGTCGCTCGGGAGCGCCAGGCCGAAGGCGATCGCGTGCACGTCGCCGCGGCGATACTCCTCGCGGCGCGGGAGCGTGAACGCGTCGAAGCGTTCCTCGCGATAGTCGCCATCCTCCTCGGCGACGCGCCACGCGAGCGAGCGTCCGAGCGATGCTTCGGGGAGCTGGATGCGCACACCGGAACGAAGCTCGGCAGCGCGCGAGACGATCGCTGGCGGGAGGACGTGCGCCCAGCGCGCGCGCTCCTCCTCCTCGAGCGCGGCATCGAGGTCGCCGCCGGTCTCGACGCCCATCGCCTCCAGCAGCGCTCGGTGCGCCGCCTCGGTCGTGGCGTGCCACTGGCCGAAGACGTCGTGGTAGCCGGGCTCTACGCCGTGCAGCGCCGCCAGCCGTTCGAGCCGCGGGTTCACCTACGCCGCCTCCAGTGTCCAGGCCCCCGCCCAGGCGCCCAGACCCGTCGCGGTCGCATTCCCTTCGGAATGCAGCAGCGTGCCGGGCGGACGCGATACGGTGGATGCGGATTGCGCGCCGAAATTCGCGCGCAGGTGCAGGCGCGAGCCGTCGCCCAGGATCCAGTCCACCGACACGACACCGCCCGACGATTGCCACGTTGCGCGCATGGCGCGGCCCTCGAGGCGCGCGACCACTTGCGCGCGGCGAATCTCCAGCAGGCTTCGCGTGCGCGCGAGCCACTGGGCGTGCGTCTCGTCCTCGAGGTCTTCCCAGCGCAGCTTCGACGCGAGGAACGTCGCCTCGGCATTGGGGTCGGGGATGCGGTTTCTCACCGCGGGATCGGCGAAGCGCGGAAAGGCGGCGAACTCGCGCCGGCGGCCTTCGCGCACCGCATCGGCGAGCTCGCCCTTGAAATCGCAGAAGTACAGGAAGGGCGTGGTGGCCCCGTACTCCTCGCCCATGAAGAGCATGGGGATCGAGGGCGCGAGGAGGAGCGTCGCCTGCGCGAGGCGAAGCGCCTCGGGAGCCGCGAGGCAGGCGATGCGCTCGCCCATGGCGCGATTGCCGACCTGGTCGTGGTTCTGCAGGAACGCGACGAAGGCGGTGGGCGGCAGGTGCGCCGACGGCTCGCCGCGCTCTTCCCCGTTGCGGTGCTCGGACGGTTCGCCCTGGTATGCGAAGCCCTCGGCGAGTGCACGGGCGAGGCGCGCTGCCGGCTCCTTCGCGTAGTCGCGGTAGTAGCCGTCGCGCTCGCCCGTCACGAGCACGTGCGCCGCGTGGTGCCAGTCGTCGTTCCATTGCGCCGTGGCGTGCGGCCGGCCGCCCGACGCGTCGAGGAGTCTCGCCTCGTTGCGATCGTTCTCGAGCACCAGGTGCACGTGGCGCCCATGGCCCGGCCCCGCGGCGATGGCACGCGCGATCTCTTCCACGATGTGCGTGGGCGAATCGTCGGCGATCGCATGGATCGCGTCCAGGCGCAGCCCGTCGAGGTGGAACTCCTCGATCCAGTAGAGCGCGTTGTGCACGAAGAAGTCGCGCACCGCCCTCGAGCCCTCGGCGTCGAAGTTGATCGCCGCGCCCCACGGCGTCTGGTGTGCCGCGTTGAAGAACTGCGGCGCGTACGAATGCAAATAGTTGCCCTCGGGGCCGAAGTGGTTGTAGACGCAGTCCAGGAGCACCATCAGCCCGCGCCGGTGCGCCTCGACCACGAAGCGCTTCATGTCGTCGGGCGTGCCGTAGGAGGCGTCGGGCGCGAAAAGCAAGACGCCGTCGTAGCCCCAGCCGCGCCGGCCCGCGAAATCGGCCACCGGCAGGATCTCCACCGCCGTCACGCCACAGGCCGCGAGGTGGTCCAGCCGCGCCGTGGCGGCGGCGAACGTGCCCCCGGGCGTGAAAGTCCCGATGTGCACTTCGCACACGACCGCCTCTCGCCAGGGCCGCCCCTGCCAGGCATCGTCGGTCCACTCGAAAGCGCGCGGATCGACGAGCGCGCTCGGCTCCGAGACGTCCCAGGGATTGGAGCGCGACGCGGGATCGGGCACCCGCGATCCGTCGGGCAGGCGAAACGCATAGGCGGTTCCGGCGGGAAGGCCCTCGACGCGAACGCCATGCCAGCCCTGCGCCTGGGCTTGCATCGGCACCAAGCGCGGATTCTCGCGGCCTATCTCCAGCCTCACCTCGGGCGAGGCCGGCGCCCAGAGGCGGAAACGAGCGCCGCCGCCGGCCATCTCAGCGCCGAAGGGCATCGAATGGGCGCGGTTCATGCGTCGCCCGGCACTTCGCGCAGCAATACGAGCGAACGGCCCTGCAGCGGGTAGGTGCCCTGCGGGGACATTCGATCCTGCGGCGGCTCTCCCGAATCGGTGGACGTGTCGACCTCGGTGCGCCAGTGGATGGCGTCGCCGGGGTCGGGCAGCTTGAAATCGATCACGTCGTGGTGCGCGTTGAAGAGGACCAGGTAGCTCGCGTCGACCAGCTGGCGGCCGCGCTCGTCCGTTTCGGGCAATGCCTCGCCATAGAGCCACATGCCGAGGGACCGCGCGAATTCCTTCCCCCATTCTTCCGAGGTCATCTCGTTGCCGTCGGGCTTGAACCACGCCACGTCCTTGCGGCCCTGCTCGCCCACGACGACGCCGAGGAAGAAGTCGCGCCGCTGGAAGATAGGGTGGGACTTGCGCAGCCGGATCATCTTCTTGGTGAAGTTGAGCAGCGACCAGCGCGCGTCGTCCCAGTACCAGTCGTGCCAGTTGATCTCGTTGTCCTGGCAATAGGCGTTGTTGTTGCCCTGCTGCGTGCGCCCCACCTCGTCGCCGGCGAGAAGCATCGGCACGCCCTGCGACAGGAGGAGCGTGGCGAGGAAGTTGCGCTTCTGCTGCTCGCGAAGCGCGTTGATCTTCTCGTCGTCCGTCGGGCCTTCGGTGCCGCAGTTCCAGGAGAGGTTGTTGGTGTTGCCGTCGCGGTTGTCCTCGCCGTTGGCCTCGTTGTGCTTCTCGTTGTAGGAGACGAGGTCGTTCAGGGTAAATCCGTCGTGCGCGGTGATGAAGTTCACGCTCGCGGTGGGCCCACGGTCGTTGTGTCCGAAGAGGTCGTGGGAGCCCGTGAGGCGCCCGGCGAAGTCGCCGATGAGGCCGCCGTCGCCCTTCCAGTACGCGCGCATCGTGTCGCGGTACTGGTCGTTCCACTCGGCCCACCCGGGCGGGAAGTGCCCCACCTGGTAGCCGGTCGCTCCGAGGTCCCAGGGCTCGGCGACGAGGAGCTTGGGCGAGATGATCGGGTCCTGGCGCAAGACCGCGAAGAACGGGGACAGGGAGTCGAAATCCGGGCTGTCCCGTGCGAGGGTCGACGCGAGGTCGAAGCGGAATCCATCCACGTGCATCTCGCTCACCCAGTAGCGCAGCGAATCGACCACGAGCTGCAGCACGCGGGGGTTGCGCATGTCGAGCGAATTGCCGCAGCCGGTGAAGTCCGCGGTGTGGCGCTTGGCTTCGCCCAGGCGGTAGTACGAGTGGTTGTCGATGCCGCGGAAGCAGAGCGTGGGCCCTTTCTCGTTGCCCTCGCCGGTGTGGTTGTAGACGACATCGAGGATCACCTCGAAGCCCGCCGAGTGCAGCGTCTTCACCATCGCCTTGAACTCGTTCACGGGATGGGCCGCGCCGTAGCGTGAGTCCGGCGCGAAAAAGCCGATGGTGTTGTACCCCCAGTAGTTCACCAGGCCGCGCGAGACGAGCGGGCGGTCGTCGAGGAACGTCTGCACCGGCAGCAGCTCGATGGTCGTGACGCCCAGGCTTTTCAGATGGTCGATCACCTGCGGCACGCAAAGGCCGGCGAATTTTCCCTGCGCGTGGGAGGGCACGTCCGGATGGCGCTTGGTATAGCCGCCCAGGTGCATCTCGTAGATCACGCGATCGCTGCTCGGGATCGTCGGCGCGCGATCGTCGCCCCAGCTGAACGCGGTGTCGATCACCTGGCACTTCGGCATGCTCGAGGCGTCGTCGCGCCGGTCGCACGAGAGGTCCTCGCGCTTGTTGCCGATGGTGTAGCCGAAATTCGCGTCGCTCCATTTGACGCAGCCCACGATCGAACGCGCGTAGGGGTCGAGCAAAAGCTTGTGCGCGTTGAAGCGATGGCCCTCCTCCGGCTTGTACGGCCCATGCACGCGGTAGCCGTAGAGCTGGTGGGGGCGCACCTGCGGAAGGTACCCGTGCCAGACGAAATCGGTGCGCTCCCGAAGCGGGATGCGCGCCATCTCGCGCTTGCCGCTCTCATCGAAGAGGCAGAGCTCCACCTTGTCCGCGTGGCGCGAATAGATCGCGAAGTTCACGCCTTGCCCGTCCCAGGTCGCGCCCAGGGGATAGGGCTTGCCGTTCCACAGCTCCATCGACGCCATGGACGATTCGGTCTTGTTCATTGTTGTGCGATCTCCAGGAGTCCCGCGAGCGGGATCTCGATCCAGTCGGGCCGGTTGGCCGCCTCGTAGCGCAATTCGTAGAGCGCTTTCTCGACCAGGAAAAGCTCGAGGAGCGCTTGCAGGTCCTCCATCGAGGCGGGCAGCGACGCGAGGCCTTCGGCCGCCTTCGTGTAGCCCTGCAGGAAGTGATGCACGGCGCCGCGCTCCCATTCGGCGAGCGCCCGTGCGCCGGCGTCGGTGGCGGGCTCGCCGGCCGCGCGGCGACGGGCCGCGGCGTGCGCCGCATAGCTGAACGAGCGCAGCATTCCCGCGACGTCGCGCAGCACGCACGACTTCGCGCGGCGCTCGGCGACCGGGCGCTCGGGCTCGCCCTCGAAGTCCACGATGGTGAAATCGTCCTGCACTACCAGTACCTGGCCCAGGTGCAGGTCGCCGTGGTATCGGGTCTTCACCAGGCCGCCGAGGTTGGGCGAGATCGCGGCAACGCGGCGCGCGAGCTTTTCGCGATTCGCGAAGAGGGGCTCGATCGCTTCCAGCGCGCGCGGCGGCAGTGTTGCCCGCGCGGCCTCGAGAATCTCGAAGGTCTTGTCCATCTCGGCGGCGATCGAGCGCTTCCACGCCTCGAGGTCGGCGGCGCTCACCGGCTCGGGATCGAACCCGGGATCGCCCGCGGCCACGGCGAGCGCGCGGTGCATCTCCGCGACCCGGCGTCCCAGCAGCGCCATGCGGCCGATATGGAAGTCCGTGGCGACGGATTCCGCGGTTTCCTTGCCGGTCGCCGCGTCGGGCATCGAGATGAGGCGCCCCAGGTGCTGGCAGGTGAGCGACCACATGTCGCCCTGGTTCTCGACGAAGGCCTGCAGGACCGCGAGCGTCACCGGCTCGGCATCGCCCTCCAGGTATTCGACCGCTCCCAGCACCGGGGAGATGTGCGGGAAGGGCGAGACCTCCGTGAGGAAGCGTCCCAGCTCGAGCTCCGGGTTCACGCCCTCGCGCATCCGCCGGTAGCCCTTGAGGAAGAGCCGATTGCCGAAGAAGACCGCGGTGTTGCTCTGCTCGAGGGAGGGGACGCGCACCTCGTCGTTCACCGCGTCGGCCTTCTCGGCGAAGAGCGACGTATGGCTGAAGCGAAGGCGCCCCGGGCCGAGCGCGACCTCGCCGCCCTCGCCCATGGCCCGCACCAGCGCGCGCGGGAACTCGGGATCGGCGAACGCCGCATAGAAGATCCCGACGCGGTCGCGGTGCCGGACCTTGGCGAGCGCGTGCGCGGCGTATTTCTCGAGCGGATCGTGCGAACGGGTCTCCCAGTCGCGCGTGATGGGCAGGAAGTAGCGCTGGCACTTGCCGGCGGCGAGGTGCGCCTCGACGAACGTGATCGTCCACGCGCTGTTGCCCGTCTTCCACGGCGCCACCATCGTCATGCGCACGTCGGCAAGGGCCTCGTTCTTGGCCGCGAACCAGCGCCGCGCCTTGAGGTAAGGCAGCAGCACGTCGTCGCGAAGGCGCTCGTGGCCCACGTGCATGAAGATCCGTGACGCGTCGGCCGGGTTCATGCCGCGGTCGAGCGCCTCCTGCCATCCGGGGGCGAGGATGAGGATCGGCAGGCGCCGCTCGCCCAGGCGGCGCTCGTGCCAGCCGGGCGGCTTCACGTCGGAGGCGAGGCGCATCGCCATGTAGCCGTGGCCCGGAAGCGTGATGACGTAGGGCGTCTTCGCGACCGGCGGGAAGGGCTCGTTGCCGAAGAGCTCCACCGGCACGCGGCCCTCGAAGCGCGCGAGGTCGAGCTCCACGGCCTGCGGGACGCGCGAGAGGTTCGCCACGCAGAGCATCGCTTCGCCGTCGTACTCGCGCACGAACGCGAGCACCTTGCGGTTGCCGGGCTCGAGGAAGGTGAGCGAGCCGCGCCCGAATGCCTTGTAGCGGCTGCGCGTGGCGATCAGCCGGCGCGTCCAGTGCAGCAGCGACGAGGGGCTGCGCAACTGCGATTCCACGTTCACGGCCTGGTAGCCGTAGAGCGGGTCCATGATGGGCGGCAGGTAAAGGCGCTGCGGATCGGCGCGCGAGAAGCCGGCGTTGCGGTCCGGCGTCCATTGCATGGGCGTCCTCACGCCGTTCCTGTCGCCGAGGTAGATGTTGTCGCCCATGCCGATCTCGTCGCCGTAGTAGAGGATCGGCGCGCCGGGCATCGTCATGAGAAGGAACGTGATGAGCTCGATCTTCGGGCGCGAGTTCTCCATGAGGGGCGCCAGGCGCCGGCGGATGCCGACGTTCACGCGCATGCGCGGGTCTTCGGCGAAGATCCGGTACATGTAGTCGCGCTCGCGGTCGGTGACCATCTCGAGCGTGAGCTCGTCGTGGTTGCGCAGGAAGATCGCCCACTGGCAATTGGCGGGAATGGGCGGGGTCTGCGACATGATCTCGACCAGCGGGTAGCGGTCCTCCATCGCGATCGACATGTAGAGCCGCGGCATCATCGGGAAGTGGTAGGCCATGTGGCACTCGTCGCCCTCGCCGAAGTACTGGCGCACTTCCTCGGGCCACATGTTGGCTTCGGCGAGGAGGAGCTTTCCCGGGTAGTTCCTGTCGAGGTCGGCGCGGATCTTCCTCACGATGTCGTGCGTCTCGGGATTGTTCTCGTTGGACGTCCCTTCGCGCTCGACGAGGTAGGGGATCGCGTCCAGGCGGAAGCCGTCCACGCCGATGTCGAGCCAGAAGTGCATCGTCTTCAGCACCGCGCGCAGCACATGCGGATTGTCGTAGTTCAGGTCCGGCTGGTGGCTGAAGAAGCGGTGCCAGTAGTGCTGCTGCGCGACCGGGTCCCACGCCCAGTTCGACGACTCCGTGTCGGTGAAGATGATCCGCGTGCCCGCGTACTTGTTGGGGTCGTCGCTCCACACGTAGTAGTCGCGCTTGGGGCTTCCCTTGGGCGCGCGACGGGCGGCCTGGAACCAGGGATGCTGGTCCGAGGTGTGGTTCATGATGAGCTCGGTCACTACGCGCAGCCCCCTCGCGTGGGCCTCGTCCACGAAGCGCTTGAAGTCCTCGCGCGTTCCGTAGGGCGGGTGGACGTTCTCGTAGTCGGAGACGTCGTAGCCGTCGTCGAGCAGCGGGCTGGGGTAGAACGGCATCACCCAGACCGTGTTGACCCCGAGGTCGCGAACGTAGTCGAGCTTCTCGGTGAGGCCGCGGAAGTCGCCCATCCCGTCGTTGTCGGAGTCGAAGAACGCCTTCACGTGCAGCTGGTACACGATGGCGTCCATGTACCAGAGCGGGTCTGCCTCCGACGATGCCGCCGCCGGCGCGGGGGCGGAGAGGTTGCGGGTGTCCATCAAGGCCCGACCGAGAACACGTGCGCGGGCGCGCGGCTCGGATCGAGCATCACGAAGTTGCGGCGCCCGCGCCACGGATAGCTTTCGCCGGAGAGCTCGTCGCGCACGGTGAACGAAGCGCCGTCGGCCAATCCGAGGGCCGCGAGGTCGAGCTCCACCCAGCCCGACTGGGTGTTCGCCGGATCCAGGTTCACGCAGACGAGGATGCGATCGGTACCCGAGCGCTTCGAATAGCAGAGGAGCTGGTCGCTGTCGGTTGCGTGGAAGGCGAGGCTTTCGTTCGAGCGCAATGCGGGGTGCGCGTTGCGCAGGGCGTTGAGGCGCGTGATGAGCGGCACGAGGCTCCCGGGACTCGCGCGGTCCCAGTGCTTCACCTCGTACTTTTCGCTGTCGAGGTACTCCTCGCTCGTGCCCGGATCGCGCGGCCGGTTCTCGCAGAGCTCGAAGGCCGGGCCGTACACACCGTAGGCCGCGGCGAGCGTGGCGGCGAGCGTCAATCGCAGGCGGAACATCGCCGGGCTCGCATCCTGCAGGTGGTACGGAAGGATGTCGGGCGTGTTGGGCCAGCAATTC
The DNA here is from genome assembly GCA_036271595.1 of Usitatibacter sp. Classification (GTDB taxonomy): domain Bacteria; phylum Pseudomonadota; class Gammaproteobacteria; order Burkholderiales; family Usitatibacteraceae; genus Usitatibacter. The sequence continues at coordinate 43,714 of DATBAI010000086.1, forward strand.
GGCCGGAAGTACTCGCGCGAATCGTCCTGCGAAAGCTCGGTGAAGTACTCGGTGAGCTCGAGCTTCGAGACCCGCCACGTGAAATAGGTGTACGACTGCGAGAACCCGAGCTTGGCGAGGCGATGCATGATCCGCGGCCGCGTGAAGGCCTCCGCGAGGAAGATCGCGTTCGGATGCTCGCGGCGGATCTCGGCGATCATCCACTCCCAGAAGGCGAAGGGCTTGGTGTGGGGGTTATCCACGCGGAAGACCTCGACGCCCTCGCGCGCCCAGAAGGCCACGACGTCGTGCAGCGCTTGCCAGAGCGCACGCCAGTCGGAGGTCTCGAAGTCGATCGGATAGATGTCCTCGTACTTCTTGGGCGGGTTCTCGGCGAACTGCACGGTGCCATCGGGACGCTTGCGGAACCATTCCGGGTGCTCGGTCACCCATGGGTGGTCCGGCGCCACCTGGAACGCGATGTCCATCGCGATCTCCATGCCGCGCAGCTTCGCGCCACGCACGAGGTGGCGAAAATCGGCGATGGTCCCGAGCTGCGGGTGGATCGCGGTGTGACCGCCTTCCGAGGCGCCGATGGCCCAGGGGCTTCCCACGTCGTCGGCGTTCGCGATCGGCACGTTGTTGCGTCCCTTGCGCTTCACGCGGCCGATGGGATGGATCGGCGGGAGATACACGACGTGGAAGCCCATCGCCGCGATCTCGTCCAGGCGCTCCTCCACGTCCTCGAACGTGCCGTGCTTGCCCGGCTCGTCGGACGCCGAGCGCGGAAAGAGCTCGTACCAGCTCGAGAAGCGCGCGCGCTCGCGCTCGACGAGGACCGGGAAGGCGACCGTCTCGCATTGGGCGTCGCGTGGCGCGTGCTTCCGCGCGAGCGCGAACGCGGTCGCGTCCTGGGCGACGGCGCGAAGCTTCGCCGCGTCCTGCTCCGTCTCCAGGGTGCGCCCGAGCATCGCGAGCCGCTCGCGCTCGCTGCCGCCTGCGCGCGCCAGGGATTGCGCCACGAGTTGCGCCCCGATGCGGGCCGCGAGGCGAACGTCCGCGGGATCGATGCGCCGCGCGAAGCCCTCGCGCCAGGTCTCCAGGTAATCGACGCGGCAGGTGAGCTGGAATTGCCACAGGCCCGGCAAGCCCGGTGTGAACGAGCCGCGCCAGCGGTCGTTGCCGAGGAACTCCATGTCGAGCTCGGCCCAGTCGCGCTCGCCGGGCCCGCGGTAGCGAAGCGTGCAGAGCGTCTTCTCGTGCCCGTGCGCGAAGCCGTCCGCCGTGACCTCGAGGGGCTCGCCCACGATGCGCTTCGCGGCGAAGCGCCCGCCATCGACGCTCGGCTGCACATTCTCGACGACGGCTTCGGGCGCGAGGTCCCCGCGTTGCGCGCGCCGCGCGTCGTTCACCCGGCCTCCGGCGCGAATAGCACCATGGCGAGCGGCGGCAGCGTGATCGAGAGAGATTGATCGAATCCGTGCCACGGCGTGGCCTCGGCCTCGACGCGTCCCATGTTGCCGACGCCGCCCCCGCCGTAGAACGGCGCATCGCCGTTCAGCAGCTCGCGCCAGCCGCCCGCGGCCGGGACCCCGATGCGATAGCCCTGGCGTACCACCGGCGTGAAGTTGCACGCGACGAGGAGCGGCTTTTCGTCGGGTGCCTGCCGCAGGTACGTGAGGACGCTCCCGTCGCTGTCATGGTTGTCCACCCAGCGGAAGCCCTCCGGGGAGAAGTCGAGCTTGTGCAGCGCCGGATGCTCGCGGTAGGCACGGTTCAGGTCCGCCACCCAGCGTTGCAGCCCCGAGTGATCGCCCTCCTGCGTGAGGTCCCAGTCGAGCTGGCCCTCGTGCGCCCATTCGCGCCACTGGCCGAACTCGCCTCCCATGAACAGGAGCTTCTTGCCGGGGTGCGTCCACATGTAGCCGAAGAGGAGGCGCAGGTTCGCGAACTTCTGCCAGCGGTCGCCGGGCATCTTGTCCAGCAGCGAGCGCTTGCCGTAGACCACCTCGTCATGGGATAGCGGCAGGACGAAGTTCTCGCTGAAGGCGTACCAGAGCGAGAACGTGAGCGCGTCGTGGTGGAAGCGGCGATAGACGGGATCGTGCTTGAAGTAGTCCAGCGTGTCGTGCATCCAGCCCATGTTCCACTTCATGGAGAAGCCCAGGCCCCCGGTCACCACGGGGCGCGAGACCATGGGCCAGGACGTGGACTCCTCGGCGATCGTGCGGGTGTCGGGGAAATCGCGCCCGACGGCGACGTTCAGGTGCTTCAGGAACTCGATCGCGTCGAGGTTCTCCTTGCCGCCGTAGGCGTTGGGAATCCACTCGCCCTGCTTGCGGCCGTAGTCGAGGTAGAGCATGGAGGCCACGGCATCCACGCGCAGGCCGTCCACGTGGTATCTGGAAAGCCAGAAATGCGCGCTCGACATGAGGAAGGCGCGTACCTCGTGGCGCCCGTAGTTGAAGATCGCGCTCTTCCACTCGGGGTGGAAGCCCAGGCGCGGGTCGGAATGCTCGTAGAGGTGCGTGCCGTCGAAACGCGCGAGGCCGTGCGGGTCGTCCGGGAAGTGCGAGGGCACCCAGTCGAGGATCACGCCGATGCCATGCTGGTGCAGCACGTCGATGAGGTACATGCAGTCCTGCGGCGTGCCGTAGCGCGACGTGGGCGCGAAGTAGCCCGTCGTCTGGTAACCCCAGGAGCCGTAGAACGGATGCTCGGTGATGGGCATGAGCTCCACGTGCGTGAAGCCCATGCGCTGCGCGTACTGCGCGAGCGGCACCGCGATTTCCCGATACCCGGGAAGCGCGCCCGAAGGCCGCCGCCACGAGCCCAGGTGCACCTCGTAGACGGAAAACGGCGCGTCCATGGCATTCTTCGCGCGCCTTGTGCGCATCCACTCCTCGTCCTTCCAGGGGTAGTCGAGCCGCCAGGCGCGCGAAGCCTTGGCGGGGGCGACCTCGGCGAAGAATGCGAAGGGATCGGCGCGGTCGCTGCGCGCCCCGTGGCTCGCGGCGATCGCGAACTTGTACGCCTGGCCCGGGCGGATGGCCGCGACGTCGGCTTCCCAGATGCCCGAGCTGTCCCAGCGCGGGCTCAGCACGTCGGCGCCGGCCTTCCACCCGTTCCAGTCCCCGATGACGGAGACTTCGCGTGCATTGGGCGCCCACACCGCCACGTGCGCGCCGTCGGAATCGTCGGGCGAGAAGAACTGGCAGCCCAGGCGCTCGTAGAGCGCGGCGTGCGTGCCCTCCCGGAAGAGGTAGATGTCGTGTTCGCTCAGCGTTCCCATGCGGCTTCGCGAGATCTCAATGGACGTTGCGCGCCGTCTGTCCCAGCATCGCCGGCGTGATGAGCGTGATGCCCTTCTCGGTCACGTGGAAGCGCTTCGCGTCCTCCTCCGGGTCGATGCCGGCGCTCAGGCCCGGCGGGATGTGCGCCCCCTGGTCCACCACCACGCGCGAGAGGATCGCACCGCGCCCGACTTCCACTTCCGGCAGGAGCACCGACTCGTTGATCGTGCAGAAGCTGTGCACGCGGCAGCTCGAGAAGAGGAGCGAGTTCCTCACGGTCGATCCGCTCACGATGCAGCCGCCCGAGACCATCGAATCGACCGCGGCGCCGCGCCGGCCATCCAGGTCGAAGACGAATTTCGCCGGCGGCAGCTGCTCCTGGTAGGTCCAGATCGGCCAGTTCTCGTCGTAGAGGTTCAGCGCCGGGCTCACGCGAGTGAGCTCGAGGTTGGCTTCCCAGAAGGCGTCCACCGTCCCCACGTCGCGCCAGTACGGCTCGCCGTCGGTCAGCTGCACGGCGCTCTCGCGCAGGCTGTGCGCGAAGACCTTGCCGCCGTTGGCGATCAACCGCGGGATGATGTCGTGGCCGAAATCGTGGCCCGACTCGTCGTTGCCGGCGTCGTCCATCAGCTCGTCGAAGAGGAAATCGGCGTTGAAGACGTAGATGCCCATGCTGCCGAGCGCATGGCCGTCGCGCCCCGGGATCGATTTCGGGTTCTCCGGTTTTTCCTCGAAGCCGATGACGCGGAACTCCTCGTCCACTTGCATCACGCCAAGCTGGCGTGCCGCCTCGCTCCCCGGCACCTCGACGCAGCCCACCGTCATGTCGGCGCCGCGATCGACGTGCTCGTAGAGCATGCGGGTGTAGTCCATCTTGTAGATGTGGTCCCCGGCCAGCACCAGGACCAGGCGCGGCTCGTGGCGGCGCAGCACGTCGATGTTCTGGAAGACCGCATCGGCCGTGCCTTTGTACCAGTCCATGTTGTCCCCCTGCTGTTGCGCGGGGAGCAGCTCGATGAACTCGTTGAAGCGCCCGTCGAGGAACGACCAGCCTCGCTGCAGGTGGTGGATCAGCCCGTGCGAGTGGTATTGGGTGGCGATGCCGATGCGGCGGATGCCGGAGTTGAGGCAGTTGGAGAGCGAGAAGTCGATGATCCGGAACTTGCCGCCGAACGGCACCGCGGGCTTCGCGCGCCATTCGGTGAGCGGGCCCAGGCGCGAGCCGCGCCCGCCCGCGAGCACCATCGCGACCGTCTGGCGCGCGAGCTGCGCCATCGTCGAGCGGTCCGGGAATGCGCCGGGCATGCCGAATCGATTCGGCAGCAGCCCATGCAGCTCGCTGTTGGCGCTGGCCATGACTCCCCTTTGTCTCCGATGGAAAAGTTCGATGGCCGGCGAGGCGAAAAATTCAGCCGGCCCGTGTTATTGACGATCGGGAAATCGATGATTGCAGAAACGCTTCAGGCGCGCCGTAGGAGGCGTCCTACGTCGCCTCGAATCGCACGTTTCCGGGTCGTGCCCGGTGTGAACGCCACCAGCTTCGGTGCCGGTTCCGTGCGGTGAAACCAGGCAAGCGCCTCGCCCTCGCCCGGCTCGCGCGGCGCTTCCGCCGGCAATTTCGTGTGCAGCGCGGAAGCGAATTTATCCATCGCTTGCTTAGCGTCCGAGCCGCAAGCGATGACGGCACCGACCTGCGCGAGGATCGACTGGGAGACCGTGGCGGGGTTGGAAGTCACGTACAGGGTGTTCTGTGCGGGCGCCTCGTCGCGCTCGAGCTCGGTGCGCGGCACCAGCTCCTGCGCTTCGTCCACTACAAGCCAGTGGGGGCGGCCGGTCTTCTCGCGCAAGCCCTTGAGGCCGAGGAGGAACGCATCGAAGAACGCCGGGCGATCGCGCGGCGGCACCGCGGCGAGGCAAACGACCGCCTGCACATCGGGCTTTTCCAGCGCGGTGAAGATCTCCACCGTGTCGGGCTTGTGGTCGGGGGTGCCGAAGACCACGGCGGGCTCGAAGTCCAGATATTCGCCGCGGCCATCCACGACGCAGAATTGGTAGCCCGCCGTGCACAGGCGCTCGAGCATGCCGCGCACGAGCGCCGACTTGCCGGTCCTCGCGCGGCCGGTCACGAGCGCCGAAGCGTTGGCCGCGCCCATGGCCACGGCCGCTCCGGCGAGATCCTTCCCGATCACGAGCTTGCGGCGTTCGCGTGCCGGCGGAGCATTGGCGAGATCGTGCTCGATCAGGTCGGCGATGACCTCGAGGATGCCGTCGCCGCGCGGCGCGTCGGTCACCCGGTCGGCCACCGCCTTCAGGGTCGGGATCGCGTTGGCGACGGCGACCGAATATTCCGCCATGTCGAGGAGCGCATGGTCGTTCTCCGCGTCGCCCGCCGCCACCAGGTTGCGGGGAGACAGGCCCAGCTCGCGCAGCGCCGCGGCGAGCCCGCTCGCCTTGTTCACGCCGGGCGGCAGGATCATGACCGCGCCCTTGTTGAAGATCACGGGGCGTTCGAGGCCGAGCTCGCGGATCGCCCTCAGCACCTCGGTCTCGTGCGGCTCCACGGTCGCCACGATGGAGTCTCCCACCGAGATCGGGACCCCGCGCGCACGCAGCAGCGCCACCAGCTCGGCGGGCGGCGGCTCGCCCAGCTCCCTCTTCTCGCCGCTCTCGGGGCGGTAGAGGAGCGCTCCGTTTTCGGCGATCACGCGATCGAAAAGCGCGATCGCGGGGAAGACCGACAGGAGCTCCGGCAGCTCGCGCCCGGTGTCGAGGATCAGCTTGCGGCCGGTCTCCTTCAGGCGCTGCAGCCCGTCGACGACGTGCGCGGGCACCACGCTGTCGTGGGCGATGGTGCCGTCGAAGTCGAGCGCGATCGCGGTATAGCGCATGAAACGAAAAGCTCCCTGCGAGGTCAGTCGGGTTACACCCGCGCGGAAAACAAACGTGGCCAAGAAGCAGAAGCGCAAGCGCCGAGGCACCCTCGGCATCGACATCGGCGGCACGAAGAGCCTCTACGCGCTCTTCGATGAGCGATTCGAGGTGCTGGCGGAGGAAAAGTTTCGCAGCCATCCGGCGAAGGGCGGGCTCGGGGCATTCGAGGCGAACCACGCACGCGCCGTGGCGAAGCTCCTTCGCGAGGCGCGCCGGCGCAAGATGCAGATCGAGGCAGTAGGCCTGGGCGTCGCCGGGCGTGTCGATCTTCGCGAGGGCGTGGTGCTGAACGCCCCGAGCCTCGAGTTCCTGCAGGGCTACGCATTCCAGCAGCGGCTGGAAAAGCAGACGGGCGCGCGCGCCTTCGTCTGCAACGACGTGCACGCGGGGCTCTATGGGGAGTTCATGCAGGGCGCCGCGCGCGGTGCGCAGGACATCATCGGCATCTGGCTCGGCACCGGCGTGGGCGGGGCGCTCGTGATCGGTGGCAGGCTCCACCTGGGCGCCTCGGGGCTCGCCGGCGACATCGGCAACTACCTGCTCCAGCCCGTGGACGCCGACAAGGACGCGCCGCGCAAGCAGGTGCTGGACAGCGTGGCGAGCCGTACCGCGATCGCCGCCGACGCGGCGGCGCTCGCCGCGAAGAAATGGGGCTCGAAGCTGCGCAAGATCGCGGGCACCGATGTCCGCGACATCACCAGCGGCAGCATCGCCAAGGCGATCCGGCGCGGCGACAAGGCGGTCGAGAAGCTGGTTCGAAGCAGGGCGCAGCTGCTGGGTGCGGTGCTCTCGAACCTCGTGGACTTCATCAACCCGGACATGGTCGTCCTGGGCGGCGGTCTGGTCTCCGCGATCCCCAAGCTGATCCGCCGCGAGATCGAGAAGTCGATCCAGGCGCACGCATCCTCGCGTGCGGCGCAGGCCGTGAAGGTGGTGAGCTCGAAGCTCGCCGACCATGCCGGCACGACCGGCGCCGCGCGCCTCGCGCTCGACATGTACTCGGGCCGCCCGCCGATCGACCTGCGCCGCTAGCTGTCAACGCCGCTTCGCCGCAGGCGTTGTTCGGGATGCACGGTGGAGGTAGGCCACCTCGCAAAATCCACAACTCACGAGAGAGGCCGCCCCATGCAGCTCGAATCCGCATTGCCCATCGTCCGCGCGCTTGCCGATGGCGTGAATCCCGTCACCGGCGAGGCATACCCCGAAACGAGTCCCTACGCCGAACCGCGCGCGTTGCGCGCGCTCTTCTCCGCCGTCGACCTGATGCAGAAGGAGGTGGAGCGCGAGAAGCGGCGCGAACGCCTGCCCGCCAACTTCGGCAAGCCCTGGACCGAGGGCGAGGACCGTACGCTGGTCACCGAGTTCGACGCGGGCCTCGCGATGCCGGACATCGCGCGCCGCCACGCGCGCACCCAGAGTTCGATTCGTCTGCGACTGGAAAAGCTCGGGAAGATCGAGCCGTCGCGCGAGGCGCAGTAGTGCGGCGAGGCCCGGGGCGCCTCGCGCTCCGGGCCTACTCCTTCTTCAAGTCCAGTGCCGCGGAATTCATGCAGTACCGCAGGCCCGTGGGGTTGGGGCCGTCGTCGAAGACGTGGCCCAGGTGCGCATCGCAGCGCGAGCAGAGCACCTCCGTGCGGGTCATGAACCAGCTGCGGTCGCTCTTCTCCGTGAGCGCTTCTTTCGACAGGGGCTGCCAGAAGCTGGGCCAACCGGTGCCGGAATCGAACTTCGCGTCGGAAGCGAAGAGCTCCTGGCCGCAGCACACGCAGGCATAGGTGCCCTTGTCCTTGGTCGCGTGGTACTTGCCCGTGAAAGCGCGCTCGGTGCCGTGCTTGCGCGCCACGTAGAACTCGTCGGGGGAAAGCTGGGCCTTCCATTCGGCTTCGGTCTTGACCACCTTGTCGCTGGGTTCCATCGTGTTTTGAGTTTCGAGCGGGATTGCCCATTTTAGTCGGCGCGAGGGCGTGGTGCTTACGCTATCCTTGGCCATGCCCAACGGGGGTTACGCCGCGGTGTTCCGCGACCGCAATCTCGCCGCGATCGCGCTCCTCGCCTTCTCGTCGGGGCTGCCGCTCGCGCTCACCGGCACCACCCTCCAGGCGTGGATGACGGTGGAGGGCGTGGATCTCTCGACCATCGGCATCTTCACGCTCGTGGGAATTCCGTACACCTGGAAGTTCCTGTGGTCGCCCACCATGGACCGCTTCGTCCCGCCGTTCCTCGGGCGACGGCGTGGATGGCTCGCGGTGACCCAGCTCCTGCTCGCGCTCCTCATCGCCGCCATGGGCTCGCTTTCCCCGCGCGAGGACCTCGCGGCGATCGCGCTCGTCGCCGTGGCGGTCGCTTTCGCCTCGGCGTCGCAGGACATCGTGTTCGACGCTTACCGCACCGATGTGGCCACGCCCGGGCAGCGCGGCATCGCCGGCGGCCTCACGGTCGCGGGCTACCGCACCGCGATGCTGGTTTCCGGTGCGTTCGCGCTCATCATCGCGGCGGGCAGCGGCTGGATTCCGGCGCTCGGCTGGCATCGCACCTACTATTTGATGGCCGCGCTCATGGGCGTTGGATTCGTCGCTACGCTCTTCGGTCGCGAGGCGGCCAAGCCGGCGCCGCCGCCGCGCACGTTGCGCGAGGCTTTCACGGAGCCGTTGCGCGAATTCCTTTCGCGGCCCGGCGCGTGGTGGCTGCTGCTCCTGCTGGTTCTCTACAAGCTGGGCGATGCTTTCGCGCTCTCGCTCACCACGCCCTTCCTCTTGCGTGGCCCGGGTTTCTCGCTGGACGAGATCGCCTACGTCTACAAGGGGATGGGCCTCGCCGCCACCATCGTGGGGGCACTCTTCGGCGGCGGGCTCATGGTGCGGCTGGGACTGTATCGGGCGCTCCTCTATTTCGGGGTCCTGCAGGCCGTGTCCAACCTCTCGTTCATGGTGCTCGCCATGGCGGGAAAAAGCTTTCCGCTGATGGTGGTGGCGGTCGGCTTCGAGAACTTCGCCGGCGGCATGGGGACGGCGGCCTTCGTGGCGCTGCTGATGGCGCTTTGCGACCACCGCTTCACGGCGACCCAGTACGCGCTACTGTCGGCGCTGGCTTCGTTCGGGCGCGTCTACGTGGGCCCCGTGGCGGGCTTCGCCACCTCGCCGCAGTACCTGGCGCTCTCGTGGCCCGTCTTCTACTTCCTCGCTTTCCTCATGGGCCTGCCGGGCCTGGGGCTGCTCGCCTGGCGCAGGCCTTCGATCGAAGCCCTCGGGCAGAAGTAGAATCGGGCATGGCGAAGAAATCGACGACCTTCAACGCGGCGCTCGAGCCGCTCACCGGTGAGCTGCCCCGAACCGTGGCCGCCGCCGTGGGCGACCTGGTCGCGCGCCACACTTATCTCGACTGGCTGCTGGGCCAGGTGATGTACGACCTCATGGAAATCTCGATCAAGCAGGGGCGCGTCATCATGAAGCTTCCGCGCCCCCGCGTGTTCGTGACCGCCGTGAAGGACCTCTTCGAGTTCCACGGCCTCGACGCGCCCTTCGATTTCGACACGTTCGCCGAAAAGCTGGAGGCCGCGCATGTCGCGTGCCGTGAGCTCACCCGCTCGGTGTACATGAGCGACGACGCGACCGCCGCGGGTGCCATCCACCTGGTGCGAAGCCCCTGGGACCCGGGCCCCGGTGGCGATCTCCAGCCCGAAGCGCAGCGCGTGGACGCGAAGATGCTCTCGGCCAGGCGCCGCCAGGTCGATGACGCCGTCTCCGCCGCCGAAAAGCTGCGCGCCCTCACCGACAAGCTCCTTCGCGAATCCCACGCGCAGCGCGCCCATCCCCGCTTCGACCGCCGCCGGAGATAGGGGTCTGACCCCTATTTCCGGCGGAAGCGGAAGACGCCGGTGCTGCCGCGCAGGTTGGGGAGCACCTTGATCGTGTTGTCGCCGTGGATCACGCGCTCGTCGAGGATCTGGGCGCCGACCCTCACGCAGAGATCCTCGAAGTCCTTCACGGTGCACAGGTGGATGTTGGGCGTGTCGTACCAGCTGTAGGGCAGCGTCCTCGACACGGGCATGTGGCCGCGCATGATGTCGAGGCGGTGGCGCCAATAGCCGAAATTGGGGAACGTCACGATCCCCTCGCGCCCCACGCGCAGCATTTCGTTCAGCACCCGGTCGCAGTCGCGCATGGCCTGCAGCGTCTGCGAAAGGATCACGAAGTCGAACGAGTTGTCGCCGAAGCTCGCGAGGCCACCCTCGATGTCGGCTTGCAGCACGTTCACGCCATGCTTCACGCTCGCGAGCACGTTGGCGTCGTCGATCTCGATGCCGTAGCCGAACGCGCCATGGGTCGCCGCGAGGCCCGCGAGGAGCACGCCGTCGCCGCAGCCCAGGTCCAGCACCCGCGAGCGCTCCGGGATCCAGGAAGCGATGAGCTCGTAGTCGTAGCGCTGCATCATCACGAACCCTCCCGCGATCGCGCGCCGTAGCCGCGCATCTCATCCAGCTCGGAGCGCGAATCGGCGAGCGGTGCACGCCGCTCCCCCACGCCGATCTCGGAAGCGATGTTGTCGGCGTAGGTCGCGATCAGCTTGTGATAGTGCGCGTTGTCGAGCAGGAACCCGTCGTGCCCATGCGGCGCGTCGATCTCCGCGTAGGTGACGCGCTTGCGAGACGCGGTGAGCGCCTTCACGATCTCTCGCGAGCGGTGCGGGGGAAAGCGCCAGTCGCTCTTGAACGAAGCGACGAAGAAGCCGGCGGTCGCGGTGGAAAGCGCCCGTGCGAGGTCCCCGCCCGTCTCCTTCGCGGGGTCGAAGTAGTCGAGCGCCTTGGTCATGAGGAGATAGGTGTTCGCGTCGAACACCTGCGCGAACTTGTCGCCCTGGTAGCGCAGGTACGACTCGATCTCGAACTCCACGTCGTAGTTGAAGCCGTACTCGTCGCGCTTCAGGTCCCGCCCGAACTTCTCCATCAGCATGTCCTCGGAGAGGTACGTGATGTGGCCGAGCATCCGCGCGAGCCGGAGCCCCCGCGCCGGGATCTTGTTGTACGCGTAGAAGTTTCCGCCGTGGAAGTCGGGGTCCGTGACGATCGCCTGGCGCGCGACATCGTTGAACGCGATGTTCTGCGTGGAAAGGCGGGGCGCGGCCGCGATCACGAACGCGTGGCGGATGCGTTCGGGGAACGAGAGCGTCCATTGCAGCGCCTGCATGCCGCCCAGCGAGCCGCCGATCACGCCCGCGAGCTTCGCGATGCCGAGGCGATCCATGAGGCGCGCCTGCGAGACGACCCAGTCCTCGACCGTCACCACGGGGAACGCGGCGCCGTAGGGCTTGCCGGTCGATCGATCGATCGACCCCGGTCCCGTCGAGCCGTGGCAACCGCCGATGTTGTTCACGCCGATCACGAAGAAGCGTTCGGTATCGATCGGCTTGCCGGGTCCCACCAGGTTGTCCCACCAGCCAACCTTCGCGGGATCGTCGGCATAGTAGCCCGCGACGTGGTGGCCGCCCGAAAGCGCATGGCAAACCAGGATCGCGTTGGTGCGCTCCGCGTTCAGCACGCCGTACGTTTCGTAGACGAGCTCGTACGAGGCGAGCGTCTTTCCCGCCTTGAGGATGAGGGGCTCGAGGAAGCCCGCGCGCTGCGGCACGGCGACTCCTACTGAGCGTGCGTCGAGGTCTGTCATGGCTCCCGGAATAAAAAAAACCCGACGGACCAAAGGTCGTGTCGGGTTCTCGCTCGGACACTCGCTTTAGCCGTATTTATTGAGCGCCCGCAAGCTGAGGTCAAATCGGCGCGTAGCGACATTCTAGCGCCTTTCGTCCGCCGCCCCAAACCGTCCGTGCTAGCCTCGCCGCCATGAGATTGCGCGATCTCGCCAGGTTGTCGGCGCTGGCGGCCTTTGCCTTGCCCGTGGCTGTCTTCGCGCAGGGCACACCCGCGGTCGACTACACCGTCGTCTGCGTCATCGGCGACCGATTCACCGTGGCCGACAGGAACACGGACGTTCGCCGCGAGGGCCATCAGGGCTACACATTCCCGCTGGGCAGCGCCTCGGTGGACGCCACTGCGCTCGCCGTGGTGAAGGATGTCCTCGCCGAGAGGCTCCCGGGCGCGAACATCTCGCTCGCGGTGGTGCGCGAGCCGGCGGTCTTCGAGGCCGAGGAGGAGGTGCTCGGGCTCACTCGGGAGACGCAGCCCTTGATCGATGCCCTGCAGCCGGTGCTCTCGCGCATCAAGTCGCGACGCATCGTGCTCGTCTCGAAGACGCGCGAGCCGGTGGATGTGCATTTCGACAACCGGTACGCGCAACGCCCGGGTGTGATCGAGGGGCTGGGCTTCTACCTCGATCCGGGCCGGCGCGTGCAGGACACGAAGACCTTCGAGATCGTCCAGGGCTACGTGGGCGTGTTCGCGAATTTTCGCGTGAGCCTGGTGGACCAGGCGACCGGGCGTCTCATCGACGAGGAGCGCATCGCCGCCGTCGAGGCCGTCCGCGATGCCGCCAAGGACCCCTGGAACAGCATGACGCCCGAGCAGAAGGTCGCCGCGATCAAGGACCTCGTCACGACGCAGGTGCGCAAGGTCCTGCCGGGGCTGATCGAGCGGTCTCGCTGAGCCGCTGCGCGAGCCCGTCCAGGTCGCAGGCCGAGAGCGGCTTCACGAGGCGATCGTTGGCCCGCGCCCCGAAGGTGAGGGCGCGCAGCGCCTCCTCGGCCGAACGGCAGCGCGCCACCACCGCAATGCGCTTCAGCGGCTCAAGCCGGCGCATCGTCCAGCACGCGAAAGCCGTCCACGCGCGACCACCACGGAGCATGCGATGCCGCTGCCACGCAGGGCATCGAGGCTTTGCGCCACGTCCGTTGGATTGTCGTCGACGAGGAGGATCCGCATGGGCGTACTGGCCCCGCGATCCGCCGGTCGCCTTTAAGCACGAACCTGCTAGCTGTTCAGCTTCTCGATCAGGGCCTGCATCTTGTCGGGCTCGTCGGCCCTCAGGACGCGCGCGACGATCGGCGCGATGTCGGGAAGGCTCGTGCCGAGCACGCGCTGCTTCACCGCGAGCAGGTGCGCCGGGTGCATCGAGAAATGCCGCAGCCCGAAGCCCAGCAGCATGCGCGTGAGCTCGACGTCGCCCGCCATCTCGCCGCAGACCGCGACGGGCTTCTCGTTCTGCTGCGCGGTGCGGATCACGCCGGCCAGCAGGTTCAGCACCGCCGGGTGGAGTGGATCGTAGAGGTGCGCGACCTTGTCGTCGGCTCGGTCGATGGCGAGCGTGTACTGGATCAGGTCGTTGGTGCCCACGGAGAGGAAATCCAGCCGGCGTATGAACATCGGCAGCGCGATCGCCGCGGCGGGCACCTCGATCATGCCGCCCAACGGCACGTAGTCGTCGAACTTCACGCCCTCGTCGCGGAGCTGCTCCTTCGCCTGCCGCACCGCGGCGAGCGCCTGCGTGAGCTCGTTCCACGTCGTGAGCATGGGGATCAGTATCAGCACCTTGCCGTGGCGCGAGGCGCGCAGTATCGCGCGCAGCTGCGTGTTGAACACTTGCGGCTCGGCGAGGCAATAGCGGATCGCGCGCAGGCCGAGCGCGGGGTTCACGGGCCGCTGGTCGTGGGACTCGCCCTCCATCGTCTTGTCCGCGCCGATGTCGAGCGTGCGGATGGTGACGGGCATGCCCTTCATCGCCTGCACCACGTCGCGGTAGGCCTCGTACTGCTCGTCCTCGTCGGGGAGGTCGCGGCGGTTCATGAAGAGGAACTCGCTGCGGAAGAGCCCGATGCCCGTGGCGCCGCTCGCTTTCACCTGCTCGACGTCGCCCGGCAATTCGATGTTCGCGTAAAGCTGGACCATCGTGCCGTCGAGGGTCGTCGCCGGCGCGCTCTTCAGGCGCTTCAGCTTGTCCTTCTCGAGGCGCGCCTGGTTCTGGCGCAGCCGGTACTCGGCGAGCACGTGGCGGTCGGGGTTCACGATCACCACGCCCTGCGTGCCGTCCACGATGATGAGCTCGTCCTCGTGGATCAAGGTCCGCGAGTGGTGCAGCGCCACGATCGCGGGGATGTTCATCGAGCGGGCGATGATCGCGGTATGCGAGGTGGCTCCGCCCAGGTCCGTCACGAAGGCGGCGAACGGGTGCTGGCGGAACAGGATCACGTCGGCGGGCGAGAGGTCGCGCGCGACGAGGATCGAAGCGTCCGCGCGCGCGGGCTTCATCGCGATGCGCCGCTGCGTGCCCGCGAGGGCGCCCAGCACCCGCTCGGCCACCTGGCGCACGTCGGCCTCGCGCTCGCGCAGGTAAGTGTCGTCGATGTCGCTGAACTGCGCGAGGAGCTCGTCCAATTCCATCCGCAACGCGTACTCGGCATTGCAGCGCTGCTCGCGGATGATCTCCCGCGGCGCGTCCGTGAAGGCCGCGTCGTCCAGCAGCATTCGATGCACGTTCACGAAGGGCGCGAGCTCGGCCGCCGCGCTGTGGCGCACGCTGTCGGCGAGCTCGTTCAGCTCGTCGCGAACTTCCTTCACCGCCTTGTCGTAGCGGCGCTGCTCGCGGAAGACGTCGGCCGGGGGGATCTCGTAGTGGTCCACCTCGGCCGACATGCCCGCGAAAAGGTGCGCATGGCCGATCGCGATGCCTCCCGACACGCCGATGCCGTGCATCGTGAAGCAGACGCCGGGGGAATCGCGCGCGCCGTCGGGGCTCATCACTCGCCCTCGCCGAACTTGTCGTTGAAGAGCGCCTCGATCTGCCCCAGGGCAGCCTCCTCGTCCGGGCCCTCGGTTTCCAGCTCGACCGTGCTGCCCAGGCCCGCGGCGAGCATCATCACCCCCATGATGCTCTTCGCGTTCACACGCCGGCCGCCGCGCGTGAGCCAGATGGCGCTCTCGAACTTCGAGGCCGCCTGGGTGAGCTTGGCCGAGGCCCTGGCATGCAGCCCCAGCTTGTTGCTCACCTTGATGTCGCGCTTCATCATGGCGCCGGGATGCGCATCACGCCCTCGGTCGCGCCCGAGATGGCCTTGTCCACCAGCGCGGCGAGGTCGCATTCCTCGCGATAGTTGAGCGCGCGGATCAGCATCGGCAGGCTCACTCCGGCGACCCCCTCGACGCGCCCGGGCCTCAGCAGCCGGGTCGCGATGTTGGACGGCGTGGCGCCGAAGATATCGGTCATCACCAGCACGCCGCTCCCCTTGTCCACGTAGCGGACCAGGTCCTCGGCCACCGGCAGGATCGCCTCGGGCTCGTCGTGGACCGTCACGCCCACCTGGCGCAGGTAGAGCGGGCGGCGTCCGAGCACGTGGCTCGCGGAGTGGATCAGCGACTCTCCGAAAGCGCCGTGGGAGACGACAAGCAGACCGATCATGGCGAAATCTTATAATGCATTGACCAAAGGACCCCGATTATGGACCGCCGCCCTCCCCGCCCCACCGACATCACCCTGCACCAGCGCTCGGGCATGTTCGAGATCGCCTTCGACGACGGGCACTCCTTCGCGATGCCGGTCGAGTACCTTCGCGTGTTCTCGCCGTCGGCGGAGGTTCGCGGCCACGGTCCCGGGCAGGAAGTGCTCCAGGTGGGCAAGCGCAGCGTGGAGGTGAAAGCCGTGGAGCCGGTGGGCATGTATGCCGTGAAGCTCGTTTTCTCCGATGGCCACGATACCGGCATCTACTCGTGGGAATACCTGTACGAGCTCGGCCTGAAGCAGGAATCCAACTGGAAGACGTACCTCGCGCGCATGGCGAAGGCCGGCGCGTCGCGCGACGCATGACGGACAAGGCCGACACCACCGATTTCGGCTACGCGAAGGTCTCCGAGGACGAGAAGGCCGGCCGCGTGGGCGAGGTTTTCCGGTCGGTCGCTCCCAGCTACGACCTGATGAACGACCTCATGTCGCTCGGCCTGCACCGCGCCTGGAAACGCTTCGCCATCGAGGCGAGCGGCGTGCGCGAGGGGTCCAAGGTGCTCGACGTCGCCTCGGGAAGCGGCGACCTCGCGGCCGCCTTCGCCAGGCGCGCCGGTCCCACCGGCACGGTGTGGATGACCGACATCAACGCAGCCATGCTCGCCGTGGGCCGCGACAAGCTGATCGACGCGGGCCTTTTCGCCTCGCTCGCCCTGTGCGACGCGGAGAAGCTGCCCTTCGCATCGGACACTTTCGACTGCGTCTCGGTCGCCTTCGGGCTGCGCAACATGACGCACAAGGACCGCGCCCTCGCCGAAATGGCGCGCGTGGCGCGACCCGGCGGGCGCGTGATCGTGCTGGAGTTCTCGCGCCCATGGAAGCCGCTCGCGCGCGCGTACGACGCGTACTCGTTCACGGTCCTGCCCTTCCTCGGCCGCCACGTCGCGCGAGACGAGGCCGCCTACCGGTACCTGGCCGAGTCGATCCGGATGCATCCCGACCAGGAGACGCTCAAGTCGATGATGCAGGGCGTGGGCCTCGCGAAGGTGGAGTATTTCAACCTCGCCGCGGGCGTGGTGGCCCTGCATCGCGGCTACAAGACGTGAGCGGGCTCGATCGCGCGGCCGCCCGCGCCGCCAACCACGTGCTTCGCACGGCCCCGCTCGCGATGGAGCGCCTCGCACGCCATGCCGGCCGAACCGCGTCCTTCGCCGTGGGGCCGATCCACGTGAGCCTCACGATCCAGACCACCGGCGAGGTGGCGGGCGCTGTTCCCGGCGCGGCTCACGACCTCGAGGTACGCATCCCGCCGACGCTCCTGCCGCGCCTCGCCGCGCGCGAAGAGGCCGCCTGGGGTGAGGTCGCGATGAGCGGCGACCTGGAGCTCGGCCGGGAGATCTCCTTCATCGCACGAAACCTGCCGTGGGATTTCGAGGAGGACCTCTCGCGCGTGATGGGAGACGTCGCCGCGCACCGCACGGTCGCCGCCGCGCGCGCCGCGCATCGCTGGGGGCGCGAAGCGGCGCTTCGCCTCGCCCAGGGTGCGGCCGAGTACTGGACCGAGGAATCCCCCCTCGTGGCCTCGCGCGTGAAGGTAGCGACGTTCGTCGACGAGGTGGCGCGGCTTCGCGATGACCTCGAGCGTCTTGCCCGGCGAATCGAGCGGCTCGGCTAGGAACTCCCCTGCGAGGCGACGGTCTGGCAGGAGGCTCATCCCGGGACCCGCAGTGAAGCCGCTCGCCGCCCTTTTCTTCGCATGCTTCGCCTGCGGCGCGGCCCTGGGCCAGGAAGCCGCAAGCTCGCCCCCCGAGGCGCAGCCGCGCAACGGGCCCCAGCCCGAGAAGGAGCGCCGCGAGCCCCGCGCGTTCACGGTCGCCTGGGAGGCGCCCAAAGAGCTGCGCGAGCTCTTCGACAAATTCCTGCCGCCGCCCAAGCCCGAGGCCGCGGAAGGGCATGCCGCGCCGATGCGCTCCTGGGTGCGCGACGTGCGCAAGCGCGTGCCGGACATCGCCGCGGCCGAGGGCTACTTCTCCCCCACGCTCGACATCCAGCTGGACGAGGCGCGCGGCCACGCGACAGTGCGGGTCACGCCGGGGCCACGCGCCACCGTGGCGAGCGTCGAGATCGCGTTCGCGGGCGATCTCCGGGGCGAAGGGGCCGAGCGCGAGAAGCGTCGCGACAAGCTCGCGAAGTCCTTCGGCATGAAGGCGGGCCAGCCCTTTCGCAGCGCCGACTGGGAGGTGGCGAAGACGCGCATCGAGGAAGCGCTCACCGAGCGCGACTACGCCTCGGGCACGATCGTGAAGTCGCGTGCCGAGGTGGATGCCGAAGCCGCCACGGCGCGGCTCACGCTTACCCTCGACAGCGGCCCGCCGTTCACCTTCGGGGACGTGACCATCAAGGGCCTGAAGCGCTACTCGGAATCGCTGGTCCGCCGCGTCGTGAACGTGCAACGCGGCGAACGCTACAGCCGCGAGCGCCTCGAAGAGCTGCAGCGCCTGATCCAGAACGGGCCTTGGTTCGGGAGCGTGGTGGCGGAAATCGAGCCCGATCCCGCCAATGCGAAGCTCGTGCCCGTGACGGTGACCGTGACCGAGCGGCCCTCGCACGAGGTGGGCCTCGCGCTGGGCTACGGCACCGACGATGGCGCACGCGCCGAGACGCTTTATCACGACCGGGATTTCTTCGGGCGCGGCCTGGACCTGCAGAGCTCGCTCAGGGCGTCGCAGAAGGACCAGATCGGCTATGTCGACGTCTACTTGCCCCCGGGCCTCTTCGACACGCCGAAGCACGGCGACCTGCCCTTCAAGGACAGCGTGGGCGTGCTCGCCGAGCACAGCACGATCCAGGATGCCAACCTCTCCCGCTTCGCGGTCGCCGGCTATCGCCACTGGTTCCTCGAGCGCTTCGAGCTGCAGGCGGGCCTCTCCTACCAGATCGAGCGCTCCTATCCCACGGGAGCCGACGTCACGATCCGCCGGGCGCTGGCACCGGTCGTCACCACCACGTGGCGGCGCGTCGACAACGTCTTCGATCCGCGGCGCGGGGGCGTGCTCAACGTGCAGTTCGCGGCGGGCTCCAAGTCGCTCGCCTCGGGTGACGACTTCCTGAAGGCCTACCTGCAGTACCAGCAGTGGATCCCGGCAGGCGCCGACAACCAGATCCTGCTGCGCACCGAGATTGGCCGCACCTTCACCGCGAATCCCGACCGCATCCCCGACGACTTCCTCTTCCGGGCGGGAGGCTCCCGCTCCAACCGCGGCTACGCGTATCAGAGCCTCGGCGTGCAAGAGGGAAGTGCGGTGGTCGGCGGGCGCTTCCTCGCCACCGGCACGGCCGAGTTCGTGCACTGGCTGAACGACAAGTGGGGCGCCGCCGTCTTCACGGACGTGGGCACCGCATCCGACTCGCCATCGACCTGGGAAGCGCTGAAGAGCTACGGCGTGGGGGCGCGCTACAAGACGCCCGCCGGGCCGTTCGCGCTCGACGTCGCGTACGCCGCGCGCGACCACAAGTTCCGCCTCGCATTCTCGGTCACGGTAGCGTTCTAGATGAAGCGCTTCCTCGCCATCTCGCTCCTGGCCGTGCTGCTCGCCGTGCTGGCGCTCGTCGCGGCCGGATGGTGGATCCTCGCCACGCCCGGCGGCGCCAGCTTC
Organism: Usitatibacter sp.; assembly: GCA_036271595.1. Classification (GTDB taxonomy): domain Bacteria; phylum Pseudomonadota; class Gammaproteobacteria; order Burkholderiales; family Usitatibacteraceae; genus Usitatibacter. The sequence continues at coordinate 62,950 of DATBAI010000086.1, forward strand.
GTGCTCGGGCGGGCCGCGGCGATGCTGGGCAAGGGCGCGAGGATCGAGGGCGTCGAGGGCCGCCTGGGCGGCGAGCTTCGCGTGAAGCTGGTGCTGATCGATCGTCCCGACCTTTTCGTGCGCGTGGACGACGTGGACATGGATACCTCGCCCCTGCTCGCGAACCGCCTCACGGTGCATCGGCTGCACGCGCGTCGCGTCGAGGTCCGCACCGCTTCCACGGCGGCGGCGGCGAGCCTGCCGGCGTCGCTCAAGCCTCCATACGACGTGCGCCTCGAGGACGGCGCCGTCGACCAGCTCGTCTTCGGGGCCATCGGCTCGAACGACAAGGACGTGGTCCTGCGCAACATCGTGCTGCGCGGCGAGGGCGACTCGCGTCGCTGGCGCATCGACCAGGCGGCGGTCGCAACGCAGTTCGGCAACGCAAGCGTGAAGGGCACGCTCGGCAACGCGCCGCCCTTCGAGATAGCGCTCGACGGCTCCTTCGACGGGAAGCTGCAGGAACGCACGGCGCGCATCGAGGCCAAGCTCGCGGGCACTCTCAAGGCGGTCGAGGCCCAGGCGCGCGGCGTCGTCGCCGGCATGCAGGCCACCGCCCAGGCGCACATCGAGCCCTTCGCGCGGCCACCGCTCGAGTCGCTGACGCTCGATGCCAACGACGTGGACCTGCGGCAGCTTTCGGCTTCCGCTCCGCGCACCCGGCTCGCCCTCGAGGCGCGGCTCGCGCCCAGCGGCGAGAAGGCGGTGCAAGGCACCGTTCGGCTACGCAACATGGAACCGGGGCCCCTCGATCGGGAGCGCCTTCCCTTCGTGAGCGCCAACGCGAACGTCGCGGCCTCGGCGCAGGGCGCCGAGATCACCGCGCTCGAGGTGGCGCTGGCGGGCGGCGGAACGGCGCGTGGCACGGTGCACGCGCAAGCCACCGGCGTTCAAGCAGACCTCCAGGTCGCCAACGTGGACCTCGCGGCGCTGCACGGCGCGCTGCAACCCACGCACCTCAGCGGAAAGGTGAGCATTTCCGGCGGCCCGCAAGCGCAACAGTTCGACGTGGCGCTCAGCGATCCGCGATTTTCCGTGGCCGGCCATGCGGCGCTCGCGGGCAAGCGGCTCGAAGTGAAAGCCGCGCAGGTGAAGACCGGCGGGGGAGTGGTGGACGCATCCGGCAGCGCCGCACTCGACGGCCGCCGGGAATTCCGCTTCGAGGGGCGCGCTCGGCATTTCGATCCGTCCGCGTTCGCCCGCGTGCAGCGTGGCGATTTGACTTTCGCGTTCACCGTCTCAGGGGCGGCCGCGGAGCCGATGGGGGGCGAAGCGCGCCTGGATATCGCGCCCAGCACCCTGGCCGGCATGCCCGCCTCGGGGCGCATCGCGATCGCGGGCGACCGGCAACGCATCGCACGCGCGGACATAGACGTCACGCTTGGCGAGGCGCACGTCGCGGCGAAGGGCAGCTTCGGCGCGCGCGGTGACCTGATGGACGTCACCGCTCATGCTCCCAATCTCTCGATGCTGGCCAAGCCCTTCGGTGTCGCGCTCTCCGGCTCGCTCGACGCCACCGCACGGCTCACCGGCACTTTCCGCTCGCCGGCGGGAAGCGTGAGCCTCACGGGCACGAACCTCGCACTTGCCTCGAACGTGTACGTGAAGGACGTGACGCTGCGAGCGAGCGCGGGCACCGAGCCGGACAGCCCCATCGATGCGACGCTCCAGGCGCACGGCGTGGCGAGCGGCAAGGACACGCCTCCCACTTTGCTCGCGCAATCGCTGAACGCGACGGTGAAGGGCACGCGTCTTGCCCATCGCCTCGAGGCGCAAGCCGTGATGACGAGCGACACCACGGTGTCCGCGGCTTTGCAGGGAGGCATGCCGCCGCATGCCGCGACGCCCGCCTGGAGCGGCACGGTCGAATCGCTCTCCATGACAGGGCGTGGCGCATTCGCGCTCGTCTCGCCCGCGCGCCTCGACATTTCTCGCGAGCGCATCGAGCTCGCCGAGGCGGAGCTGCGCGGCAACTGGGGCGAGGCGAGGCTGCAGACGACGCGCTGGACGCCCACCACGCTGGACCTGAAGGGTTCGTCGCCGGGGCTGCGCATCGAGGTCCTGGCGCAGGACTTGCGGCTGGGGACCTTGCCCGCTTCCGACCTGGTGATCGCGGCTGATTGGGACGTGCACGCGGCACAGGAATTCGAAGCGCACCTCGACGTGAAGCGGCTCTCCGGCGACGTGCGCGTGGGCGATCCTCCTGTCCCGCTCGGCCTCACGGATCTCGCGCTGCACGCGGACGTGACTCGCGGCAACGCACGCGCCACCGCCCTCGTGAAGGGCGAGCGCGTCGGGTCCGTGCAGGGCGAAGGCGCTGCGCGGATCGCGCGTGGCGCTTCAGGTTGGGAGATCGAGAAGGCGGCGCCCGTTTCCGCGCACGTCGTTGCCGCGATCCCCGACCTCCAGGCGCTGGCGCCCTGGGTCGGCCCCGACGCGCGGCTCGCCGGGCGCCTCGACGCCGACGTGACGGTCTCGGGAACCGGCGCCGATCCCAGGCTCGCCGGCGGCGCCCAGGCGCACGGCCTCGCGATGCGCGAGCCGCAGAGCGGTTTCGAGATCGCGCAAGGCGAGGTGGCGCTGCGGATGGCGGGGCGCAGCGTCTCGATCGAGAAGCTCGTCGCGCGCACGCCCTGGCACGCGCCCAAGCCCGCGCTCGAGCGCATGCGGCGAGTCGAAGTGCCGGCCGACGGCGGAACGATCACGGCGCAAGGCTCGATTGACCTGGAGGCGCAGCGCGGCACGATCACGGTGAAGGCGGAGAAGGTCCCGGTCACGCAGGTGCCGACGCGGTTCGTCGCGGTGAGCGGCGAGGCGCGGCTCGAGGCGGCCGAAGGCGGCGTGCTCGCCTCGGGACGTTTCGCGGTCGACGGCGGATGGGTCGGAGCCCTCGCGGAGGCGCCGCCCATGCCGGCGGACGACGTCGTGGTGGTGCGCGCCTCCGAGCCTGCGGTACCACCCGACAGGAAACACCCGGTGCGGCTCGATCTCGCCGTGGGGTTGAACGAGCGAGTCTGGTTCGAGGGCCGCGGCCTCGACACCCAGCTCGCGGGGGACCTGCGAGTGACCGGCGAAGTCGGCTCCACGCTCCGCGCGACGGGATCGATCCGGACGATGGCGGGCACGTACGAGGGATACGGCCAGAAGCTCTCCATCGAGCGCGGCGTGCTCACGTTCGCGGGCCCTATCGACAACCCGAAGTTGAACGTGCTTGCGCTGCGCAAGGGCTTGCCGGTGGAAGCGGGCGTCGAGATCACGGGCAGCACCGCACGTCCGCGCGTACGGCTCGTTTCCACGCCCGACGTCCCCGAACCCGAGAAGCTCTCGTGGCTGGTCCTGGGGCGCAGCGCCTCGGACGCCTCGCCGGGCGACATGTCGGTCCTCGCGGCTGCGGCCGGCGCGCTGCTGGGCGGCAACAACCCCGGCTCGGACATCAGCAAGAAGATCGGTATCGACGACGTACGGATCGGGCGCCCGGACACCGTGCTGGGCGTGCTTCCGCAAAGCACCGTGGCGGGCCGCACGGGCCAGCCCGCCGCCGCCGACGTGGTGACCGTGGGCAAGCGGCTCAACGACAACCTGCACCTTTCCTACGAGCAGGGCCTCGCCAGCGCGGAAGGGGCAATCAAGCTTGCGTACCGCATTTCGCGTCGGTTCGAGATCCTCGCTCGCGGCGGCTACCTTCCCGGGGTCGATGCGGTCTACCGCTGGACTTTCAGGTAACCAGGGTCGGCGGCTTTAGTAGACTTCGTGGATGCGGATACGTGAAGGATTCGAGGGAGCGGTCGGCAACACGCCGCTGATACGGCTCGCGACGCTCTCGCGCGAAACGGGTTGCGAGATCCTCGGCAAGGCCGAATTCCTGAACCCGGGTGGGTCGGTCAAGGACCGCGCGGCGCTCTACATCATTCGCGATGCCGAGCGGCGCGGCACGTTGAAGCCGGGTGGCACCGTGGTCGAGGGCACCGCTGGCAATACCGGCATCGGTCTCGCGCACATCTGCGCGGCGCGCGGCTACAAGTGCGTGATCGTGATTCCCGACAACCAGTCGCAGGAGAAGATGGACCTGCTGCGCACCCTGGGCGCCGAAGTGCGCCCCGTGCCGCCCAAGCCCTACAAGGATGCCGACAACTACCAGAAGATCGCGGGGCGCGTGGCCGAGGCGATGCCCAATGCCATATGGGCGAACCAGTTCGACAACGTCGTGAACCGGCAGGCCCACTACGAGACCACGGGCCCGGAGATCTGGAACGACACCGGCGGCAAGGCCCACGCCTTCGTGAGCGCCGTGGGAACGGGCGGGACTCTCGCGGGCACCGCCCGCTACCTGAAGGAGTGCCACGCGAATATCCGCATCGTGCTCGCCGACCCGCACGGCAGCGCGCTTTACAGCTGGGTGCACACGGGCGAGCTGAAGGCGGAAGGCAGCTCCATCACCGAGGGCATCGGAACGACGCGCATCACGGCGAACCTCGAGGGTGCGCCGGTGGACGACTCGGTGCGCGTCGCGGATTCCGATGCCGTTCGCATGGTCCATCGACTGCTGCGCGAGGAAGGCCTTTTCGTGGGCGGCTCCACGGGAATCAACGTCTGCGCGGCGGTGGAGACCGCCCGGAAGCTGGGCCCCGGGCATACGATCGTCACGCTCCTCTGCGACCGGGGCTCGTTATATTTCAAACGTCTTTTCAATCCCGACTGGCTGCGCGAAAAAGGCCTTTCCCCCGGTTTAGAATGACGGCAAAGCCGCGATCTCCAGCGGCGGCGGTCTCAAGGGAGAAGCTCCATGTATGCATGCCCGTGGTGCCAGCGGAAGGTCTTCGGTTTCTGGCAGAAGCAGACGCTCGGTCCCAGCAAGACGCTGCAATGCCTGGGCTGCAAGCGCCGCGTGAGCGTTCCCTGGGGGCGCGCCCACATCGCCGCGCTGCCGGTTTTCCTGCTCGCGCTCGCCGGCCTCTGGTTCGTGGGCGATGCCTTCAACTCCAAGGTGCACGCTCTGGGCGGGCTCATGGCGGGCGTGGTGCTCGGCATGATGATCACGATGCCCCTCTACCATTTCATCGTGCCGCTGGTGAAGCCCGAGCGCGGCTAGTCCTTCCTCGCACGCTCTCGACGGGTGCCCTCACCGTTGTCGTTCACGTGTGGTGCCTCAGAAGCTGAGGCTCGCCGCGCCAGCCTTGAGCCGCTCGTGCATCGCACTGGCGCCCTGGATGGTTACACCGTCGATAAAGTCCGCCTGGGAATAGCCGCGCGCCTTGACGCAAGGCGGGCACGCCCAGACGGTGCCGCCGCGCGCCATGAAGTCTTCCATCAGCGATTTCAGCGGATCCAGGGGAGGGACGTGCGTAACGTCCACCGCCTTGCGACGCACCAGGTCGACGGCGGAGCTCACGAGGAACGCATAGACCTTCATTCCGGAGGTTATCGCGCCGCAGGCGATGGTGAAGGCCACTGACGATAGTTCGTGGTCGGTACCGCGGGTCAACAAGACAACAAGCTCGCGGCTGGATTGGGTGGCCGGTTCCGGCATTGAAGTGCTCCTGTTTGTCTAAGTACGGCCACGATCGAGGCTTGGCCGAGGTGGTTCAAACCGGAATCCAGACGACTGGCCGGGCCGCGAATGCGCCATCGGCACCAGGGAACGGCTTTCAGTCCAGGAATTTCCAGGTGGTGGCGCCATCCAGCCTACGTATCCGAGTTGTCTCGATGACCGATGGATCGAAGTTGCGAAAGTTTACGCCCATCCGCTTCCCGCCTCGCGCGATGGGTTGCCAGTGCGTTACGCAGCCGCACGTCGCGCATCTGCACAACGAGAGGCACTTGTCACCCCACACATAGCGGACGACGGCTCCCCTGCGAGCGCTGATCCTGACCTGGCTTGGTTCGTAGTAGCCCCACAGCCCGGCGTGGCGGCGGCAGACCGAGCAGTTGCAGCTGGTGAGCCGCCGAGGTTTTCTGGCAACCTGGATTCGGACCGCACCGCAGTGGCAAGACCCTGTGAGCATGTCACTGTCCCCTTCGTGCGGCCGTCATTTATTGACCGACGCGGTCGAGGGCAATTGCGTCGCCAGCATGATTGAAAATGCTTCGTCCCTCGAGAATCCCTGCTTCTGGAGCGCGTCGAAGAGATTTCTCTTGAACGCGGCGATTTTTCGCGCGGTCTCGGGATTTTCGGCCACGTTGAGCTGAGCCTGCAACGTGAGCTCGGCAACGCGCGCCATCATCGGCGCCATGGCGCCCATGGAGGCCTCCATTGCCTGCTTCATCTCCTCGGCAGGCAACGGCTTCGGCTTCACCGCCTCCTGAGCCGATGCGTTCGCAACGAACAGCGCAACAAGAACTGCATATCCAATACCGCGCATGTCTTCTCCTCTCGACGCTGTTGCGAGGCCTTCCAGCCCTCGTTTACCCGCAAACCCCGGTCCAGCCGCAGGCGCTGCAGAAGTCGCAGCCGTCCTTGCGGATCACGGTGTAGTTGCCGCATTCCCGGCAGCGCGCGCCCTTCATCAGGGCGGGCTCATCCTCGTCGCGCGGAGCCTCGAGGATGCCCATCTCGCGCGTGGGATAACCGCGTTCGTCGAGGACGCCCAGCATCGCGTAGCGGTGGATCACGAGGCGTGCGAGGTACGCGATCGTCGAGGGCCAGTTCTGCTGGCGCCGCTCGCCCGGCACGAACGCCATGAAGTCACCGAGCGGCTCGGAGTAATCGAGGAGCTTGCGGAGCTTCATGCCGATCCACGCGGGATCGACCACGCGCATGTCGAGAGAAAGGATGCGCATGAGGCCGTCCAGCGCACGCGGGTAGTGGCCCGAGAGCCAGATCGAATACGGGCGCGTGGTGCCGCCCGGAAGCTCGATCTCCTTCAGTCCCAGCACGAATTCGTCGCCGGAAGCGGGATTCACGATGTCCACGGTCCACGAGAGCGTGCCGTCGGTGCCCGTGCGCGGCTCGTCCACGCTGAACATGTGGTCCAGCACGGGTGTACGTCCGGGAGCATCGAAGGTCTTCAGCTGGTCGCAGCGCCAGCGAACGGCCTGCGCCATCGCCGAGACCACGCCCGGCACCCTGCGCATCTCGCCGTGCGGCGGGAAGCGCATGTCGAAGGCGTCGTCGCCCACGGTATCCGCGAGCACATCGAGCTTCATCCTGAGCCAGGCGCGGTCGTCGGCGCGCATGTCCATGGAGAGCGTCTTCGCGACCGCTCCCAGGCCGCGCGGCTGCTCGGCTCCGTTGACCCACACCTCGAACGGGAATGCGCGCCCGGCCTCCTCCACCTGCCCCACGAAGAGCGCGAAGCGTCCGAAGGGAGAATCGATCATGTAGGTCCACGCGAGGTTGCCCTCGGGCATCTCCGGGCGCCCGGGCCAGCGAAGGCTGGTCAGCACCGGCAGCGACTTGATCTCGAGTCGGCGGTTGGTGACGTCCGCCGTGAGCGCCACCGCTTCGGCTGGCGTGTCCGGCGTGAGCACCGCGCCCAGTATCTTGTTCGGGCGGTACGTGGCAATGCCCTTCAGGCCCGATTTCCAGGCGTTCATGTAGAGGCCCTCGAACTGCGCGTACGGATAGTCCTCGGCCACGTTCACGGTCTTGGAGATGCTGGTGTCGATGAAGGGCGCTACCGCGGCCACCATCGCCTGGTGCGACTGCGCGGAGATCTCGAGCGCCGTCACGAAATACGCGGGAAGCTTCGCGCCCTCGCCGTACATGTGGCGATGGAGGCGCCATGCGTGGTCCTCGACTCGGAACTCCTTGTGCGTGCCGTCCGCCATGCGCTTCTTCCTCGTGTACGTCCACGAGAACGGCGGCTCGATGCCGTTGGAGGCGTTGTCGGCGAAGGCGAGGCTGATGGTGCCCGTCGGCGCGATCGAGAGCAGGTGCGAATTGCGGATGCCATGCTTGCGGATCGCGTCCTTGATCTCGCTCGGAAGCCGCGAGGCGAAATTGCCGCCGGAAAGATAAAGGTCCTTGTTGAACATCGGGAACGCGCCGCGTTCCTTCGCGAGCTCGACGGAGGCCAGGTACGCGCGGTCGCGCATGAACTCGGCGATTTTCGCGGCCGTCGCCCGCGCTTCGGCGCCGTCGTAGCGAAGGCGCAGCATGATGAGCGCGTCGCCCAGGCCGGTGAAGCCCAGGCCGATGCGCCGCTTGCTTTGCGATTCATGGTGCTGCGCCTTGAGAGGCCACGGGGTCACGTCGAGGACGTTGTCGAGCAGGCGCACGGCGACCTCGATGATCCGGGCGAAGAGGCCGAAATCGAATTCGACATCTTCCGCGAAGGGCCGCTCGACCATCCTCGTCAGATCGATCGAGCCAAGATCGCAGCAACCGTACGCGGGCAAGGGCTCCTCTTGACATGGATTGCATGCCTCGAGGGTTTCGCAGTAGTACAGGTTGTTGTCCCGATTGACGCGATCGAGGAACAGGATCCCCGGCTCCGCATGGTCGTATGTCGACCGCATGATCTGATCCCAAAGCTCCCGCGCGCGCACCTTGCGATACACCCACGACCCATCCGCGCGCTGATACGCGCCGGAACCCTTCAGGTCGGGCGCCGGCTCGGCCTTGTGCACGAGCTCCACGTCGCCGTCGCGTTCCACGGAGGTCATGAACGCGTCGGTCACGCCGACCGAGATATTGAAGTTGGTGAGCGCGCCCGAATCCTTGGCGTGGATGAAGCGCTCGACGTCCGGATGGTCGCAGCGCAGGACGCCCATCTGCGCGCCGCGCCGCGAGCCCGCCGACTCCACCGTTTCGCACGATTGGTCGAAGACGCGCATGTACGACACCGGCCCGCTCGCCCGGGAATTGGTGCCCTTCACCCAGGCGCCCTCGGGGCGGATCGAGGAAAAATCGTAGCCCACGCCGCCGCCGCGACGCATCGTCTCCGCGGCCTCGGCGAGCGCGGTATAGATGCCGGGCTTGCCATCGACCAGCTCGGTGATGGAATCGCCCACCGGCTGCACGAAGCAGTTGATGAGCGTCGCCGTGAGCGAGGTGCCGGCCGCCGATTCGATGCGCCCGGCCGGGATGAAGCCGCGCTCCTGGGCCTCCAGGAACCGCGCCTCCCAATGGGCACGGCGCTCCTCGGGCTCGGCGCGGGCGAGCGCGCGGGCCACGCGGGCACGCACTTGCCCGGCCGCGGACTCGCCATCCTTGGCGTATTTCTCCAGCAGCACCTCGCGCGAGATCGGCTGCGCCGGCAGGCTTTCGCGGGTGCGCTGCTCGCGCGGGGGTTCGAGGGTCTGTGCCATGATGTTCATTTTAGTCTTCTGGAGACGAGGAAAGTGTCCGAGACCGCGACCCTGGCCGGCGGCTGTTTCTGGTGCCTGGAAGCCGTGTACGACGAGCTGAAAGGCGTGGAATCCGTCGAGTCCGGCTATATGGGAGGCGAGGCGCCCAATCCGACGTACGAGCAGGTGTGCGGCGGCAACACGGGCCATGCCGAAGTCGTGCGCGTCACGTTCGATCCGGCACAGGTCTCCTACCAGGACCTGCTCGGGATCTTCTTTTCCATCCACGACCCCACCACCCTGAACCGCCAGGGCAACGACGTCGGCACCCAGTACCGTTCGGCGATCTTCTACGGCACGCCCGAGCAGGAGCGCATCGCGAGGGAAATGGTGGCGAAGCTCGAGCGCGACAAGACCTTCTCGCGCCCCATCGTGACCGAGATCGCGCCCGCGGCGCCCTTCCACATGGCCGAGGCCTACCACCAGGAGTACTTCCGGCGCGTGGGCGCGGGCAACCCCTATTGCAGCTTCGTGGTCGAGCCCAAGGTCACCAAGTTCCGCAAGCAGTACATGGATCGCCTGAAGAAGTAGCCACGCTGTGGCAGACTCTCGCGCCATGGGAGACCAGACCGCCGGGTGCCTGCTGTTCGCCGACGTGAGCGGCAGCACCAAGCTCTACGAGATCGTGGGCGACGCCCAGGCGCATGCGGCCATCGAGCTGTGCGTGAAGTCGTTTTCGGCCCTCACGGTCCAGCATGGCGGGCGCGTGGTGAAGACGATCGGCGACGAGGTGATGGCTCTCTTTCCCGACGCCCCGCCCGCGGCGACGGCGGCTCGCGATATCCAGCTCGTGGTGCAGGACATGGCGCCCGTCGACAAGGTGCGCCTTGGCGTGCGCATCGGCTTCCACTACGGGCCGCTCGTGGAGCGCGATGGCGACGTCTTCGGCGACACCGTGAACCTCGCCTCGCGCCTCACCGAGATGGCCTCGCGCGGACAGATCATCACGAGCCTCGAGACGGTGGAGCGCCTCGCCCCGGTTCAGAAGATGGACGCGCGGCGCCTCTACTCGATCCCGGTGAAGGGACGTGAGCGGGAGGTGGACATCTGCGAGCTCATGTGGACCGATACCGACGATGCGACCCAGGTGGTCGCTTCGCGCGCGTCCACGGACGCCGGCGATGCCCTGCGCCTCATCTACCGCACGCGCGTGGTCGTGCTGGGCCCGGAGCGGCGCTCCGTGGTGCTGGGACGCGACGCCACCGCGGATCTCGTCGTGGCCGACCGCATGGCCTCGCGCGCGCATTGCGAGATCGAGCAGCGCCAGGACAAGTTCGTGATCGCCGATCGCAGCGCCAACGGCACGTTCCTCTCCATCGATGGCGACCGCGAGATCGTGTTGCGGCGCGAAGAGGCGCTGCTGCGTGGGCACGGCTTCATCACGCTGGGACAGTCGCGCTCCACCGCGACCGAGTTCGTCGAGTTCTTCTGCGAGTAACGGCAACGGAGGCGAAGATGGGCATCAAGGACCTGTTCGGCGGGGGCAAGAAGAAGGCGGCCTTCCGCGAGAAGGCGAAGGAAACCCTGTCCGAGGGCCGCATCGTGCCCGGCAAGGCCGACGCGCTCGCGAAGCTCTCCGCCGAGCACGAGATCGAGGATCCGAGCGACGACAAGACGATGCTGCGCCGCGAGATCTACAACGAGGCGGCGGGCAACGTGCGTGCGCGCGGGAAGCTCACGGAAGTCGAGAATGCCGAGCTCGCCAAGATCCAGAAGTTCCTCGCGCTGCGAGACGACCAGGTCGAGCGCACCAAGCTCGACCTCGCGAAGCTTCGCACCCTGACCGAGATCCGGCAGGGGATGCTTCCCGCGGTCGCCTCCAACAACGCGGCGCTGCGCGGCGTGCAGCTCGCCCCCGGCGAGGTCGCCCACTACGCCGTGCAGGTGGACATGCTCGATCGCCCGACGACGGGCGGCCACGACGGCGTGCCGGTCAAGTGGAACACGCCCTACGCGGTCAATGCGTCCCGGGCCCACGAGCTTCCGGCCGAGGGCGCCAAGGAGGGCGGCAGCGGATATCTCTTCCTTACCAGCAAGCGGTTGGTCTTCAAGGGCGCCACGCGTTCGGCTGCCGTGGACTACTCGCCGCAGGCGAACTTCTTCCTGTACACCGACGGGCTGCGTCTCGAGCGCACGGTGGGCAACACGCTGCTACGATTCAGGTCGAAGTCCGCGGACACCGCCGAGATTGTCGGCGAGCTGCTCGCGGCGCTGATGCGCTAGGGGGATACATGGGAATCAAGGACTGGTTCGGCGGCGACAAGAAGAAGGCCGCATACCGGGAGAAGCTGAAGGAGGCGGTGTCCGACGGCAAGCTGGACAGCTCCGACATGAAGGAGCTGGAGAAGCTGCGCAAGGAGCTGGACGTGCCCAACGCCGCGGAGGACCGCACCGTGATGCGCCGCGAGATCTACAACGAGGCCGTGGCCGCGGCGAAGAACGACGGCGAGATCACGGCGACCGACGCACACGAGCTCGCCAAGATCCAGAAATTCCTGGCGCTGCGCGACGACCAGGTGGAAAAGACGCGCTGGGACCTCGCGCGGCTGCGCACGCTCACCGAAATCCGCCGCGGCGTCTTGCCCGAAGTGCCGGCGAACAACTCATCGCTGCGCGGCATGGAGATCGAGCCCGGCGAGATCGCGCACTACAGCATGTCGGTCGAGATGTTCGACCTTGGCACCACGCGCCAGAACGACGGCGTCGAGATGCAGTTCAACGCAGGCTACGAAGGCGGATCGTCGCAGATGCACGTCCTGCCGGAGGATGGCGCCAAGCCGCAGGGCGACGCCTCGGTCGTCATCACCAACCGGCGCCTCATCGTGAAGACGGCCGGTGGCAAGATCGCGGCGATCCGCTATTCGCCGCAGGCGAAGATCGCGCTCTACGGCGACGGCATCCGGCTCGAGCGCACCGTCGGCAACACGATCCTGCGCTTCAAGTCGAAGTCGTCGGAGACCGGGGAAATCGTGGGCGAGCTGCTGGGGCAGTTGATGCGCTGATGCCCTGAAACCGGGACTGATCCTTGTCTTTGATGGCCGCGCTCGCGGCCTACCGCGGGATCTGTCCCGGAATTCGCGTCCTTACTTCTGCGCGGTAGCGCCCTTGGCCGTTTCCGCCGCGATGGCGGCCAGGCTATTCTGGATCCTGTCCTCCGGCTTCGGCACGATCAGCTCCGCGTAGTTGAACATCGGCAGCGGCGGCGGCAGCTTCAGCATCTCGGCCACGTCCATGCGCACCTGCAGCGCGAAGCGGGTGAGGGTTTCGACCGGGATCTTCGAGGGCGGCACCCGGTTCACGAGGATCTGCTCGGCCTTGTACGCCGTGAACTGGCCGATGGAGTGGTAGCGGCTCACCAGCCCCGTGAGCGCCCCGGTCTCCATCAGCTGCTCGGTCGAGGCGAACGCCGGCAGGCCCACGCTCATGGCCGCGGGGATGATGGACTTCTGCGCGATGGTGCCGAGGAACGAGTCGGGCGGAAGGTAGAGCCAGTCCACGTTGTTCTGGGTCTTCAGCTCCTTCACCATCTCGGGCGCGCCCTCGGCCGTCACCTTCTTGTTCGCGTCGAGCCTCAGGGGCTTGGCGACCACCGAGAATCCCAGGCGGCGCGAGACCTCGCGCACCTCCTCGACCACCACGACGGAGTTCTGCTCCGTGGGCGTGTAGAGGATCCCCAGCGACTTGAACGGACGGTAGGAGGCCATCGCGCGGATCTGCGTTTCCGTGGGCGCCACGTGGTAAACGCCGGTCACGTTGCGGCCCGGATTCTTCAGGTCGCGCACGATCTTCGCGAGCACCGGCGCGGCCACCAGCGTGAACACGACCGGGATGTCGGTGATGTTCTGCGTGGGGTCGACCTGGTCGTAAGTGCCGACGACTCCCAGCGTGACGGACGTGCCCCACGTGTACACCAGGTCGGGCTTGGTGCGCCGGATCTCCTCGATGAAGCCGGGCATGCGCGAATTGTCGCGGTTCAGGTCGCGGTAGGTGATCACGACCGGGATGCGGCGCGCGGCGAAATAGTCCTCGAAGCCGCGCTCGACGTCGGTCTTGCCGCGGAACGTGATCGCGTAGATGCGGTAGGGCCGCGTGGTGAGCTGCGCCTGCACGGCGTGGTCGGTCACGAGGACCATCGCCACCATCAGGAAGGAGAGGAATGCGCGCTTCATTGCGGTACGGGCGCCGGTTGCCAGTCGGAGCCGTGCGTGGCGACGGTGAACGCGATGCCGCAGAAGAGCACCAGCGCGGAGATCGCGATGAAGGCTCCCTGGTAGCCCCAGACGATCACGAGGAGGCTCGCGATGAGCGGGCCCAGGGCGTTGCCCAGGCGCTCCAGCAGCCGGTAGACGCCGTATACGGCGTCATTGCCGTAGATGCGGATCTCTTCCTGGCAATGCTCGGCCACGAGCGCGCTTTGCGCCGCGATGGATAGCGCCTGGCCCAGGCCCAGCAGGAATACCACGCCGAAGAGCACGAGGAAGCTTTCCGAGAGCAGCAGCAGGAGGCCCGAGAGCCCGGAGATGATGAGTCCCACGCTCACGTAGCGGTCGCGGCGCATGGTCGCGTCCGAGAGGCTTGCCGAGAGCGGAACGATCAGCACCATCATCACCGCGTACACCATCAGCATGCGCCCGGCCATGGCCGAGGTGTTGCCGATGGACACGATGTACAGCGGCACCAGGTAGAAGCACACGCCGGTGAGGATGATCTTGGCCGGCATCGCGGCGAGGCCCGTGAGCGTCATGAACCGCCGGTTCACGAGGAGCGCCATGATCTCGCGCATGCGCGGCCCCCGGGTTGGCTTGGTCACCGCGATCTTCGCCTCGATCGCGGGCAGGCGGTTGATCGCGAGGATCGACACCAGCGCCATCAGCGCCGACACGCCGAAGGAAGCGCGGAAGCCGATGTTGTCCGCGAGGATGCCGCCGATGGACGGGCCGCAGACCGTCGCCACCATGATCGCGCCGATGAAGAGCGCGAACCCCTGCGCCCGGTTCTGTTGTCCGGTCCGATCCAGCACATAGCCCTGGGCCGCGACGAACACCATCGCGTAGCCGAGGGCGCAGAGGGAGCGCCAGAGGATGAGGTCGTAGAGGTTGTAGGCGAGAGCGGTGCCGGCGAAGCCGACGGTCGCCATGATCGCGCCCACCAGCATCGCCCTTCGCCGCCCGACCCGCTCGCTCCAGCTCCCGAGGTAGGGCTGGCCCAGCGCGACGATCAGCATGAACAGCATGATCGGCAGGCCGATCACCACCTGCGGCGAGATGCCGGGAATGTTCACCAGCAGCTGGTTCACGTAGCTCGGCAGGAACGAGCGCGTGAGCTCCTCGGCGAGGATGAAGGCGAAGAGCGGCGCGCGGATGCGGTTCAGGTTCATCTCGTCCAGGTCCGCGCCCTCGGGGGCGGCACCGAACCGGAAGCGCTTCGAGAGCGCCTCGAAGGCGTGCTGCGCGGGCTTCAACGCCTCGCGCCGCGCGCCGACCGCGGTGCGCAGCTTGTCCTGCAGCTCGCCCGCCAGGAACTCGTAGCGCACGTTGAGGTGGTCGATCGCCGAGTCGATGCGCCGCAGCAGCCGGCCGATCTCGTCGTTGGCGCGCACGCGGGCCGTCGCAGTGAAGTCGCCCGAGCGCATGCGATCGACCTGGCGCGCGAATTCTCCCAGGCCCGAGGCGAGGCGCGCGCCGGCCATGAAGTTCAGCAGCTCGAGCGTGAAGAAGAGCGACACCACCAGCACCACGACCACGTCCAGCAGCACTTCGAGCAGCACGTGATCCACGAACGCCGCGTCGATCCCGACATGGAGGATCCCAAGCGGCTTGCCGTTGTCGTTGATCGGGACCGAGACGATGTACTGCTGGCCCACCCGCGCGGAATTGGAGATCTCGGTCGTCTCGTGCGCCATCTGCAGCACGACCGCATTGCGGAAGTAGGTGCGCGCGCCGATGGGCTCGGTGCCGCGCGTGTAGAGCACGTTGCCGTCGGTGTTCGTGACCGCCATGTAGGCGAATTCCGGGTTCTCCTCGAACACCTCGGCGAAGGTCTGCTCCACCCCATAGAGCTGCGAGAAGTCGATGCCGTAGCTCGTCGCCTTCAGCACCAGCGCGCGCACCGACGCGGCGACGGTGGCGGCCTTCTGCTCGGTCTCGGGCACCAGCTCCTGGTCGAAGACGTGGTGCGAGAAGTAGGACACCACCGCGAGCGCCACCACCACGCACACCATGATCACGCCGGCGAGGCGCCAGTAGATTCGCCAGAGGTAGTTCTTCTCGAGCATGTGCGCGGGGCCTCAGCCGGCCGAGTCGAGGCGCGCGCGCAGGTCGTCGAGCGAGCTGTTCGCGTCGCGCAGCGACGAGCGCAGGTTGCCGATGGCCGAATCGAAGGCGCTGCCCGCCGTCATCGTGGCCTCGCCGCGGTCCTCGAGCCGGCTCGCGGCAGCCTCCAGCGCGCGAAGGTCGCGCTCGAAGCGCCGGATCACCACGATCAGCGCGAGGGGGGCCACCAGCGCGATGCCCAGGAACGAGAAGATCGACGCGAGCAGGATCTCGCGGCCCGCGGCCTTGGCGGCGCGCTCGACCTCTTCCGAGCTATATCGCAATGCGAGATATCCGACCGTGAGGTCGAAGTTGTTCTTGAGCGAGATGCCTGCCACGTACTCGTCGGCTCCTTCGGTGCCCCACTCGGTGGTCTTGGAACGCGCCGCGGCATCGGTCCATGCGTTGGGCACCTTCTCGCCCACCCGAGCGCGCTCGGTGCTGTAGATCACCTGGCCGGTATGGTCGAAGACGTCGATGCCCTGGATCAGGCGGTCGGCGGCCCGCTCGCGCGCAAGGAGCGCATTCATCGTGCCGATCTCCATGAACTGCATGCCCACGGAGAGCGAGGCCTGGACGCTGTTCTCGATGTTTCGCCCGATGACGAGCACGCGCGAGCGCACGATGGACGATATCGTGCTCTTGTACTTGAAGTAGTTCAGGAACGCCGCCATGCCGACGGCGAAAAAGCTCACCACCAATGCGACGATGATGAAACGGACGCGTATCGTCCCCATCCCCGAGACCCCGCTCCCACGGTGCCAGTGCACCTCTTCGCGAATGGTATCACGGGCCTTGCAGGATTGCGTAAGGATTTTCGCGTAAGTATTTGTCTTTTAGAGTTTTCCTCTTTCCGGAACTCATGGGGTTTTGTGGTACGGTAACGGGTCCCGAAAGGGGCCATCGACGGGGAGGGCGATGAGCGACAAGCAGCGCAGCGGGACGCTGTTCGACCTGGAAGCCGGTGCGGCGGATCCGACCATCGTCGATCCGACCGCGGTCACCCGGTCGCCCACCTCCGCCCGCGCCCCCAACGACCCGCGCCGCGTCCTCGATCCCAAGCCGGCCGCGGCGAGCCTCGCGCTTCCCGCCGGCTTTCGCCTCTTCGAGTACCGGATCGACGGCATCCTCGGCCAGGGCGGCTTCGGCATCGCCTATGCGGCCACCGACGTGAACCTCGCCGCGAAGGTGGTCATCAAGGAATACCTGCCGGAGGAATTCGCCTACCGCACGCTCGACAACTCGGTCCAGGCGCGCGACGACTTCGACCAGGAGTTCTACCAGAGCGGGCTGGACAGCTTCCTCGTGGAAGCGCGCACGCTCGCCACCTTCCGGCATCGCAACATCGTGCGGGTGGCGCGCTTCTTCGAGGCGAACAAGACGGCCTACATGGTGCTCGAGTACGAGCGCGGCCAGTCGCTCAAGTCCTACCGCAAGAAGCACGAGAACATCCCCGAGAAGGAGATCGCGGGCCTCCTCGCGCCGCTCCTCGACGGGCTCGAGGTGGTCCATGCCGCCGGCTACCTGCATCGCGACATCAAGCCCGACAACATCTACGTGCGCGACGAGGATGGGAGCCTAGTGCTCCTCGACTTCGGCGCGGCCCGCCAGACCGCCATCGAGAAGAGCGAGATCGGCATGGTGGTCACGCCGGGGTACGGCCCCATCGAGCAGTACGCGGGCGGCGGGCGGCAGGGGCCCTGGACCGACATCTACTCGCTCGGGGCCACGCTTTTCTGGCTCATCACGGGCAGGAAGCCGCTGGATGCACCCACGCGCCTCTCCGACCCCGATCCCCTGCCAAGCGCGGAGTCGCTGTGCAAGGGCCAGTACAGCGCGGAGTTCCTGCGCGCGATCGACTGGGCGCTTTCCCGCCACCCCGTGGACCGGCCGCAGAGCGTCTCGGAATTTCGTTCCGCGCTTTTCGCGTCCCACGCGGGCGCGCTCGGCCTGCAGGAGGCGCTGAGGAAGGGCGACGAGAAGCACGACAAGCGGCGCGGCCGCGTGCATCGCGCGATGCGCATGCTGCGCCAGCCGGCGTCCTGGCCCATCGCGGCCAAGATGACGCTCGCGATGGTCGCCACCGCGCTCGTGCCCATGCTGATCACCGCCTACTACAACGTGAGCTCGTCGCAGTCCTATGTCGCGGACCTGGAGCTGAACAACCTGGAGCAGCTCGCGCAGAGCACGGCCGGGCGCATATCGCAGCTGATCGCCGCGATGCACGGTCTGGCCGACTACGTCGGCACCGACGACGATTTCGTGGCCTACCTCGCGCACCCCACGCCCGCGGGGACGAAGGAGACGCTCGGCAAGCTGCATGCGCTCGTGAAGACCAACCGGGACATCCAGTTCGTGATGGTGATGGACAAGGGCGGCAACGCGATCGTGGCGACCGATCCGGCGGTGATGGGCAAGAACTTCAAGTTCCGCGAGTACTTCAAGGAGGCGATCGAGGGCCACGCCTACATGACCGGGATCATCGTGGGCTCGGTCGCGGGCGCCGCGGGCGTGTTCTTCTCGCGTCCCGTCTACGCGCCCAACGGGAAGGACGTGACCGGCGTGGTCGTGATGCGCGTGAAGGCCGACCCGATCATCGGCATCCTGGGATCGGCCGCCGACGGCAGGGCGCGCCAGCCCTTCCTCGTGGATGGCGACGGCGTCGTGGTCTGGCATCCCGACGAGAAGGTGATGTTCAAGAGCCTCGTGCCGCTTACCAAGACCGTGATGCAGCAGATAGTCGCCGACCAGCGCTTCCGGCGCCCGACGATCGAAAGCCTGAACCAGCCGGAGCTCGCCGCGGCCATGGTCGGCGCCAAGGGGGCGGGGCACGTGATGTACCGTTCGCGCTCCTCGCGCCGCGACGAGATCGCGGGCTGGGCCTCGGTGCCGGGCAACGACTGGACCGTGGGCGTGACGGAGTCGAGCGACTACTTCGCCGCGCCCCTGCGATTGCTGCTCGACAAGGCGCTGGTGGGCGTGATCCTCGTGGGGGCCATCTTCACCGCGCTCGCGAGCCTCTTCGCGCGCTCGATCGTGAAGCCGGTCGAGAAGCTCACCGCGGCCGCTCACGCGCTGAAGAGCGGCGACTACGACAACGCCAACATCGAGGTGCGCTCGTACGACGAGGTGGGCCAGCTCGCGCGAACCTTCAACGTGATGATCGACGTGTTGCGCCAGCGCGAGCGCGAGCGCTCGGGCCGCAGCGCCTCGATCGGCTTCGAGCTTCCGCCTTCGCAGCCTCCGCCGATTTGAGGCGGGCTGCGCCGATCCAGGGCGGGCTACGCCGATCTAGGCGGGCTGCGCCTGCCGCGCGGGCGCGGCGGCCTTGGCGATTTCCCCATCGCGCAGGCGTGCATGCAGCACGGTCCATTCGCGCGATCCCACGCGGCCCATCAGCCACTCGTGGATGAACCAGTTCTGGTTGCGGTCGGAGAGCACCGGCGTGTGGCCCGTATCCGGGACATGCATCACCGTCACGTTGTGGTTCTCCTTCATGCGCCTGATGGTCGGCGTGAGCAGCGCATCCGACATCATTCCGTGGATGAGGAGCACCGGGCAATGGATGTGGCCCCATGGGCGCCATTGGTCGAGGCTCTCCTGGGCGTCGGCGCGGAAAGCCTGCAGCGCGCGCACGTCGTGTCGGTACACGCGGCCGCCTTCCTCGTCCGACCAGCGCGTCTGGTGGAAGGTCACGTTGAAACGGATGTCGTCGGAGACCGGCCCGTCGTTTTTCTGGGAGGCGCCGATCTTGCGCAGCAGGTCCGCCGGATCGCGAAAGACATAGTGCCGCGCGAGCGTCGCGGAGCGGCGCCGCCGGCGCGCCTTCGGGATGAAGGGGCCGATGTCGTTCAGGATGAGCTTCGAGACCATTTTCGGGTGACGCGCGGCGAGCTCGATGGCCGCGCTGCCGCCCATGGAGGAGCCCAGCAGGATCACGGGGCCGCCGCCCAGGCGATCGATCAGCTGGCGCAACTGCTCGGCATAGGTCGCGAGCGAATAGTCGCGCTCGTCGGCCATCCAGCCGGAGCGCCCGCGCCCCACCCAATCCATGCACACGACGCGAAAATGGCTCTCGAGGTCGGCGGCGAGGTAGCTGAAGCGCATCGCCGTGTTCGCCACGCCGCCCACGCAAACGACGAGCGGGGCCTGCGGGTCTCCCCACTCGGTGTATGCGACCTTCACGGGATAGGGCTTGCGGAAGCGAGGCGCGCACTTCTGCAGCCGTACCGGATGCATGTAGTCGAAGTGGCGAAGGTCGAACTGGTGGTCGAAGCGCTCGATGATCCGCTTGGCGAGCGCCATGTACTCGTCCCACGTCTGAAGGACGCGGCGCCGGCCCGGGATCGACGGCTCCCAGTCGGGCTGGTGGCGCGAGCGGTGGCTTTCCGCCGGGTTCGCGTGCGTACCGGGCTTGGGTTCCCGCGCCGCCATCAGGCCTGGTGCGGACGCGCCACGCGCAGCTCGTTTTGGCCGGCGCGCGGCGCGACGCTGAATTCCACGATCTCCCCGTTGCCCACCGTCATGCGCTCGGTGCCGCCGAGGAGATTGTTGATGATCCGGCCGACGCCCTTGCTGCTCACCAGGAGCGGGCGGCGGGCGAGGTGCGGGCGCAGGTGGTCCAGGCCGAGGGCGACGCGCGCCTCGAACTGGTCTTCCGATTCTCCGCCCGGGGGCGTGATGCCGGACTTCAGCATTTCCTCGGTCTCGGCGATGGGGCGGTTGTTCCATTGGCCCAGGCGTCGCTCGTTGAAGAGCGGCTCGATCTCCACGGGCACGGTACCCAGCACGCCGCTCATGATGGAGGCGGTCTGGCGGGTGCGGATCAGCGAGCCGGCGATGATCACGCCGACCCTCAGGTTCATCTTCTCGACCTGCTTGGCGAGGAGATAGGCCTGGTCGCAGCCGATGTCCATCATCGGAAGGTCGAGGTCGCCGCCACAGCGAAAGCCCCGGAAATTGGGTTCCGTGATGCCGTGGCGCACGAAGAAGAGCGTGAAGGGCCGGTCGGCTTGGTAAGTCATTGTTGTAGGACCTGGACGGGAAACGCGCGGCAACGCTCGCGCGGGCGAGTCGAGAATATCACCCGCGGCTAATACGGTGCAGGGGGAGGGGAGCTACATCGGTAGCCCCCGGGCCGGCCGGGGGCTACATGCGTAACCCTTTAGAATCGCGCTTCCATGCGCCTCACCCGCCTCCTCGGCATCCTCCGCGCCCTCGGCGCCCATGGCCTGCAGGAGTTCCTGCCGCGCCGGGCGCGCGCCGCACGTATCGTTCTGCGATGCTTCGGCCCGCTGGGCCCGGGAGCGCGGCCGCGCGGGGAGCGCCTGCGCGGCGCGCTGGAGTCCCTCGGCCCCGTGTTCGTGAAGTTCGGGCAGCTCCTGTCGGTGCGCCCCGACCTCATCCCCGAGGACGTGGCGCTCGAGCTCGCGAGGCTCCAGGACAGCGTCCCGCCCTTCCCATGGGGGCAGGTCTCGGAAACGCTCGACCGCGCATACGGGCGTCCGTGGAGAGAGGTCTTCACCTCCGTGGACGAGAAGCCCGTGGCGAGCGCGTCGGTCGCCCAGGTGCACTTCGCCATCCTTCGCGACGGGCGCGAAGCGGCGGTGAAGGTGCTGCGGCCCGGCATCCGCAAGGTGATCGACGAGGATGTCGCGCTGCTGAAATCGCTCGCGCGGCTCGCCGAACGCCTGCTTCCCGAAGGCCGGAGGTTGAAGCCCCGCGAGGTCGTGACCGAGTTCGAGCACACCATCGCGGGCGAGCTCGACCTGCTGCGCGAGGCTTCGAACGCGAGCCTGCTGCGGCGTAACTTCGCCGATGGCGAGCTCCTGGTCGTGCCCGAGGTCTACTGGGATTACTGCCGCCGCGACGCGATGGTGATGCAGCGGATCGACGGCATCCCGGTGGATGATTTGGCCGCGCTTCGCGCCGCCGGCATCGACATCCCGGCGCTCGCGCGCCGTGGCGTGGAGATCTTCTACACGCAGGTGTTTCGCGACGGCTTCTTCCACGCCGACATGCACCCCGGCAACATCCTCGTCGCCCGCGACGGGCGCTACTGCGGCGTGGACTTCGGGATCATGGGCACGCTCTCGGACCGCGACCGCGACTACCTGGCCACCAACATGCGCGCCTTCTTCGAGCGCGACTACCGGCGCTGCGCGCGGGCGCACCTCGATGCGGGCTGGGTCCCCGCGCACACGCGGGTCGACGAGTTCGAATCCGCGCTAAGGGCGATCTGCGAGCCGATCTTCGATCGCCCGCTCGCGCAGATCCATTTCGGCGTCGTGCTCATGCGGCTCTTCGAGGTGGGCCGGCGATTCGGCATGCAGGTCCAGCCGCAGCTGGTCCTCCTCTACAAGACGATCCTCCAGGTGGAGGGGCTTGGCCGCCAGCTCGACCCGCGGCTCGACCTGCGGCCGGTGGCGCAGCCGATCCTCGAGCGCTTCATGCGCGAGCAGTCGGGGCTGCGTGGGCTCGTGAAGCACCTGCGGGAGGAGGCGCCCTACTGGGCGGCGACATTGCCGCAGCTGCCGCGCCTGCTGCATCGCGCGCTCTCGAAGGACGCCACGGCGCGTGTCGAAACCGCGCTCGAGCGCATCGAGGCGGCCCAGCGCGCACAGGCACGCATCCTGGGCGCCATCGCGATCGTGCTCGCGATGCTCCTCGTGGGATTCCTCCTTCGCTAGGAGGGCCGACCCGGCAACGGCAAGTCGCTAGAGCTTCAGCGCGAGGCTCAAGCCGTCGCCCACGGACAGCAGCGACGACGCGACCCTCTTGTCGTTGGCGATGAAGTCGTTCAGCTCGCGGATCGCCACCGTATCCTTGCTGCGGTCATCGTCCTTCACCACCGCGCCCGACCACAGCGTGTTGTCGATCGCGATGAGGCCGCCCTTGCGCAGCAGCACGAGGCAGCGCTCGTAATAGCCGCGATAGGCGCTCTTGTCCGCATCGATGAACGCGAAGTCGTAGTGCCCGGTGCCGCCCGCCGCCACCAGCGCATCGAGCGTCTCGAGGGCGGGAGCGAGCTTCAGGTCGATTTTCGCGGCCACGCCCGCCTTCTCCCAGTAACGCCGCGCCATCGCGGTCCACTCCTCGTTCACGTCGCAGGCGACGATCTTCCCGTCCTCGGGAAGGGCGAGCGCCACCGCGAGCGAGCTGTAGCCGGTGAAGACGCCGATCTCGATCGTGCGCCTTGCGCCCAGCATCTTCACGAGGAGCTGCATGAACTGGCCCTGGTCCGGCCCGATCTGCATGCCGCCGTGCTTCATGCTCGCGGTCGCGGCGCGCAGCTCAGCCGCCACCGGGTGCTCGCGCACCGTGTGGTCGAGCACGTACTGGTAGACGTCGTCGTCGAGGTTCAGGGTGCGGGAGGGCATCAGCGGTCGTCCAATTCGAGGAGTACGGGTTGGTGGTCGGAGGCGCGCGTTTCCGAATCGATGCGCATCGCCTGCACGCGCGAAGCGAGCGTCTCCGAGACGAAGACGAAATCGCAGCAATAAGGTTCCTTCGAATACGAGTGGTCGTGCACGCAGAAGGTGGGCGTGTGCGGGCGCCGGCCGTTCGCAATGGTCCATGAGTCGCGGTACGGCGGGCAATCGGCGGGACCCGAGGCCTGGATATCGGCGTACGCGGGATGCTCCGGCGGGAAGTTGAAATCCCCGGCGAGGATCGCGTCGATCGTCTGGCGCGTCGCATCGAAAGGGCCTTCCTCGACGCTCGGATCGCCGGGCTGCGAGACGCGATGGCACGCCTCGTCGTGCAGGTGGCGAAGGTGGCGCGCCTGCGCGCGCCTCTGCACGTCCGAGTAGTACTCGAGGTGCGCCGTGGTGAGGCGAAGCGGTCCCATGGGCGCCTGCAACGTGGCCTCGACCGCGACGCGCGGCATGGTGCTCTTGCCGCGATCGGCCGGCCACGGCAGCGCGTGGCGCCGCGCGGAGATCACCGTATAGCGCGTGAAGATGGCGTTGCCGAAGCGCCGGCGCCGGCCTTCCTGCCCCGCCACATCCACGCCGAAGCCCGCGGCCATCGTGTAGCCCGGCAGCAACCTCGCGAGCTCCGCGAATTGGTCGCGATCGTCGTTGCCGGCAAGCCCGGGGAAGTTGTCCGCGACCTCCTGCGTGCACAGCACGTCGAAATCCGCGATCGCCCGCGCTTCGCGGACGATGCGCTCCAGGTCCACGCGCCCGTCGAGGCCGCGGCCCCATTGGATGTTCCAGGTGATGAGCTTCACCGGAAACCTTGTCTCGTTGATGATCCATGCTCAGTGTAGCGTTGTCGCCCGCATCTATCGGCGTATCGCCCGATTGTTGCCAGAATCGCCATGCACGCTCGGTTCGTCCAGAACCGCCCGAAAGCGTGCCAATGGAAAGAATCGTGTCTCCGCTCATCGCGCTCATCTCGAGCTTCTCCGCCGCCGCGGCCGACACGGTCGTGCGCCCGGAATGGGGCAAGCTCTTCGAGGAAAGGAACGTGCGCGGCACGTTCGTTCTCTTCGAGCCCGCGAACGACCGCTACCTCGTGGTCGACCCCGCGCGCGCGAAGCAGGGCTTCATTCCGGCCTCGACCTTCAAGATTCCCAACGCGCTGATCGGCCTCGAGGTCGGATCCATCGGGGACGAGAACGAGGTCTTCCACTGGGACGGCAAGCCCAAGCCGCGCCCCGAATGGGAGCACGACCAGACGCTCGCCACCGGCATGCGCTACAGCGTGGTGTGGATGTTCCAGGAAGTGGCGCGGCGCATCGGCAAGGAGCGCATGAAGGAATGGCTCACGAAGCTCGACTACGGCAACCGCGACATGCGCGGAGGCATCGACCACTTCTGGCTCCAGGGCGCGATCCGCGTCAGCGCCATGCAGCAAGTCGAATTCCTGCGCAAGCTCGCCGAAGGCGAGCTGCCCATGACGCAACGCTCCCAGCGGCTCGTGCGCAACGCCCTGGTGCTCGAGAAGACGCCGCAGTACACGCTCTACGGAAAGACCGGCACCTCGGGCCAGCTCCGCAACCCCGTCTGCTGGTGGGTCGGCTGGATCGAGAAGAAGGGAAGGCCGGTCGCCTACTTCGCGATGAATTACATGCCGAACACGAAGTCGCGCTACGAGGACCGTTTCGCGATCGGGCGTGCGATCCTGAACGAGGCCGGCGCGCTGCCTAGCGGATCCCGGCCCTCATGAACGATTGCACGAACTGGCGCTGGAAGAGCAGGAACGCGACGAGGAGCGGCGCCGAGGTCATGAGGGTGGCCGCCGTGATGACGGACCAGTCCACGCCCTGGTCGCTGGACGAGAACACCTGCAGGCCCACGGTCACGGGGCGCGAGGTGACCGAGCTCGTGACGATGAGGGGCCAAAGGAAGTTGTTCCAGTGGTAGCTCACGGAGACGAGGCCGAAGGCGAGATACACGGGGCGTGCCAGCGGCACATACACCTTCCATAGCACCTGGAGCGCGTTCGCGCCCTCGACTCGCGCGGCCTCGTCCAGCTCGCGCGGGATCGTCTTGAAGGCCTGGCGCATCAGGAAGATGCCGAAGGCCGACGCCATGTACGGCAGGCCGATCGCCGGGATCGAATCGAGGATGCCGATCCGCCCCAGCGTCTTGTAGTTCTCGACGATCAGCACATCCGGCATGATCATGAGCTGCACGAGGACGAGCGCAAAAGCGATGTCCTTGCCGGGGAATTCGAAGCGGGCGAAAGAGTACGCGGCGAGCGTGCAGAGCACCATCTGGGCCGCGAGGACCATTGTCACCAGCATGAAGCTGTTGGCGAAATACCGTGCGAAAGGCGCGGCATCCCAGGCTCGGCGGAAGTTGTCGAGCGTGAGGGGTGCCGCCATCGCGAAGCGAGTCGAGAACTCGGGCGGGTGGAAAGCCGTCCAGAACGCGTAGAGGAGCGGCAGGATCCAGAGCGCTCCCAGGAGCCACGCGGCGAGCGTCTCGAGCTTCCTCACTGGTAGTGGACCCTGCGCTCGAGGAAGAAGAACTGCGCCGCGGCGATTCCCCCGAGGATCAGGAGCAGGACGACGGTCAGCGCCGCCGCGTAGCCCGTGTCCCAGAAGCTGAACCCCACCTGGTAGATGTGGAATAGGAGGAGCGAGGTCGCGTTGTTCGGCCCGCCCTTGGTCATCACCACGATGTGGTCCACGAGGCGGAAGGAATTGATGACCGCGTTCACCAGCACGAAAAGCGTGGTCGGCATGAGGAGCGGGAACAACACGCGGCGGAAATAGTAGGAGCGTGAAGCGCCCTCGATCGCCGCGGCCTCGCCGAGCGAAGGGGAGATCGACTGCAGCGCCGCGAGGTAGAAGATCATGAAGAAGCCGGCTTCCTTCCAGATCGCGACCACCGAAATGCACGCGAGCGCGGTGGAGGGGTCGCCCAGCCAGTTGTGGCTGGGAAGCCCGAGCGAGGTCGTGAGCTGCTCGAGGAGGCCGTACTGCGGCGTATAGAAGAAGAGCCAGATGTTCGCCACCGCGATCATGGGGAGGACCGTCGGCGTGAAGAACGCCATGCGAAGCCACGTGCGCCCGCGCATCGCACCGTTCACCCAGAGCGCCATCACGATCGCGAGGGCGATGGACACGGGGACGGTGGCGAGCGCGTACCAGAGGTTGTTCTCGAGGGACCGCCAGAACACCTCGTCGTGGATCATGACCTGGTAGTTCTCTAGGCCTACCCACGGCGCGGCCTTCGATCCGCGCGGGGTCGCATGGAAGCTTTGCCAAAGCGTCCCCAGCACCGGCCAGTGCGTGAACAACGCGAGGAGGGCCGCGGCGGGCAGCAAGAGCAGCCAGCCGGTCACCCCGGCGGGCTTCACTGACTCGAGCGAAGGATCCGCGAAGCTTCCGCCTGCGCGTCCTTCATCGCCTGCCCGGGCGTCTTCGCGCCGGTGAGGGCCGCCTGGATGCCGTCGTTCAGCGCCTTGGTGACGCGCTGGTTGTCGTGGGTGGAGAGCTCGGCCACCGAGTACTGAAGCTGGTCGCGCGCGACCGCCGCCGCGGGGAAGCCCTTCACATACTCCTCCATCTTCGGGGTCTTCCACGCGGCCGCGCTCACCGCGACGTAGCCCGTGTCGATTCCCCACTGCGCCGCGCGCTCGGGCTGCGTCATCCACTTCGCGAACTTCACCGCCGCCACCTGCTGCTCCTTCGTGGCCTTCTTGAAGAGATAGAAATTGCCGCCGCCGGTGGGCGAGCCGCGCCGCTTGTGGGCCGGCAGCATCGCCACGCCGAAATCGAACTTGGCGTTGTTCTTCACGTTGGTGAGGTTGCCGGTCGTGGTCCAGATCATCGCGACCTTCTTCTCGAAGAAGTCCTTGGGCGTCGTGCCCCATTCGACCACGCCGGTCGGATGCACCTTGTGCTTGCGGCCGAGATCCACCCAGTATTGCAGCGCCTCGATCACGGCGGGCTTGTCGAAATAGGTCTCGGTGCCGGCGGAATTCATGAGCTCGACCCCGTTGGGCGTCGTGAGCCCCTGGAAGAGCCAATACGGAAACCCCGACGAGGGAATCTGCACGCCCCACTGCGTCGTGTTGCCCGAAGCGTCGTGCTTCGTGAGCTTCTTCGCGTACTCGAGCATCTGGTCCCAGTTCTCCGGTGCGCGGTTGGGATCGAGGCCCGCTTCCTTGAAGAGCTCCTTGTTCCAGTAGAGGACGATCGTCGAGCGCTGGAACGGGATGCCCCAGGTCTTGCCGCCGGTTTGGCTGTTGGCCATGAACGCGGGATAGAAGCCCTTCATCCAGGCGCGGTCATCCGCGGAGGTCGCGACATCGCTGTAAGGGATGACCGCATCCTCGTCGATCAACGTGAACATGTCCGTGGAAAGGAGGATCGCGGTCGTGGGAGGCGTGCCACCCTTGTGCGCCGTGAGCGCCTTCACGATCGACTCCTGGTAGGTTCCCGAATAGATCGCCTTCACCGTGATGCCGGGATTCTCCTTCTGGAACTGCTCGCAATACCCGTCGATGGTCCTGGTAATCGGGCCACCCACGGCGACCGGGTAATAGAACGTGATCTCCGTATCGGCCGCCGGCGCCGCGAGCACCGCGCCCGCGAATACCGCCGCCATCCAGCGCCAAAGCTTCTTCATGGTTTTCTCCCTCCGGTTTGTGCGTCGAAATGATGTTCGTCTTTCGCTTCCCAGGCGATGCGCACCGCGTCTCCCGTGCGCACCGCCGCATGTCCCGGCTGGCGCACGATCACCGCGCCGCCCGCCGCGCGCGCCGCCACGAGCGAGTCGGCGCCCAGGTATTCCACCGATTCCACGGTGCCCGCGAGCCCGTCGTCGGCAAGGCGCATCGACTCGGGCCGCACGCCGGTCACCGTGCCCGCGGCGTCCAGGCGCATGAGGTTCATGGGCGGCGCGCCGATGAAGCTCGCGGTGAAGGCCGTGGCCGGGCGCGCGTAGAGCTCCTCGGGGCTTCCCGCCTGCTCGATGCGCCCGGCGCGCAGGAGCACCACCTGGTCGGCCATGGTCATCGCTTCGGTCTGGTCGTGGGTCACGTACACCATCGTTATCCCCAGGCGCCGCTGCAGTTGGCGGATCTCCCGGCGCATCTCGCTTCGCAGCTGCGCGTCGAGGTTGGAAAGCGGCTCGTCCATCAGGCACACCGGCGCTTCCGCGATCACCGCGCGGCCGAGCGCAACGCGCTGCTGCTGCCCGCCGGAGAGGCGCGAGGGCTTTCGATCGAGCAGCTTCTCCAGCCCCAGCATGGCCGCGACGCGTTTCAGCTTCGCGTCGCGATCGGGGACCTTGCGCACCCGCAGGCCGAAGACGATGTTCTCGGCCACCGTGAGGTGCGGAAAGAGCGCGTACGACTGGAACACCATGGAGATGCCCCGCTTCGCGGGCGCAAGGTGGGTCACGTCGCGCCCGCCGATGCGGATCGTGCCCGACGTGGGTGTATCCAGGCCCGCGATGAGGCGAAGCGTCGTGGACTTTCCGCATCCCGAAGGGCCCAGGAGCACCACGAACGTGCCCTGCGCGGCCGCGAAGGACACGCCCTCCAGGGCTCGGGAGTCTGCCCAATGCCTGGAAACG
Organism: Usitatibacter sp.; assembly: GCA_036271595.1. Classification (GTDB taxonomy): domain Bacteria; phylum Pseudomonadota; class Gammaproteobacteria; order Burkholderiales; family Usitatibacteraceae; genus Usitatibacter. Next base: position 91,628 of record DATBAI010000086.1, read on the forward strand.
CCTTCGAGCTGGATCGCCGACACGGCCGGATTTTCTCCTAAAATGGGCGTCGTCGCGCCCTCGGCCCCCGGAAAACCCAAAAAATATGCTGCTCTGGTTCGTCATCATCTACTGGATCATCTCGGTCGCCATCGGCCTCTATGCCGCGAGATGGGTGCACAACACCAAGGATTACGCGGTAGCCGGCCGGCGAATGCCGATGTACATCGTCACGGCGACCGTGTTCGCCACCTGGTTCGGCTCCGAGACCGTGCTCGGCATCCCGGCGACCTTCCTGAAGGACGGCTTCTCCGGGATCATCGCGGACCCGTTCGGGTCGAGCCTGTGCCTCATCATCGTGGGCGTCTTCTTCGCGCGGCCGCTGTACCGGATGAACCTGCTCACCATCGGCGACTACTACCGGCGCCGCTTCGGCAGGCCCGTCGAGATGCTCACCACGCTGTGCATCGTGATCTCGTACCTGGGCTGGGTGGGCGCGCAGATCAAGGCTCTCGGCCTCGTGTTCAACGTGGTCTCCAACGGCGACATCTCGCAGGAGACCGGCATGATCGTGGGCGCGGCCACCGTGCTCGTGTACACGATGCTGGGCGGCATGTTCTCGGTGGCGATCACCGACTTCATCCAGATGATCATCATCGTCCTGGGGATGCTCTACATCGGCTTCGAGGTGAGCGGCCGCGTTCCGGGAGGGGTGGCCGCGGTCGTGTCGCACGCGGCGCAGAACGGCAAGTTCCACATCCTGCCGCCGCTCGACTTGAAGGAGATCCTCGGCTTCATCGCGGCGTGGATCACGATGATGCTGGGCTCGGTGCCGCAGCAGGACGTGTTCCAGCGCGTCCAGTCGGCGAAGGACGAGAACACCGCCGCCAACTCGTCGATCCTGGGCGGCGTGATGTACTTCTGCTTCGCCTTCGTGCCCCTCTTCCTCGCCTATTCCGCGAGCCTCATCGCCCCCGACATGGTGGCCGCGAACCTCGACAAGGATCCGCAGAAGATCCTGACGAACCTCATCATGTCGCCCGTCGTGCCGGTGTTCGCCCAGATCATGTTCTTCGGCGCCCTCCTCTCGGCCATCAAGAGCTGCGCTTCGGCGACCCTCCTCGCGCCGTCGGTGAGCTTCAGCGAGAACATCCTGAAGCCCTTCCTGCCGCGCATCACGGACAAGAAATTCCTGCTCCTGAACCGAGTCGTCCTGGTGTGCTTCACGGTCCTCGTGACCTACGTCGCGATGAGCACGAGCTCGGACATCTATCACATGGTCGAGAACGCCTACAAGGTGACGCTGGTGGGCGCATTCGTCCCGCTCGTGTGCGGCGTGTACTGGAAGCGCGCGACCAACCTGGGAGGCGTGCTCTCGGTCGTGGTCGGCCTCATTGTCTGGATCGCTTTCGAGAAGCTCAATCCCGATGGGCTCGTGCCCCCGCAGCTCGCGGGGCTGCTGGCTTCCTTCGGCGGGATGATCGTGGGGTCGCTCGCCCTGCGGACGTTGCAGCGCGAAGCGACGACGTAGGTAGTGCTTTCCGCGCTCGTCGCGATCTACCTCGCCGCGTCCCTCGCGATCGGCCTCTACGCCGCCACGCGCGTGAAGGGTGCCGGCGACTATGCGCTCGCACGACGGGCATTCGGGACGCCCGTGGTCGCCGCGGCATTCTTCGCCACGTGGTTCGGCGCCGAGACGGTGCTGGGAATCCCGGCGACGTTCCTCAAGGAAGGATTTCGCGGGCTCGCGGCCGATCCGTTCGCGGCCTTCGCGTGCCTCCTCCTCGTGGGGTTCGTGTTCGCGCGGCCGTTCTTCCGCCTGGACGCCGTCACGCTGGGCGATTATTTTCGCTCGCGCTACGGCCGCGGCGCCGAGGTGGCGCTCACGCTCTGCATCGCGTTCTCCTACATCGGCTGGATCGCGGCGCAGCTCGTGGCGCTCGGGCTCGCGCTGAACGTGATCTCCGGCGGCGCCGTGAGCACGCATACGGGAATCCTCGTCGGCGCGGCGGTCGTCCTGGCTTACACCCTGGCGGGCGGCATGTGGTCGGTGGCGCTCACCGACTTCTTCCAGGCGGCCGTGATCGTCGTGGGGCTGGGATACGTCGCGTGGGTGGTCGTGGATCTCGCGGGCGGCCCGTCGCGAGTGCTGGAGGCGGCCGGCTCCGATCGGCTGCGCTTCCTGCCGGAGGCCGATGCGAAGTCGGTGCTCGCATGGATCAGCGCGTCGCTGGTCGTGATGTTGGGTTCCGTCCCGCAGCAGGATGTGCTCCAGAGGGTGCTGAGCGCGCGCGGCGAGGCGATCGCGGTGCGCGCGACGGTGCTGGGCGGCGCGATCTATTTCGCGATCGCGATGCTGCCCATCGTGCTGGTGGCCGCGGCGCTCGTGATCGACAACGCGATGGTGCAGCGCCTTGCGGGCGAGGACTCCCAGCTGATCCTGCCCACGCTGATTCTCCAGCGCACGCCACTTGCCGTGCAGGCGCTCTTCTTCGGTGCGCTCGTCTCCGCGATCTTTTCCACCGCGTCGGGCGCGCTCCTCGCCCCGGCAGTGGCGCTCGCCGAGAACGTGCTGCGTCCGATCTTGAAACCTCGCGACGATCGCGGCGTCCTCATGCTCATGCGCGCGACCGTGGCGCTGCTCGCGGTCGGCGTGACCGTGATGGCGCTCACGTCCAGGCTCTCGATCTACCAACTGGTGAACGAGTCGGGGAAGATCGTGCTGGTTTCGTGCTTCGTTCCGCTCGCAGCGGGCTTTTTCTGGCCGCGTGCCACCGCGCGCGGCGCGAACGCCTCCATCGCGGCCGGCCTCGTCGCCTGGATACTTATGGAATGGCTCGCTCCGGAGGCCACGCTTCCTCCTCCGCTGGCCGGTTTCCTCGCTTCCATCGCGGGGATGATCGTGGGTTCGCGGGCCCGATCGCGCGGCGCCCGCCCCGTGCCCTGAGCGTTTCAGGCCCCCTTTTCCGCATTTCGTCGCTTTCGACTTTCTCCTGTCACCGCGGCTGCCTAGAGTTCGCCCATGTCGAATGAAACGCAGACGAGCACCGCCAAAGGAGAAATGCAGATGAACGCCTTCCGATTCGCCGCTTACCCGAGCAACGACCTCGTCGCCGCCGGCGTCACGGTCCTGGTCTCGGCCTGGTTCCTGGTCGCGGCGGGCGCCATCCTGGGAGATCCCGCCTCGCCCTACACGCAGCGCAACGTGCAGGCGCAATCCGCGCAGGTCGTGATGACCGAGGCCCCCGCGCACGGCATGCCGCGCGTCCACTACACCGTGATGGTGATGGGCAAGCGCACGACCGGCTGAAGAACCCCTGGTTCCGCCCTCTTGTTTGGGCGGGCTCCTCCTGCCCGGCTACCTTCACTGGAGCCGGGCTTTTTTATTGCGGCATCCCGGTTGCGGCGCGGCGCATTCCAGGCCCCCGGATGCGCGTTTCGTCGCACCCCTTTTGCCCGCGGCCGGGCCCATTCGGTACATTGGGCCACCTTGACCTCTCACCCCTACCTTCTCGAAGGCCTCACGATCCGCCGGGTGCTGGCGGTCACTGCGGTATGCGCGGTCGCTTCGGGGGGCATCGTCTGGCTCTTCAGCAATACCTATGCAGACCTGTTCCTGAGCGCCCTGTGCGTGGGCTACACCAGCATGCTGCTCTTCACGGTGGCCGGGAACATCCGCCAGGAAGCATTTCCGCGGGAGGCCGTGCAGGTCGCCGCCGTGGTCCTGGGCTCATGCCTGGGGACCATCCTGGCGGGGCTCGTGAAGCAACGCACGATCGCCCAGATGTTCTCGGAGCGCCTCGCCGGGGTGCTGATCACCATGGGCCTGGGGGTCGGCGTGGGCTGCGTCGTGGTGGCCACCCTCATCCTTCGCGAGAAGCACTCGCGCGACCAGGCGCGCTTCCACCGCGGCGAAAGCGAGCGCCACCAGCTCGAGAAGAGCCTCCTCGAAGCGAAGCTCCAGCTCATGCAGGCGCAGGTCGAGCCGCACTTCCTCTTCAACACGCTCGCCAACGTGCAGCACCTGGTCGAGACCGATGCCGCCGAGGCCTCGCGCATGCTGGCGAGCCTCATCCATTACCTGCGCGCGGCACTTCCCCAGATGCGCGAATCGTCCACGCGGCTGGGCCGCGAGATCGAGATGGCGCGCGCCTTCCTCGAGATCCACTGCATCCGCATGGGCGCGCGCCTGGGCTATGCCATCGAGGTGCCCGATACGCTGAGGGAGCGCGCCTTCCCGCCGATGATGCTGATCACGCTGGTGGAAAACGCGGTGAAGCACGGCGTCGATCCCTGCTGCGAGTCGGGCACCATCACGATCCGCGCCGTGGAGAACGAGGGAAAACTGCGCGTCTCGGTGGAAGACACGGGCGAGGGCATCCGCCCGAAGAAGGGCGGCGGCGTGGGCCTCGCCAACATCCGCGATCGCCTGAAGGCGCTCTATGGCAATTCCGCGCGCCTCGTGGTCGAGGAGCGCGAACCGCACGGCGTGGTCGCCTCGATCGAGGTACCGGCCGCCACCCCCGCATGAGCACTCCCGTACGCGCCGTGATCGCGGATGACGAGCCGCTTCTGCGCGCGCAGCTTCGCTCGCGCCTGGCGCGCCTCTGGCCCGGGCTCGCCGTGGTCCACGAGATGGAGAATGGCCGCGACATCGAGCGGGTGCTCGACGCCCACTCGCCCGCGCTCTTCTTCCTCGACATCCACATGCCCGGCGTGAACGGGCTGGAGGCGGCGCGCGCCATCGCCGGGCGCGCCCACGTGGTGTTCGTGACCGCCTTCGACCAGTACGCCGTGGAGGCTTTCGAGCGCGGCGCCATCGACTACGTGCTGAAACCGTTCGACGAGGAGCGCCTCGAGCTCACCTGCGCGAGGCTGCGCGAACGGCTCTCGGAGCGCCCGCCGCGCATCGAGGAGCTGGTGGAGACCATCGCCGCGCGCCTTGGCGCCGCCTCGAGCGAGCACCTGAGGTGGATCAAGGCCTCGGTGGGCAGCAACGTGCGCCTCATCCCCGTGGAGGAGGTGCTGTTCTTCCAGTCCGACGAGAAGTACACCCGGGTCGTCACGGGCGAATCCGAGGCGCTCATCCGCAAGCCCATCCGTGAGCTGCTGGACGAGCTCGACCCCGCGCGTTTCTGGCAGATCCACCGGGCGACCATCGTGAACGTGGACCACATCGCGGGGGTGCGCCGGGGGCTCAAGGACCAGGCCGAGGTAAGCCTCAAGGGCCGCGACGAGACGCTCCTGGTCTCCCGCGGTTTTACCCACCTTTTCAAGCAGATGTGATGACCCCCCGGCGCGAGTTGCAGGAGTCCGTTCGTCGCCCCGGGGGCCGTTTCGCCCCCCGGTTTCTGCATTTCGCCGCCGTGTGCTGGCGGCCTCCCCGCCCGGCCGCCAGAATGGCAGCCAATACGGTGAACCTACCTCGAAAGGCCCCAATCCATGTCCTGGATCGCATCGCTCGGACCGCAAGTCGTGCTGGCCTTCGTGGGCGTGCTCGCCTTCTGTCTCACCGCGGTCGTGATCGCGCTGCTCGCCGACTACTAGGAATCCATGAAACCGGTCTCCAACCTCCTGCATCGCATTCCCTGGTGGGCATTGCTCATCGGGGGCCTCGCGCTGCTCGTGGGGTTGGGTCTCTTCGCCACGCCGTTCCACCTGATCGAGCTGGACAAGAGGGGCGCCACCCCCGAGGAACGGCGCGCGATCAAGAGCGAGATCAACTCGGCCTTCTCCGAGAGCGCGCTCGACATCGCCCACGGGGTGGTGAAGAACATGCGCGACCGCACCCGCGACCCGGACCGGCGCGAAGAGCTGGACGCGGCGCTGGAGGAGCTCAATAACGCCCGCGACGGGCTGCGCGAGGCGGGCGCCGAGGTCATCCGGGCCAAGCGTGAAGCCGCGGACAACGTCTCGACCGCCGTGCAAGAGGCTCGCCGCGCGCTCACCGACGCGAAACGGCAGGCCGACCTCGCGCTGAAGGACTCGGGCCCGGAGCGCGAGAAGGTCGCCAAGTCCATCGACGATTCGTTGAAGGCCGCGGAAGCCGCCGAGAAGGAAGCGAGGATCGCCGTCGATTCGCGCGGGAGGGTCGGGCACGCGATCGTGCGAGTGCCGCACGTGGACATCAACATCGACCTCGACGACGACAAGCCGTCGGTGCCCGCGGTGCCGCTCACGCCGCCGCCGGTCGCGTCCCTCACGTCCGCGCCGCTCGTTGCGCCTCCGCCGCTGCCGCCCGAGGTGCGCCGCGACATCCGCCAGCAGGTCTCGACGGACCTCTACCGCGCCGGCGTGGGCGGGGCGTTGATCCTCGTCTTCATCCCGCTCTTCGCGCTCGCGATCGTCTCCAAATTCTTCATTGATCGTGCGCGCGGCGCCCAACGCGTGGCGGAGGTGAAGCGCCGCGAGGCCGAGTACCACCGCATGAGCCAGCAGGTCACGGAGGCCAAGCTCTCCGCGCTCCAGGCGCAGGTGGAACCGCACTTCCTCTACAACACGCTCGCGAGCGTCCAGGCCCTCACCGAGACCGATCCGCCGCGCGCGACCGCGATGACCGGCCACCTCATCTCGTACCTGCGCAACGCGCTCCCCAAGATGCGGGAATCCTCCTCGACCGTGGGACAGGAGATCGAGCTGGTGCGCGCGTACCTGAACATCCTGCAGATGCGGATGGGCAAGCGCCTCGCCTTCGAGATCGACGTGCCGCCGGAGCTGATGGACGCGCCCTTCCCGCCGCTCATGCTGCCTTCGCTCGTGGAGAATGCGATCAAGCACGGCCTGGAGCCTCAGCGCGAGGGTGGCACGGTGCGCATCTTCGCCTCTGCCGAGGGCAATCGCCTGCGCATGGGCGTGGCCGACACCGGCCGCGGCTTCTCCGAGACGCTCGGCAGCGGCGTGGGCCTGGAGAACATCCGCGAGCGCCTGGCCGCCCTCTACGGCGATACCGGCAAGCTCACGCTGGAAGCGAACCAGCCACAAGGCGTGCTCGCGACCATCGAGGTGCCACGCGACGGCACGCGCACCGCCGCCGCGACGGCCGCGGGCTTCGGCGCCGCTCCCGGCCCGTCGTCGCCGCCGCCCCCGCAGGGCGCGGCCGCGCGCACGTTCGCAGTCATGGGCAGCGCCGAACGGGTCTGGCGCAAGAGCTTGTCCTTCGCCTTCGTGGTCCTCGTGGTGGTGGCGGCGGTGTTCGCGGGGCTGGGCGTGGTCGGCGTGGCGACGGGCCTGCTTCCGGTGCAGTTCGGCGACGACATCATGATCGGGCCCACCGGCGCCCTCATCGGCACGGCGGGCATCGCGGCGGCATTCTCGGTGGTGGTCGTCGCGATCGCGGTCGTGCTCGCGGTGGTGTACGGGCTTGGATTCCTCTTCGTGGGCCTCGCGATCTTCATCCCGGTCGTGATCATCGTCTCGATGGTGCCGGTGCTCGCGCCCTTCATCCTCGTGGGCCTCGCGATCTGGTGGTTCGTGCGCTACCAGAAGCGCCAATCCAAGGTTCCGCCGCCCGGACCTCCGCCCGCCGCGCCGTAGAATGGCCGACATGCCGACCGCGATCGTCGCCGAGGACGAAGACATCCTGCGCGCACAGCTGCAGGGCAAGCTCGCGAAGCTCTGGCCCGAGCTGGAGATGATCGCCTCCGTGGGCGACGGAGCCTCCGCGCTCGAGGCGCTCGAGGACCGCGTGCCCGACTTCATGTTCCTCGACATCCAGATGCCGGAAATGACGGGCGTGGAGGTCGCGCGCCACGTGGGCGGGCGCTGCCACGTCGTGTTCGTGACCGCGTATGACCAGTACGCGATCCAGGCCTTCGAGACGGGCGCCGTCGACTACATCCTGAAGCCGGCCACCGATGAGCGCCTTGCGGTCACGGTCGAGAGGCTGAAGGCGAAGCTCGCCACGCCGCCCCAGGACCTGAACGCCGTCCTCGCGCAGATCGGCGCGCAGCTCTCCGCTGGCAGGCCCAGGCTGCAATGGATCAAGGCGACGGTGGGACAGAACCTGCGCCTCATCCCGGTGGCCGACGTGCTCTTCTTCCAGTCGGACGAGAAGTACACGCGCGTCGTGACC